>NZ_AOLI01000036.1 GCF_000336955.1 Haloferax larsenii JCM 13917 | reverse complement strand
CACTGGACCCGTTCTCCGGGTCACAGTGACATATATCAACTGGCTACTGTGCCAGCTGGTGGATAGCTCGGCTCGAGAGCCGATGACGGACGTGCCAAGCTGCGATAAGCTTCAGGGAGCCGCATGGAGGCTAAGAACTGAAGATCTCCGAATGGGAATCCCCACAGCAATTGCCTAGCGCAATGGGGAACGCTCCGAATTGAAACATCTTAGTAGGAGCAGGAAAAGAAAGCAATCC
>NZ_AOLI01000035.1 GCF_000336955.1 Haloferax larsenii JCM 13917 | reverse complement strand
CAGAGATGTGTATAAGAGACAGAATCCCAACCGACCGTAAGCCGGATTCTCAACAACTACGACCCTGCTCTTGATGGAACGGAGATCGTCGGATCTGGGTACGGGCGAGCCGAAGACACACAGACAGATGCCCCACCAGTGACCACGTACCGCGAGGCACTGGCTGAAGCCATGCTACACGCCCCGATGCTGGCCCCGATGGTCGGCATGGCGAAACTCAACAACACCGAAAACGACGGATAGAGCACCCATCACGAACCACCCCGATCGAGAACAACGCGCATCTATATATCTACCTCCTCTCTGACACACCATGGGCAAATGGGCTGTGGGCCAATTTCATTCACTGTAGACCGAAGGTCTACAGTTAATGAATACTGTAGGGGAGGGTATCACTGAATACGCATACTACCAGAAGTATGATAAACCGACTACGAGTCCTTGTACCTCACACGGTGCTCCTCCGGCACACGGTGGACCAGTTCACTGTAGATCGCCCGGAACGCATTCCCGATCTCAGCGAGCCGCGCCACATCGTCGTCCGTCAGTGGCTTATCATCGTTCAGTAACGCCCGCGTCAACGTGTCTGCGGCCGTTATAGCCTCCTGCTTCTGACCCTCCAGCACCAACGCCACGAACTCGTCTGACTCACCTTCGAGCGGCGTTCCGTGGACCAAGTCTTCGGTATCGATACTCTCATGCCCCTTTGCCGGGGAATCTGATTTTGCTGTCATGGTTTCCGTGACGGCACGGGGTCGGTGGTGTGACACCGGCCCTTTCGGGCACACCCGCGCCAGTGGGTGCCTCGCCCGTTCTCGCGGGGTCATCGGCAATCCTCTGG
>NZ_AOLI01000034.1 GCF_000336955.1 Haloferax larsenii JCM 13917 | reverse complement strand
CCTCCCTCGCGCCATCAGAGATGTGTATAAGAGACAGCCGCTCGACCGCCCCGAGATGTTCGAGAAGGTCGGTATCGACCCGCCGTCGGGCGTCCTGCTCTATGGGCCGCCGGGCACCGGGAAGACGATGCTCGCGAAGGCCGTCGCGAACCAGACCAACGCCTCGTTCATCAAGATGGCCGGGTCCGAACTGGTGCACAAGTTCATCGGTGAGGGCGCGAAGCTCGTTCGCGACCTGTTCGAAGTCGCTCGCGAGAACGAACCGGCAGTCATCTTCATCGACGAGATCGACGCCATCGCGTCGAAGCGGACCGACTCGAAAACCTCCGGCGACGCCGAGGTCCAGCGGACCATGATGCAACTCCTCGCGGAGATGGACGGGTTCGACGAACGCGGGAACATCCGCATCATCGCAGCGACCAACCGCTTCGACATGCTCGACCCCGCTATCCTCCGCCCCGGTCGGTTCGACCGCCTCATCGAGGTGCCCAAGCCGAACGAGGACGGCCGTGAGATAATCTTCCAGATTCACACCCGGAAGATGAACGTCTCCGACGACGTCGACTTCGTGGAACTCGCCGAGATGGCCGAGAACGCCTCCGGTGCCGACATCAAGGCCGTCTGTACGGAAGCCGGGATGTTCGCTATCCGCGACGACCGCACGGAAATCTACATGCAGGACTTCGTCTCTGCCTGGGAGAAGATTCAGAAGGAAGCAGACGACGGCGCAGAAATCTCGCGCGCGTTCGCGTAACCGGATTCTTCCCCTCGTCTCAATCGACTTTTCAGCCGGCTCGACACACTAAGCACCAGCAGTGACCGACGAGCGGTGTGTCCGTCAGCGACGACTTACGGAAAATTCGAGGCGAAAGCCTCGCGCTTTAGCGCGGGGAGGGTGTCAAAGCGCCGTCACGACGACAAACGGGAGCACGAACAGGGCAACGAACATTCCGGCGAGGATGAGACCGTACCCGCCGAGCGTCGCTGCCGCGGTCAGCCACGCTTCACGACGACCGGGGAGTTCCATCGCAGACATGGTTGGGGTGTCGCAGTCGTCAATGATAAATCGTTGGTCTTCGTCGGCGCGGGCACCGTCGAGCACCGGAACTAGAAGCGGCGTCACGCCGCGTCCTGCTCGGGGACCGGAGCCATCAGATAGCCACCGAACCCGAGCGTCCAGAGGAGCGTCGGATACGCGACGTACCGTTCGACGCCACCCATCCCGAGGAACGCCAGTGGGTGTGGGATACCGAGCAGCCCCAACACGATGAGACTCCCAAGAAGCAGGAGGACGAATCCCCCAACTGCGACAGAGAGATACTTGAACGGTGTCTCGATTACGCGGGACGCGACGACTGCCGACACCGCGCCGGAGAAGAACGTCAGCAGTGCGAATATCCCGTGCATCGGGGCTTCGCTGCCGTCGAAGACACCGACGCCGAGGACGCCGAGGCCGAGCAGTCCGAGGGCGACGGTAACCACGCGGTCACGGAATGCCTGGTGTACAAAGTACGTCGCCGCGAGGGCGAGCACGCCCGAGACCATCATCGTCGTGTTGAAAATCGACGCGGACGGCTGGAGGATGACGCTGTTCGGTGGTCTCGTCGCTCCGAGGTCGCTAATCTCCTGTACACCGGCGTTGTACCCGGGATAGAACGCCTCGGCGGTGATGATTCCCATGAGGGCGACGAGTCCGAAGAGGAACAACAGCGCGCCAGCGAGGAACCGCTGGCGAGCAACGCCGTAGACGACTCGTGACTCCGATGCGTGCTGTGTCGCCTGTGTGTGTGGTCGTGTCGAGTTTGTCATGGGTATTCCCTCACTAGTACAGACGCGCGGCAGAGAGAACTTCGAACGCGATGGCTCTCAGTCGATGAGAACCGATTGGGGCCGCCGACCATCCGCCTCAACCCGAACAACTGAAATCGAATCGGTCGCACCCACTGGTATGGGCACGCCACTCGACTCCCGCGAGGCGCAAGCCGAGGAAGTCCTCGACAGATTGTACGAGGAGTACCCGGACACCACCATCTCGCTTTCCTACTCGAACCGGCTCGAACTCCTCATCGCAGTCATGCTCTCCGCGCAGTGTACCGACGAGCGCGTCAACAAGGTCACAGCGGAGTTGTTCGAGAAGTACGACGGTCCCCAAGAGTACGCCGACGCCGACCAAGACGAGTTGGCCGAGGACATCAACTCCATCACCTACTACAACAACAAGGCGAAGTACATCCGAAGCGCCTGCACCGACATCGTCGAGAAACACGACGGCGAGGTGCCGGATACGATGTCCGAACTGACCGACCTCGCCGGCGTCGGCCGTAAGACCGCGAACGTCGTCCTCCAGCACGGCCACGACATCGTCGAGGGAATCGTCGTCGACACCCACGTCCAGCGACTCTCGCGGCGACTCGGCCTCACCGAAGAGGAGTACCCCGAACGCATCGAAGAAGACCTCATGCCGGTCGTCCCCGAGTCGGACTGGCAGCAGTTCACCCACCTGTTCATCAGCCACGGGCGCGCCGTCTGTGACGCCCGCAACCCAGACTGCGACGACTGCGTTCTCGAAGACATCTGTCCGTCGTCAAAACTCGACCACAGCGTAGACCTCGCCAGCGCAGAACAGTGGTGACCTCGCGGGGAGTTTTCGGGTCAGACTAGGATATAGCCCGTCACGTACCGGTATACACCAAGTATCCACGCGAGGAACCAGAAGATAACGTAGCCGAAGACGCCGACTCTGAGACGCCCGCGCCACGCACCCATGTTCTCGTGGAGGTCGTCGAGAGCGATATCCTGGTCGGGGTCGCGATACAGGTCAGCTTTCCACTTTACTTGGAAGATACGGACGATACCCGTGAGCGCGAACACGAGCATCGCGTACGCCTGTAATCCGAGGATAGCGTGGAGAGCAGTGAGGCCGCTCAGTTGTTCGAACAGTCGGGGAAGCATCCACGTCACGACGGGGACGGTGTTCAGGATGAGTCCCGGGAAGATGATTTTCAGGTGGTAGACGAGCACGTCCCACGACACCGTCTCGGCGTCTATCATAATCCACGCACCGTAGAGGTAGAATGGAAGACTGGCCGTGACGGTGACCGCGGCGAGCGTCGCGAAGGTCGTCTCGTCTGCCATCGCCCGGCGTTAGAACCCGGTCGGCCTAAAGGAACCGATGCGGTGATTCCCATTCGAGCGCTAGACCAATTTTGGCAGTCGATTCGGGTAGACAGACGCCGGTGGCGACCCGCACGGGTCGGAACACGTTTAGGTTCGTGGGACTTACCCCGGGCAATGGCAGATTCGTCTTCCGCACCGGCTGAGGGACCCGAGTCGTCCGAGGCGGGTGTCGACGACGCGGTGTCCGAGGACGAACTCGAAGCACTCCGCCGCGAGGTGGAGTCGAAGTACGACTTCGACAACTTCGGCCCGGCCGATATGGCCGAGATGTCCGTCGAAGAGTGGGAAGCCGCCTTCGACCCCGACTCGTGGATTGTCGGCGAGGAGTTACTCGACCGCGTCGAAGAAGAGCTTCGCTACCGCGTCGCGATTCGCGAGGTGTTCGCCGTCCTCGAACGCGTCACCGAAGACGGAGCGCCACGGATTCTCGCGTACTCCGACGAAGGGTACGCAGTCGTCTACCCGGACGGAAGCGTCGAAGGCGAGGGAACCGTCCTCCGTGACGTGAAACCGACGGTCGCGCTCTGTTCGATGGACGATTTCGAGGTCAACAGTGCGCCGGCGAACGTCACACTACCCGCCCCCGACGAAGTCGCACAGGGAACGGGCGACTTCGGGAACAAGATGCTCCAAATCGTCGCATTTGGACAGGTACTCGGCGGGCTCGCACTCATCGCGTCGTGGCCGTGGCTTCCGAGTCCGAAGACAATCGCCGCGCCGATTGCTGGCTTCGGCTTCCTACTCGTCGGCATCTTCCTCTTTGTCGTCGTCGCGAACGCGCGCTTGTCCGACCGATTCCGGGCCGAAGAGTACCGCGACCGTCTCCGCGTCATCGGGCTCGAAGAAGGAGAGCGCCCAGCGTTCCTTCCCGAATTCGACGACGCCGAAATAGAGCCGCTCGTCGAGTCGCCGACGAACGATACCCCTCATTCTGAGGGGCAGTAACCGCTCTTCTTTGCGTCCTCGAATCACCCTCCGTGACGGCATAGTCGGTGGGTTTAAGCGCGAGGCATCCTGACGAACGGCTGTATGAAAAGGCGGGAGTTTCTCCGAACGGCTGGCGGTGCCACAGCCGCCGCGACCGCTGCCGCCGGGACCGCTGCGGCTTCAGAGGAAGGCGGCGGCGGTGGTGCGCAGGTGCAACCCGACTTCGGTGGTTGGCTCGACGGTATCGAGGGAGGCTACGAAGACCTCCGCGGCCAAAGCGAAGTCACCATCGAGGTTGGTGCCTCCGGAAACGGTGGCGCACTTGCGTTCTCCCCGGCTGGCATCTGGATCGACCCCGGAACGACAGTGACGTGGGAATGGACCGGCGAGGGCGGTGGCCACAACGTCAAGATGGAAGAAGGCCCCGCGAGCCTCGACTCCGGCGCGGCAGTCGCTGAAGCCGGAACGACCTACGAGTACACCTTCGAAGAGGGTGACGCTGGCATCTCGAAGTACTTCTGTGCGCCACACAAAGCACTCAACATGAAGGGCGCAGTCGCCGTCGGCGGCGACGTCGCGACCGTCGAAGTCGGTGGCGGTGGCGGACGAAAGGAGCTTCACGAACTCGGTGTACCGATTCAGGCACACTGGGTCGGGTCGGCGACCATCCTCGGAATCATCGTCACGCTCGTCTACACGTTCTACATCCTGAAATACGGCGAGTCGCCCAACACGGGTAACACTGGAGGTGGCGAATAATGTCCTCGACAGGAAGCACGTACGGCGATATACACCGATACGAACCGGCACGCGAGAGCACTGCGGCGGCCATCGCAATCGTCCTCTTGACGATTATCGAGGTCGTGTTCGTCTTCCTCTTCACCTACGGATTCGTCTCCGGGTGGGGCCTGACGGACACGGGTAACATGTTCCTCGGTGGTATCCTCGCCGTCATCTTCGTGGACCTCGCGTTCATCCTCGCACTGTACCGCAAGGAGTTCCTCCCAGACGTCATGATCGTCAAGAAGCGGCGTCGCAAATGGGAAGACCTCTACGTCCGCGAGGAGGACGTCGACGGGAACACGCTCGGTGACGGCGCGTGGGAACAGGTCAAGCGCGCGGTGTACCCCTACTACAAGCGATAAACCATGAGTCTCGAACGCAAAGACGACCACGACCACAAGGCCTGGATGAAGAAGAAGGACCTCACACCAATCGAGGCCACCTTCCTCACCACGCTCATCTGGCTCGACAAGCGACTTCGCATCGTCGACTACCTCGAGCTGCTGGAGACGCTCTACTACAGAGTCAACCTCCAGATGCCCAAGAGCCACACTGAGCAGTACAACTTGGACAACAAGTTCTGGTACTGGTACCCGCTGTACACGCTCGGGCTCTTCTCGACGCTCGCGTACGTCGTCGCAGCCATCAGTGGTGCACTCCTCGGGTTCTACTACTCCCCGGCGACATCGGGTGACCCGACGACGGCCTACAACAGTATCGAATTCATCATGCGCGACCTCCAGTTCGGCTTCATGCTCCGGTCCGTCCACCGGTGGGCGGCACAAGTCATGGTCGCCGCAGTGTTCCTGCACATGCTCCGTGTGTACTTCACGGGCGCGTACAAGGAACCGCGCGAACTGAACTGGCTGCTCGGCATCGTCCTGATCAGTCTGACCATGGTGTTCGGGTACACCGGGTACCTCCTGCCGTGGGACCAGCTGGCCTTCTGGGCCGGTCAGATTGGCGTCGAAATGTCGCTGTCCGTTCCGCTCGCCGGTGAGTGGGTCGCACAGCTCCTGTTCGGCGGCTTCACGCTGAGTCAGGCGACGCTCCAGCGTATGTACATCCTACACGTCTTCCTGCTCCCCTTCGTCGTGACGACGCTCATCGCGATCCACATCGGCATCGTGTGGGTGCAGGGCATCGCGGAGCCGCACTAAGGTGATAGAAATGAGCGACAACGAATCCCAACCCAAGGAAGTTCGAACGGACGGCGGGGGCATCGTCGCCCCGGACAACGAGACGCCCACGTGGAGCGAGCGCAAGGCTCGAAAGACTGGGCTGTCCCGACTGACGTACGAGTACTTCGAGCGCTCCCGGCGTGAAGATCAGGACCTCCGCACGGAGTCCGACTACGTCGAGCGCGACGTGCTCGCGTTCCCGACGTGGCCACACGAGACGGTTCGGAACCTCTCGATTGCGTCGTTCTTCGTCGGAATGATTCTGTTCCTCGCGGCGACGATGCCACCACACATCGGCGCGCCCGCGAACCCGAGTCAGACGCCGGCGATTATCCTGCCCGACTGGTACCTCTACTGGTCGTTCGGGCTGCTCAAGCTCAACCCGCTGAACCCCGAACTCGCCATCCTCGGCGGGCAGAAAATCATGGCCGACCGTACCTACGGCGTTCTCGCGAACGGTGTGGTCGTCGGCTTCATCGCCATCGTCCCCTTCCTCAACAAAGGAAGCGCGCGGCGTCCCGTCGAAGAACCGCTCTGGGCGGCAATCGGCATCTCGGGCGTGGTCTTCGCGATGACCATCTCGCTGTTGGCAGTCAAGAACCTCATGCCGATGAACGTTGACCTGCTGTTCGACCTGACGTTCCTGCTCCCCATCGTCTTCGGGACCATCACCTACGCGGTGCTCAAGACGATGCGTGAGGGCTACATGTTCGACCTCAACCGCCGCTACTACCGGCTTCGTCCGCCGAAATAGAGCGGAACCACTACCAACTATCCCTTCGTAGAGTCACCAATGACAGATAGCGACGCGACCAGTCGAACCGAGGCCACGGACGGCGGTGCGTCCCGTCGTGGTCGCCGCGATATCGTCGTTCCGATGCGGCTCTACAAGACGATAACCGTCTTCTCGACGCTCATCGCCGTCGTCGCCGTCGTCCTCGGATTCGTCTTTCTCGACGCAGCGACGCTGCAAGTGAGCGCGCTGCGGTCGCTCACGGCGAGTCTGTTTCAGGCCGTAGGTGTCGGCGTTGCGGACGGAATCCTGAGTACGGTCTTCGCCGTCATCGGACTGACGAGTATCGCGTTCGGGGCGGTAGTGTACACACTCGGGACTCGGTTCCGTGCTCGTGGAATGGGAAAGTCTCAAGAGGACTCCGGCGAAGATTCGAACAATGGCTGACGAATTCATCAAAGGGCTTGGTATCCTGACCGGGGCCGGTCTCGCGTGGATGGTGCTTGCGTCGTGGTACCGGACGAGCAGTTTCGAGAGCACGGAGCAGCTCATCGAGCCGCTTCAGTCCGGGGCGACAGAGGGAATCTTCAACCTCATCGGCATCACCCTGATGGACGCGTTCCTCTGGTTCGCGCTGCTCGGGACGCTCACGTTCTGGGTCCTCATCCCGGCCGGTCGCCAGGTGATGGACGCCCTCGAAGAGCGGAAGAACGCACAGTAAGAACCACGCGGTCTTTTTCGTCTTTCTTCTCTCGGTGTATAAGAACGCCCTCAAGATAGCGGCTGCTTTCGCGTCGGTGAACCGCGACTGATTGGAAAAACTCTAATGAGTCTCGCTCTGAGAATCCTGTATGCAACCACTACAGTTCCTCGTCCCGCTCGACCAGTTGGCGGCGGTCGAACCGGTTGTGCCTCACATCGCGCTCGCGCTCGTGGTGGCAAACCTGGCGACCCGTTTCCTCGGACACAAGGCACACGTTCGACAAGCGGAGGAAGGTGGCGAAGAGGCGCTCTCGCGGTACCTGCCGCACACGCTGACGAGCGGCGCGCTCGTCGTCACGTCGTTTCTCTTCTTGCTCCTCGAACCGCACGGCGGGATGGTGCTGACCGTCCTCGTCCTCGGGATGTTCCTCACCGACTTCTTCGAGTTCGAAGCCCGCAAGGTCGAAGCGCGGAACGGTCGTCCGCTCGACCGACCGAACGGTGGCCTCACGGCGTCGGCAATCGTGCTTCTGTACGCCGCGTACCAGAGCCTCTTCTTCCTCATCGCCGACGTCTGGAACGCCGTCATCTGAGCCCCGCGTCGGTCGTTTTCTCTTCGAAGTCCGCAGCGACGAGTGTGCGGTAGCTGCCGATAGCGTGCTGTAGCGTAGTGTGCTGGTAAGAGTAGCGTGCCGGTAAGAGTAGCGTGCCAGTAGAGACTCGAATACGCAGGCGAGCGCGGCGCGTGCGGCGAACGCCTCGAAGCGCCTCAGTTAGCCGACGAGGAGCGACGCCGTTTCGACGACTTCGACGACGACTGATTCGTGCGGGGCGACGGGACGGGCGACCGTGTCGTCGACGACGAGCGAGACGGGGGCGTCGTCGCGTTCGACCGAGAGGCGAAGCGGCGGGTCGAACACCCACGAGTCGGTCCGGGTCGCGTAGGGCGACACAGGCACGACGCTGAGCCCCGCGCCGACGCCGACGACGGACCCACCCGCAGCACGGGCGTAGCCGCTACTCCCGAGCGGCGAGGCGACGACGACACCGTCGGCGCGGAACTCGTCGGCGACTCGCCACTCGCCTGATACCGCAGTCGCGTCGGCCGCCACGTCGCGGTTGTTCTCGTCGTGGTCGTTCAGGACTGACTCACCCCGTCGTCGGTGGGCAACCGCGTACTCCGAGATTCGCGCCGGTTCGCTGGTGACGAGCATGACGTCGAACAGCGCCCGCCCGACGTGGTCGTCGCCAACACCGACAGAGAGTATCGGGTGGTCGACCGCTCGAATGTCTCCTGCGAGAAGCGAGTCCACGGTGTCGCCGAGGACGCGACGCGGGACCGACCACGGCGTGCCGCAATCGACCGGAAGCACCGGGGCGGACGAGTCCAGTGCGGCGTCGACGACCGCTTCCTCGCCGACCGCGACGACGATATCGCTACTCGTCGCTTCGTCGGGGTCGACCACCGTCGCACCAGTGGCTCGAATCGCCCCGACGACCGACTCGTCACCGGTAACGGCGAGTCTCATCGCCGCCCTCCTGCGGCACGGCCCTTGCGCATCGTCACGTGCTACGCCGCCCCGAATAAAAGCCCTCGTGGTTCGAACCGAACGGCGCGAGGGAGCACAGTCGCGGTCGTTAGAACGGCCAGTCGCCGGTGACCTTCATCCCCTCGGCTTGGTCTTCGTCTTCCAGCGCCGCGGCGATGTCGTCGGGGTCGACGTGGGGAATCTCGCGGTCCTCGCGTGCGAGTTCGACGGTGAGTTCGGTGAGGAGAATCGCCTGCTCGCGGAGCGTCCGCGATTCGAGTTTTTCGATGGTGTCGGCGTGGGTGTGCCCCCAACCGCGTCCACGTCCTTCGCGCTCGCTGCCGACCATGAAGGCGGGAACGCCGTAGGCGACGAACGGCCAGTGGTCGCTGTGCGGGAGTTGCTCCGGAATCGTCGAGATGTCGTGGTCGAAGCGGTCTTCGACCGTCTGGACCGTCGCTTCGAGTTCGTCGAAGCCGTGGGTGTGGAGTTTGAGCGTCCGCCCGGCGACGACGCCGTCGTTGTTGACGATGGCTTTCACGTTTTCACGGTCGTCGCCCAGTCGCGTCGCCTCGTGTTCGGAGCCGACGAGACCGACTTCTTCGGAGCCGAAGCAGACGAATCGGACGCGCGTTTCGAGTTCGTCCTCGCGGGTGGCGAGTGCGCGGGCGAGTTCGACGACCATCGCGGTGCCAGCGCCGTTGTCCATCGCCCCCTCCGCGATGTCGTGGGCGTCGAGGTGGCTCGTGACGAGTACTTCCTCGTCGGTGTCGGGGCCGAGTTCCGCGTGGACGTTCCCGCTGTCGGTCGCTGGTGTCTCACAGGTCACTTCCACGGTGACTTCCTCGCCCTCGAACCGGCGACCGAGTCGCGCACCGACTTCCTTGCTCACGCCGACGGCCGGGATGTCACCGATTGGTGCCTCCGCGGTACCGACGCTTCCGGTTGGCGGGAGTTGACCGGGGACGTGGTTGGCGAAGACGAACGCCTCTGCACCGGCCTCGACCGCGTAGTAGTACTTCTCTCGGCGGTGGATGAAGCGGTCGTAGTGGTCGGGAACGGTCGAAGAGACGACGACGACCTTGCCCGAGAGGTCGCGGTCGAAGTCTTCCGGAAGCCCGTAGCCGAGGTCGACGAGTTCGCCCGTCGCGGTTTCGGAGGGGCTGCGCGGGAGCGCGATACACTCCTGTGTCGTGTTGTGTGCGAAGATGGCGCTGTCGCCGCGTTCCCAGCCCTGAATGTCGAACGAGTCGATGTGGGCGTTGCGCGCGCCGACAGATTCGAGGGCGTCGCGCGTCGCCTCCATCGCCTCGCGCTCGCCGGGCGACCCGGCCATCCGATTGCCGATGTCGACCAAGCGTTCGAGGTGCGTCCAGCCGACGTCGCTCGTGAAGGTATCACCAATCCAGTCACTCATACGCGCAGGTCACGCGGTCGGGGGGTAATTTTTGCGATGGCGGCGCAGTCGGGTGGGTTTTCGGCGCGAGCGCCGGCCACCGCGCGTTAGAGCAGTGTGCTCGTTAGTATCCGCCGGTCGGCTGGACGTTTACAGAGTAACGGCAAGTTCAAGGGCCATCTATCACGTACAATAATCCATGAAAGACGTGCGAATCGCCGGTGTGGGATTGACCAAGTTCGGGAACCACCCCGAGCGGACCGGTCGAGACCTGTTTGCCGAGGCAGCGCTCGCCGCCCGGGACGAGTCCGGTGTCTCTCGTGACGACTACGACAGCATCTTCTACGGGAACTTCATGGGAGAACTGGCCGAGTCGCAGGGCCACCAAGGGCCCGTGATGGCCGAGGCCGCGGGGCTGGAGTGTCCCTCGACGCGATACGAACAAGCGTGTGCATCCGCCGGCGTCGCCTTCCGGCAGGCCGTCCAGACGATTCGAGGCGGCGGCGCAGACGTCGTCCTCGCCGGTGGAATGGAACGGATGAACAACCTCGGGACTGCGAAGGTCACCCAATCGCTGGCCATCGCAGCCGACGAGTTGTTCGAAGTCCGCGCGGGCGTCACCTTCCCAGGTGCGTACGCGCTTATGGCCCGCGCCTACTTCGACGAGTTCGGCGGCGACAACGAGGACCTCGCCCACATCGCGGTGAAGAACCACGCTAACGCGATGAAAAACGAGTACGCGCAGTTCCACCGCGAAATCACGCTCGACGACGCCCTCGAAAGCCCCGTCGTCGCCGACCCGCTGCACCTCTACGACGCCTGTCCCATCACCGACGGGGCGAGCGCCATCGTCCTCGTCAGCGGCGAGTACGCCGACAAACACGGCATCGACGCGCCAGTCTCTGTCACCGGAACCGGACAGGGCGGCGACAAGGCCGCGCTTCAGGACCGCGAATACGTCGCACAGACGCCCGCCGCGACGAAGGCTGCTGAGATGGCCTACGCGGACGCCGGTATCTCGCCCGACGATGTCGACGTAGCGGAAGTCCACGACTGCTTCACCATCGCTGAAGTGCTGGCACTCGAATCGCTCGGCTTCTACGAACCCGGCGAGGGCATCGGTGCTGCCGCCCGCGGCGAGACGACCCGCGACGGCGACCTCCCGGTGAACCTCTCGGGCGGGCTGAAGGCGAAGGGCCACCCCGTCGGCGCGACGGGCACGGCGCAACTCGTCGAGATGACGAAGCTCCTGCGCGGTGACCACGCCAACAGCGACGCCGTCCCGGATGCGGAAGTCGGCGTCACCCACAACGCGGGTGGGACCGTGTCCAGTGCGGTCGTCCACGTGCTGGAGGTGATGAACTGATGGCAGACACTGGCTACGACGAGTGGCTGGCCGCCATCGCGGAGGGAGACGGCTACTACCTCGCGTGCCCCGACGGACACGGGTCGCTCCCGCCTCGGCGCTCGTGTCCACACTGCGGGTCGTCAGAGCTCACCGAAGAACCGCTGTCGGAGACGGGCGAAATCGTCACCTACTCCGAGGTTCACGTCCCGGCCCCGACGTTTGCCGACGAGGCACCGTACGTGACCGCCATCGTGTCGTTCGGCCCCGTCCGACTCACGGGCGTGTTGCGCGACGCCGACCCATCGGCAGTCGACGTCGGCATGGAGGTCACGGCCGACGTGGGCGAAAACGCCACGTCGGGCGACAGACTGCTCGTGTTCCGACCGGCCGACAAGTAGGCCACCCGGTCACCCGGCCGCTCGTCTCAGAAACCGGCTTTTTTCGGCGCTCACTCGGTCGCGACGCTCCGTGATTCCGCTGCATCGCAGTTACTCAGCGTCGCGGTCAAACCCCGCATCGCGGTCCAGTGTCGTCTCACGGTCGAGTGCAGCGTCGTGTTCCTGTACAACGTTGCGTGGCGAGGGCCAGCCCAACAGACGAGACCCGGCAATCCACAGCCAAAAGCCGAGTGCGAGGAACCCGATGGCTCCGTAGAGGAGAATCGACACGAGGTCGAGGAGGGCGAGTTCCTCGAACACGGTCACACGAGCGCGTCGCGGACCGTGTCGACGAAAGCGGCCGGGAACTCCACGTGGGGCAGGAGCATCGCGTCGTCGAACACCACGAGCGTACAATCTGCCGCCTCTGCGAGCTCTCGACCCTG
Organism: Haloferax larsenii JCM 13917; assembly: GCF_000336955.1. Classification (GTDB taxonomy): domain Archaea; phylum Halobacteriota; class Halobacteria; order Halobacteriales; family Haloferacaceae; genus Haloferax; species Haloferax larsenii. The sequence continues at coordinate 41,263 of NZ_AOLI01000034.1, read as the reverse complement.
TTTCAACGGCGTGATGTCGCTCTCGCGACCCCAGACGAGCGTCGTCGGCACGTCGAGGTCAGAGAGGGCCGCTTCGAGGTCTATCTCGGAGTTCAGATACCCGGAGATGAACGACGCCGGGGCGAACCGCGCGCCCTCCTGATGTGCGGTCCGCCACTCGTAGTCTTCCCACTCCTCGCTCACCTTCGAGGAGTCGTAGTAACCGTGGTCGTCGTTGAAGTACCGAATCGACGGCCGCGACGCGACGAGATTGAACGCCGCTTGGCCGACGACGGGTGCGCGGAAGAGTTCGCGGAGCCACTCTTTCGGTTCGGGACCGCCGCGCTCGGACGGACAGACGAGGACGAACCGAGAGACCGAAACGTCGTCGCGGGCGGCCGCCGCGACAGCGTAGGACGCGGTGAGCGACGACGCGAGGACGGCCGGGTCGTCGTACTCCGAAAGGAAGTCGCCGACGAAGTCCTCGTAGAGGGTCGCAGAGTAGTACAGCGCCGGGCGGTCCGAGAGGCCGAATCCGGGCAGGTCGGGTGCGACGACGTGGTAGTCCTCGGCGAGGTCGTCGAACACCTCCCGGAATTCGCCCGACGACGCGGCGGCGTTGACGCCGTGGAGGAGGACAAGCGTCGGGGCGTCCGTGTCGCCCGCCTCGACGTACGAGACGGACATCCCGCGCCAGCGGTAGGTTCCGTGGTCGCCAGAAAGCGGCGGTTCGAGGGGTCCGGCACGCTTCGAGAGAGCGGCGTTCGCGACAGCAGCGACACCGACACCGGCAGTGAGCGCACCGATAGCTCGTCGGAGTTTCATGTCATCCAGATAGTGCGCTGAGGCCTTAATTCGCCCGCCGGAATCGGTGTGGCCTCACAGAACGCCGGGCGGCCGCGTCAGTCGTCGCGGTCGCCGAGACAGTCACGGAGCGGTTCGAGAACCTCCTCGGTGACGGCGTACGGGTCTGTCTCCTTTTCGACCACAGCGGCCGCAAAGTCGTCGACGCCGCCCTGTGCGTCAAGTTCCCGTTCGAGCAGTTCACCCACGTCGCTTCGGAGCAGTTGGCGAATCTCCTCGGCGGCGCGCTGTCGGGCCTTTTCGTCCAACTCGCCAGAGTCGGTCAGGTAGGTGTAGTGGTCGTCCAGCGTGTCCACGAGGGTTTCGATTCCCTCACCCTGCGTGGCGACTGTCTCGACGACCTGCGGCGTCCAACTCGGGGGCTCGCTGTCCGCGTCGGTCGCCTCGTCGGTCCCGTCTGTGTCAGTCTCCGAGCCGTGGTCGTCGTCGAACGCGTCGTGGCCGTGGTGGCCCGTATCGAGGTTCGCCCGCGGGTCGTCGCGGAGGTGAATCATCTCCTCTAGCTCGGCGACCGTGCGCGACGCGCCGGCCATGTCGGCTTTGTTGACGACGAACACGTCGCCGATTTCGAGGATGCCAGCCTTCAGCATCTGCACGTCGTCGCCGCTGCCGGGTTGGACGAGGACGACCACCGTGTCGGCCGTCTTCACGACGTCCACTTCGTTTTGGCCCGCGCCGACGGTCTCGATGATGATGCGGTCTTTGCCGAACGCGTCGAGCGCTTTGACGGCGTCAGACGTCGCAGTCGAGAGGCCGCCGAGTTGGCCGCGCGCGCTCATCGACCGGAAGAACACGTCCATGTCGCCGACGTTCGAAGCCATGCGAATGCGGTCGCCGAGGACCGCCCCGCCCGTGTAGGGCGAGGAGGGGTCCACGGCGATGACACCGACGGTCTCGCCTCGGTCGCGGTAGAACTTGGCGAGTTTGTCGACGAGGGTGGATTTGCCGGCACCGGGACTGCCGGTGACGCCGACCACCGAGGCGTGGCCCGTGTGTGAGTGGATGTCGGAGATGATGTCGCGGTAGCCGGGTGCACGCGACTCTATCTTCGTGATGACGCGCGCCAGCGCCCGGTGTTCGCCGTCGAGGAGTCGCTCGACGAGGTCGGATTCCGCCGCCTGATTCATCGTCACGTCCGCTCGGGTGCGTTTTCCTTCACGAAGTCGATGGTCTCCTGCATCGGCGTCCCGGGGCCGAAGATGGCGTCGACGCCCTCTTCGAGCAGTCCCGGTCGGTCTTCCTCGGGGATGATGCCGCCGACGATGACGAGCGTGTCGTCGAGTGCGCCGTACTCTTCGAGGCCGTCCATCACCTTCGGGACGAGCGTGTTGTGCGCGCCCGAGAGGATAGAAATCCCGAGCACGTTGACGTCCTCTTGGACCGTCGCCTGAATAATCTCGTCTGGGGCACGGTGGAGGCCCGAGTAGATGACCTCGAATCCCGCGTCGCGGAAGGCGCGAGAGATTACGTGTGCTCCACGGTCGTGCCCGTCCAGTCCCACCTTCGCGATGAGACACCGGATAGTCTGTTGTTCCGAGTCCGCGCTCATGGACAGAGCTTCGGCGTGCCGTGGTTTGACTCTAACGGAAGATAAGGCAGTTTACCGTGCGACTGCTGACCACTATTGGTCGCGGACGACCACGGTACTGGCGACGATGTCACCGAGGCGCTGTCGTCTGTCGGTGCGAGCCATCGAAACAAAGCCAACGAGGTAATAGAGGATAGCGTCGACGACGCGGAGCACGTTTCTCACCAGCGACGATGTGAGGTCACAGGCGTCGCCGTCGACTGTCACGACTTTGATTTGGAACAGGCGCTTCCCGAGTGTCCGTCCATCCCACAGCCCTTCGAGCAAGAAGGAGTACACGAAAGCCACGACGAGGAACAAGAGGTCACCGTATGGCCGAGACCCACCAGCCGCGTCGCCGAGTGGAACGCTCAGTGCGAACATGAACACCAACACGATGAGTGTGTCAGTTATTCGTGCCCCGATTCTGGCACCGACGACGGCAGTGTCGTCACGGTCGGGCGTCCGGTCGTAGCCGCTCATGTATCAGGCGGTGAACCGTGGCCCGAAGTAAACGGTTTCGTCTACTCTCTGTATTGACATTCTCGAATCGGTGGTCCGAAAAGAGCGACCTCGAAGGACCGATTAGACGAACTCGTCGAGGAAGTCGGCGATTTGGGAGTACGCTTCGATGCGGTTTTCGAGCTTCGAGAAGCCGTGTCCCTCGTCGTCGAAGATGAGTTCGCGGACGTGGGCGTGCTCGCGTGCCTCCTCGACGAGTTGGTGCGCTTCGCTCACGGGCACGCGCGGGTCGTTCTCACCGTGGAGGACGAACAGCGGGGCACGAATCTTCTCGATGTTGTTTACCGGTGAGATGGATTCGAGGAACTCGCGGTCGTCTTCGAGAGAGCCGTATTCGGCCTCGCGGAGTTCGCGCCGCCAATCACCTGTGTTTTCGAGGAACGTGACGAAGTTGGCGATGCCGACGATGTCGATGCCAGCGGCCCACAAGTCGGGGTACTCGGTCATCGACGCGAGAACCATAAATCCGCCGTAGGACCCGCCCATGGCGACGATTTTGTCGGGGTCGACCGCCGGATGGTCGTGGAGCCACTCGACCGCCGCCTCGATGTCGGCGACGGAATCCATTCGCTTTTCCACGTCGTCGAGGTGGCCGTAGGCCTTGCCGTAGCCCGCAGAGCCGCGGACGTTCGGTTCGAAGTAGGCGTACCCCCGCGAGAGGAAGTACTGCTTGACCGCCGAAAAGGAGGGTCGGCGCTGCGATTCCGGACCGCCGTGAATGTCGACGATGACCGGTGTCTCGCCTTCTGGCGACTCCTCTGGCAGAGTGAAGAACGCCGGGATGTCGCGGCCGTCGAAGGTCGGGTAGTGGACGAGTTCCGGCGGCACGAACGTGTCTCTCGGAATGCCCGCTGTCGCCGCACGCGTCCAGCGTTCCGCCTCGCCGGTCTTGAGGTCCACGACGTAGACGTTCGCGGTGTCAGCACTCGCGGTGACGGTGACGGCAGCGCGGTCGCCGTCCGGTGAGAACGAGATTCCGCCCGCGACTCCCCTCGGGAGGTTCGGTTCGGGATACGCGTCGATTTCGTCCGGGGCGGTGAGTTCGCCGAACGTGAGTTCGGTGTACCCCTCGACGTTGCGGGCGTAGACGATGCGCCGCGAGTCTTCGTCGATGCCGACGCCTTCGATTTCGTAGTCGCCGCCGGATTCGACGAGCGAGAACTCGCCCGAGTCGAGACTGTAGCGGACGAGTTCGAGCGTGTCGCTGGCGCGGTCCGACACCATGTAGACGTTCTCGCCGTCCGGCCCCCACGTGGCGCTCTGGAACCGAACGGTCCCCTGATGGGGCGTGATATGCGTCAGTTCGCCCGTCGCGAGGTCGAGGACGGAGACGTCTTGGTCGAAGTTCGAGTACGCTTCGGCGACGATGAGTTTCGAATCGTCGGGGGACCAGCCACCGAGCGTGAGCCACCCGTCACCTTCGTGAACGAGTCGAGCGTCGGCTTCCGTCGCGTCGCGGTCCTGTACGTACACGTCGAAGACCGAGTTGTCCCGACGGTTCGACGTGAAGGCGAACTGCTCGCCGTCGTGGCTCCACCCGCCCCAGCGGTGTTTGGCGTCGGGACTCTGTGTCAGGTCGTCGATGACGCCCGTATCGGGTTCGAGGCGGAACAACTGCTGGCGCTCGTTTCCGCCCTTGTCCATCCCGAAGATGACCTCGTGGTTCTCCGGCGACCACGACGCGAACGTGACGCGCTCCTCGTAGAAGGTGCGCTGTTCGGGCCACGCACCCGGTTCGTCGACAGTCCACACCTGCGGGACGCCCGTCGTGTCCATGAGAAACGAGAGGCGCTCGCCGTCGGGCGCGAAGGAGGCACCGTACGCGCTCCTGATGTTGAGATACCGCTCGATGTCGTAGGTTCGCATACCACCAGTGTTGGCGCGGTGGCGAGAAATCGGTTTGGGTGTCAGAAGTCCGAGAGTCTCGTATCTTCACGGTCGGTCCAGCCGCGCATCTTCGCGTACGCCTCGGGGTTCGTCGGCACGCCCTCGGTGTTCAAGAGTCGCTCGGGAAACAGTTCGAACGCGATGCCGATGAGTTGGTATTCGAGTTCTTCGAGGTACGGCCGAGTGTCTGGATACGGTCCTTCGGTGCCGACTTCCCACGGTTCGACCCAGAAGTAGACCGGCTCGCGAAGGCGAAGCGGTTCGGTCGACTCGAACAACTCCGAGACCCACCGGTCGTACTTGCCCGGCCCGTCGTCGGTGAACACCGCCGCAGAGAGGTCGCCGAAGTGGTAGTATCGGCCGTATCCCCAACGTGCGAGTTTTCCGTCGTTCGTCTCGACGCTCTTGAGGTTGCTGTTGAGGGCGGTTCCCGACGCGCCGAACTTCCCGCACTTGCCGAGATATCGCGGAACGACCACGTCGCCGTCGAGGGTGTACATCATGTAGACAAGCCCTTCGTAGCGACCAGCCTGTCGCTCGTGGTCGGCGACGACACTGCCACCGGCTTCGCGGAGGACACGCTCCATGCGGTGGCCTCGTTCGAGTACAGGACGGTTCGACCGGCCGTACTCGATAGTCTGGACTGTTCTGTCGTCGGTTGTCTCGAAAAGTGGTATCGGGTCGGTGGTGTCGACGAAGCGGTCGACCCACCGTTCCCAGAGCGTTCGCTTCGTGTGCGTCACGGCGTGGGTGCCGTGATTAAATCATCCCTTCTTCCTTGAGTCCCGCGATAACGTCGTCGACGAGACTCTCGGCGTCTTCGTACGGGAAGTCCTGGTGCTTGCCGAGCTTTGCGGCGAGTTCCATCGCCGTAATCGTCGTGTCGCCGGCTTCGAACTTCGTGCCGGGGCCGTTCGGGAGCGCGGGAACGAGCGACATCTGGTTGTTCACGGGGAAGCTGGCGTTTTCGAACGCGTCCATGAACTGCTCGCGGAGCTGGGATTCGACATCTGACATACACGCTACGTCCGCGGTGAACTCCAAAAGGGTTCCGGAACAACCAACAACTCGTTTGGTGTTTGTTAGGACGTGACGAACGTTCGGTCGAGACTGATGGACTTATCTACAGTGGCAAATCATGCACAACCATGAACTTCGATTTCGACAAACTGAAAGAACTCACCGAGACCAGCGGCGTCCCCGGGTACGAAGACCGCATTCGCACCATCGTACGCGCAGCCCTCGAAGAGACGACAGACCGCGTTCGCGTCGATGCGATGGGGAACGTCGTCGGGACCATCGAGGGGTCGAGCGACTACGAAGTCGCCGTCGCCGCCCACATGGACGAAATCGGCTTCATGGTCCGCCACATCAACGACGACGGCTTCCTCCAACTCGACGCGCTCGGCGGCTGGGACCCCCGCGTGTTGAAGGCCCAGCGCGTCACCGTCCACACCGACGACGAGGACCTCACGGGCGTCATCGGCTCTGTTCCCCCGCACACGCTCACTGAAGAGCAGAAGAAGAAAGAACCGAAGGTCGAAGACGAGTACGTCGACCTCGGGCTTCCGAGCGAGACGGTCGAAGAGAAGGTGTCCGTCGGCGACCTCGTGACGATGCAGCAGACGACCGTCCGGATGGGAGACCACGTCACGGGCAAGGCCATCGACGACCGCGTCTGTCTGTTCGCGATGCTCGAAGCCGCAAAGCGCATCGAGAACCCCGACGTCACCATCCACTTCGCGGCGACCGTCCAGGAAGAAGTCGGCCTCCGCGGCGCGCAGGCACTCGGCGTCGACCTCGACCCCGACCTCGCGCTCGGTCTCGACACCACCGTCGCGAACGACGTCCCCGGCTTCGACCCCGCAGACCACGTCACGAAACTCGGCGAGGGCGCGGGCATCAAGCTCAAAGACTCCAGCGCCATCGCGAACCCGAAAGTCCACCGCCGACTCCGCGCGGTCGCCGAAGAGAACGACATCCCATTCCAGATGGAACTACTTCCCGCGGGCGGCACGGACACCGGCGGCTTCCAGAACACCTACGGCGCGAAGCCCGTCGGTGCCATCTCGATGCCGACGCGCTACCTCCACACGGTCACAGAGAGCGTCCACAAAGACGACGTCGAGGCCTACATCGACCTCCTGACCGCCTTCCTCGACAGCGAGACGGGCGAGTTCGACTACACGCTCTGAACTGCGTCCGGGCACACGCTGTACAGCCTCGACGGACACTGCACAGCCTCGACACTTATTGCGGCGATTTTTTCTTCCGGCGGGAGCTGCGGCCCTGTAAATTGAGGTCCGCCCCGTGGGTGGTGACGGACGAGAACCAAAGTATTCACTACAGGCCCACACCAAGCGCCGGACATGACCGACGGCAACGTGGATATGTCTCGGCGGGCGTTCCTCGGGGCGGCCGCTGGTGGCGCGGCGGTTGCCGCCACCTCGGGTACGGCCGCGGCGCAGACGGAAGAACCCGACTTCGGCGGTTGGCTCGACGGTATCGACGGGGGTTACGAAGACCTCCGCGGCCAAAGCGAAGTCACCATCGAGGTTGGTGCTGAGGGGAACGGCGGCGCACTCGCGTTCGCTCCCGCTGGCATCTGGGTCGACCCCGGAACGACAGTGACGTGGGAATGGACCGGCGAGGGCGGCGGCCACAACGTCAAGATGGAAGAAGGCCCCGCGAGCCTCGACTCCGGCGCGGCAGTCGCCGAAGCCGGAACGACCTACGAGTACACCTTCGAAGAGGGTGACGCTGGCATCTCGAAGTACTTCTGTGAACCGCACAAGGCACTCGGCATGAAGGGCGCAGTCGCCGTCGGCGGCGACGTCGCGACCGTCGAAGTCGGTGGCGGTGGCGGGGGTGCGAACCTCCCGAGCGTCCCGGACAGTGCGAAGGCACTCGGCGTCGCCACCTCGTTCGCGATGGTTGCGACGCTCGGCCTCGCGTACTTCTTCATGAAGTACGGCGGCGACTACGAGATAGACGAGTAATCTCGCCGTCTCTCTTCAATTATCACCGACCGCGAGCGGCGGTGCTGTCCGACTCTCTCGCTGCTTCGGTTCACTGGAAAGCGAGCGCCGCCAGAAACGAGCGCCGTCAGAAGAAGCCGTAGTCGTCGATTTCCGTCCGATACACGTCTTCGAACTGGTCGACGACGGTACGGAAGTCGTAGTGGGAGAAGTCATCGTCTACGGTCTCGTGGTCGAACCTGCGGGCGGCGACGATTTCGTCGGCGAGTTCTTGCGGGTTCGTGACGAGCGAGCCGCGTTCGCGGCCTTCGACGAGTTCGTGGGCCGACGACCGCGCCTGGTACTCGACGATGCAGACGCACCCGCAGGCGAGCGCCCACAGGAGGTTCGTCGCAAATGGTTCGACCGTCGCCGTCTGCGCGAAGACGTGTGCGCCCTTCATAATCGGGACTGCCTTCTCGGCCGGGAGTTCGCCGAGGAACTCCACGCGGTCGTCGATGCGCAGGTCGCGGGCCGTCTGCTCGGCCGTCCCTCGCTCGGGACCGTCGCCGATGACGACCGCATTCCAGTCTTTGTCGCGGAGTTCGGCGAGTGCGAGCAGGAAGCTCTCGACGTTCGCGTGTTCGTCGAGGTCGCGGGCGTAGACCACGTCTGCGACCTCCTTGACGGGTGCATCGCGGACGAGACCCATGTTGAGCGGTTCTGGAACGAGGCGCGTCGCGTCGGCCGACGCGCCCAGTTCGCGGACCTGCGTGCGAATCATCTCGGAGGGGACGACGACCGCGTCGGGGGACTTCGCGGCCCGCCGATACGACCGGTTTCCGCCCCGGTCGTCGCGGTTCCACCAGTCGGCGACGACCGGCGTTCGGAGGAATCGTGCCGCGGTCTTGACCGCCGAGACGTGCGACGGCGGGTAGCTCGCCACCTGAATCACGTCGGGCGCGACGTCGCGGAGAACGAAGGGGACTTTCGAGGCGAACGCACCCACCGACGGCGACTCGGTCACGCGGCGGTAGGTCACGTTCTGGTGCTCGAACTCCGGCACCTCGCCGTCCCACCACTGCGAACAGAGGACGACCACCTCGTGCCCCCGGTCGGAGAGCAGTTCGGCAGTCCGTCGCGTCCGTCTCGTCGCCCCCGTCTCTTCGTGGTGCGTCGTGTACATCGAGACGAGCGCGACTCTCATATTCGCCGCCACTACGCGATGCAATAAAAATCCACAGCTTTCGGTTCTGGACGGGGCGTCGCTATCGGGTCAAGCGACCGTCGCTGCCGAGTCAGGCGACCGCCGCCGCCGACTCAGACAACGACTGGAACGACGAGCGCGGCCGCCCGCGAGACGACGTACTCCCAGCCGTAGACGTGGTTGAGAAGCAGGTACGTGACGACGCCGAGTGCGAGCGAGAGCAGCCACGCTCCCGCGGCGATGCGGCCGACTCTCCGGTGTGGCGTCTCGGTCCTGAGTTCGCGTTCGGAGTGGGTCAAACCGAGGACGAGCGCGTGGAGGACCACCGGCACCGAGACGATAGAGAGGATGATGTGAATCGCCAGCATCGCCAGATACGGGTAGTACGCGAACGCCGGGCCGACGAACTCCTTGGTGCCGCCGCCGCCGATTTTCGTGAGGTACATCACGAGGAACACGAGTATGAGCGTGAACGACGTTATCATCGCCAGCTTGTGCTTTCGGACCTCGTTGCGGCGAATCCAGCGCCACCCCATCGCGATGACGAAGACGTTCAGCGTGTTCACCACGGCGATAGCGTCCGAGAGGCGGTTTACCTGTTCGAGCGACAACTCTGGGAAGACAGTGCCGGGGACCCACCCGAGGAAGGTGCCGACGACGACCGTGTAGCCGACGACCGAGAGGACGGCGGTCACGGCCGCGGCGTGTTCCTTCAGCGGGTTATCGGCGCTCGCAGTTGCCATGGCCGGGGGTTAGGAAGGAGCCGTCTTGCCTCTTCGGGTTCGAGATGGAGGTGGTTGAAGGTGATGAGGGCCGATAGACAGTGATGAGCGGTGGTGGTGTCTGATGGACGGTAGTGTGAGCGGGTGTGAGTGTCGGCGGTACTGACACCATGTCGAACCGCGACGAGCGAACGAAGTGAGCGAGTTGCGGCCTTTTTCCCTCCAGGTTTTTGCGCCGAGTGGTCGCTCCGCGACCCGAGGCGTAAAAAGGTGGGTTCTAGATAACGCCCGTAATTGTCGCCGCCTCGATAGCCGCATCCTCGCTGACGCCGTCGCCGAGGATAGTGTAGCGGTCGCGAATCTCGTGGGCGGTCGTGAGCGCATCGATGACCGTCTCGTCGTCGATGCCGAGGTCGTCTGCCGTGGTCGGCGCGCCGACTGTCGAGAGCGCGTCGCGGATGTCCTGCCACTCGCCGCGGGGACCGCTGTGGAAGTACTCCGTCAGAATCGAGCCGACACCGACCTGATGGCCGTGGAGGGCACGATTGGGGGCGATGCGGTCGAGTTGGTGCGAAAAGAGGTGCTCCGCGCCCGACGCGGGGCGAGACGACCCGGCGATAGACATGGCGACGCCGGAGGAGACGAGCGCCTTCGTCACAATCCACGCGGACTCTTCGAGACCCGGTTTGATGGAGTCCGCGCTCTGGACGAGCATCTCGGCGGTCATCTGCGAGAGCGCGCCCGCGTACTCGGAGTACTCGACGTTCTTGAGGCGGTGGGCGAGTTCCCAGTCTTTGACCGCCGTGTAGTTCGAGATGATGTCGGCGCAGCCGGCGGTCGTGAGTTCCCACGGCGACTCCGCGAGGAGTTCCGTGTCGGCGACGACTGCAAGCGGCGGGTCGGCAGCGACCGAGTGACGGGTGTCGCCCTCGGGAATCGACGAGCGCCCGGAGACGATGCCGTCGTGACTCGCAGCGGTCGGAACCGAGACGAAACCGCAGTTCAGTTCGTCGGAGGCCATCTTCGCCACGTCGATTGGCTTCCCGCCACCGAGGGCGATGAGGTAGCCCGCGTCGTGCTCGCGGCCGACCTCGACGACACGTTCGACCGACTCGAAACTCGCGCGGTCCAGAGAGACCGTGGCGACGTCGTCGAACTGCGCCCGCACGCGGTCGCCTGCGATGCGCTCGGGCGACGGACTCGTGACGAGAAGCGGGTCGCCCGAGAGGTACAGATCGGCGACCGCGTCGGCGAGGTCGTCGAGCACGCCGTGGCCCTGCAGGACGTTCCGCGGGAGCTTTATCCACGTCGATTTGTCGAACATAGCCGAGAGTCGGCCACGATGGTTCATAGTGTTTCTCGTCTCGGGAGGGTATCCAGCCGCGCCCATGTGTGTATTAGTCAGTGTACCAGACCGTAGTTTGATTTATCATGTTCCGGTGTGCACAGAAGATACCCATCGTCATATGGGTGAGCATACCATGGCAAGCAGACGACGATTCCTCAAGACGACAGCAGCAACGTTCGCAGGATTGACCGTCTTCGGTGCCACGTCCGGAGCGGCGGCATCGACGCCGTACATTTCGACTCGGGACCACTTCGACGACGACGCGAATCTCACGTCCGGCCACACGGCACGGGGGTACGACACCTCCGGTGACGTTCCCGTCGTCGACTCCGGGAGCGCATCCGAGGTTTTCGTGTTCGCTCACGGGTGGGACAAAAACAGCGACAACCCGGAACAGGACGCCCTCGAAAAGATAGCGAAGGCCGACACGAAACTCACCGAAGCCGGATACGACTGTGAAGTCGTCGGGTACACGTGGGACAGCGACAAAGGCGACGGCTGGGAGTTCGGCTGGTTCGAAGCCCAAGAAATCGCCCAAAAGAACGGTCGGAAACTCGCACAGTTCGCACTCGACGTGAAGCGTGCCTCGCCCGGGACGACAGTTCGGTTCACCAGCCACTCACTCGGCGCGCAGGTCATCTTCAGTGCGCTTCGGACGCTCGACAGTCGCAGCGCGTGGACCGACTCGGGGTACACAATCGAGACGATGCACCCCTTCGGAGCCGCCACCGACAACGAGGTGCCCGGAAAAGAGGAAGGCCGCGACACGTACGAGGCCATCCAAGAGAGCGCCGGACACGTCTACAACTACTACAACGCGGCCGACGACGTCCTCCAGTGGGTCTACAACACCATCGAGTTCGACCAGGCACTCGGGGAGACCGGCCTCGAAGGTGGCGACACGTCGGCGGCGAACTACACTGACCGCGACGTCGAGAGTCAAGTCGGCGACGACCACGGTAACTACCTCGACACTATCGCTGACGACATCGTCCGCGACATCTGAACTGACGGAGAAGCACCAGCCAGCTCTTCTTTTTCGAAGCGAAAGACGCTCTTTCGAAGCGAAGCGTCGTCCTCAGAGGACGAGTGCCTGCATCGCGTCCCAGAGGAAGAAGACGCCGAAACCGCCGAGGACGACGGCGCTGAGAGCCGCAACTGCGGGGGCGAACGAATCGACACGCTGTTCGGCCGCGACGAGTGCTGCGGGGAAGCCAGTCGCCCAGATGGCGATTCCACCGAAGAAGCCGACGATGAGCGCTGGCGTCCCCGTCTCGACGATGAGGAGGTTCGTGAGCGACGCGCCGACGTAGGGCATGTGTGAGAGCACGTCGACAGTGCCGGTTTCGAGCAAGCCGACGCCGATAGTAAGCCAGAAGAGAATCTGATACGGGTTCGTCAGCGCGAGCACGAACGCTTTCGTGAAACCGGCGCTGTCGGCGTCGTGGTCGGCAGCCTCACGGAAGGTCGTACTCGTCTCCTGTGCAGCACCGTAGGCGAAGTAGAGCATGAGAACACCGCCAGCACCGACCATCACGCCTCGAACGGTCGGAAACTGCTCGACGAAGGCAACGAGACCGAGCGCAGCGAGCACGAAAAACAGCGCGTCGGCGCTCATCGCACCGAGTCCGGCACGCGCCCCGGCAGCCCAGCCGCGGACGACGCTCTCCTCGGCGATGACTGCGTTCATCGGGCCGGGAGGCGCTGCGAGGGCGAGGCCGAACACTAACCCGGCACCGAGTGATGGGAGCGTTGACATCGACTATTCTTGGGCGCGAAACCGTGAAAAATGACGCGAAAGCGATGGAACCGGCGCGTCCGAGCGTCAGACGAGCGAGAGAATCGCGTCAGAGACGGTTCCGACGAGCGTCTCCCACACCGAGAAATCAGTGACGATGGCAAGTACCGTATCGGCGGCGAAGAAGGCGAACAGCCCTGCGGCACCGAGGTAGGCCTTGCGCTCGTCGAAGCGGTCCGAAAACCGGTGGAAGAAGTACGCGTTGGCGATGCTCACGGGGATAATTGCGAGCATCTCACCGGCCCAGATTGCCGGGTGTGCACCGTACTGCACGGCGAGTCCGATAGTCACCAACTGTGTCTTGTCGCCGAACTCACCGGCCGCCATCATCGCAAAGATGGGGAAGAACCCGCCGAACCGGGTGCTCGTGAGTTCGTGACCGAAGACGGTCGGCGTGAAATCGTCGTCCGCGAAACCGCCGTCAGTCGCCGGGGCAGAGTCAGAACCGGACGGTGCGGCCCGAATCAACAACACTGCGAAGAGCCCGAACAGTATCGCCGTAATCGAATCGAGAACGACCGGTGGGAGGGCGTTCTTAAGCGCCTGTCCGAGCACGATTTCGAGCGCGGTCCAGAGAGCGAACGCCGACCCCGCCGCCGCGACGACGACTTTGGGGTCGAATCGCGTCGAGAGTCCGGCGATGATAAACTGGACTTTCTCACCGGGGAGCACAGCCAACTGAGCGACGAGCGCGACGACGAGAATCTCTCCCCACGAGGTCACGCCATGGACACCTCTTCGTCCTCGCCCTGACAGTCGCCGTCAGGTTCTCGGACGCGAATGGTGCGAGCGACGGATTCGGGAAGGCTCTGTTCGGATTCGGTTTCGACCACGCGCACCGTGACCATCCCGAAGGGTGCGATGTCGGTCACGTCGATAGTCGTCCCCGGAGTGATGCCCGCCTCGGAGAGGTACTCCAGTTCTTCGGGGTTGCGGTCGCTGACTCGGCAGACGACGACCGTGTCGCCGACCCCGTGGTCGGAGAGCATCGAAAGACCCGACGAGTCGGGAGGAGTGAGGTCGGCGCTCGGAATCGGGTCGCCGTGGGGGTCCACTTTCGGGTTCCCGAGGGCGGCCGCGACGCGCCGTTCGAACTCTTCGCTGATGTGGTGTTCGAGCGCGTCCGCTTCCTCGTGAACCTCGCTCCACGAGTAATCGAGGTGTTCCGTGAGATACGCTTCCAACAGGCGGTGGTGTCGAAGCACTTCGAGTGCGACGGTCTCTCCTTCGTCGGTCAACTCGACCCCCTTGTACTTCTCGCGTTCGACCAGTCCTCGTTCTTCGAGTTTCCCGACCATGCTCGTCACCGTCGGCGGCGTCTTCCCGAGGTACTCCGCGATATCTGACGTGGATACCGGCGGGCCGTGTTCCATCTGAAGCGAGTAAATTGCCTTCAGATAATCCTCCATCACGTCGCTCAACATACCCCGGATTAGACGCGTCTAAAACAAATACCTGATGGAGGAGTTTGACGGGAGAGAACCCGGTTTGAAAGCCCGATTCGGGGGATTTCCGTCGTAGTCGTTAGATTCCCTGTCCCATCAGGTGGCTCCGAAGGATGTCGGCGTTCTTCGACCCCGACTCGGTGTTGACGACGACCACGGTGTCTTCGTCGTCGAACTCGTCTGCGAGGTCCCAGACGGCCGCGAGCGCGACACCACCTGCCGCGCCGACTTCGACACCCGCTTTTTGCGCTGCGGTGACTGCCGATTCGAGGGCGTCGTCGTCGCTGACGGACGCCGCGAGACCGCCTGTTTCCTCGATAGCGCGAAGTGCGAGCGCCCCGCCTTCGGGGTCGGGGATCTCCAGTTCGCCGACGATGGTGTCTGGGTGGTTCCACGCCTCGGTGTCGTCGTTTCCGGCCTCCCACGCGGTGGCGATGGGTGCACAGCCAGCAGACTGCGCCGCCACCAGTCGGGGCACGTTCTCGACGAGGCCGAGTTCGGCGAGGTCGCGGAAGCCCTTGAAGACGCCGTAGACGAGTTCACCCGTCGCAGCGGGGACGACGACCCAGTCGGGGACCGACCACTCGAGTCGCTCGGCGATTTCGTAGGCGATGGTCTTCGCCCCGTCGTGTCGGTACGGGTTGTCGAACTCCTGAAGCGTGTACCAGTCGCTCTTGAGTTGCTCGTGGAGCGCCGAGAGCGCGTCCGGGTAGCGCCCGCCGACGACCTTCATCTGGCCGCCGTGGACGTTCACCATCGCCTTGTTCGGGAACGGCGTCCGCGAGGGGACGAACCCATAGGAGCGGACATCGACGAGGCCTGCGTAGGAGGCCGCCGACTGGGCACCGTTGCCGGGAGAGGCGTGCGCGACAACCTCGGCCTCGGCGTTACGGGCGGCCGTCGCCGCAAGAGAGAACCCACGGTCGAGGTACGTCCCCGTGGGGTTTCGCCCTTCGTCCTTGATGAGCAGCGTTCCCACCTCGGCCTCGTCGCCGAGAGTGGACGCTTCGACCAGTGGGGTCGCCCCCTCGTTCGCGGTTACGGGGTCGGAGAAGGGAAGCAGTTCGCGGTAGCGCCACATCGAGTCGAACGCTCGACCGGCGAGCGTGTCGGCGTCCCAATCGACCGCACCGAGGTCGTACGTCGGGTCCAGTGGCGCACCGGCCTCGCTGCGACCGGTCACGTCGGCGTCGTATTCGGTGCCGGTCTCCGTACACTCCAGCCCAGAGAACGTGTCGGACGGTTGCATAGGCGGCCCTTACGGGGGGAGGGACTAAGCCCTTCTCGTCGGCCGACGGCGGACACCCGCAGGGGCTTTGTGTCGCCCGTCCGAGAGACCGGGTATGGACGATAGCCACATCGTGGTTGTTGGCGCGGGACTCGCGGGACTCGTCGCCGCACGCCACCTCGCCGCCGACGGGGCAGACGTCACCGTCGTCGAACGTCGTGACGAAGTCGGTGGTCGCGTTCGAACCCGGACCAAGGACGGCTTCACGCTCGACCGCGGGTTTCAGGTCCTCCTGACCGACTACCCCTCGGTTCGACGTGAACTCGACCTCGACGCCCTCGACCTGCGGCGGTTCACGCCGGGTGCGACGCTCTGTCGGCCGAGTCGTCGCTCGGTCCTCTCGGACCCGCTTCGGGACATCGAAAGCGTGGTCGACTCGCTTCGGAACCCGGAAATCACGACGAGCGACAAGCTTCGGACGCTCGCTCTCAGACAGGACGTGAGCACCCGCGACGAAGCCGAGATATTCGACGGTCCCGACCGGAGCATCCGGGCACACCTCCGCGACTGGGGCTTCTCCGAGGATTACATCGAGCACTTCGTCGCACCCTTCTACGGTGGCATCACGCTCGACCGGTCGCTCTCCACGTCGAAGCGCGTCTTCGAGTACACCTTCAAGATGCTCTCGACCGGGTCGACCGCCGTTCCGGCCGCTGGAATGCAGGCTATCCCCGAGCAACTCGCCGACAGCGCCCGCGACGAGGGGGCAACCATCCGCCTCGGCGAGCGCGTCGAATCGCTTCAGAGCGACGCCGGCGGCGCGGTCGTGACGACCGGGCGAGAGTCAATCGAAGCCGACGCGCTCGTCGTCGCGACCGACCCGAAAGAGGCCCGGCGACTCACGGGCGTCGAGTCGATTCCGACCGACGCGCGCGGCTGTGTCACCCAGTACTACACGCTCCCGACCGACAGCGGTCTCGACGCCGGAAAACGCATCATGCTCAACGTCGCCGACCCCGACCCCAACACCATCGTTCCACTCTCGACGGTCGCCCCCGAGTACGCACCCGGCGGGACGGAACTCCTGAACGCGACGTTCTTGGGCTCCGCCGTGCAGGACGAGTCGGAAGACTCTCTCTTCGAGAAGACGCGCCGGACGCTCGAAGCGTGGTACCCCGAACGTTACTTCGACGACCTCGAACTGCTCCACACCGACTACGTCTCCTTCGCGCAGTTCTCCCAACCGCCGGGCGTCCACGACTCGCTTCCCGACGCTCGTGACCCGAACGGTCGAACCTACCTCGCAGGCGACTACACCACGTGGTCGTCGATTCACGGCGCGATGCGAAGCGGTCGCGAGGCGGCCGACGCAGTTCGTCGAGACCTCCCGAACTGACCCCGGAATCGATTTTCTCGTCGTGCAAACCGAGCGATGGGGACCAGTACGAACTCCGAATAAACTTGAAATAAGTTTCGAGTAGTTGTTATTTCATTGTACAAAAGGTTATCGGTTTCGATAACCGCCGGCTCGGATTTATTTACCAGATATTTTTACTCCTTCTGTATGCGGGTTACTAGGAGACAGACGCTTCGTGGAGGTGGTGCACTGTGTGCGGGTGCATCGCTCGCTTCGATTACGGGGTGTCTTGGGAGTCGCGGGGACACGTCCTCGTCGGGAGACGGTACAGCAGTCACTATCGGTTCGAAATCGTTCACTGAGAACGTCATTCTCGGCTACATGGCGTACGAAGCCATCACCGCGACGACCGAAGTGCCGCTTGTCGACGAGACGAGGTACGGTGGGTCGAGTGCCGTCTGGGGCGGCCTTCTCGAATCGTCGCTGGACCTCTACTGGGACTACACGGGGACGATTTGGAGTTTCTACCCACCGCAACACGAGTCGTCGCCGTCGGACCCGGCGACACTCTACGACGATATGAAGACCGAAATCCGCGACGAACACGGACTGGAAGCCCTCGACCGCGGACTGTTCGACAACACCTACGCGCTTCTGGCGTCACCGGAGTGGATGGACGAGACCGGCGTGCGAAGCATCAGCGACCTCGCAGAGCACGTCAACTCCGGGAATATCGAAGACAAAATCGTCCTCGGAGAGGGGTTCTTCGGGCGCTCTGACGGCTGGCCGGGACTCGCTGACTACTACGGATTCGAAGACGACGCGCTCGCGGCGTGGGAAGACAACATCGAAGTCGTGGACTCCGGGTTGACCTACGAGTTCCTTCGGACCGACATGGCCGCCGTCGGGATGGGCTTCGCCACGAACCCGCAAATTCTGGTCTACGGACTGGAGTCGCTGGAAGACGACCAGAACTTCTTCCCGGTGTACAACCCCGTCCCGATTGGACGCAAAGAGACGTTCGAGAAACATCCAGAGATTCGAACGGTCCTCTCGAAGATTGGCCCCGCGTTGAAGGACAACGAGACGATGCAGGCCCTGAACAAACAGGTCGCTCTCGACGGTGCCGACCCACAGGTCGTCGCCCGCGAGTTCCTGACTTCGGAGGGAATCATATGAGCAGACTCGACCGCGTTCTCCCGAGCCGAATCCGGGAATCGTACCTCCTGAAGTTCGCGCTCGCGTTGCTCGTCATCGTCGTCCTCATCGCCGTCGTTGGCGTCGGCGTGCAAGGCCAGACAGAGAGCACTATCAAAAGTGACGTGCGCGCCGACCTCACCGCCCGCGCCGAGGCGGAGTCGTCGTCTATCGGACAGTGGCGCGAGCGCCACGTCGCAGTCACTCGGATGCTCTCCGACCACCCGACGCTCCGCTCCGGCGACAACGCGGCGATTCAGTCGTACCTGCGAAGCGAGATGTCGAAGAAGCTCCCGACCGGGACGCAGTCTGTCCACTACATCGACACCCGCGAGGGGACTGTCGTCACGAGTACCAGCGACGCCGCGGTCGGCAAAGACCTCTCGTCGCAACCGTGGTTCGGACGCCTCGGGTTCTCGAACTTCGAGTCGGTGTACGTCTCGGACCCGTACGTGAACGAAAACGGAAAGACCGTCGTGGCGTTCGTCAGCCCCGTCAACCGCGTCTTCAACGGTGCCGTCGTCATCACCGTCGACGTCAGCGACCTCTCGTCGCAGTTCAACGCGGCCGACAACGGGAGTTTCACCTACGTCGTCGATTCCGGCGGCAAGGTGCTTTTCGCCCGCAACGAAGACAAACGGCTCACGTCGTACCTCGCCGACGAGAACGCGTCGTCGACGGCAATCGAGCAGGGCGCACGCGGGGAATCGGGATTCATCACCGACGGCGCGAAAGAACAAGAACTCGACGCTGACTACGTGGCTGCCTACGCGCCCATCCAAGGTACCGACTGGATTCTCGTCAAGCACACGCCGACGTCGAGCGCGTACGAAGTCGTCTCGGACGTGCGAAACGGTATCCTGGTCTTCATCGGCATCGCGCTCGGGGGCGTCGTCGTCCTCGGCGGCACCATTGGACGCGGGACCGCATCGTCGCTCTCACAGCTCTCGGACTGCGCCCGCGACATCGAGGCCGGTGACTACGACGTGACGCTCGAATCTGACCGCGAGGACGAACTCGGCGTCCTGTACGACTCGATTGCGGGGATGCGCGACTCACTCGTCGAACGCATGTCCGCCGCGCGCGAGTTGAACGAGACGCTAGAGCGCAAGGCCGAGGCGTACGAAGACGCGATGCAGGAGGCCGCCGCTGGCGACCTCTCTCGGCGAGTCGACACCCACTCCGAAAACGAGGCGATGGAAGCGATTGGCATCGCGTTCAACCAGATGCTCGACGACCTCGAAGCGACGGTCGCGCAGGTGCAGACCTTCGCCGACGACGTCGTCGAGGCGAGCCAGCAGGTGTCCGACGGTGCCGACAGAGTGACCGAAGCTACCTCTGAGGTCAACCAATCGATTCGCGAGATTTCAGACGGCACGGTCGAGCAGGCCGACAAACTCGACGGCGTCGCCAACGAGATGAGCACGCTGTCGGCCACTATCGAGGAGATTGCCGCCTCGGCGAACGAGGTCGCAGACACCTTCGACCACGTGGCGAGTCGCGGTCGTGTCGGCCACGACCTCGGGCAGGACGCGCTTGCGAAGATGAACACCATCGAGGCCGCGAGCGACGAGACCGCTGGCGCAATCGAAGAACTCGACGAGCAGATGGCCCAAGTCGGAGAGGTCGTCACGCTCATCGAGGACATCGCCGACCAGACGAACATCCTCGCGCTCAACGCGTCTATCGAGGCCGCACGAGCGGGAGACGCCGGCGAAGGCTTCGCTGTCGTCGCCGCCGAAGTCAAGGACCTGGCGGAGGAGACCCGCGAGGCGACCCAGGAAATTTCCGAACTGCTGGCCGGACTCAGAGACCAAACGAACACGTCTGTCGACCGTATCCACGAGATGAGCGACCACGTCTCCGAAGGGAGCAACAGCGTGGACGAAGCGGTCGACGCCTTCGACGAAATCGTCGATGGTATCGAAAACGCCCACGACGGCGTCCAGGAGATTACCCACGCGACCGACAGCCAAGCGGATTCCACCCAGCAGGTCGCAGAGATGGTCGACCACATCTCTGCTATCTCCGAGGAGACGACCGCCGAAGCCGAGACCGTCGCCACCGCGGCCGACGAAGGCGCATCGGTGACTGAGGACGTGGCCTCGCAAATCGACCGCCTCGCGGCCCGCTCCATGGAGTTGCAGTCCATGCTCGAACACTTCGAGTCCAGTGTAGACACCGGTGAGAAGGACTCTGACGCGGGCGAGACCACCGAGTCAGAACAAGTCCACGCCGAGGAGCCCGCTTCCGTCGCGGCTGACGGTGGCGAGGGCGACGTGGACACGGCCACCGGGGAACCCGACGAACAGCACTGAGCAACTGTCCTCTGCGCCCTCAAAATTCTCAGCGACCCCAAATTCTCGGTCCTCAGCCCGTCATCTCAGAGCATCCGGCGCAGTTTCTGCAGCGGCGGGAACGTGAGCGTCTCGCCCGCGTCCTCGTCGCGGACGAGTGGCCGAAACACGCCCGCATCCTCGACCAGTGGCGATTGAAAATCGCTGGCCCGCATCTGATTGACTTCGACGCCGCCAGCCAACCGGGTGAACGACGGAAGTATCAGCACGTCCGCGCCGCGGTACGCGTCGGGACCGTAGAGCACACAGGGTCGCGTCCGACCGTCGATAGTGATTGTCGGGTGGTCGTGTCCGATGACGTGGAGGTGCGACGAACCATTGGGATGGCGATGGCCGTGCGAAACCAGTGTATCGTCCGAGAGTCTGTACTCGTCGTGGATGTCGCCCGGCCACGCGTCGGCGAGGACGGTGTCGTGGTTCCCCGCGACGAATACGGGGCGCGACCCGGCGTCGCGACACGTCTCGACGAGTGATTCGACCGTCTCGGAAACGCGGGACGAGACGTGGTCGAAGCGGTGGAGGACGTCGCCGGCGAAGACGACTTCCGCCGGTTCGAACTCCTCACACAGCGCGTCGAGTCGCTGGCTGAGGTCCGCACGCTCACCCAGCGGGAACGACACGTCTGAAGCCTCGGCGCGGCCAGCATGGAGGTCGGCGACGACGACAGCGTCGGCCTCCGGGAGGTAGACAGCGCGGTCACGCACAGCGACACTGAGCACACGGGAGATAACGGGGGTGGCGACAAAGCGTCTCCGCCACGCCAAGCGGGCACTCCGACGCTGACGCCGCTGGAGCGCGGGCCTTTTTTATGAAACCGGTCCTTCTACCGGATAATGAGCGGTGCCCTCGAGGACAAGCGTACAGCGACGAGACTCCGCATCCTCGCCGAGATTGCCGAGCGCCAACCGGCCGTGAGCCAAGGCGAGATTGCCGAGGCCGTCGGCGTGACGAGTCAGGCCGTTTCGGAGTACATCCGCGGCCTCGTCGAAGACGAACTGGTCGAAAAAGAGGGTCGCTCGCGCTACCGCGTCACCAAGGAAGGCGTCGATTGGCTCTTTCGTGAGGTCCGCGCCCTCCAGCGATTCGCCGACCACGTCACCGACGACGTACTGGAGAGCGTGAACGAAGACGCCGCCATCGCCACCGACGACGTGTCGTCGGGTGAGACGGTGACGCTCTCGCTTCGGGACGGTCTTCTCCACGCCGAACCGGGGGAGGACGGCCCGGCAGTCGGCGTCGCGACCACCGATGCCGAGGCAGGCGGAGACGTGAGCGTCACTGGTTTCGAGGGCGTCATCGAGATGGAACCCGGTGCCGTGAGCGTCCTGCAAATCCATCCAGCCCGACTCGGCGGCAGTTCAGAAACCGACCTCGATGCGTTCGCAGAGCGGTGTGCAGAGGCAGATATCGTCGTCGCGAGCGGCGTCGAGGCCGTGGTCGCCTGCCGGAAAGAAGACGTCGAGGTCGCCACGTGGTTCGCACCGGGAGAAGTCGCAGCGGACGCCGCCGCTCGCGGCCTCGACGCTGTGGTCGTCGCCAGCACCGACACCTCCGGGCGCGTGACGGACGCGCTCCGAGACGCGGGCGTGGTGTTCGAAGTCACGGAACCGTAAGCGAGGACGCACTCGGCGGGGAGCGACAGCGTCGTCTTCGGCACAGAAATCCAGCGTCGTCCTCAGCGCAGAAAGCCAGCTTAGTCCTCGGCGTGGTCACGCGCCATCGTGTACGCTTCACGAAGCTGTCGGAAGCTCTCTCTGTCGCCGCCGTGGTCCGGGTGCACGTCTTTTACCTGTTTCCGATACGCGTCGCGGACCGTTCCCGACGACGCGTTCGGCGAGACGCCGAGTCTGTCGAACGCGGCCGAGACGGGGTCGTCGAGGTCGGCTAGTTCCGGTTCGATAGTGGGCACGTCGAACGGGAGTCGTCGCCCGAGTTGGTGGCCCGGCATCTCGTGTTCGCACAGCACGGTGTAGACACCGGCGCGTTCGAGTCGGAAAAACGCCTGTGCGTCGAACGTGATGGCGACGCCACGCTCGGGGAGGAAAAACGCGACCTCCTCGTCGTTGATGCGCTGGTCCTCGACGAATCGCTCGTCGATGGCCGTGAGATAGTCGCGGATTTCGTACCGGCGGCGACCCACGCCGTCGACGCGAGTCGCGGACGAGACCCGCGGCTCCGGAAAGAGGCGATTGCCGACGACGAAGATTCCGGCGACCACGACCGAGGCCACCGCGCCCACGACGAGGCCGACGACGAGCCACGACGGGAGCAGAAAGACCCACTCCGGGAGCACGCTAGCAATATGGTGACGAGCAACCAAGAACCCCTCGCTACCCGTCCCGTCTTGTCGCGGCTGTCGCGTTGCCCGCTCCCGAATTACGCCTCCAAATCCACTCCCGAATTACGCCTCCAAACCCGCACCCGAACTACGGCCCTAGGCTCGGTCTCGAATTCGCTCTTCGCGTCTCCCAACGGGTCCTCGATTTTGGATACTGCTGGTCGAACCCGAAGATACATTGGGTTTCCAGACTAACGTTCGGAAAGTCTCCTGCAATCCCCGCGTCGTCGCCCGGTATGAGGGCTGAATCCCTTGAATTTCGGTTCCTGCAACAATTTCATACTCGCCCGCGAGTTATTTTTTATTCACAGATGTGACGTTCGCAAACTTCTTTATCGGTGTGTGGGACCATACGGATACCACATGGCTGTAGTCTGGCTGGACGACGTACGGGCCGACGACCTCGACTTGGTCGGCGGCAAAGGCGCGTCACTGGGCGAACTTACGAGCGCGGGGCTTCCGGTCCCGCCGGGGTTCGTCGTGACGGCGGGCACGTACCGTTCCTTCATCGAGGACTCCGGAATCGACGACGAACTCTTCTCCGCGGTTGACGTCGACCACGAAGACTCTGCGGCGCTGAAAGCGGCTCACGAGGCAGCACACGAACTCATCATGGAGACGCCGATGCCCGAGAGCGTCCGTGAGGAGATTCTCGACGCGTACGGCAGTCTCGGCGAAGGGGACGCGTTCGTCGCGGTTCGCTCCTCTGCGACGGCGGAAGACCTCCCCGACGCCTCCTTCGCGGGACAGCAAGAGACGTTCCTCAACGTCACCGAGGAAGCCCTCCTCGAACGCGTCAAGGAGTGCTGGGCCTCGCTGTTCTCCGAGCGCGCAATCTACTACCGCAACCGGAAGGGCTTCCCCCACGATAAGGTCGATATCGCGGTCGTCGTCCAGCAGATGGTCGACTCCGAGAAGTCCGGCGTGATGTTCACTCGCCACCCCTCGACGGGTGACGAGCAGATTATCGTCGAAGCCGCCTGGGGCCTCGGCGAAGCCGTCGTCTCCGGTACCGTCTCGCCCGACAACTACGTCGTGAGCCGCGAGACCGGCGACGTGGAGACGGCCACCATCGCCGACAAGAAGATGATGTGCATCCGCGACGAGGAGACCGGCGAGACGGTCGACCGCGAGGTGCCGAACGAGAAGCGCCACGCCCGCGTGCTCTCGGACGAGGAACTCGACAGACTCGTCGAACTCGGCGAGTTGGTCGAAGACCACTACGACGCCCCACAGGACGTCGAGTGGGCCGTCTACGACGGCGAAGTCTACATGCTCCAGTCGCGCCCGATTACGACCATCTCGGGCGACGGTGACGGCGGTGCTGCCGAGACTGCGAGCAGTTCCTCGTCCGGAGATGGCGACGTCATGCTTCGCGGTCTCGGCGCAAGCCCTGGTATCGCCTCGGGACGCGCCCGAATCGTCACGAAACTCGACCACCTCGACCAGGTCGGCGAAGGCGACATCATCGTCACCGAGATGACGATGCCCGACATGGTGCCCGCGATGAAACGCGCCGCCGGCATCGTCACCGACGAGGGCGGAATGACCTCCCACGCCGCCATCGTCTCGCGCGAACTCGGCGTTCCGGCCGTCGTCGGCTCCGGCGAGGCCACGAAAACAATCTCCGACGGCGAGGTCATCACCATCGACGGCGACAAAGGGACCATCCGCGAGGGCGAAGAACCCGAAGAGAAGCAGCGCCAACCCGTCGAAGAAGCGCGTCCGAAGACGCCAGTCAAGCCGATGACCGCGACGGAAGTCAAGGTCAACGTGTCGATTCCGGAAGCCGCGGAACGCGCTGCGGCAACCGGCGCAGACGGCGTCGGCCTGCTCCGCATCGAGCACATGGTGCTGACGCTCGGCAAGACGCCCGAGCGCTACATCGAGCAGAACGGCGAGCGCGCCTACGTCGACGAGATTATCTCCGGCGTTCGCGAGGTCGCAGAGGAGTTCTACCCGCGACCCGTCCGCGTCCGGACGCTCGACGCGCCGACAGACGAGTTCCGCCAACTCGAAGGCGGCGAGAACGAACCGCGCGAGCACAACCCGATGCTCGGCTACCGCGGTATCCGTCGCGGCCTCGACAATCCGAACATCTTCCGCCTCGAACTCGACGCCTTCCGGCGACTGTTCGACATGGGGTACGACAACGTCGAAATCATGTTCCCCCTCGTCAACGACGCCGAGGACGTACTCCGCGCGAAAGAGCACATGATAGAAGCGGGCATCGACCCCGACAAGCGCGAGTGGGGTGTCATGATAGAAACCCCCGCCGCGGCGCTCGGCATCCGTGAACTCGCCGACGCGGGCATCGACTTCGCCTCCTTTGGGACGAACGACCTGACCCAGTACACGCTCGCGGTGGACCGCAACAACGAGCACGTCGCCGGCCTCTACGACGAACTCCACCCGGCCGTGCTCAAACTCATCGGCGACACCATCGAGACGTGCCGCGAAGAGGGTGTCAAGACGAGTATCTGCGGCCAGGCCGGCTCGAAGTCGAAGATGGTCCAGTTCCTCGTCGACGAGGGTGTCAGTTCCATCTCGGCGAACATCGACGCCGTCCGCGACGTCCAACACGAGGTCAAGCGCGTCGAACAGCGCCTCATCCTCGACTCGGTTCGCTAAGCCGCGGCGCGCGGTTTTTCGGTATCGAACTTCGAACACTCGACGCCCGCCTTTTTGTCCGTCACCGTCGTCTCTCTAGGCTGACCGATTCGTCTGTCTCCCATGCCCTCCATCGCAGCGGTACCCTCCCGCACGGGCGTCCTCGCCCACGTTCGCGCCGTCGCCGTGGCACTCGCCATCGTCGTCGCCGGTCTCGCGCTCGGGGTCGTCCTCACTATCGCGGCGTTCGTGCCCTTGCTAGCACTCGGCATCCCGCTCGCCGAAGAGCCATCAGTCGTTCTTCTGGTCGCGTTGCTACCCTCTCAGCTCGGCTTCGCCATCGTCGGTGTGCTCGCCGCCGTGACACTCCTCGATGGAGTGCCGATTCGAACCCCTACGCGACGCGACCTCACGTGGGTCGCCGTCGGACTCGGCGGGAGTTTCGCTGCTGTCGCGGTTCTCCTCGTCGCGTCGACCGTTGTCGACCTCAGCCCGCTTCGGTCGGTCTTCGGTGCATCCGGGACGGCAGACCCTCGGCTACTCGTCGCGCTCGCGCTCCTCTCTATCTTCGTCATCGCGCCCGGCGAGGAACTGCTCTTTCGCGGCGCGGTCCAAGGGCGACTTCGGGCGACGTTCGGCCCCGTCGGCGCGATTGCACTCGCCAGCGCCATCTTCGCGTCGCTTCACGTGTTCAACTTCATCGGAGGCGGCGTGCTCGTGGTCGTCCCGCTCACGACGCTGTTTCTCGTCGGTGCAGTCCTCGGGACCGTCTACGAACGGACCGGAAATATCGTCGTTCCCATCGCGGTTCACGCACTGTACAACGCGACGCTGTTTCTCTCGACGCTGGCCGTGGGATGAACGTGAACTCGACATCGAGTTCGCAGTGAGCCACCCTGTCGTACTGGAGCGGAACCGATTTACTGGGGGCCCATATACAGAGATGCATGCAGCGCGCGGCACCGCAACAATTCGACCGCGTCCTCTCGTCGATGTGCACGAAGCCACATCCGGCCGCCCGCGAGGCCGCAGAACGATTTCTGGCGACGAATCCCGGCGACCCAGCCACCTACCAAGCGGTGGCCGCCCAGGAGGAGGACGCCCTCGCATCCCTCGGGGAGATAACCGGCCTCGACGAGCCACACGGCTACATCGCCAGCGGTGGCACAGAGGCGAATATTCAGGCCATCCGGGCCGCGCGAAATCTCGTCCGAGACGACGACCCGAACGTCGTCGCACCCGAGAGCATCCACTTCAGTTTCCAGAAGGCCGCGGACGTACTCGGCGTCGAGTTGCGAATCGTCCCGGTCGACGGCGACTACCGGGCCGACACCGAGGCGGTCCGCGGAGCGGTCGACGACCACACGATTCTCGTCGCGGGCGTCGCCGGCACGACCGAGTTCGGCCGCGTCGACCCGATTCCCGAACTGACCGACATCGCACACGACGTCGGCGCGCTCATGCACGTCGACGCCGCGTGGGGCGGCTTCATCCTCCCCTTTACCGACCACGAGTGGTCGTTCGCCCACGCGCCAGTCGACTCCATGACTATCGACCCCCACAAGTACGGGCAGGCGGTCGTCCCCGCGGGCGGACTCTTGTTCCGCAATAAGGAGGTTCTCGACGCGCTCGCGGTGGACACGCCGTATCTCGAATCCGCGTCGCAGGCGAGCCTCACGGGCACGCGAAGCGGCGCTGGCGTCGCGTCCGCCGCAGCCGCGATGCGCGAACTGTGGCCCGACGGCTACCGCGACACGTACGAGCGCCAGCAGGCGAACGCGAACTGGTTCTACAACGAACTCGTCGCCCGCGGGTACGACGCGGTCGAACCGGAACTCCCGCTTGTCGCCGCGCGTCTTCCCGAACCCGAATTCGACTCGCTTCGCGACCTTGGGTGGCGCATCTCGCGAACTGCTTCGGGCGAACTCCGCGTCGTCTGCATGCCGCACGTCACTCGGGAGTCGCTTCGGGCGTTCCTCGCCGACCTCGACGATATCTCACGCGCGCCTGCGCGTAACTGACCCGAACCTGAAAGCTTACATCCGCCTAGTTGTGACCTTCTGGTGTGACTCTGGACGCGCTCGTGTCGCTCGCTGACCTGACACTCGGTGTTTTCCCCGACTTCTCGTGGCTCTCGTCGCTCGTCGAGACGGCGACCGGGTGGGTCGGATTGGCAATCATCTTCGTCTACTCGTTTCTCATCGCGTTCGCGCTTCCGGGCGTGAGCGAAATCGTCCTCGCGGCACCGCTCGACCTCGGCCTGTCCCGTGGTGCCCGCCTCGCGCTCATCATCCTCGTCAGCGGCGCGGGCAAGTCGGCTGGCAGCGTCTTCGCGTTCCATATCGGCCGCGAGACGAAAGAGTCGGGCTACTTCGAGCGATTCCTCGCGCGACTCCCGGTCGACGTGATGGGGTGGTCCGAACGAAAGGCGGTCGAAATCGCCCAAAACTGGGGCTTCGCCGGGCTCGCCGCCGCCCTCTGTGTCCCCGGGTTCCCCGACACGCTCTCTATCTACGCCTTCGCCGTCCTCGAAGACGACTACCTCAAGTTCGCCGCGGCGACGTTCGTCGGCTCCTGCGGCCGTCTCATCGTGACGCTCGTCGGTATCGAGGCCATCGCGGCGGTTATCTGAGCCGCGACAGCGCGGACGCGAATTCTCGTCCGCGGGTCTGACTGTTTCCCCCTCAAGCGCCGGGTCTGACTGTTTCCCCCTCAAGCGCCGGGTCTGACTGTTTCCCCCTCAAGCGCCGAGTCTGACTGTTTCCCCTCAAGATGTGAGAATCGGCAGTCTGGGTTATCTCTCAGTGCCGTGTACTAGAACCATGGCCTACAGACGCATTTCAAATCAGGTCGTCGTCGGGGGCGCAATCGTCGTCGTCGGCCTCGTACTGCTCGCGAACACCACCGGTCTCTACGACACGACCGGGCTCCTCCGATATGTCCCGTCACTGTTCGTCCTCGCGGGCGTCTACGCGCTCGTCGCCAGCGGCTTCCGCAACGTCGGCGGCCCGCTGGTCCTCATCACCGTCGCGGGAGCGTGGCAAGCCGTCGCGCTCGACGTCGTGACCGGGTCGCAACTCGTGTCGTTCTGGCCCGTCCTGCTCGTCATCCTCGGGCTTTCGATGGCACTCGGCCGATTCCGCTCGTCCGTCGAACCCATCACGGGCGACCGTGTCGACCTCGTCGCCGTCTTCGGCGGGCGCGAAGCACGCGCGACGACTGGCCGGTTCGCCGGTGGCGACATCACCGCGCTCTTCGGCGGTGTCGACCTCGACCTCCGCGACGTGGTCGAACTCGACAGTCCGGTCCGGGTGAACACGACGTGCCTGTTCGGTGGCGTCGAAGTCGTCGTTCCGCGCGACTGGAACGTCCAACTGGACGTGTTGCCCGTCCTCGGCGGTGTCGAAGACGAACGGCCGAGACAGGAACCGACCCACGACTCGGTAGACCTCGTCGTCTCGGGCTTCTGTGCCTTCGGTGGCGTGACGGTCAAAGACTGAACTCGGCGTCGCTGGCCGTCGACGGTAGTAAGCCCGACATTTTATATTCGCCCTCTGCTTTCGTTTCGGTGTGACAGCGACGGGCCTCCCCGACAACATGCGCATGCGCGTTTCCTTTTAGCCACGGGTGGACCCGTTCTCGGTGCTCGCCGCGGTAACACACGGCGAGTCCGAACCCGGCGAACCCCGGGCCGTCTCCGCATCGACTGACAGACACATCCGTACCGGCGGGCTTTAGGCCCGCATCCGAGATACACGACACATATGAGTCACGAGGATTTCCCCACACAAAACCCAGCGGTGGTGACGTGCGGGTTGCCCTACGCCAACGGCGACCTCCACATCGGCCACCTTCGAACGTACGTCGGCGGCGACATCTACAGTCGCTCGCTGCGAACACTCGGCCAAGAGACCGCCTTCGTCAGCGGTTCGGACATGCACGGCACCCCGGTCGCCGTCAACGCCGAAGAAGAGGGCGTCACACCCGAGGAGTTCGCGCTTCGCCACCACGAGAAGTACGAGGCGACGTTCCCGCGGTTCAACATCGACTTCGACAACTACGGCCACACCCACGACGAGACGAACACCGAACTGACGCAGGAAATCGTCCGCACGCTCGAAGCCGAGGGCTACGTCTACGAAAAAGAGATTCCGGTCGCCTACGACCCCGACGCGGACCAGTGGCTCCCCGACCGCTACGTCGAGGGGACCTGCCCGTACTGCGGCGCACACGCCCGCGGCGACGAGTGTGACGAAGGCTGTGGTCGCCACCTCGAACCCGGCGAAATCGAGAACCCGACGTCGGTTCGCACCGGCAACCCCGCGGAGTACCGCGAGCGCGAACACAAGTTCTTCGCCGTTTCGGACCTCCAAGAGTACCTTCAGGAGTTCATCGACCGCCTCGAAGGCACCTCGAACGCGCAGAACCAGCCGCGCGAGTGGATAGAGGGCGAACTGCAAGACTGGTGTATCACCCGCGACATGGACTGGGGTATCGACTACCCCGACGACGACGAGGGCGAACTCGTCCTCTACGTCTGGGTAGACGCGCCTATCGAATACATCGCCTCGACGAAGCAGTACACAGAGCGCGTCGGTGCCGACACCTTCGACTGGGAGGCCGCGTGGAAGGAGTCGGAAGGCTCCGAATCCGGCGGTGATATCGTCCACATCATCGGCCGCGACATCATCCAGCACCACACCGTCTTCTGGCCGGCGATGCTCAAAGGCGCGGGCTACACGGAACCGCGCGCCGTCATGGCCTCCGGCTTCATCACGCTCAACGGCAAAGGCTTCTCCACGTCGCGCAACCGCGCCGTCTGGGCCGACGAGTACCTCGACGAGGGCTTCCACCCCGACCTGCTTCGCTACTACCTCGCCACCAACGGCGGGTTCCAGCAGGACGTGGACTTCTCGTGGTCGAAGTTCCAAGAGCGCGTGAACAACGAACTCGTCGGCACCGTCGGCAACTTCCTCTACCGCTCGATGCTCTTTGCCTACCGCAACTTCGAGGGGACGCCGGAAGCAGACCTCTCCGCCGAAGTCCGCGACCGTATCGAGGAAGCCATCGAGGAGTTCGAAGCCGGTATCAACGACTACTCGATTCGGAAGTCCGGCAACGCCGCGGTCCGCCTCGCGCAGTTCGGCAACGAGTACATCCAGCGGAACGAACCGTGGAAGCTCACCGACGAGGACCCCGAGACCGCCGCACAGGTCATCCGCGACTGCGTCCAGATTGCGAAGGCCGTCGCCGTCCTCTTCCAGCCCGTCGCACCCGACAAGATGCAGGCGCTCTGGGAGCAACTCGGCGAAGACGGCGCTGTCGCGGACGTCGGCGTCGATGTAGCCTTCGAGGCCCCGGCAGCGTCGTTCGACGAACCCGAAGCGCTCTTCGAGAAAATCGAAGACGACCGCGTCGAGGAACTCAACGAAAAGCTCGCCGAGCGCGTCGCTGCGACGGAATCCGAAAGCGACGAGGCGGAGGAGGACGCAGACGACGATATGGAAGCCGACTCTGACCTCGAACCCATCGCCGACGACCGCATCTCCTTCGAGGAGTTCCAGGACCTCGACCTTCGCGTCGGCGAGATTCTCGACGCCGAAGGCATCGACGGAGCCGACAAACTCGCCAAGCTGACCGTCGACATCGGCGTCGAAGAGCGTCAAATCGTCGCCGGAATCAAACAGCTCCACGACCTCTCGGAACTGGCTGGCAAGAAGGTCATCATCGTCGCCAACCTCGAAAAGGCCGAGCTGTTCGGCACCGAGTCCAACGGCATGCTGTTGGCCGCAGGTGAGCAGGCCGACCTGCTGACGACCTACGAGGACGCCGTCCCCGGTACCAAGGTCCAGTAAGTCTCCCGAGCGAGATTTTACCCTCGAATCCCAGCACAGTTTCGCAGCCGCTATCTGTCCTGACTGCCGAGCGATGGCTATGGAACTCGATGGCCGAACTGTCGCCGGTGTCGTCGTCGTGGCCGTCGTGGCCGTGGTCGCGTTCGGAATACTGGGCGGGTCCGCAGGAACGCTGACCGTCGAACAGGTAGACGACCTCCCGCAGGGACAGGGTGCAGTCTCCTTCCACAACCTCGACCCCGACCAACGCGAGGCCTTCCGAGAGGCGCTCCAGACGGGAGACGGCGTCGAACTACCGAACGAAGCCGCGCGTAACGAATTCATCGACCCCGGCTACGTCCGCTACGACGGTGGCATCTACAAGACGACCGTCACGTCGAACTGAGTCGTCGCACGCGGATTTTCTGCCGTTCACGTCTCGACCGTCGAATGCATTCGTATCTCGACTGTCACGACACGTTCGCGTCTCGAATGTCGCAGCGCAACCGGAGTCACTTTTATTCCTAACGGTGGACCGTCGGGCATGCGACTCACCGGTTCGGTCACCGTTTCACTCGTCGTCGTGCTCGTCGTGCTCTCTGCGGGCTGTCTCGGCGGGAGCAACGGGACGGGCCAGTTGACCGTCGAGGCGGTCGACGAACTGCCGGCGGGCGAGGGTGCCGTCTCGTTCGAGAACCTCTCACCGGAGCAGCAGTCGGTGTTCCAGCAGGCGCTCAAAACAGACGGTGGCGCGACGATTCAGAAGGGAACCGACCGAAACGAGTTCATCGACCCCGGCTACGTCCGCTACGACGGGTCGGTGTACAGGACCAGCGTCGCGGTCCCGTGACCAAAAGCCCCTATCGTGGCGGTCTGAGCCGGTAGTAGCGGCGGTTGAGGTTGTACATGTATCCCTCTTGCATCGTCTTGAGCACCGCGTAGGTGACGATGCCGAGGACGATTGGGAGCAGGAACGTCAGGTCGAACAGCAGGTCGACGTTCATCGGCATGAGGTTCTTGACCGCCAACAGCGAGATGGTCAGCGCGAAGACCACACCGAAGACGCCGACGGCCGCCCAGAACGGCTCTTCGACCGGGCGTCTGGCGCTTCCTTTGTTGAGGAAGGGAACGATGGCGATGAAGCCGACGACCACACCGTTCGCGAGAACGCCGTAGGTACGGTCGGCCATGATTTTCTGCCCGCCGAGGATGGCGAGTTCGGGGNACGATGGCGATGAAGCCGACGACCACACCGTTCGCGAGAACGCCGTAGGTACGGTCGGCCATGATTTTCTGCCCGCCGAGGATGGCGAGTTCGGGGTTCAACGGACTGAGTTTGAGTAGCCCGAACGACCAGTAGAGGTACCAGTCGGGCAGGATAATCGCCGGCGTCTGACTCGGGTTCGCGGGTGCGCCGATGTGTGGCGGCATCGTCGCCGAGAGGAACAGAATCATCCCGACGAAGAACGACGCAATCGAGAGGTTCCGAACCGTCTCGTGGGGCCACGTCGGGAACGCGAGCACGTCGCGCTCGACGTAGTCTGACGACTGCCTCAGCTCTTGGTCCTCGTAGCGAGAGCGTTCGAAGTACTCGTAGGTGAGCCGAGCGAGCCCCGTCTTTCGTTCCTTTCGTTCGCGCCACGTCGGCGTCTCGTCGTCCGGTGGAACGGGCCCCGTCGGGAGACCGCCGTCGGCTTCGGGTGAACTGTCTGCCCCGGATGTGTCGCCCGCACCGGTTCCCCCATCGGTCCGAAGTGGGCCGTCAGTTCGGCGCATGCCCCTAGGTTGGTCTCTGAGAGCAAAAACAATGTGGCACGTTCACAACCAACAAATGAGAAAACGACGGGGCTGCGTCTCAATAGCGTACGTATGTGAACCAATTACTCGACACCGAGTTTATCATTGGGCTTTTTTATTTCTCGGCCGTAGGTCGCGCTATGCGAAACGCGAAAATCGTCTGTACTCTCGGTCCGTCTTCCTTCGACCGAAAGACGATTCGTGGGCTCGCCGACGCTGGAATGAGCGTCGCCCGGATGAACGCGAGCCACGGAGACGTCGAACACCGGTCGGAGGTCATCGACAGCATTCGCGCTGTCGACGACGCGACCGAGGAACCGCTCGCGGCCATGCTCGACCTGCAGGGCCCCGAAGTACGAACCGCCCCTATCGACGACGACATCTACCTCGAAACGGGAAGCGAGGTCCAGTTCTACGAGGGCGACGAGGCGACACCCGAAGCAGTAGGTCTCTCGTATTCTATCTCCGCCGCAGAACCGGGTGCGAGAGTGCTCCTCGACGACGGCCGCATCGAAGCGACCGTCGAGCGCGTCGAAGACGACTCCGTCTACGCGAAAATCGTCTCCGGCGGCCAACTCGGCTCCCGGAAGGGCGTGAACGTCCCCGGCGTCGACCTCGACATCGACCTCATCACCGACAGCGACTACGAGAACCTGAAACTCGCCGCCGAGAAGGAAGTCGACTTCGTCGCCGCCTCGTTCATCCGCGACGCGGCCGACGTGTACACCATCAGCGACACGCTGGAGGAACTCGGCGCTGACATCCCCATCATCGCCAAAATCGAGCGCGTCGGTGCGGTCGACAACCTCGACGAGATTATCGAGGCCGCCCACGGCGTGATGGTCGCCCGTGGCGACCTCGGGGTCGAGTGCCCGCTCGAAGAGGTCCCAATCATCCAGAAGCGAACCATCCGCAAAGCGCAGGCCGCCGGCGTCCCGGTCATCACCGCGACCGAGATGCTCGACTCGATGGTCCGTGCCCGCCGGCCCACCCGCGCCGAGGCCTCGGACGTCGCAAACGCCGTCCTCGACGGCACCGACGCCGTGATGCTCTCCGGCGAGACGGCCGTCGGCGACCACCCCGTGCGCGTCGTCGAGACGATGTCCCGTATCGTCCAGGAGGTCGAAGCCAGCCCCGAATACGACGAGAGCCAAGAACAGCGCGTCCCGACGGCCGACGAAAGCTCACGAACCGAGGCACTGGCCCGCTCTGCGCGCTACCTCGCCCGCGACGTGAACGCCGCCGCCGTCGTCGCCGTCTCCGAGTCCGGGTACACCGCCCGGAAGACCGCGAAGTTCCGGCCCGGCGTCCCCGTCGTCGCGGTCACGCCGAACGACCGCACTCGCCGCCAACTCTCCCTCTCGTGGGGCGTCTCCGCCGAGTACTCCGACTACAGTGACAGCGTCGAGGCCGTGATGGATGACGCCGTTACGGCCGCCCTCGACGCTGGCGTGGCCGAGTCCGGCGACACAATCGTCGTCCTCTCCGGGATGATG
This sequence comes from Haloferax larsenii JCM 13917, assembly GCF_000336955.1. GTDB lineage: Archaea > Halobacteriota > Halobacteria > Halobacteriales > Haloferacaceae > Haloferax > Haloferax larsenii. The sequence continues at coordinate 6,753 of NZ_AOLI01000034.1, read as the reverse complement.
ACCGAACTCGAAGGGACGAACACGACGAACATGCTCAAGGTCCACGTCGCCGCCGAATCCGTCGCCAACGGTCGGAAAGTGGTCGGTGGCCGCGTCGCCGGTCCTGTCTACCGGACGAGCGACGGCGACCTCTCGGACGTGCCCGAGGGCGCGATTCTCTCGCTCACTGCCGACTTCGACGGCGAGTTCGACGGCGACGCCGACAAGCTTGCAGGTATCGTCGACGCCCGCGCCGGGATGACGGGCTACCCCGCTCTCGTCGCCCGCGAACTCGATATCCCGATGATTTCGGGCGCACCCCTCCCGACCACGGTCAGCGATGGGTCGCTCGTGACGCTGCACGCCGAACGTGGCATCGTCTACGAAGGCGACGTCATCGGCTTCGACCGCTCCGAGCGGGACTAGTACGGTACCCGCTTCGCACACGAGTTCAGGAGTCTGCTCCGACCACGAGTGCGGTAGCCCTTTCAGAACGCATCGCGTATTCGAAACTGATGTCACGTTCCCCCAGTTCCGAAGCCGACGACGATGGCGACTGGCGATTCGGCGTCGACGAGGTCGGTCCAGAGGGACTTATCGAGGACCAACCCCCAGAGCAAGAGCCAATCGAACCTGGGTCGCCGAACGCCGAGAACGTCCTGTTCGTCGTGCTCGGGGTTCTCTTGACGGTCGGGCTGCTTCTGTCTGCGGTGTTCCCGAACGCTCTCTGACTGTCGGCCTGCTCGCTGGTCACACCAACGCGACCGCTTCAGAGCTACGCGAACCGAGCCGCCGCCCCTCGAATTTCCGATTTTGATAACCGAGCCTCTTGATTTATAACCTCCCGGTTGGAATCCTCGTCAACCCCCAACCGGGCATACGACATGAGTTACGCAGTCCGCATACCCTCGCTACTCGTCGCCGTGATGGTCCTCGTCGCGTCGTTCTGGGTTCCGGTCTCGGTAGTCGCGGCCGACGGACCGAGTGCGTCGTTCGAGAAGGATGTCACGACTGTCACCCGTGGTGACGAAGTCGAGATACAAGTCTCGCACTCCGAATCCGGTACCCTCCACATCGGTGGTGACGACTACGGCTACCACCTGACGGTCGAGCTTACCGGGTCGGGAACGACCACCGTCACTATCGACACGTACAATTCGACCGCCAACAACGCGTCCGATTACATCAGCGGCGGCGGTGCGAAGAACCTCACGACCGCCTCGCTCGACGAACCCATCGAACCCTCGACGTACCTGATGAACGTGACCATCGGCGGCGTCGAACGGGCAATCGGCCAGCTCAAAGTGACGCCACGTGGGAACACCTCTGCAGAGACCCACGTCGCACCGGCGAGCCTCAACGATTCCGACGACGGCATCTCGGCCGACTCGCTTCCGGGCTCGATGACGAAACGCCAGATGGTCGCCAAAGGTGACTACGCAGTCATCAAACTCAACGAGAGCGGCCTCGAATCGGCGTTAAAACCCGATGACATCTCCGGCGGCCCGACAGCCAACGGTATCGAAGTTTCGATGAATCAGCTCGAAGTGCGTCCGAATCACGAGCAAGAGACGTTCCTCGCGACGCCAGAAAACGGGGCGACGGTCGTCGAAGACCTCGAAAACGACCTCATCTACGTCGTGTGGGACACGTCTGACCTCCCGCTCGAAGGCGACACAGAAGAGTACGAGGTGACGGTCACGCTCGAAGGCGAGAACAACAGCCTCGTCGAAGAAGACACCATCACGGCGCGGTCGCGTGTCGAACTCGTCGAGCCGACCATCTCTATCGACGTCCACAACGAGACGACCTACCCGTGGGAGGCCCTGCAAGTCAACGTCACCGGCGAGACGACGATTGCACCCAACAGCGTCCTCGAAGTTCGTGCCCGTGCACCCGGCCAACCGTTCTTGAAACTCGTTCCGGTCACAGTGAGCAAAAACGGGACGCTCAGGAAGAACCTGACCTTCGCTCCGGAGGACCGCGGCCTCTCGTTCCCACTGTGGATTCGCGGCGATTACTACGACCTCCGCGACCAGACCGAAACGAAGCTCGAACTCCTCGAATCCGACGCCGGAATGCGCTTTGTCGACCAGGAGACCGACGGAACCTACGTCACCGTCAGTGAGGTGACGCTCTCTGTCGGTGGCTTCGTCCGCGTCGAGACAGCGGACGAAGAGCCGCTGGGAACCAGCGCGTACCTGCCACCGGGAACCCACGAGAACGTCATCGTCGAGTTCGACCGGCGACAGTTGGCCGACGGCGAACTGCTCGCTGTCGCTCACACCGACCAGAACCGCGACGAGAACTTCTCGGTGAGCGACGACCCGCCGTACCGAACGAACGGAACGAACGGAAGCATCGTCGCCGACGACGCGATGGTGCGCCTCGAACCGGACGCGAAGACGCCGACGCCGAACCCGACGACGGCGGCCAGTACCGAAGAAGCGGCCGAACAAGTGACGGCGACGGCGACGGCAACGCCCTACCCCGTCACCGAACGGACGCCGTTAGAACCCTCGGGGTCGGCGACGAACACGGGAATCCCGCTTTCGCCCGGGTTGGTCGTCGTCGCGCTCGTCGTCACCGGACTTCTCGCACGGAGGCGCCAATGACCGACACGACGCATCACAGCAGGCTATCGACGATGAACGAACGAATCGAAACCGACTCAGGCGAACGCGTCGAGCACGGTGACTGCGACAGTAGTTTTAATCTGAATCCTGCTCGTCACTCGAACAGATACGAACGTGACATGGCCGGACACGACGAACATCCCGACAGCGCGGGTGACGAGGTGAACTGGTAATGCCGCGGTTGGTTGAACTCGGGTCGAAGCAGTTCGTCCGCTTCCTGTCGGACCTCTGGACCCAACGCAATTGGCAGACCAAGATTCAACCCCGTGGCGAAGGTCGTTTCCTCGTGCAGGGCCAGCGCGCAGACGGGACGAAGGGGATGATGCTGGTCCTCCCGACCGTCGACGCAGAGGTGACGAAGGACCACGTTCGCGGATTTATCGCACACGCCAAGAAGCGACAGATAGACGTCATCGTCGTCGCCTCGCAGGGCGAGTTCGCAGACGAGGTTCGCGGCCTCGCCACGAACCACGACGTGAAACTCCTCGACCGCGACGAACTCGGCGAGACCGTCGAAAACGAGGGCATGGAAGAGTCGGTCAGACAGTACACCGACGGCGACGTGTACGAGACTGCAGAAGTCGAGTTCGGACTGCCGTTCGACCTCCCCGAACCAATCGAAAACGCGCTTTCGTCGCTCCCGTTGGCGGCCATTCAGGAGCGAATCAATGGTCTGACTGGCGGCGGTGATGGAGATGGTGGCTCGGGCGGCAGTTCCGACGATGGCTCGTTCCGTGACCGCCTGCCGTCCTCGCTCGACGACCTCAAATCTAGCTCACCGCCGAGCGTTCGCGTCGTCGTCGTCGCCGTCCTCCTTCTCGTTCTCGCCCTCGGGTCGGTCGCCGCACTCGGTCCCGTGGTCAACGGGTCCGGAGGGTCCAGCGGTCCAAGCGGCGTCGCCATCTCTGCGGTCTCGACCGCGCCATCGTCGTCCGCAGACATGACTGCTCGGTGGAACGCGCAGACGACATCGTCGATAACGGTCGGAAACAACACGTTCACCGCCCCTGATGGCGAGCAGTTCGTCGTCGTGGCGTTCAACGTGACAAATCAGGGGTCTTCGCCGGGCTCGCTTTCGCAGTCGGCCGTCGTCTTCGAATCTGACGGCGTCCGCCACGGCCACCAGCCGCTTCGGAACGTGAGTGCGTTCGGCGGCGGTCTCTTCGCACCGAACGACTCGAAGACGGTCTGGACCGTCTACGCCGTGCCCGAGGACACGAAGACCGGCACGCTGGTCGTCCAGCCGTCGAACGAAGACACCGTCGCGTTCGTCTACGACGACTCGCTGGCGGCGGAACCACAGACCGAATCGTAAGCCGGCCGCTGGTTTTTCCGACGCGACTCACGCAGTTCGACCCTCAACCCTTAATCAGGTCACGTCCCTAGGGCCTGTATGGTTTACCCGCCGTTCCCGTTGCAGGCTGGTCTCATCGGCCCCGAGACGCTTCCGTTGCTCTTGGTTCTCGCCGGGCTCGGCCTGTCACTCGCCGAAGCAATCGTTCCCGGTGCGCACTTCGTCGTCGTCGGTGTCGCCCTCCTCGCTGCGGGTCTCGTCGGGCTGCTGTTCCCGCCGCTCGCAGCACCGTTCGTCCTCGGACTGTTGGTGTTCGGCTTCGGTGCCCTCGCACTGTATGGCTACCGCGAACTCGACATCTACGGGGGCAAAGGCGAGGGCCGGACGAGTGACTCCGACGCGCTGAAAGGAAAGACCGGCCGCGTCACGGAACGTGTCACCCCGACCAGCGGCGAGGTAAAACTCGACGAAGGTGGCTTCAATCCCTTCTACGCAGCGCGCTCGGTCCACGGCGATATCGAAGTCGGAAGCGAAGTCGTCGTGGTCGACCCCGGCGGCGGCAACGTCGTCACTGTCGAAGGATTCGACGTCGGACAAGACGAAATCGACCGCGAACTCGCCAGAGAGCGCGTTCGGCAGGCCGAAGCACGAGAACAGGAGCGCGAGAAAGAACGCGAAGGCGCAGAAGAGGTCTAACCGACGCACTTCGGGGACCTCGGAGGGCCGAGCGTCCACCACCGACGCGAAGCAGAAACCGTCCGACGTGGCGGGGCTGGCACACGAATACTTATCACATGGCCAACCCTAGACCGGGATATGGACCTACTTGCCCTCCAGGCGGGGCTTGGGTTTGGGAGCGTCGCTATCGGCGTTCTCGTCCTCGTGCTCGCCATCGTGACGGTGTACCAGATGGTCGAAATCGTAGACGCCTACGAAAAGAAGGCCCTCACCGTCTTCGGTGAGTACCGGCGTCTGCTCGAACCGGGTATCAACTTCATCCCGCCGTTCGTCTCTCGCACGTACGCGTTCGACATGCGTACCCAGACGCTCGACGTGCCGCGGCAGGAAGCCATCACCCGCGACAACTCGCCGGTGACCGCCGACGCAGTCGTCTACATCAAAGTCATGGACGCCAAGAAGGCGTTCCTCGAAGTCGACGACTACAAGCGCGCCGTCTCGAACCTCGCCCAGACGACGCTCCGCGCCGTCCTCGGCGACATGGAACTCGACGACACGCTCAACAAACGCCAAGAAATCAACGCCCGCATCCGCAAGGAACTCGACGAGCCCACCGACGAGTGGGGTGTCCGCGTCGAGTCCGTGGAAGTCCGCGAGGTCAACCCCAGCGCCGACGTGCAGCAGGCGATGGAGCAGCAGACCTCCGCCGAGCGCCGTCGCCGCGCCATGATTCTCGAAGCGCAGGGTGAGCGTCGCTCCGCCGTCGAGAAGGCCGAAGGTGAAAAGCAGTCGAACATCATCCGCGCACAGGGTGAAAAGCAGTCGCAGATTCTCGAAGCGCAGGGTGACGCCATCTCGACCGTCCTGCGTGCGAAGTCCGCNAAGGTGAAAAGCAGTCGAACATCATCCGCGCACAGGGTGAAAAGCAGTCGCAGATTCTCGAAGCGCAGGGTGACGCCATCTCGACCGTCCTGCGTGCGAAGTCCGCCGAGTCGATGGGCGAACGCGCCATCATCGACAAAGGCATGGAGACGCTCGAACGCATCGGTCAGGGCGAATCGACGACGTTCGTCCTGCCGCAAGAGCTCACGTCGCTGCTCGGCCGCTACGGCAAGCAGCTGACCGGCTCTGACGTGAAAGATGCGGAGAGCCTCTCCAGCCTCGAATTCGACGAAGAGACGCGCGAACTCATCGGACTCGACGACATCGAGCAGATTCTCGGCCAAATCGACCAGGCGGCCGAGATGGACGTCGAGCAACTCGAACAGGAGGCCGAAGCCATCAAAGCGGGTGCCGAAGTGAACAACATCAAGTCGCCCGACGAGGTCATCGCCGAGGCCGACGAAGAAGACGAACAGTCCATCAAACCCGCCGACGAAGTCGTCTCGGAAGCTGACGCCGACGAGACCGCGGCCGCGTCGAACGACCAATCTGGCAGTGACAGCAGCGGCAGCACGGACAGCAGCGACGACGAAGAAGCGATGGAGTTCGAGAAAGACCTCGAATAGTCGCTGTCGCCGTCGCTGTCGGTATTGTTGGTATTGTCGGTATCGTCGGTATCGTCGGTCTTGTCGTCGAATACAGACTAGTTCCGATAACCGACAATCATCGTTTCAGACGAGTGAAATGCCGAAGCGCTTTTCTTCCGTCCACGTCCTACTTCCGGTAGATGTCGGACCGCCGGATAGATGAAGACAAGCGTGCGACGCTTCGTCGCTTCGCCGCGCTCGGGGCCGCGACGCCGCTCGTCGGCCTCGGAGGTGGTGACGAAAGCGACGACTCGTCGAAGTCGAGCGACGCGCGCGACGCCATCGTCGGCTACGTCGCGGCCACGCCCGGCGCACACTTTTCGAAGGTGCGAGACGACCTGCAACTCGGGACCGGAGAGACGCAGTACCACCTTCGAAATCTCGTCGACGACGGCACTCTCGACGTGCGGCGCGACGGAGACTACAAGCGATTCTTCCCCGCAAAACGGTTCTCGGAGTTCGAACAGGTCGCGCTCGGCTACCTTCGGCGCGACACGCCGCGCGGAATGCTGATTCACCTCCTTCGGGACCCGGATGCGACCGGGAGCAAACTCGCCGATACGCTCGACGTCTCGCGCGCGACGGTGAGCACCTACGCGAAAGAACTGGATTCGGTACAGTGTAGATCGGAAGAGCG
>NZ_AOLI01000033.1 GCF_000336955.1 Haloferax larsenii JCM 13917 | reverse complement strand
CTCCTTCGGCACCGACGCCGCGGCGTTCGCAAACGACGCCGCCGGGTTCATCCGATTCGACCCCTGAGACGGGGTGGGTTGCGTCGGTCGTATTGGAGTGTTTTCCGCAGTCTGACCGGTGAGCGACGAGCCTCGACGAGCCACACGACGACCCGCGATGTCACTCGACGGTGACAGGCGACAACAACTCCGAACGAAAAAGGTGGAGACGACGGCGTCAGCGGTGGCAGGCGACAGGAACGTTAAACCGTAACTTTCCACGTCGTTCCCGACGAGTAACCCCACTTTTCGACGTTCACGTCGAAGTTCCCGTCGAGAAGCGGGCGCATGTTGGCCCCGACTTCCTTCGCCGAGAGACCGAGGTCGTCGGCGATGAGTCGGGATTTGAAGTACGTCTTCGTGCCCGCGTTGCGGCGGAGGTACTGGAGGATGCGGTGCTGCTTTTCGGTGAGGTCGGCGGGGACCTCCGAAACGTCGGCTTCGACGGCAGTTGCCGTGGCGGTCGTGCTCATACTTACAGAGAGTACCGTATCGCCTATCAGGGGTTTGGTACAGGAGGTTAACACGGCGCTGTCTTGCGATTAGGTGCCGTCGATGGGGGTTCGGGTACGATGTTCGGGCCGCCGCAGGTACAGTCAGCTAACACTCGGGGAAACCGGAGAATCCAGCAGGGAGACACGCTCCGCGGGGGCAAGACAGAAAATACATACGCCGATAGCGGCCATAGGTCGATAATGGGTCGCCCGACAGATGGGCGCTCGGCCACCGCTACGCCGGCCAGCGTCGACGTGAGTGTCGTCCTCCCCGCGTACAACGAGGAGCGGACCATCGAAAACACCGTTCGCGTCACCCTCCAGACGCTCGAATCGTTCCTCCCCGCCGACGCCTTCGAGGTCATCGTCGCCGAAGACGGCTGTGACGACCGCACGCCAGAGATAGCCGACCGCATGGCTGCCGAAGACTCGCGTGTGCGCCACTTCCACAGCGACACGCGACTCGGGCGCGGCGGCGCGCTCGAACACGCCTTCGCGGCCGCACACGGCGAGACGCTCGTCTACTTCGATACGGACCTCGCGACGGACATGCAACACCTCGAATCGCTCGTCGAACGCGTCCGCTCGGGAGAGTACGACGTCGCCACCGGGTCGCGGTGGATGCCCGAGAACGTCGCCGACCGCCCGGTCAAACGCGGCTTCCCGAGTCAGGTCTACAACGGGCTCGTTCGCGTCTTCCTCCGGTCGGACCTCCGCGACCACCAGTGTGGGTTCAAAGCGTTCAGCAGACAGGCGTTCGAGACGCTCCGCGACGACGTCGAAGACGAACACTGGTTCTGGGACACCGAGATGCTCGTGCGCGCCCAGCGCGCCGGGTTCCGGGTCGCCGAGTTCCCCGTCGATTGGGAACCGAAAGGCGACACGAAAGTCGACCTCGTCCGCGACGTACTCGGGATGGGCAGTCAGATTCTTCGGACGTGGTGGCAACTCTCGGTTCGGCCGCGTATCACCCGCGAGGTGACAATCGTCTCCGGGTTGCTGTTGACGCTCGTCGCAGTGGCGCTGATGACGCTCTACATCGACCCCTCGGAGGTCCTGAGCGTCCTCGGCGACGCCGACCCGACGCTCGTCGCGGCCGCCGCCGCAATTTACGTCCTCTCGTGGCCGCTCCGTGGACTACGCTACCGCGACATCCTCGGCGAACTCGGCTATCACGAGAAGACGGGCTTCCTCACGGGGGCGATATTCATCAGTCAGACCGGGAACCTCGTGTTCCCGGCCCGCGCGGGTGACGCGGTGCGCGCGTACGTAGTGAAGGCACGACGCGGCATTCCGTACCCCTCCGGATTCGCCTCACTCGCCGTCGAGCGCGTCTTCGACCTGCTCACAATCGCGGGTCTCGCGGGCGTCGTCCTCGTCGGACTCGCCGCCACCGGCGGCCTCAACGACATCGCGTCGGTGCTCGCAACAGGCGTGAGCGGCGGCAACGTGGACGTGTCGGCCAGTGACGTGCGCACCGTCGCCTACGTCGCCACGGGCGTCGGCGTCGTCGCCATCGCGGGCGTCCTCGCTATCGCCCTCTCGGCCCGCGCCGACAGCAACCTCGTCCGCGCCGTCGTCGGTCGGTTTTCGTCGGACTCGTACGTCGAGTACGTCGCGGGCGTCATCGAGCAGTTCGTCTCCGACCTGCAAGCCGTCGCCGGAAACCGGGCCGCGTTCGGTCGCGTCGGCGTGTCCAGCCTCGCCATCTGGACGATAGACGTGGTGACAGCCGTCGTCGTCCTCTTCGCGCTCGGCGTCGATATCGACCCGACCGTCCTCGTCGGCGTCTCCTTCTTCGCGGTGAGCGTCGGCAACCTCGCGAAGGTCCTCCCGCTGTCTCCGGGCGGCGTCGGTCTCTACGAAATCGCCTTCACCGTGTTCATGGCTGCGCTCGCGCCCGTCACGCCCGCGATGGCGCTCGCCGCCGCCGTCCTCGACCACGCGGTGAAAAACGCCGTCACCATCGTCGGCGGTGTCGCGTCGATGCTCTCGCTCAACGTCTCGCTGACGACCGCCGTCGAAGAGAGCGCAGACGTCCGCGAGCGTGAACTCGCCGAATCGGAGTAGGAAAAAATAACGCGTCTTCAGTAGAGGTCGCAGTTGAATGGGGCGAGCGCTGCTGTCACGGCCGACTGGAGCGCGTCCGTCCGGGTGACTTGTCCACCCGTGAACACGCCTGCGGCACCCTCGTTCGTCGCGATATCTTCGGTCCCGAGCACGTCGTCCATCACCGGCCCGAGTTCTTCGCCGTCGTGAATTCGCTCGGCGATGCGGTCGGGAAGGAGGAAACTCGGCCCGGCACCGCGGCCGACCCGCGTGCCGTCGGTCGCTGCGGCCCACATGACCAGATAGAGGTCGCCGTCGCTTGCGACCGCTTCGGTGTCGGTCGAAAACGACGCGACCCCGCCTTCAATACCGACGCCGAAGCGGTAGTCGCCGGTCTCGAAGACGCGCTCGGCGCGGGTGATCGCACCAGTCAGTGTCTCGTCGTGCCCGACGGGTTGCTCCGAGACGCCCGAATCGACGGCGACGGCTGCGACGCGGGCGTCGGGACAGGCCAACTCGACCGCACGCCGCTTCACCGGATTTCCGCTTCCGACTGCGATGTCCATATCGGCAGGCGAGTGGGAACTCATATCGCTCCATCGGATTCTGTCTCGGCGGTCGGGACCCACGGTTCGGGGAGGTCGGCGTCGGGGTGGAACAGTCGGGCAAGCCGGTCGACGCCGCCGACGAGCGCAGGGCTCGGTTGATTGAGAAGCGAGTCGTCGACGGCGTGGACGGCTGCATCCACGTTCCACCCGCGAGCGTCGAACGCTTCGGGGTCGCCTCGTTCGCCCTTGCCGCACGGGTGGAGAACGACGTGGTCCGGGTCCGCGGCGGCAACCTCGTGGCCGGAGAGTTCGCGCGAGCGTTCGCCCGCGTCGACGAGCGAATACGACCCACCCGCGGAACGAACCACGTCCGGAACCCAGTTGCCGGCCGCCATCGGCGGGTCGGCCCACTCTTCGCAGTAGACTTCGGGAGCATCGCGGCCGGAGACGGCGTCTGCAACACGCGAGAGGTGTGCTCGGCAGTCGTCGGCGAGTCGCTCACCGGCAGCGGCGTCGCCCGCGGCCGCACAGATTCTCGGGAAGGTCTCGAACACCTCGTCGAGTGTCGATGGTTCGACGTGGTGAACCTCGTAGCCGTGTTCTCGGGCCTCCGTCGCGACGTCCTGCTGCAGTGGGTCGCTCGTGCAGACGACGTCCGGGTCGAGTTCGGCGAGACGCTCGAAGTCAGGGTTCAACCACCCACCCACGAGTGGCCGGTCGAGCGGAGAGTGAGCGGTCGCGCCGACGATTCGAGCGGCGAGACCGGCCGCGTCGAGGATGGCCGCCGCACTCGGGGCCAACGAGACGACTCGGGGCGGAGAGTCCGTGCGCATAGTCCGCAAACGTTCCTCCGAGAAAAATATGTATCGTGTCCACTGTGTCCGGAGGAGACACGAGTTCGGGAGGTGAGTAAATGGTCCGTGTGGGGCGTCTACACACAAAAATTGTGGACAACCGGCGGGCGATACCAAACCATTTATGCGTTCGTCTGCGGTCGTACGTGTTACGGACCGCCTCCGGGTTCTAGCCGAATCTAATCCCCCCTTCCGGAGCACCCGCCGTCGTAGCCATGAGTGAACGAATTTGGACCCGAAACCCCGGCGCACAGGAGCAGAAACAGAAACAGCGAGGCCGACGACAGAGCCAAGAGGAAGAAGAGACCACCAAGGGAGACACGCTCAAGTGTCCTGAGTGTGGCGGCCACGTCGTCACCGACGACGAACACGGTGAGACCGTCTGTGACGACTGTGGTCTCGTCGTCACCGCCGATTCGGTCGACCGCGGCCCCGAGTGGCGCGCGTTCGACGCCCGTGAGAAAGACGAAAAGTCCCGCGTCGGTGCACCGACGACGAACACGATGCACGACAAGGGTCTTTCGACCAACATCGACTGGCGCGACCGTGACGCCTACGGGAACTCGCTGGGCGCTCGCCAGCGCCAGAAGATGCAGCGCCTCCGCAAGTGGAACGAGCGCTTCCGCACCCGCGACTCCAAGGAACGCAACCTGAAGCAGGCACTCGGTGAAATCGACCGCATGGCCTCCGCGCTCGGTCTCCCCGAGAACGTTCGCGAGACGGCATCTGTCATCTACCGCCGTGCACTCGACGACGACCTGCTCCCCGGCCGTTCTATCGAAGGCGTTGCGACCTCGTGTACCTACGCCGCCGCCCGCATGGCCGGCGTCCCCCGCTCGCTCGACGAGATTGCGGAGGTCTCGCGCGTCGAGAAGAGCGAAGTCGCCCGCACCTACCGCTACATCGCTCGCGAACTCTCGCTCGAAGTCAAGCCCGCCGACCCCGAGCAGTACGTCCCCCGGTTCGCCAGCGAACTCGGCCTCTCGGACGAGTCGAAGATGCGCGCCCGCAAGCTCCTGAAGAACGCCAAGGAGAAGGGCGTCCACTCGGGTAAGTCGCCGGTCGGCCTCGCCGCCGCCGCCGTCTACGCCGCCGCACTCCTCACCAACGAGAAGACGACGCAGGCCGCAGTCAGCGAAGTCGCCGACATCTCGGAAGTCACCATCCGCAACCGCTATCACGAACTCCTCGAAGCCGAGGAGAACCTCGGCCTCGTCTAAGGTATCACTCCGCGACGGCGCTTTCAGACCGGTCGCGACATATCCTCGCTTATTCGACAGCTGAGCGGTTGCGCTGTTCGCTGGTTCCGGTGTGACGTCGAGTTCAATCGGGGAGAAACGTTTTGACGTGAGAGCGACACGTCCGTACGATGCGCACGGAACACGCCCTTCGCGTGGGCGACGCCGCCGACACCGAGCTCGCCGACGGGAGCGTGGACCTCGTCGTCACCTCCCCACCGTATCCCATGATAGAGATGTGGGACGACCTCTTTTCGGCCCGCGACGACGCGGTCGCCGACGCGCTCGACGCGGGCGACGGTCAGGCGGCGTTCGAGGCCATGCACGACCAACTCGACGCGGTGTGGGACGAACTCGAACGCGTCCTCGCGCCGGGCGGCCTCGCGTGTATCAACGTCGGCGACGCGACGCGCAGCCTCGACGGGTCGTTTCGGTTGTATCCGAATCACGCGCGCATCCTGACGGCGCTCTCCGAGCGCGGGCTCTCGCCGCTTCCCGACGCGCTCTGGCGAAAGCCGACCAATCGCCTCACCAAGTTCATGGGGTCGGGGACGCTGCCGACCAACGCCTACGTCACGCTCGAACACGAGTACGTCCTCATCGTGCGCAAGGGCGACTCGCGGTCGTTCCCGCCGGGCGACGACGACCGCTACGAGAGCGCCTTCTTCTGGGAAGAGCGAAACGAATGGTTCTCCGACCTCTGGGAGTTCACGGGTACCGAACAGCGTCTCGATTCGGGGGCCAGAGAGCGCTCGGCCGCGTTCCCGGTCGAACTGCCGCTTCGACTCATTCGAATGTACTCGGTGTACGGCGACACCGTGTACGACCCGTTCGTCGGGACCGGAACCACCACGTTGGCAGCGATGCTCGCCGGGCGCAACTCGGTCGGCTACGACCTCGATGCCGGACTCGTGGACGCGTTCGAAGACCGGCTGACAGACGTGTGTGAACGCTCCCGTGCTGCTGTCGAAGCCCGGCTCGATGCACACCGCGACTTCGTCGCCGACAGAGACGACGAACCGGGCTACGACGCGACCTACTACGATTTCCCGGTCGTGACCAAACAGGAGCGGGACATCCGTCTGTACGCCGTCTCGTCGGTTACGAAGACCGAGTCGGGCGACAATCGTCGGTTCGTGGCCGAGCACGAACCGGTCGACGACACAGACGCACGCAGTACGCAGGGCGACGCAGTCGCCGACAGCGACGCGACCGAGGAACTCGACGCGGACGACGACTGACTGCGGACTCGTCGGCGACGACGCCACCCCGTTCGCCGCCAACGCCCGACTGCCCCGCAGACGTTTGCGGGCACGGACACCGATTTAGTCCCCGCCGTCGCAGTGACGGGTATGGACCTCTCGTTCGACTCGTTCGTTCTCGCAGCGAGCACCGCCGACCTCGGCGACGAACCCGCCGCCAGAGCCGACGCAGACGCCATCGAGTTCCGGATGGACCTCGCCGACGACCCGCTTTCGGCCCTCGACGACTACGACGGGGACCTCCCGATTATCGCGACGAACCGCGCGGAGTGGGAAGGCGGTGAAGCCGATGGCGACGAAGTCGACCGCCTCGACGCGCTCGTCGCGGCCGCGGAGACCGACGCCGTGGCCGCGGTGGACATCGAACTCGAAAGCCTCCACAAAGCGGCTGGCGTCGACGCCGCGACCCGCGCCCGCGCAGTCGACGTCGACGTAATCGCGTCCGTCCACGACTTCGACCGGACGCCAGCGCGGTCGGAACTCACGCGACTCCTGCACGAGGCGGCCACGCTCGGCGATGTCGGGAAACTCGCCGTCACCGCCCACACCGACGCAGACGCACTTCGCCTGCTGGACGTGACGCGCGCGGCGACCGAGTGGGACGACACCGTCGCGACGATGGCGATGGGTGAAGCGGGCAGACACACCCGCGCCGTCGCGCCAGTGTACGGGTCGAAAATCGGCTATGCACCGGTCGACCCCGAAGACGCGACCGCACCGGGGCAGTACGACGCCGCGACGCTCCGGGCCCTCGTCGGCGACCTGTCCAGCAAACCGGACGTTTAAGACGGCAGACAACGACGGCCACGCACGATGGCCGATGCTCGTCGTCGCGCGCTCGTGGCCGCCCTCGTCGGGATTCTTGGCGCATCGCTCGGAATCGCCGGCGCTGGGCACGTCTACCTCCGCGAGTGGCGACGCGCTATCGCGTGGTTCACGTTCGTCGTCGGCGCTGGACTGGTCTTACTGTCGGCATTTGCCGACCCGGCGACGGCGACGCTCAGCGAACTGCCGACCGAAGTGACCGTCCCTATCGTCGGACTCCTCTTCCTCAGCGCGCTGGACGCCTATCGAATCGGAATGCGAGGCCCAGGGCACCAGCAGAACGACGGGCAACCAACCTGTCCCGCCTGCGGCGGTGGACTCGACCGAAACCTCGATTTCTGTCCGTGGTGTGCCGAAGAACTCGAATGGCACACCGAAGAGCAATAAACCGGCGCGTTACTTCTCGATAATGCTCTCTTCGACCGCTTCGCCGAAGTGTCGAGCAGTGTCTTCGTAGTAGATGAGTACCTCGTCACCCGGTTCGAGGTCGGTCACTGCGGTTCGCCCCTCTTTGGTTGGAACCTTGATGGTCTCGGCGTTCTGGAGGAGCGTCGCGACTCGGTCGCCCTCGTAGTCGGCGACGACGCGGAACATCGGGCGTTTTTCGATTTTCACGCGTCCGACGATGGCCTCGCGGGTGTGGCCGTCGGTGTCGATGAGTTGTACCTCGTCGCCGCTTTCGAGTTCCGAGAGGTACGTCGTTCCGCCGTCGGGGGTTCGGGCGTACGCGTGGACTGCACCGGCGTTGACTCTGAATGGCCGAGACGCGACGTACGGGGACTCCGCCGTCTCGGCGTGTACAAAGAAAAGGCCACGAGACATCGACCCGACGAGCATCCCCTCGTCGTGTTCCATGAGAGAGCCGGTGTCGACACAGACGCGGTCGGCCATGCCCGTGCGTTCGACTTCCTGAATCTCGGCCCACACGAGGTCGAGCGACTCGCGTTCTGCCTCGTCGCGAACCTCGACGGTCTTGCGAATCTCGTCGTGGTCGTCGCTGTCGAGGAGGACGCCATCGGACCCAATCTCCAACGTCTCGAAGGCCGTCTTGGCTTCCTCGGCGGTCGTGACGCCAGCGATGAGTTCGGTCTCCTCGCCGATGCGGGCGATGAGATTCTCCAGCGGGATGATAGTCCAGTCCTCGCCGACGACGATGGTGTGGTCGCCGTCACGGGCAGCCTCTTCGGCGAACGATTCGTAGTCCTTGCTCAGGATGCGGATGTACGACCCGTTTGCGTGGTCGTCGCCGCGGCGGAGCGTCGTCAGGTCTGCAGATCCGGAGAAGTCAGAGGGGAGTTCGACCGTCGCGTCGCCCTCGCCGTCTTTGCCGACGATGTAGGCGTCGGCGAGCGACTCGCCGTCTTCGTCACCTTCTGCTTCCATCACGTGGACGTCGGCGTCGGTGCGGAACGCGGCGACTTTCACGTCACCGAGTTCGCGCACCTTCTCGACGTCGTCCTCGTCGACGAGGACCCAGTCGACACCGGCTTCGAGGCCCGCCGTGATGCGTCGCTTCCGCGTCTCCCAGTCGCCGACCGTGTCGTCGGCTTTGAGCCAGACGCTGCGTGTCATTATCGACTTCACTCGGTGGTCAGGCTTGAACGTGGCGGATGAATCAACAGCGGGCGGGCAGAATAACCCGATTCTCGTTCGAACCGAGAATCACTATTTCGTATCGCAGTATGTGATTTATAGGACCGATATCGGACAAAAATCGGCCCAGTTGGGGACTGAGTACAGTAGCTGTAGACAGCGGCGCTGCTACGCGGGCAAGACCGTCATCGAGACCCGTGACTATTCACAGCGAGATGCAAGCTAGATTGAGAGTAGGACAGAGTGAGTATCGAGATGAGGACTTCACTATCGCAAGAGTGAGTTCACGATTGTCGAGTGCTGCCTATCGCTTCCTATCGAGGTCCTCGCTGACGAGACGTTCGCTTGTCGCCTCAATGCCACCACACGCGTGGAACGACACCCGGCCGAGTGGCTCGTGGGCACCGTAACCCAGTACGCAACTCCGGGGGTTCACACCCGGAAGAGACCGTTCCGCGTTAGAGTGATTCGTACGATACGAGTCTGATTCGTCATAGCCACTCGCCGTCGGACAGAGACTTTCGATTTCGGGGTGGCCGCTATCTTGCGCGACGTTCGGAAATCCACCGAACAGCGCCGATAGAACACAACACGATAGCGTACACACTCGTCGAGGCTACGTCGACGAACCCCAGATAGTCCGCGCCCGCAAAGAGTATCACTAGCAGGCCGACGAGTTGCATCCCTCTGCCGATGGCGGTCTCAGAGGCGAAGCGTTCGACACTGAGTGTCATCAGGCTCTTGTATTCGACAGAGAATCTTTAATTTTCAGTCGGGTGGCGTCTAGACTCCTCGTCCCGTACGACACCCGGCAGACGCGTCTCGAACCAGTATGGCGCACGTCGTCCTCCGACTCAGATGCGACTCTGTTTTTCGGACGGGGCGCCTCTCGACCACCCTAATCGAGTGAAACGATAGAAATTCTCGGTAGAGCCGTTGAGAATGGTAATTTCGTCATCTACGAAGGCATCCCAACCCCGATTGATGAATCGTATACTGCAATATAGAATCGGAGAATTAGGCGACGGAACAGCCTTTGTGAGTGGAGCAGGGATAGACTCGACGTGTAGTGCGAGAATCGTCAGGGTGTCAGTCGGCGTAGTGGGGGGGAGGGGAAGATGCGTACCATCTCGCGTTTCGATTAGGAACGATACGCAGACAGGTCCGACTGCGTCGTCTCCCGGTCGCGTTCGTGTTCGAGAAGTGCACGCTTCAGGTCGGTCCCGCCAGCGGCAGAGAACCCACCGAGTGAGTCCGAGCCGACGACACGGTGACACGGAACGACGAGTGGAACTGGATTTCGCCCACAGGCCTGACCGACGGCGACAGCGTGGCTGTCGAGTTCGGCCGCAACGTCGCCGTAAGTTCGCGTTTCACCGTACGGGATGTCGAGCATCGCTCGCATCACGTCACCAGTGAACGAGTCGGGGATTCGAACGTCGGCGTCGAGCGCTCGTCTGTCGCCGCGTTCGTACTCGGCAAGCTGCTCGCGGAGGTCGGCTTCCGAATTCTCGACCAGTCGCTCGTCCAGTTCCACGTCGAACCCCCATATCGTCACGTGCATCGACCACCGTTCGCACTCGGCCACTATCTATGTATGGCGTGTGCGACGTGAGAAGAGAGAAACAGCCGTGACAAAAACCGGTGTTACGCTTCGAGGCTCAGCCCGGCGCGTTCGAGCGCCGAATCGGTGTCGGCGTCGTCGTGGATGACGGCGCTCACGGCGCGGGTGATAGCTTCGGGGTCGTCGTGCTGGAAGATAGACCGTCCCATCGAGACACCGGCAGCGCCGGCGTCCATCGTCCCGCGGACCATCTCGACCGTCTCGCGGTCCGTGCCGCGACTGCCGCCGGCGATGACGACCGGGAGGCGCGTGGCCTCGACGACGCGGCTGAAAGACTCAGCGTCGCCGCTGTAGGCCGTCTTGACCACGTCTGCGCCGACTTCCTCGGCGAGGCGGACGGCGTGGGCGAGTGCTTCAGGGTCCTGTTCGTCGATGCCAGCGCCGCGCGCGTAGGACATCGCGAGAACGGGGACGCCGAAGTCGGCGGCGCGAGAACAGAGATTGGCGAGTTGTGTCATCTGGTCGGGTTCGTGTTCCGACCCGACGTTGATGTGGAACGAAACGGCGTCGGCACCGACGCGCAGTGCGTCTTCGACGGTTCCGGTGAGTCGTTTATCGCTTTCGTCGNCGGGTTCGTGTTCCGACCCGACGTTGATGTGGAACGAAACGGCGTCGGCACCGACGCGCAGTGCGTCTTCGACGGTTCCGGTGAGTCGTTTATCGCTTTCGTCGGGGCCGATGACCGTCGAGCCGTTGACGTGGACGATGTATCCTTTGCCGTTTTTGTTCGGGTGTACTCTGGGTGCTGTCCCTTTGTGTGTGAGGACGGCGTCAGCGCCGCCCCGTGTGATACCGTCGATTGTCGATTCGATGTCTACGAGGCCTTTGACCGGGCCGAGCGTGATGCCGTGGTCCATCGGGACGACGAGGTATCGTCCGTCGGTGGAGATGCGTTCCAGTCGTGCCGAGATTCCAACGTCAGTGTTCATGTTTGTGAAAGGGTGACAGAGCAGTTATGTGCGTTCCGAATGCGGTGGGCGTTGCGAGACGCCATCTATCGCACCCGATTTGAGTTCGTGGGCGAGCGTTTCGAGGCGTTCTGCGGTCGTTTTCGCGGACTCGTCGTTCTCGTATCCTTGGGCGACGATGTCCACGAGCGCGCTGCCGACGATGATGCCGTCAGCGCCGCCTCGGACGATGCGTTCTGCGTGTTCACCGCTACTGATTCCGAACCCGACGGCCTTGGGTACGTCGTAGTCGGACAGGCGGTCGAGGCTGGACCCAGTCTGGTCGGACACGTCCGACTTCGCGCCCGTCGTCCCGAGACGCGCCTGCACGTAGACGTAGCCAGAGACCTGTCGCATGATTCGGTCGAGGCGGTCGCCGCGCGTCGTCGGCGCGACGATGAACACGAGGTCGAGACCGAACTCGTCGCAGGCCTCACGCAGCGGGTCGGCTTCCTCGGCCGGAAGGTCGGGAACGACGAAGCCTTCGATACCGACGTCGGCCGCCTTCTCGACGAAGGGGCGCGGTCCCTCCGCGTCGCCGTAGCGGTAGATGAGGTTGTAGTAGGTCATGCAGACGACCGGAATCGACACGTCGAGGTCTTCGACGAACTCGAAGTAGCGCTCCGGGGTCATCCCGCCTTCCAGCGCGCGGACGATGGCGTTCTGGATGGTCGGCCCTTCCGCGATTGGCTCCGAGAAGGGGAGTCCGAGTTCGATAACGTCGGCACCGCCGCGTTCGAGCGCCTCGACGTATTCGAGCGACGATTCGTAGTCCGGGTCGCCAGCGACGAGGTACGGGACGAACGCCGGGCCGTCTGCGAAGGCGTCGGCGAGCGACATCACAGTCCCCCCGTGAACTCGTCCATGTTCGGCGCGATATCGATATCGCGCTCGTAGGTCTCTTCGATGGCTGATTCGAGGTCCTTGTCGCCGCGGCCGGAGAGGTTGACGACGACGAACTCGCCGAGTTCCTCGGAGTGTTCCTCCAAGTAGCCGAAGGCGTGGGCAGACTCCAGTGCAGGGATGATACCCTCCATCTGTGAGAGGCGGTGGAAGGCGGTCAGGGCGTGGTCATCGTCGACGTTGACGGCGGTGACGCGCCCGGTATCGACGAGGTGTGCGAGTTCCGGCCCGACACCCGCGTAGTCGAGGCCGGAGGAGATGGAGTGCGATTCCATAATCTGTCCGTCGTGGTCCTGCAGGAGACGCGTGCGAGCGCCGTGAAGCACGCCCTCGGACCCGGTCGTGAGCGACGCAGAGTTCGGTGCGACGCCCGCCTCTTCGTCGACATCGAGTGTCGAACCGCCCGCTTCGACGGCATAGAGTTCGGTCTCGTCGTCTTCGACGAACTCCGCGAACGCCCCCATCGTGTTCGACCCGCCGCCGGCGCAGGCGAGGACGGCATCGGGGAGGCGACCCATCTTCTCGCGGGCCTGCGTTCGCGCTTCTTCGGAGATAACCGACTGGAAGTCACGAACCATGCTCGGGAAGGGGTGCGGACCGACCACAGAGCCGATGACGTAGTGGGTGTCTTCGACGTTGGTCGCCCAGTCGCGCATCGTCTCGGAGATGGCTTCCTTGAGGGTCCCGCGGCCGACGGTGACGGGGTTGACCTCGGAACCGTTGAGTTTCATCCGGAAGACGTTGGGTCGCTGGCGGTTGATGTCGCGCTCGCCCATGTAGACTTCACAGGGCATGTCGAGATGCGCGCAGGCCATCGCCGTCGCCGTCCCGTGCTGGCCAGCGCCGGTCTCGGCGATGATGCGGTCTTTGCCCATGTACTTCGCCAAGAGGACCTGGCCGAGCGCGTTGTTCAGCTTGTGTGCGCCGCCGTGGACGAGGTCTTCGCGCTTGAGATACACCTCGCGGTCGTATCGCTCCGAGAGCCGGTCCGCGCGCTGAAGTGGAGTTGGCCGCCCGCCGAAGTCCCGCAGTCGCGTCCGAAACTCGTCCATGAAGCCGTCTTCGTTGTTCAGGACGTATCGCTCGTAGGCGTCTTCGAGTTCCTCGATGGCCGGCATCAGAGCCTCGGGAACGTACTGTCCGCCGTAATCGCCGAATTTTCCGTCTACACTCATGTCGATGTGGTCAGTCGCCGCGTATTTTGTCGTACGTTACCATCCATGATGGCGGTACCGACGAGGAGAGCGTCGGCCCCGGCCTCGCGCATCCGCCGAACGTCCGCGGGCGTGTGGATACCGCTCTCGGCGACGAGAAGCACGTCGTCAGGGACCTCCGGAGCCAACGTCTCGACGGTTCCGAGGTCGACTTCGAGTTTGCCGAGGTCGCGGTTGTTGATGCCGACGATGTCAGCACCAGCTGCGAGCGCCGCGGTGAGTTCCTCGCGGGTGTGAACCTCGACGAGCGGCTGGAAGCCGCGGTCGCGTGCTGCTGCGACGAGGGGTTCGAGGTCGTCGCCGACGAATCGGGCGATGAGAAGCACGAGGTCCGACTCGACGGCGTCGAGTTGCTCCTCGCGCAGGATGAAGTCCTTCCGAAGCACGGGCACGTCGACCGCCTCGCGGATACGAGAGAGCGATTCGGTCGACCCGCCGAAGTGCTCGGGTTCGGTGAGGACCGACAGCGCCGTCGCGCCGCCAGCGACCATCTCTTGGGCCAGCTCGACGGGGTCGTCCTCACGGACGCCATCAGTCGTCGGGCTGGTCGGTTTTACCTCGGCGATAATCGGGACGCGTCCGTCTGCCTCGGTGGTCGACACGGCGTCCGGAAACGACCGCGCCTCGACCGAGACACGGGCGTCGCCGCCGGGTCGCTCCCGTGCGGCGTCCAAAATGGAACGCACCTCCGGGGCTAATTTATCTCCACTAGCGTTCATTGATGTTCACTAACGGACGTATCTGTACATAAGGCTTGTGTCAGAGGTACGTGTTTCTTTCTCGTGCGTGCGGACAGGCGTGGAACGAACCCCGATACCACCGCGGCAGCAGACCCGATACCACCGCGGCAGTAGACCCGATACCACCGCGGCAGCAGACGCCGGAAGGGTCAAGCGTCCGGCCCGGCGAGGCGAACACATGGACCTCGCCGGAATTTACGCCCGCGAATCGTCGGCACTCGACCGCGCCGTACAGATTGGCGTGGTCAGCAACAAACTCATCAGCGTCTCGTTTCCCGAGACGGTCCCCGCCGACGCAGAACCGGATCACGAGTACCTCGATTCGATTCTCGCCGCACTCGACGGTGAAGAGGCGAACCTCTCCGAAATTCCCATCGGTCTCACTGTCCCGACGGACCAACGAAGCGTGCTCGAAGCGCTCCGAAACGTCCCTCGCGGCGACACCGTCGATATCGCACTGCTCGTCAGAATGGCCGGTCTCGACCCCGAAGACGACGAGTCGGCTCGGACCGTCAGGACCGCGCTCGCGGGGAACCCGGTTCCGGTCGTCGTCCCCGACCATCGGGTGACAGATGGCTCGAGCGCTGCGCCCGAGTCGGTCGTTCAGGTGCTCCAACGGGTAGAAGGAATCTAGTCGAGGTGAAGCAGGCTCTCGGGCCTTCTACTCGACGGGCGAGAGCGTCGCCGCTCCGAAGGGAGTCGAGAATCTGTCGCACCAGATTGCGACGCCGCGGAAGCGCGTGGGGTCGCCCACGTCTTCGAGTTGCTGGGTGAACGTCCCGAGTTTCGTGCTCTCGCCCCCGTCTTCTCCGCCGTCGATGAGGACTTTCACCCCGTCGTCGACGGCGGCTTTCGTGTCCGGGTCGGCCTGAGGCGTCAGGTAGACGAACACGTCCGGGCCTTGTGTCTGCTCGTAGTCTTCGAACTGGAGGACGTGACCCTCGTCGTTGCGGGCGAGCGTGACCGTGCCGCTCACCTTATGGCCCGTCTTTCCGACGAACGACCCACGCGAGAGTGGTGTCGCATCGACAGCCCCTCCTTCGTCAGTGACCCGGGTCGCTCTCTCGGGGAGGAACAACTCTGCGGCCGCCGCCCCACCGACAGTAAGGGCGACACCGCCACCAACCAGCCCGAGCAGCGTTCGACGTTTCATACCCTGAGAACCGTCGTCTCGAAGCATAACCGCTGTGCCAAGTTGGTGCACAGTCAGTACCAAATCTCGGCGCAGCGTCCCGTGTTTCGCTCAGAACGGTGCGGCGTCGGTCTGTCGCCGTAAGACGAGGTAGCCGAGAAGCCCGCCGAGGAGGAACAGCGTGCTCGCGAGCCCGATTGTCGAGTCCCCGACGGCCAGCTCGGCGAACTGGGCGAGCCCCGCGAGGAGGAAGCCGCCGCCTGCGACGTACTTCAACTGGTTGTCGACGGGAATCTGAAGCGTGACGACGCCGAGGAGGAGAGCAACGACGCCGAACGCGATGTCCACAGCGAGTACGACCGTCGGGTTTCCGGTGACGATGGACGCGACGACGAGCGCGACGTAACCGATGAGTCCCGCCTGTGTCAGCGTCCGCGTATCGATATCCATACTGGATACCCGGGGGCAGGGGACTTGAACGCCCTGCCTCGCAGGACAGTTTACCAGCCGAACACGTCGTGGCCGACGAACTCCAGTGCGTTCACGAGATAGTGGGCCACGACGACGACGAGCAGGCTCTGTGTGAGGACGAACGCCGCCGCGAGGGCGAACCCGAGTAGTCCGGTGACGACGATGCCGAGTCGCCCCTGTGCGCCGTGGCCGACGCCGAACGCGACAGACGAGACCGCGGCCATGAGCCACGGCGACACGTCGAAGCCGGCGGCGAGCGCCCCGACGAGCGCCCCGCGAAAGAGCAGTTCCTCGAAGCCTGCGATGAGCGGCAGCACCACGAGCAGCAACAGCGCCCATCCGCCCGTCGTCTCGGGCGTGAGTGCGTCCCGCAGCGACTCGTCGGGAACGAGACCGAACTCGCGGGAGACCGACGACCCGGCCCGGTTCACCGCGTAGAGTACGCCACCGAGGGCGACGCCCACCGCGAGTTTCGACGGAAGGCCGGAAAGCGAGAGGCCGAGCGCCGACAGCGGAACGGACGTGTACCACGCGCTCGTGACGAGAAACGCACCCAACAGCCCCTGCGAGACGGCGACGTTGGCGAGCAACATGTGCGGCGGGATGTTCGCAGATGGCGACTCGTGGTTCTGGTCGGGTGCTGGCCAAGGGCCGTGAGCCTCGTCAGTCGCCGGTCGCGGCTCGCGCCCCTCGTCCGGCGTCGACGCTGGTGAGAGCGACGCGAGCGACGGGCCGTGTTCAGTTGCGTCGGTGGTCTGGTGACTGTCGTCAGCAGCGTGGCTCTCGGACTCGTCGTCGACAGCGGGCGCTCCCGAGTCGAGGTCGTGTGCAAAATGTGTGTCGCCACCGTCAGCGTGGGGAATGCCACGCGAGAGGTGTGCGAGCGTGAGGAGGACGGCGAGGATGACGCCGGTGAACCCAGCGAATGCCGCCCAGTCTGTCATTCGGCGTTACTGCGGACTCGGGCTGGACGGTCCGACGCCCTTGCCCTTGTTGAGTGCAGAGCCGGTGATGCTCTTGAGACGGTCGACGAGCGAGTCCTTCTCGGGTTCGCCTTCGAGGGCGACGTCGAGGACTTCGCTGATGTGCGAGACGGGGATGATGTCCACCATCTCCTTGTACTCGTCTTCGATCATGACGTCCTGCTCGTTGGCGGCCGGGATGATGACCGTGTCACAGCCAGCCTTGGCGGCGGCTTCGATCTTGTGGGTCACACCACCGACCGGGAGCACGTCACCGCGCACCGACAGCGAACCGGTCATCGCGACCGACTGGTCGATGGGGATGTCCTCCAGCGCCGAGATGACGGCCGTCGCAACCGTGATGGATGCGGAGTCGCCGTCGACGCCCTGCTGGCCGGTCTGGACGAACTGCACGTGCACGTCCATCTCAGAGAGGTCCTGGTTGGAGAACTTCTTGATGATAGCCGAGACGTTCTGGACGGACTCTTCGGCCATCTCCTTGAGTTGCCCCGTGGCGATGACCTGACCGGGGCCCTGCGATGGCGTGACTTCGGCCATCACGGGGAGCATGATACCGGAGTCCTGCCCCATGACTGCGAGACCGTTGACGCGGCCGGTGACGAACCCTTCGTTGACGGAGAGTTCGTAGTCCTTGCGGCGCTCGATGTACTGGTCGGCAATCTGCTGCTCGATGGAGCGCGCACGGCGCTTTGCCTGCAGCACGTGGTCGCGCGTCGTCCAGTCGGCAGCCTCGCCGCGGGCGATGTCGCCCGCGACGCGGACCAGCCCACCGAGGTTACGGAACTTGAGGGTCAGGTGACCCTTGCGGCCGGCACGGCGGCGGGCTTCGAGGATGATTTCCTCGACGGCCTCTGCGGTGAACGCCGGCAGGCGGCCGTCGTTGGCCACTTCCTGCGCGACGAAACGCGCGTACTTGCGGCGCATGTCCGGGGTGTCCTCGATGGTGTCGTCCATGTACACCTCGTACCCGTACCCCTTGATACGGGAGCGGAGTGCGGGGTGCATGTTCTCCATCGCGTCGAGGTTACCCGCAGCAATCATGATGAAGTCCGTCGGGACGGGTTCGGTCTGGACCATCGCACCCGAGGAGCGCTCGGACTGGCCGGTGATGCCGAACTCGCCTTCCTGAATCGCCGTCATCAGGTGCTGCTGGCTGCGCACGTCGAGCGTGTTGATCTCGTCGATGAACAGCACGCCCTTGCTGGCCTTGTGAATCGCGCCGGGTTCGACGCGGTCGTGGCTCGGCGTCTCCATCCCGCCGGACTGGAAGGGGTCGTGGCGGACGTCGCCGAGGAGTGCACCCGCGTGGGCACCAGTCGCGTCCTGGAAGGGCGCGGCCTTCTGGTCTGCGTTGTTCACGATGAGGTTCGGAATCATCGCGTCGCTGCCGCGCGACCCATAGCGGAACGCGAGGTAGATGATACCTGCAGCGAGGATGCCGAGAAGAACCTGCTGAGCGATGATAAGCGAGTAGCCCAGCACGATGGCGATGATGATCCACATGAGGAACGAGCGCATCTGGTTGCGCTTGCGTGCCTCTTCTTTGTGCGCCTCGACGATTTGGTCACCCTTGCCCGCGGGGACAGTGCGGACCTTGGGCTGGTTCCCGTCGTCGGGGTTGTGGTAGACGAGAACGTCCTGTAACTCCTCGCGGGGGAGGAGTTCGGACATCGCTTTCGCGAGCATCGACTTCCCCGTACCCGGAGAGCCGATCATCATAACGTGGCGGCGCTGTTTGGCCGCCTTCATGATGACGTCGCGGGCGTGTTCCTGCCCGATGACCTGGTCGACAAGCCGGTCAGGGACGGAAATCTCGTCGGTAGACTCGATAGCGAGTCCACCGAGGAGATCGTCTTCGTCCACGTCTTCGCGGATGTCGGCCTCGATCTCGACGTCGCTCCCGAGGTCGTCGATAGTCTTCTTGTCGACCTCATCGGCCTCCTCGTGCTGGTGGAACGACCCGCTGTCGCCGCCCGTCTCCTGGGGCGCGTCGTCGGGTGAATCCTCCCGCTCGCGGAGGCTGTCGTCGGTGTTCGTATCGTTACTCATAGAACTGTCGTCGCTACTTCTAACGTGGGCCCTACGCCTGATATACTTTCTCCCCGATTGCATCACACGTACCGGGCCGTATTATCCGGTTTCGACAGTCCTACCACCAGAATACCGAAATTAAGCTAACTCGGCGTATTTATAAGTGGAGCAACCCAAGCCCTGACCAATGCGGGGGTTCTACATCGGCCGGTTTCAGCCGTACCACAACGGCCACCACCGGATGGTCGAAGAGATAGCCGCAGACGTCGACGAACTCGTTCTCGGTATCGGGTCCGCTGGCGATTCGCACTCGCCACGGAACCCGTTTACTGCTGGCGAGCGCATCATGATGGTCACGAAAGCCGTCAAGGACTTCGACGTCACGACGTACGCGGTTCCAATCGAGGACTTAGACCGCAACTCGGTGTGGGTGAGCCACGTCCAGTCGATGTCGCCGGCGTTCGACGTCGCCTACTCCAACAACCCGCTCGTCATCCAACTGTTCAAGGAGGCGGGCGTCGAGGTTCGCCAGTCTCCCATGTTCAACCGCGACGTGCTGGAAGGGACCGAAGTCCGCCAGCGGATGATCGAAGACCGGGACTGGGAGTCGCTCGTTCCCGATGCGGTCGTGGATGTTGTCTACGAAATCGGCGGTATCGAGCGCATTCAGCGCGTCACCGCCTCCGACGGGTCAGAGCACGTGGCGTCCGACGACGACCCGAACCCGTGTTGAGATGATTACGCTCGCGTCCGACTTCGGGTCGGCGTACCCCGCGGCGATGAAAGGCGTCGTGCTCTCGCGGACCGACGCCCGCCTCGTCGACGTGGCACACGACCTGCCCAGACAGGATATCCGAGCCGCCGCGTTCTGGCTTCGTGAGACGCTTCCGTACTTCCCGCCAGCGGTCCATCTCGTCGTCGTCGACCCCGGCGTCGGAACCGACCGTCGAGCAATCGTGCTCCGCGTCGGCGACCACATCCTCGTCGGGCCCGACAACGGCGTGCTTCGACCCCCAGCGCGCCGCATCGCCGACGAAGCCGACGGCTCTCCGACCATCGACGCCTACGAAATCCGCGTCGAAAACCCGGCATCCACCACGTTCCACGGCCGAGACGTGTTCGCCCCGGCCGCCGCGGACGCTCACGACGTGGCACCCGACGAACTCGGCGGAATCGAACGATTTTCGCCACTCGATACAGACGACCTCGTCGACCTCGCGCTCCCGACTGCGACGGTCGATTCCGACGCCGGGGTCGCAACCGGCGACGTACTCGTCGTCGACGACTTCGGCAACTGCATCACGAACGTTCCGGGCGACTTCGTCCGCGGATGCGACCACGTCACGGTAAACGGCGAGGAAGTCCCGGTCGGCCACACCTTCGAGGCCGTCCCGCGCGGTGAGAGACTCGTCACCGTCGGGAGTCACGGAAACGTCGAGTGCGACGTAAACCACGGCCGCGGCGACGAGGCGTTCGGCCTCGCCCCGGGCGACAGCGTTCGCGTGGTCCGCGACTGATGGTCGACCTCGCCCCCTTCGCGGTGATGAACGTCGTCGGCCTCCTCGCGTTCGCCGTTGCCGGGTCGCTCAAGGCGGCCGACGCCGGACTCGACGTGTTCGGCGTGGCCGTCCTCGGCGTCGTCACGGCGCTCGGAGGCGGGACCACCCGCGACATTCTGGTCGACCGCGTTCCGGCCTCGCTCGCGACGACCGGCGACATGTCGGTCGCGCTCGTCGGCGTCGGCCTCGCTATCGTACTCATCCACATGATGCAGGGTCGCGTCCGCGACCATCCCGCGTTCCTGACCTCCGACGCCATCGGTCTCGCAGCATTCACTGCCACGGGCGCGCTGGTCGGCGTCGAAGCGGGCGTCTCGCCGTTCGGCGTCGTCATCCTCGGAACGATTACGGGTGTCGGCGGCGGCTCTATCGCCGACATCCTCATCGGGCGCGTGCCGGTGGTCCTCCGCGACGACTTCTACGCGACGCCCGCTGTCGTCGGCGGTCTCGCGTTTCTCGCCGCGCAATGGGTCGCCGCACCGACCGGGATTCCGTCCGGTCTGTGCGCCGCGATAGTGTTCCTCGTGCGGATGGCGGCGCTTCGGTACGAGTGGCGACTGCCACGAGTGTAGACCGTTCCACCCCGACGGTCACGGGGGGTACGGGTGGCCCCCATGTCACCGGTCAGAGTTCGCTTTCGACTCGGGTTTCGACCGACTGCGCTTCGCTGACAATCGCGTCGCGCTCGAAGTAGAGCAGTTCGACGCCGACAACGATGATGGCGAGCAACAGGACAGTCCAAAACGTTCCGCGCTCCGCCCGGAAGAGGTGCCAGAGGAGCGCGGTGACAGACCCGGCCGCACCGACGGTCCCGACCGCCGGAATCACTGCGGTCCACGCGTCTTCGCGCTCACGGAACGCGAGGAAACTGAGACCGCCGAAGATGGTGATGAACGCGAGAGAGGCGAACGAGCTAATGGCGTCGAGACTTCCGAGAGAGGCGAACGCGGCGGCGAGCACGCCGAGCGTGAAAAGCGGTCGAATCGGTTCGTCGGTCGACTCGTCTCGAAGCCGACTCGGGAGGAGGTCGTCGGCAACGAGACGCTTCGAGAGGCGCGCAGAACTGAACAGCGTGGCGTTGATGGCGCTGCCGGTCGAGAACAGCGCCGCAATCGAGATGAGGACGAATCCCGCCTGTCCGAGGAAGGGACGGGCCGCGACAGCGAGTGCGGTCTCGGCGTGCTGCGTTATGGCCTGCGTCCCCGCGAGGTTCGTCGTGACGAGGGCGACGAGGACGTACAACGCGGTTGCACCCACGATTGAGATGTAAATCGCCTTTTTCACCGTCTCCCGAGGGTCTTCGATGCTCTCTTGGTCGAACAGGAGGAGTTCCCAGCCCTCGAACGCAACGAAGGAAATCGCGGCCGCGACGAGCGGCCCGACACCGACGTTCGACAGCCCGAACGAGAGGCCACCGTGTGTCGCGCCGTATGCGGCTCCGCCGACGCCGAAGAGGAGCAAAATGGCGACTTTGAGACCGACGAGCGCGTCCTCGGCCCGGCCGGAAGCGTGTGCACCGAAGACGTTGAGCCCGACGAAGGAAGCGACCGTGAGCACGGAAACGGCGGGCGAGAGCGGGACCGACCCGAGTGACGAGACGCCGACCAGTCTGGTGAAGTAGCCGCCGAAGGCGTGGGCGTACATCGCCATCGTCCCGACGTACCCGAAGACGAACGTCCACCCGACGATGCCCGAAAGCGTCGTATCGTCGGCAAACTGCTGGACGTATCCGACGGGCGTCCGCGGTTGCTCACAGAGCCCGTTCAGTTGGAGGAGCGAGTACCCCGCAGAGAGCGCGAGGAGACCTGCGACGACGAATGCCGCCCACGCGAGAGTACCTGAAGAAGTGGCGACGACACCGAGAACGGCGAAGATTCCGCCGCCGACCATCCCACCGACCGCCATCGAGACAGCCTCGGGAAGGCCAACTTTCTCGGACATGTCACAATTCGTTTCCCACTCGACGGACTTGGATATATTGGCGACTACGGAGAGACTATTCAGCGACTACCAATCAGTGGTCAAACAGCTCTGAGCGTCGTACACAGACGAGCAAAACAGACAGACACGAAGTGGCTCGACGGCCGTCAGGTGGCCATCGGCGATGTCGTTCGGGCGTCGAACGTTATTCTGCGGCGATAACGTCGTCGATGCGGACAATCATCGTCGCGGCTTCGGTGGCGGATTCGATGGCTTCGCGCTTGACCGCCGCGGGGTCGATGACGCCGTATTCGACGGGGTCGCCGATTTCGCCCGCTCGGCCGGTCGAGATGATGCCTGCGATACCCTCGTTCTCGTAGCGGGCGCGCAGGTCGACGAGCGCGTCGATGGGGTCGAGACCGGTGTTTTCGGCGAGGATGCGCGGGAGCGCCTCAACGGCGTCGGCGTAGGCTTCGACGGCGAGTTGCTTGCGGCCCTCGATACCGGCGGCCTTCGACCGGATGCGGTCGGCGATGGCGATTTCGGTCGCGCCAGCGCCGGGGACGACACCGCCCTTGTCGATGGCGGCGACGACGACATCTACCGCGTCGTTGATGGCGCGTTCGAGTTCGTCGACGACGTGCTCGGTACCGCCGCGGAGGAACAGCGTCACGGCCTTGGCTGCCGCGCCGCCCTCGACGAAGGTGAGTTCGTCGTCGCCGAACGCACGGAGGCTGACAGAGTCGACGTGGCCGAGGTCGTACTCGTCGATGTCTTCGAGCGAGCCGAGGCGCTTCGCACCGGTTGCGCGGGCGATAGCGCGGGCATCGGACTTCTTGACGCTCTCGAACGCGAGAATACCAGCATCCGCGAGGTAGCCTGCGACGCGGTCGTCGATGGACTTCGTACAGAACACGACATCGACACCAGCTTCTTTGAGCGACTTCGCGTAGCCGCGGAGTTCGGCGTCTTCGGCGTCGATAGCTGCGGTGAGTTGGTCGACCGAGGTGATGTTGTACTCGGTGTCCATCTCGCTTTTGCGTACGTCGAGCTTCACGTCGAGAACGGCGACAGCGGCGTCTTCGACCGACCGGGGCATGTTGTCGCTGGCGGGGTCTTTGTCGAGGACGACGCCCCCGACGAGTTCGGTCGCAGACGACGAGGCACCCGTGCGAGTGAGGACGCGGACGTTGTCGCGGTCGAACGCGCCGTCGTTGTCCTCGTGGACCATTCTGACGCCCTTGACGACGTGTTTCGCGAGTACGTCGGCGGTCACGTCGCCGGTTCCTTTGCCGGTCATGGACGACTCGGCGACCTTCTGGAGGAGGTCGTCGTCGAGTTCGGCGTCGAGAACGCTCTCGTCGATGGCGTCCTGTGCGATTGCCGCCGCTTCGGTGTAGCCTTCGACGATGACGGTCGGGTGGAGGTCGTCATCGAGGAGGTCCTCGGCGTGGGCGAGGAGTTCGCCCGTGAGGACGGCGGCGGTGGTCGTGCCGTCGCCGACTTCCTCCTCCTGCGTCTGGGAGACTTCGACGATCATCTGGGCAGCGGGATGTTCGATGTCCATCTTCTCGAGGATGGTCGCCCCGTCGTTCGTGATGACGACTTCGCCCGAGGAGTCGACGAGCATCTTGTCCATCCCGCGCGGGCCGAGCGTCGTGCGTACGGCCTCGGCGACCGCTTTCCCGGCGCGGATGTTCGAGTCCTGCGCGGACCGGCCGCGTGTTCGTTGCGAACCCTCTGCCAGGATGTACATCGGTTGCTGCATTCGTGAAGCCATGTTGAAACCTCAACCGCTATCAACGATTGCAGTTCTATAAATATCTTTCTCCAGTAGCTGCGACGTGTAATCACACGACAGAGAGCCGCTTACGTCGATTATTCCCCGCTCGCCAGAACTAGCTAACCTCCTTCTTCGTCGACGGTGAGAGAGCCATCGCCAGCGAGTGTGACGAGGTGTCCTGCATATCGAAACGTGAAGCTCAAAGACTGGTCGTGAGTGGTCCCGAAAAGTGTTTCAAGTGCTTCAGGGTCGACTCCAACGTCTGCGAGTGGTGGGAGGTCGAGTGGGTTGAGTTCCGCTGCCTTCGCCACGGCCGAGGTAACCGCGACCGCAACCTCTTCGTACCCGTCGAGAGACACTGAGACCACGGACCCAGCATTTCCATCGCGCTGGTTATCCATACTGTGTAAACGGAGATTGAGTACCTATGCGTATGGGTTGACTATGAAAGGCCTTACACTCTGACCCCACTATCGAGAGAAATCCTGTTCCTGTGTTGAATGAACTGGTGTGAGGTTGGTGGGAGTTCAATAGCCGACATCGCGATTGGAACGTTCGCTTTTGACCGCCTCGTCACGCACCTGTTCTGCGAGCGTCCGGTACGCCCGACGAAGTCGGCCGGAGACGGCCTGTCGCGAGATATCCAGTTCACGGCCGAGTTCGTCGAGTGACGTGCGTCGGTGGTCGTCGAAGTAGCCGCGTTCGAGCGCGAGCACGAGCGCCTCGCGCTGGTCGTCGGTGAGTCTCGTTCCAAGCGGTGCAGACTCTTCTGCGACCGACGTGATGCGGTCGAATTCGAGCGAGATACCGTGGGCCTCACAGCGTGTTCGGAGGTCGCTGAGAGACGTATGCGACGGTGCTCGAAGTCGCAGCTCCCACGACTCGTTCGTGCCGACACACTCCAAGAGCGTGATATCGAGGTCCGCCAGCGCCGTCAAGAGTGTATTCTGTGCAGCGTCCCACTGGAATCGATACAACGCTCCGCCGGGAATCGATTCGAGACACGAAACGTCGTCGAGGCTGGGGTCGAACACAGTGTGTGCATCGAAGTTCGACGCCCC
Source organism: Haloferax larsenii JCM 13917 (assembly GCF_000336955.1). Taxonomy (GTDB): domain Archaea; phylum Halobacteriota; class Halobacteria; order Halobacteriales; family Haloferacaceae; genus Haloferax; species Haloferax larsenii. The sequence goes on along the minus strand of NZ_AOLI01000033.1, from coordinate 56,585 downwards.
CGGTCCCCACACCCACAGACGCTGCTGTCGCCGCTCGGCCGTCGGGACCGTCCGTTCGAGTTCGAGTTCGAGGTCACCGAGCGCGTCTGCCTCGACGAGTGGAAGCGCCGAGAACGGGGCGATTGCCTCTGCAATCAGACACACACCTCTCCCTACGCGAGATTCGGTCAAAAACGTGAGTCGTTGTGTACCACCGAAGAAGAAAGGCAGAAATGAATGTTTTCTCGTCTTACAGGTCTCTTGCGCTGTGGTTTCTAAACCTATTTGGCCCTCACCGATGAGCAACAGACGATGTTGGAGTTGGAACACGGGTTCAGGGTCGTCGACGTGAACGCCCGCCTCGACCCCGACGAGCACTCGGTGGCGACGCGGGGACGGGAAATCAGTCCAGAACGGTTAGAGCGCGAACTGCACCAAGCGGGTGTCGTCCGCGCACTCGTCTCGCCGGGAACACAACCCGAGGGGCAGAGTTACCTCCGACCGAACAACGCCGTCGCGCGGATGAGCGTCGATAGGCCGTTTCTGGCGTTCGCCCGCATCAACGGGCCGCGCGACCCGAGTGCCAAAGCGACCGCCCGCCTTCGCAACTTCACGTCTTCGCGGGCCGACCACCACACCGACCCCGGCGACATCGAGCAGTACGCCTACGACGACCGCTTCCACGGCTTCTGTCTCGCACCCGCGGTCGACGGTCTCCCGGACGAAGAGACGCTGGCGATGCTTGAACAGGTCGGCCTTCCCGTCTTCGTCCACGGCGGCCGCTCGTTCGAACCGTCCGCTGTCGAGTCGTCGCTTCTGGGGCGGTTCCCGGTCATCCTCTCAAGTTTCGGCGGATACCCACTCGACCGAGACCTGATGCACGAAGCTATCGACCTGCTCGACGACCACGACAACCTGTATCTCGACACGGGATTCGTCCGGTATCGAAGTGTTCTCGAACGTGCACTGCTGGAACACCCCGACCGCGTGCTCTTCGGCAGCGGTGCCCCCGAAACACACCCGAACGTCGGCATCATGGAGATACTGACGCTCGACGTCTCGGAAGACGCGATGGCGAAAGCGTTCTCGAAGAACGCCGCCCGCGTCATCGACGCGCTCGCACCCGGTGGAGAGTAAGGTAAGCGAGTCGGCGCTCGTGAGCGTCGTCAGAACCAAACTCGTGAGCGCCGCCGGGCAGCACCCGAAGATGCCTTACCGCCAGTCGTAGCGCGCGACGGCGCGGTCGGCCCGCTTCGAACACCCGTGTGGGTTCCGTGTCCGCGACCGGTCGCGAGCCCTCGCAACGAGACCGTCAGACGCACCCGTGGCGATTCCACCGAGGACGTCGCGGCCGGTTCCAACCCACCCAGACGGCGTGACGTCTCCCGTGAGTACACCGTAGGCGGCATCAGCAGCGTCAGAAAGAGCGTGTTTGAGTGTTCGTTTCGCCATCGCAGGCCGGGGGCCGTAGTTCTTTACGAGTCGATATGTGAGCGCTCGGTACTTCCAGCCCCAATCTCGTTCCGAGATACCGCCGTCGGCCTCGAACTCCCGGCGAACACACATCTCCGGTGCCCAAGCGACCTCTTTTCCGAACGCAGCGAGTCGGTGAGCAACGTCACGCGCGCCGCCGGTTTCGAGGTACTCGTCGAAGCCGTCGAGCGACTCGATGGCCTGTCGGCGGAACGCGACGTTCCCGCCGTTGAAGTACGTGACCGTGCGCCCGGCAATCGTGTTCCGTTCGAGTGACTCGGTCGTCATCCCGTTTCTGAGTGTCTGGTGGAGCGGTCCGGTGACGACGTCGGCGTCTTCGATACCGGCTTCGAGCGCCGAGAGCCACGACGACTCCACAGAGAGGTCGTATCGAAGCAGTGCGATGACCTCGCCGCTCGCCACTTCGAGACCGGCGTTGCGGGCGACGTTGAGATTTCGGTCGGAGAGTTCGACGAGCACGTCTACGTCGTCGCGTTCTCGTACCATCCCGGTCGTCCCGTCCGCCGACGGGCCATTGACGACGATGACCTCGGCGTCAGGGGCGTGGGCAGCCAGCGCGTCGAGGCTGGCCGCGAGACGGTCCCGTCCATTGAGGGTCGGGAGCACAACCGAGAGGTCCATACCCGACACTTGCGGTGGACGTACTTAAATGTGAATCGAGAATCGTGGTAATTCCTCCCGTAGCGAACGTCACTCGGCGTCACTCGCGCGGTCCGTCGCACGAGTGTCGGCGGCGGCCGACTGGGTGACGTGCGCGTTCCAGTACGAAACCGACGCGACGTCGTCGCCGACGGTGGAGTCGCCAATTGCCAAGTCGATGCTGCGGAAGGGTCGTGCGACGCCGTTGGGAATCTTTCGGTAGAATCCGAAGGGGAGGACGAAATCGTGCGCGGCGTCGACGAGGTCGAGACCCGCGTCGCTGAGGAGTCGCTGCACGTCACGCTCCGAGTAGAGGTGCGAGCCCATCGGAAGCAGCCAGTTGTAGGCGACCCGAAGGCTCTGGTCGTTGAACGTATCGAAGAAGACCTGTTCTTTCGAGACGCGCGCCATCTCCGCGAGGAACTTCGCCGGGGTGTCCGCGAGGTGGAAAAACCGCATCGCGAACACCGCATCGAAGTGGTCGTCCGGGAACGGAAGGCGAGCAGCGTCACCACGGAGGAATTCGATTCGGTCATCGACACCCGCTGCACGAGCCTTCTCCCGTCCCTGTGCCATCATCGCCCGCGAGATATCCAGTCCGACGATGTTCGCCCCCTCCTGTGCGAGCATCACGGTGAACCGGCCTGTTCCGCAGGCGATTTCGAGAATGTTCTTGTCCTCGACTGGCCCGAGCGCAGCTAGGACTGCCTCTTTCTCGCGCCGGTCGATGAGCCGACCGCCCTTGGAAAACCGCTTCGAGTCGTATTCCTGGGCGACGTCGTCGGCCTGGTACCACTCCTTTCCTTTCACGCTACGGGTAGTCGCGGGGGCGACCCTAAAACGGTACTGGATACGTCTCGCCGTCGGGGGATACGTTTTCCTCGACAGAGGACGTATCATGGTATATGCCAACGTGTCGAATCTGTGGGGCGACCCACGACGCAGAAGACCTGGTTCGCCACACCCGCGGTGAGTGGTTGGTGATTCACTGTCCCGACTGTCACGCGGGACTTGGCCGGTATCGAACACAGTCGCCGGCCGTCGATACGATGCAAGAATCTGCATAGTCTCGTCGTCAGTCGGTATTCATATTGTTTCTTCATGATGATAATATGTGTATAAGGTGTCTGGATTGTTTTGACACACTTGAAGCTAACCCTTAACACAGAGGAGGTTGCTGTGATGGATATGAGCACCACCACTGCAGAGCCTGATACTGAAGACTTGCTCTCGGAAGCCGAGTTCCGTGAGCGCCTCCGTGAACTCCCACCGAGCGCAAAGCTCGTCGCAAAGGTCCTCGAGAGCGATGCACCTCTCTCGCAGGGTCAACTCGCGGACGAGTCGCTGCTGCCGGACCGCACCGTCCGCTACGCGCTCAACCGTCTCGAAGAGTCAGACCTCGTCGGCTCGCGTTACTCCTTCAAGGACGCGCGCAAGCAGGTCTACTTCCTCAACACGTAATCTGCCGACACGACCGAACACCGCCCGTGGGGGCGTACTCCCACAGACCAAGCCACCATTTTGCGAACCCGATAACTTCCCCCCGAGCGTAGCCGCCGCCATGCAGGTCACGCGCGTCTCCGTTCCGGTCGCGACTCGCGCTCCAACCGGTGCCACGAACGCCTACGTCGTCGCCAGTGGCGACGGGAGCGTCACAGACGGCTCGCTCCTCGTCGACCCTCCCGCACGGACGCCCGAACTCGATGCCGTAGTCGAGTCCCAGAACGTCTCACACATCGCCGTGACGCACACTCACAGCGACCACGTCGGTGCGGTTGCCTCGTATGCACGCGAGACTGACGCGACTGTCTGGTGTCGTCGCGGGCGAGAAGCGGCGTTCACGACCGCCACTGGGGTCGAACCCGACCAGACGTTCGTCGAGGGGGCGACCATCCCCGTTGGCACCGGTGTTACCGTCCTCGACACGCCCGGCCACGCCCGCGACCACGTGACCTTCGTCGCCGGGGACGACCTCCTCTGTGGCGACCTCGCGGTTGCCGAGGGCAGCGTCGTCGTCGGTGCGCCCGAGGGCGACATGCGCGCATATCTGGTCGCGCTTCGACGACTCCACGCCCGCAACCCCGGACGCTTGTGCCCGGGCCATGGCCCCGTGATAGACGACCCGCGGGCGGTTCTCGCCCGTCTCATCGACCACCGCCGTGCCCGCGAGCAAGCGGTTCTCGACGCAGTTCGCGCCGGTCACGAGACGCCTGAGACAGTGACAGACGCCGCCTACGACAAGGATATCTCCGACGTCCGCGACTTGGCGCAGGCAACAGTCGTCGCGCACATCGAGAAACTTGCCGCCGAGGGGAGCGTCCAGTGGGGCCCCGAGACAGGCCGCGTCGAACCGATATGACTCCGAAACCGCGCCCCTCTTGGGCGTCGCGCTCGCAGGACGTGTATGGACCTCGAAGCCGAACTCGACCGCGCCCGCGACCTCGACGTGTCGGAACTGGCCGACGCCATCGAGTCCATCGGCTTCGAGTGCACCCGCTGCGGAGCGTGCTGTAAGGGCTACGAGACCGACGACGGCTCCGAACCTCACACTGCCACGGTGTTCCCCGACGAGGTGCGAAGTTTGCAGGAAGCGGCCGACGAGAACGACGACGCTGGCGGCGACGAAGTCGCTGCGGCCTCCACCTCGGACGCCTCGCTGGAGTGGAGAGACGTCGCCCGCCCGATGCCCTACGGACTCGTCGACGGCGAGGACGGCCCGGAAGGCGAGACGTTCGAGTGGGCGCTCCAAACTACCTCGTGCGGCGATTGCCGATTCTACGAGGAGGACGACGCCGGGATGGGTGCCTGCACAGTTCACGACGCCCGGCCACTCATCTGTGAAACCTACCCGTTTAGCGTCGCACTCGGTGGGACGAGCCAGCCGATGGGCGAAGCGGTAGACGAAGAAGGAGTGGTTCGCGCCCACGAATGTGAGGGCTTGGGGCGAGACATCTCGCGGGCGGACGCAGAGGAACTGGCACGGGCGCTGAAGACGCGCGCTATCAAAGAAGTCGAAGAAGCGATACGTCTCAGTGAGTCCTACGCGCCGGTCGAGACGAACCCCGGCGAGGTCGTCGTCCACGACTCCGAGGGTGCCAAACAGCCGGACGGAACACCGCTCGAAAAGTAGAATCCACTGACGGCGGTACATCTTTAAGACTTCGAACTGACCTATATGTGGAGGTCTAACGGTGGAAATCTCAGATAAACTCCTGTGTCTGTTCAACGCGGATGTTCGCGCCGAGGACGACCGATACGTCGTCGAGATTCCTCGCCGCGAGGTCGAAACCGGGACGGTCGAACCCGGCGAGACGTATCGCGTTGCTCTCATCTCTCGTACCGACTCAGAGACGACGACGTCAGAACCGAGCGGCGGTGCGACACCGTCTGCCGAACCACAACCCCCCGTCGAAACCGGGGAACTCCGCTACGTCGAAATCGAGGATATCGGCAAGCAAGGTGACGGTATCGCCCGCGTCGAGCGTGGCTACGTCATCATCGTCCCCGGAACCGAAATCGGCGAGCGCGTGAAAGTCGAGATTACGGAAGTCAAATCCAACTTCGCCGTCGGCGAAGTCGTCGACGAAGACTTCTAATCCGTCGTTTCTTTCGGAATTAGCGTCTGTACATCTCGTCGACGAGTATTTCTCACACCACCTCGGCCGGCAATCACACTGAACCGGAGCCGTCGCTTCTCTCGCGAGCCGCGAAACCGGAGGATGCTTCTGAGAACGCGAGGCCGAACCGTATCGTACGTGGACAGACCACCGGTACAAGTGAACTCCCCTCGCGACGGACGAACACCCCACCACGATTTCGAGTGAACACAGAGCACCGATTCAAGTGAAGAAAACAGGAAGAAGCGCTCAAACAGCTATCGAACGTACTTCGAGAGATTCGCTTTGGTCGGGGCCTCGTCGGGAGTCTCGTAGGGGCGGTTCACCACGATGTCACCGGCCGTCGACCGACCGATTCCCGGAATCGCAGTGAGTTCGTCCATCGACGCTTCGTTGAGGTCCATCGGGTACGGGACGCCCGTAACCGACCGGTAGCCGTGGTCGACGACGGCGGCGTCGATGGTCTGGCCGAGTTCCAACTCGCCCGGAATCCCCACGAGGAGCGGGTACGTTCCGAGTTGGCGGCCGAAGGTTCGACCGTCTTGGTGGTACTCCAGATGGACGTTCGGGAGGACGGTTCCCGGCGGTGCGACCCGACGGAGCATCGGCCGGTCGATTTCCTCGCGGACCTCCTGTTTGTACTCCTGGAACAGTTGCTTGTGGTCGCGGGCGATGTCTGCACCGGTGTCGGACATGTCGGTCCCGTCGAAGGCCATGACCTGCCGGATGTTGATACGGCGGACCATCAGGCCCTCGTCGTAGACACGCTGGAGGAACTGTTTGTTGTGCTCGAACGTCTCCTCGCGTTCGCCTTTCAGACCGTGCAGGAGGTTAATTCCAGGGAGGAGCTTCGGCAGTCGGTCGGCGGCATCCGGGCCGTGTGTGGGGGCGTCTGCCGGGTCGTCACCGGGACGCCAGCCGGCGACCTCGTTGACGATTTTGACCGCCTGGAAGCACTCCTCGGCGGAGACGTTGAGGTTGTTCTCCTCTTGGACCACGGGGTCGGCCGATTCGAGACCGAACGCGGCAGTGTCGCCCGCGGTGTTGTGCTCGGCGATGATGCGCAGCGCCTCGCGGGACTTCTCGGGCCACCCGACGATGGTGATGGGGTTGACGTTGTCGAGGTGGAGTGTTCCGAGGTCGGGTGCGACTTCGCGAATGCCACCGTAGAGTCGGCGGAGGGCGTCCGGGTTCGGAGCTTCGCCGTCGCCGCCGAACGCGAGGATGTCGGCCTGTCGGCCGAGACGGAAGTGTCGCGCACCGCGGTTGTAGAGGTTCTCGACCTCTTTCACGACGGAGTCAGCGGTGCGGAACGCGGGATTCCCGTACAGCGGTTCGGTACAGAACGAACACCGATAGGCACAGCCCCGGGAAGTCTCCATCTCGCAGATGAGATACTCGGGGTGATTCGGGTGTTGTTCGACCACGAACGCGCCTTTGGCGGCCCAGCGGTCGAGTTCCTCGTTGTCACGCATTCGGTTGCCGAAGCCTTCGAGGCCGGAGTCGACGAGGTCGTAGGCGGCCGCCTCGATGTCGCCTTTGGCGACGAAGTCGTAGTCGAGGTTCTTGCGCTCCATGTCCTGTGCGCCGGCGTTCTCCTCGCCGACGCCGAAGCGAATCGGGCCACCCATCAGCGCTGTTCCCTCGGCGACCCACGCGAGTTCGCGGACTTCGTCGGGTTCGGCCGGGGTACCGCCGACGTACTTTCCGGGGACGGTCATCCCGCCGATGTAAATCATCAAGTCGGCGTCGGCGACGTCGCGCCACTTCTGTCGGTCCTCGCGGAGTTCGTCGATGGTGTGGTAGACAACGTTGGACTCGGAGACGCCCGCGTCGACCAGCGCCCCGGCGGTGAATCGCGGATACGTCGAGATGTACGGCGGCACGCCGAAGTGCGCCGGTTCGTCCACGTACCCGTCGACGATGGTCACAGTGAGGTCGGCGGGGTCAGTCATTGGTCGGGGTTCGAGTTCGACGCTGAAAACGGAACCGGTCGCGAGTTGTCGGAGCAGCCGAGTCACACACCGGAGCAGCCGAGTCACACACCAGAGCGGAGCGTACCGACATCGACCGACAGCACGCACCTTCCGCCTCCAGCGCGTTTATGGGCGTGGGAGCGCAACCAACCCCTATGCCCGCGACCCTCGAAGTCAAGTGCGCCAACGCGGACTGCGAACTCGACATGTTCGAGTTGCACTACACCTACGACATGCCCGACGACACGACGGTGGCGGACTTTACCTGCCCGTACTGTGGTGAGGGGCAGTTCCTGGAGGAGATAGCGCTATGAGCGACCTCCGAAAGTTCGGTGAGTCGGCCGCCAACGCCGTCCTCGAACGCGTCGGCCGCGGCGTGAGCCAGATGCAAGAGCGAAAGCCGCTCGCGTACGACCTCCTCGAATCCGAAGACGCCTATCTCGTCGTCTTCGACGCCCCCGACGCCCGCAGCGAAGACGTCCAAGTGCGATTCCTCGAAGGAGAAGTCGAGATTCGAATCGACCGCTTCCGCGACTTCCACGAGGGATTCGAGATGCGTTTCCCCGGCCGCGGCCTCACGCTCTCCGGCAGTGCCAAACTCCCCTCCGACGCCAACGTCGAAGCCGCCGAGGCGACCGCGACCGTCAAGAAAAACGGCACGCTGCAGGTCGAGATTCCCAAAGACGGCTCCGCCAGCGACATCCACGTTACCGAAGAAAACGACGAGGAAGCCGAGACGGACGACGACCACTCAGCGGACGTCTCGCGCCCGGACGACGACGTAGACGTCCTCGACGATCACGACGACCACGACGCCTAAAAGTAGACGACCAAGACGCCTGAAAAGCCCGAACACCGACTGCGACTCACTCGTCGAGCGTCATCCCCTCGACGACCTCGAACTCCTCGTCTCCGTCGAATCGACAGGGGTCGAACGAATCTGGAACTGACTCGTCAGCGCCGAGCACGTCGGCCGCGAGCAGTTCGCCGATTGCGGGTGCCCACATGAACCCGTGGCCGTGCCAGCCGGTTGCGACGTAGACACCCGACGCGACAGCGCCGACCAGCGGATTCCGGTCCGGCGTCGCCCCGCAAAGCCCCGCCCACGCTCGCTCGACTGTCGGGGCGGTCTCGGTTCGGTGGCGGACGGCGGCGGTCGACTCTGCGACGAACCAGTCGTCTGCGGCCGGGTCCCAGTCGTCGAAGTCCGCTTCGACCGCTTCGACGCCGTCGCCGGCGAGAACACCGGCGGGATGCGGCCGAAGGTACGACCCGTCGGTGGCGTCGTAGACGGTCGGCCCGTCGTAGTCGCACTCGGCGACGAGCGCCTGTGCTCGGTAGGGCTTGAGTGCGATTGGATATCCTGCCGCGGCGAGTATCGCGCGCGAGTGGACGCCCGCCGCGACGACCACTGCGTCGTAGTCGAAGACACGCTCGCCATCCCCTCCGACGACACCCGGTGGGTCGGTTCGAATCGAGACCGCCTCGCCGACACGGAACTCGACGCCTTCGGCTTCGCACTTCTCGACGAACAGGTCGACGTACGCCTTCGGGTCCGCCCAGCCGGCGCTGTCGCTCACACCCGCGAGACCCACGTCGTCGGTGCGAATGGAGAAACGCTCGCCCAATTCGTCGGCGTCGACGAGTTCGACCGACCGGTCGTGGACCCGCATTCGGTCGACCGCTTCCGAGAGGGCGGTCGCGCCAGCGTCGTCGCCCTCGCGCGCGAGAAAGACGTACGGCACTTCGTAGAACTCGAATTCGCGGTCGCCGTCCAACTCCCTGAATCGACGCATCGCCCGGTCTGCAACCGTTACGTCCACGTCCTCAGCATAGGCGTCGTAGCAGATGCCAGCCGCGCGACCCGTCATTCCTGACCCTGGAGTGCCTCGTTCGAAGACTGTCACAGCCGCGCCGCGGGCGGCGAGGTCGTACGCGGTCGTGAGACCGACCGCGCCCGCACCGACGACCGCGACTCGCTCGGGAACGTCCATACCCGGTTTGGGTCGGCGAGTGACTTGAATAGCCGTTGCTCGTCGGTCGTGTAGGAGCATCGTCGAGCGCACGTCGCAGTCGCTCACAGTTTTAGAGAGACGGGGTAGGTTGGCCAGCAGTAACCCGCGTGGAAACCACGTGGGTCGAAAGGAGCCGTCCAACCGTGCCGTCACTTGTCTTCTCCGGTGGCCGCGTAAAACACCTCCGGTACTCGAACTGGCAACCGTCTGAACACGCCGGACGCAGTTGGTAGTCGTCGACACGCGCTGAACGCAGCACGGTACGAGCAGCGAAAAAACGGAATCGAGTGCGTGTGAGCGACGTGTCCGACTACCCGACGAACTCGTCGACTCCGCGGGCCGGATAGCCGACGAAGATGTCGACGCCCGTCTCGCGCAGTTCGTCGACACGGCCGCGGACGTCCGCGACCGAGCCGATGAGGGCGTAGTCTTTCGCCGCTTTCAGCAGTACCTCGCGGGCGCGACCGTCGGCCGACGAGTCGGTGGCGGCGTCGTCGGGAAGTGCCCGAGTGACGGGTCGCCGCCGCGAGACGTAGGCACCGACGGCGTCGAGGATTTCGTCCTCGTCGTCGGTGAGGACCGTCGGCGCGTAGACGGCGATTTCGCCGTCGAATCCGGCCGAGCGGAGCGCGCGAACGTCCCGCCGTGTCGACCGCGAGAGGAGTTCGTACTGCGTGCCGCCCGCGGCGAGCGCGATGCGCTCGATTCCTTCGGTGCCGACCCACGCGTCCGGCGCGCGCTCTCTGGCCGCCCGGAGGCGAGGCGCAATCGGCCGTCGCTTCTCGTCGTCGGTCAGATAGGCGCCGTGGCCGGCGACGAGCACCTGCCGAACGCCGTCGGGGAGCCACTCGTACAACGAGTCGTCACCGAGCGGGTCGAACCCGTCCGCTCGGACGGGCGTCGTCAGACGGACCTCTTTCTCCGTCGCGAGTTCTTCGAGGACCGACGACGCCGGGAGGTGATTCCGGCCCTCGTAGTCGATGGCGACGACGTCGAGCGGGATGTCGAGCGCCCGACGCACGTCGCACTCTTTGGGTTTGAGTGCGACTGCGTCCAATCCTGCTTTCGAGACCGCACGCTCGGCGGTCAGCATGCTATCACCACAAAAGTTTCAGTACCGTCGCGGAACGCGATCCATCGTCTGTGCGACCATGTGCTACCGGATAGCGCAGATGACGCCAAAACCCTATCGGTGACGGCATCGCTGGCGACTCCGGAGACCATTTATATACCCGAGTGAGGCAGTCGAGAGCTGCTACTCTAGCTGTCATGAGAACAGTTGACATCCGAGATACCAGCTAGTACGAGACTCGAAACACCACGATTCGATATCGAACATATTCGGAGTGGTGTAAAAGTCAGTCGAATACGAAGTACGAGCTTCGACAATCGATTTCGCTCGTTCCCAGTTCCATGGAGTCGAAAACCACACACCCTTTATATGGTCTTCTCGGCCGACGGTTCAATTGTAAGGTGAACTACGATGGCTGAACCCGCACAAATCGAGATGATGGGGAACCGCATGAACTTCGACTACTCGGAGGGCGTCACCGGCTACGTCCTCGTTCTCGTCCGTCTGCTGACGGGCTACTGGTTCCTCCACGCTGGCTGGACCAAGCTCGTCGGCCCCGAGGCGTTCGACGCTTCGGGCTGGATGATTCACGGAGCCGAGGGCGCGCCGATTCACGGCTTCCTCGTGTGGGCCGCCAACACGCCGTGGATGCTGGAGCTTACGAACTTCATGATTCCCGCCGGTGAGTTCCTCATCGGCCTTGGAATCATGGTCGGTCTCCTGACCCGCCTGGCCGCCTTCTTCGGTGGCTTCCTGATGGTGTTCTTCTACCTCGGGAACGCCGACTGGGCGCACGGCTACGTCAACGGCGACCTCTTCGGCCTCCTGATGTTCGTCATCGTCGGCACCCTCGCCGCGGGACGAATCTACGGCCTCGACGCCATCGTCGAGAAGATGGAGTTCGTCCGCCAGCGCCCCATCCTGAAGTACATCCTCGGCTGAACCGGGGACGTTATCTCCTCGGCTTCGCGGCCGAGGTACTCGCGGGCGCAGCCGTGACGAAGCGATTTTTTACTGCGTTTTACCGTGACTGGTGAGGCGGTGGCTCTGAGAAACTAAACGAGTGCTCCGAGTCGCGACACTACACCCGAAAATCGGCGTCCGGGTCGACCACGCGGTCGACTTCGGGCGGGACTTCCCAGTCGGTCGTGAGTTCGAGAAGTTGCACGAGCATCCGACCGGTCGCACCCCAGACGGTGTAGCCGTCGACGTGGAAGAAGTGGAGTCGAATCTCACCGTACTGTGGGTGGTCGCGGAGTTCGGATTCGTAGTTCGTGCGGTCGGTCAGGTCGTCGACCGAGAGGACGGCGATTTCCGCGACCTCGCGGTCGTCTGGCTCGTACTCTCGGTCGGGAATTGTGGCGACGAACGGCGAGACCGCGTAGTCCGTCACCGTGAGGATATCGTCGAGGCGGCCGTAAAACGCGGGTTCGTCCGCCCGAAGTCCGATTTCTTCGTTGGCCTCGCGGAGTGCGGTCGCTCTGAGGTCTACATCGCTGGGCTCGCGCCCACCGCCGGGGAAGCTCATCTGCCCGGGATGTTCGCCGAGGTGGTCGGCTCGCTTCGTGAACAGCACGTGCGGCCGGTCGTCACGCATCACGACCGGCGCGATGACCGCTGCGTGCCGCCCCGCCTCGACAGTCTCCGGGTCGTGTTGGGCGACTCTCGCGAGGTCCATCGTCACGACAGAGAAAGCGGCGACGCGACTTAGGCCTGCCCCTCTTCTGCCAATGCTGCGTCCAGACGGTCGCGAATCGAGGCGACGTCGGTGTCTGCCCACGCTTCGAGGTCGTAGGTAATATCGAGCAGTCGAGCGGCCTCGTCGGTGTCTCCCGACGAGACGGCTTTCGCCGCCGCGGTTCGAAGTCGGCCTTCGACCTGCTCGACCAGTTCGTCGCGGGGGACCGTGCGGGTCGGATAGTCGAGGATGTGCGGGAGGTCCTCTGCTCGCGGTGGAAGCGTCGGGAAGGCCACCGGGCCAACCGTCAGCAACTCGGCATCGGCTTCGTCCGACTCGTACGGGACGAGGTAGTACGCGTCCACAGCGTCCGAAATCGTACCAGCGAGTGCGTCGGTGTCGGTTTCGTGTCCCTGTTTGAATGCCAGTTCGTCCAGCGCGTCTTCGAGTTCCTCGCGAGTGAGTGCGCCGAAGAGGTCGACGACGCCTGCCAACTCGTCGTAGGTCTCCTCACTCATCTGTCTCCCCGAACCGTGTTGGGTCGCCGCCCGTGTGGTGTTCGAGTGTCGCCCGTGTGGTGCCCGTGGGTCGTCATTAGCCCGGAGGTCACACGCAGCGAATAAAAGTGCGATGGGCGTCGGAGTCGGTCCTCAACTCACCGCTGTGGGGTCAGGCGCCACCGTTCGGAATCCGTCCAGCGCGCTGTAGAACGAGGAGTCCCGCGACGATGACGCCAAGCCCGACCGCGAAGCCGACGAACACCTGGTCGAACGTGTACGCGACATCGGTCAGGTACCCGACCGCACCCGCGCCGGTGGCCTGGAAAATCATCATCCCGAACGAATACACCGAGTAGGCGCTGCCGCGACTCTCGTCCGGGAGCGTGTCGAGCAGGTAGGCGTCGAGTGCCGGAAAGAGGCTGTGGATGACGTATCCGAGGATGGCCGTGACGACGAGTAGCGGAACGAGCCCTCGCGTCTGTGTGAGGACGAGGACCGACACGACGAACGCGACGAGGACGCCGAGGATGTACGGGACACGCGGGAGTTTGTCGGCGAGACGACCGGAGAGGAAGAACGCCGGGACGCCCGCGCCGAAGACGACAGTGAGCATGTTCCGCGCCGTCGCCTGCGGCAGTCCCTTCGAGGTCATGTACAACTCGTAGAAGTTGAACACGCCCTGCCAGACGAACCCGGTCGCGCCGAGGATGACGACGCCGGTGAGGATGACGCGCCACTCCCTACGGACGGCACCGAGCAGGTCGCGGTCGTCCGCCCCGGCGTCGGGGAGGTCAGTCGAGCGAGCCGTCAGATAGAGCGCGACAGTGACCACGGCGGCCGCGATACCGACACAGACGAACACGAGTTGCCACGACGCCGAGATGAAGGGAACGTCGAGGTCGGCACCGACCGCGAGGACGAGGGTGACGAAGGGGGCGACGCCGACGGCCGCGAGCTGGCTCGCAGTGCCGTGGATGCCCATCGCGCGACCGACGCGCTCCGGGTAGAGTTCGCTCACGAGCGGGTTCGCAGCGACGAAGTAGGCACCGGAGGCCAGCCCCATCGACGCGGCACCGACCATCAGCATCTCGATGGACTGGGCGCTGGCGGTGAGCGCGGAGGCGAGAACCAGAACGATGCCGGTTCCGAGGACCACGCGGTGACGGGGAATTCGGGTGAGAAGCCACCCCGTCGGAACGCGGAGGCTGGCGCTGCCGAGCCAGACGAGCGTCGCCACGAAGCCGACGGTGGCCCGGTTCACGTCGAAAAAGAGGATGAACTCGCCGAGAAGCGGCGCGAAGACGACGCGGGCGAGGTTGACGAGCAGCACCATCCCACACAGCGTACCAAAGAGACGGCCACGGGACACGCTCGGAGACGCGCACCGCGTGATGACAATCCTTTCGAACGGGGATTCGGTTGCCGGGTCGGCGGCGGCTTTTTATGTTCGTTGGACAAACCAGCCGGTATGAAGACAACGCGGAAAGGGCTTCGTGACGGGGAGCTGAAAAAGGATACCTACGGGCGATTGACCTGCTCCGAGTGCGGGGAGTCGCTGAAGAAGAAGAACGACCCCGACGAAGTGTTCTCACTCCGAATGTGCCCGAACTGCGGAAGCGAGTGGAAAGAACTCCGATAGCAGTATCACAGCGCCCAAACCGACGCTCACTCGAAGACGGCGTCGAACGACCGCGCCCCAAGCGGGTCGAACGTCCCGGCGGCGACGTTCTCCGCGACGTGCTCGGGCGACGCCGCGCCAACTAACGCCGCGGTCACGCCGGGCGCGCTCCGCGAGAAATTGAGTGCCCGTTGCGCAAGCGTCTCACCCGTCAGCAACTCGTTTACCGATTCTGGAATCTCTCGTGAGAGGTCTCCCTGTGCGAGACTCGCGCTCGTGAACACGTCGAGGTCGTGTTCGTGGGCGTACCACAGCGCGCTCGTCTGTTCTCCGTCGTCGGTTTCGTGGGCGTCCACGGTGAACGCGTCCGCCATCACGACGTTGAACGGGAGTTGAACCGCGTCGAGGCTGGGCTCGTCGTTGCCGACGGTTTCAGCCGCCTGTTCGGCCCGCCGAACCACTTCCGGAAGCGAGAGATACGAGTCGTGGCCCTCGGGGACGCGGAACGCCTCCCACGTGGCGACGCCGTACCGACCGATGTCGTCGGCCGCGACGCGCCGTTCGAGCACTTCGAAGGCAGATTCGATGCGGTCGTAGACAGTGTCTCTGTCTGCGACTGCGAGTTGCGTCTCCGGGTTGTGGAGATAGTACAGGTCGATGTGGTCGAGGCCGGTCAGGTCGAGCGAGCGGTCGACCATCTCGTCGATGAACGTCGGGGCGATGGTGTGGCTGCCGTGGGCGAGTTCGTCGGCAGCGGCTAATCCGGCGTCGAGCACCGTCTCTCGGACGTACTGGGCGGGATTCTCCGGACGAGTGCGGTCGAATGGGACGAACCCGGCTTTCGAGGCCACGACGATAGCGTCGCGGTCGATATCGGCCTCACGAACCGCCTCGCCGACGACGCGCTCGGAGCGCCCGTGGCGGTAGTTCGACGCGGTGTCGAGGAGGTTGATTCCGCTTTCCAGCGCGAGGACGAGCGACTCGCGGTACTGCTCGTCGACCTCGTCGGTCGGGTCGCCGAGGTACGTCCCGATGCCGATACTGGAGACGACGCCCGGCCCGAAGCGTCGGAAGAACGTGCGGCCGAAACTGTCGCCGAAGCGGTCGCGGTACGCCCACGTGCCCCGTCCTGTAGCCATAGGCGGGCGTTGGAACGCGGACGGTTAAGGCTCACCGGTCGCTGTCGGGGAGTCACGACAGCGGACAGAACGAGCCTCAGATATCGCCAGAGAGCGCCTCGAACACCCGCTCGACCAGTTCGTCTCGCGGGACGTGGTTTCCGTTGCCGCCATCTGTGACCGCGTCCGGGCGGAGAATCTGGCCGCCGCCCATGCGGGCGTGGCCGCCAGCGCTCGCACCGCGATAGTCTTCGAGTGCGGCTTCGAGCGTTCGACCCATGTGGACCCTGTCGTCGCGGGAGCGACCGGAGAGATAGACGTTGTTGTCGCGCTCGCCGCAGATGACCGCGGCGGTGACGCCTTCGAGTTGGATGAGTTCGTCGGCCGCCTGCGGAATGGCATCGACGTTCGAGATGGTTCCGATGTCGGCGACGGCGAACGGACCGCGGACGTCGCGTCCAGCGATTGCGCGGGCCTTCGCTTCGAGCACCTCGCGAGATACTTCGGGGTTGGCGATGCGGTCGAGGTGGTCTTCGTTGACGCCGGGGAAGAGATAGCCCGCCGCGTCGAAGTCGGGGGCAGAACACCCGGCAGTGAGTTGTTTCGTGTCGGTGAGAATCCCGTACACGAGCCCCGTCGCAACCTCCGAGGGCACGGTGTACGACGAGTTGACCTCGCTTGCGTGCATGTCCGGCGGGACGGGTTTCGCGCCCACGTCGCGGAAGTACTCCGCGATGATGCTCGAACAGGCCCCGTAGTCGGTTCGAACGTCAGTGAACGCCTCGCCCGTCCCGTCTCCGGGGTGGTGGTCGACGACGGCGTAGGGGAGAATTCCTTCCGCGCCCGCGAATCCGCGAGGGGTGTTGTGGTCCACGAGGATGACCGCTTCCGCAGCGAGGTCGCTCACGTGGTCGATAGAGTCCAAGTCGAGGTCGAGAACGGTCCGAAACGCGCGATTTTCCTGATGTCGAATCTGCCCGGCGAATTGAATCGTCGGTGTTGTCCCGACCTGTTCGGCGAGACACGCGACGCCGATTGCAGCGGCCATCGCGTCCGGGTCCGGGTTCGGGTGCATGAGCACGGCGACTTCGTCGACGTCTGCGAGCGCCTCGGCGAAGCGCGCACCCATCGGGCGTTTGAATCGAATCGCCGCGTACGCCGCGAGCACGAAGGCAGCGAGACCGACGACGACAGCAGCGACTACCTCTGGATGGGTGTTGACGAACGACCCGACCGACTCGGCGACCTGTGCCGAGTCGACTTGTCCCACCGAACCAGCCATACCCAACACGTCCAACCCCGGTGTCATCAATATTCCCCCTAATCCATCGTTTCCGTGTGACAAAAAATCGGGGACCGAGCGCCGCTCGATTGCAGGCGTCTCAGGCGTGGTCGCCGCGGTAGGCGTCGATTGCGGCGCGGTATCCCTCCCGATACGTGGGATACCTGAATTCGTAGCCGAGGTCGCGAAGGCGGTCGTTCGAACAGCGCTTGCTCGTCAGAATGCGCCTCCGAGCAGCCTCAGAGAGGTCGTCAGCCGCCAGTCGCTCTTCTTTCGAGTATTTTTCGGGCCGTGGGACGCCGCACTCGTCAGCCAGCCAGTCGGCGAACTCGTGTTTCGAGACCGGTTCGTCGTCGACGACGAGTACCACCTCGTCGCGAGCGCGGTCTTCTTCGAGGAGGAACCGGACCGAGCCTGCGGCGTCGTCTCGGTGGACCATGTTGAGATAGCCCGCAGTGACGGGACCGGACAGATACCGTTCCAGTCGGTATCGGTCGGGACCGTACAAGCCTGCAAATCGGGCGACCGTCCCGTCGATTCCCTTCTCTGCGGCGTATTCGCGGGCGACGCGTTCGGCTTCGGCGAGGACCTGCGTCTTGTCTGTCGTCGGTTCGAGTGGCGTCTCCTCGTCGACGAAGTCGCCGCCGTGGTCGCCGTAGACGCCCGTGCTGGACGTGTAGACGAGTCTGTCGGGCGCATCGTCGCGGGCGGCGAAGTGGTCGATAGCGGTTCGAAGTCCATCGACGTAGACGGTGCGGGCTGCCTCGGCTCCGCGACCGCCCGAACTGGCGGCGAAGACGACGTGGTCCACGTCGGATACCGCCGACAGCGATTCGGAGTCCGTCACGTCGGCGCGAACAGCTTCGGCCCCGGTCTCGGAGACGGCGTCGAGTCCCTCGTCGGAGCGCCTGACGCCCCAGACCTCGTGGCCGTCGGCGACGAGGTCACGTGCGAGTTCGAGGCCGACGTATCCGCACCCGAGGATGGCGACTCTCATCGCTCGTTACGGACGGCGATAGCGTGGTGGATGGCAGCCAGTTCGTTCAGCGTGACGGACGTTCGGCCCTCGATTGCCTGTTGAACCTCCTGTCCGTTGAGGTCGAGGTCGACCGCGGACGCGAGGCTGTCTACGTCGAGAATACCCGTCGTCATCCCCATGAGAAGGTGGTCTCGGAACTCCCAGACGATGGCGTCGGCGTCCGGGTTCTCGTCGGTCAGTGCGAGAATCTCGGCTGCCTGTTCGAGCGTCAGTTCCAACATCCCGTTGGAGAGTGCCTGTTCGGAGACGTCAGCCGCCGCTGCGGCCGCGTCAGCGCCAACCGTCTCGACCGCCGCGCGAAGTTCGTCTTCGTACGCGGCTCGAAGCTCGTCGGCCGAGACTGCACCGGGTTGCTCCACGGCGTCGTACAACATATGCCGGGTGTGAGGCGTGGGGCGGGAAAACGATTGTTACTCGCACAGCACCGCGGTGACAACGACGGCATCCGGCTATCAGGACTGCCGACAGTCCCCGACGGCGGTACAGCCGGGTCCGCCAGCCCAGCCAGCGGAACGTTCGTCGGCGTCGCCGTCGATGTCGCCGACGCCGATTCCCGACGGCGGGACTGCGACGACGATGGCCGTCTCGACAGTGAAGTTGACGCGCTCACCGCGTCCAACGTCTTCGCTGGTCCCGTCGCCGTCCCAGTCGAGTGCCACGGAAGACCCATCGCGGGCGTAGGTCAGCGACTCCGTGTCACCGCGAGCGTGGACACGGAACTGCGCGAACTCGCCCGCGAGTTCGACGTCCCACACGTTGACCGTCGCGTACCAGTAGCCCGGCACGGGTGCGACCGGGAATCCAGCGGGAACGCGCCGGAAGTTCTTGCCGAGCCGGGACGAGAGCGTCTTGTTCACCCGCTTCGACACTGCCTTTTCAGTTGCACCCATCGCGGCGTCTGTCGCAACGGTCGCGACTGCGTCTTCGCGAACCGACCGAGTCGTGTGGACAGTCCGGTTCGTGAGTCGCTGCGGGACCGTCGCTCCCGTCTGCTTGCGGGCGGTCCGGAATGCCTCGTCGAGACGGAGTTCGAGGAGGTCGGCCTCCGTGGTTCCCGCGCCCGCGGCTTCGACAGCAATCGCCCGTGACGCCGACCCGTTCGTGACGGCGAGCGCGCGGTGGCCCGGACGCTCCCAGCGACCGAGTGCGGTTCGAAGGACGCGCCGACGCTCGGCGTTCGAGAGGTCGGTGTGTTCGGCGAGCGTCGTTGCGGCCGCGGTCGTAGGGGGCCGCATCGCTCGGGTGACAGCCGCTTCGAGGTGGGTGTGGCGGGCTTCGAGGCGGTCCCGTCTAGCTTCGAGACTCTCGTTCGAGGCGTTCGACGCAGCGAGCGTCGCGTCCGCGGCGAGAAGTGTCCGCGCCGCGACTCGGAGTGGGACCCGGCGGCTCGCACCGAACACGGGTTCGAGGACCGTGTCGGTCGCGTCGCCGTAGGGAAGCGTGAACAGGTTGGTGTTGCGGGCGACGAGCGGGTGGTAGGTCCCCGCCGAATCGACAGCCGGGAGCGACGAACCGGTGCGGCCGTCGAGCGAGAGATACATCGGGTCGGCATCGGGGACGTACCGAACGCCGTCGGCCGACTGGGTCGAATTTGCGGACCCGAGCGTGTCGCCTGCTGCTCGTTTCGCGGCGACGGCCGCAGAGAGCGACCCGACGTTCGAATCCTGCGACGCATCGTCTGCGGCACCGGTCGCGTCGGCGGTTCGGTTCGCGCGGCGGTCGAGTTCGGTGAGGACGCGGTCGAGGTAGGCCGCACGGACTGCGACGCGGGCGCGGTCGGCGACGCCGTCGTAGGTGGTCGGTGCGTCGAGAAGTTCGTCTCTGTCCGCTCGAATGTCGGCCGCGAGTTCGGCCGCAGGGTTGGATTCACCCGCCGCGAGCGACTGCGCCGAGACGGTCACGGTCCGGTTGCGGACGCGCTCGTGAAGGTCGAGCAGGTCTCCGCGAAGCCACGTGTCGAGCTTCGATGGACGAGTTACGGCGACAGAATCCGGGGTGGGCGCGTCACCGGCAGCCACGTCGCGTGCGAGACCGTCGAAGCCGCCACTCGTCTCCAGCGTGTCGGCGGCGACATCCGCCACCGACTCGTAGTTCGGACCATTCAGTGCGCCCCCGCGGGAGAGTGCGGGAGAGATGTCGCGGTTCGGTCCGGGCACGCTTCGCGGGTCGACGACGACAGCGAGGTCGACGCGAGTTTCGGTGGTCGACCGCGCTTGCGACGAGAGCGTGTCGTTTCCGCGACGCCACGTTCGCGTCGTCGTCTCGGTCGTCGTGACCAGCCGGGAGGCGGAATCGACGACGACAGTTTCCACGTGCGTGTCCGGCGTCCGGGTCGGCAGCGACGTGACCGTCGTGTTCGACTCGGTCTCCGTGCCGACGAGTTCCCACCCGTCGCCCGGCCGAGTCATCTGGGTAGTCGTTTGCTCGACTGTTCGCTCCGCGACGACTGCGGCGTCCGCCCGGTAGGCATCGGTGACGACACCGTCGAACGATTCTGCATGGTCGCCGTCCTCGCCACCGGATTCGTCGCCGTCGAGGAGCGCGACGAGCGCGTGGTCTGCGGCCGGTCCGACAGACGAGTTGATGGTGCGGTTCTCCGGGTCGGTCGGCGTCGGAGCGTCCGAGTTTTCAGACGGGTTCGGCGCGGGAAGCGCGTTGGCCAACTCGGGCGCAGCGGGGGAGCCGGTCAGTGTCAGGAGGTCGCGCGCGCCGGTCTTGACGGCCGCTCGGCCGAGTGCGCCAGTCGCGTCGCGGTCGGTCGCGCCGAAAGCCTGCTGCTCGGCGAGGAGGACGCCTGCGTTCGCTGCCAGCGCGGCGTGGTCGTTCGTGACGACGTTGTCGATTGGTGCGCCCGCGTACTGTCCCCAGCCACGGGTCCACGCGGAGGCCCAGAGCGCGGTCGTGACCGTCGCGTCCATGGTTCCACCGTCAGTGATGCCCGCGTCGAGACGATGTTCGAACCGTTCGGTTCGGTCGTGGAGCGCGAGTACCGGCGTCTGGACGCCGACGGTCGTCGTTATCGTGTCGTCGACCACGTGGCGACCGTCGCGCCACGCATCGACCGAGACGTTCTCGACAGTGACGACGAGCAGCGTCCCGTTTTCTCGTTCCTCGATTGCGACGCGGTCGAGCGCCGCCCGAAGCGCAGATTCGTTCGGCGTCGGCGGAAGCGACGCGGTCGCACACACGCCGCCACGTCGGACGGTCGTCGTGTGCAGGCGCTCGGACGCAGCGAGTGCGATTCGGAGTCGGAGATAATCGCGGAACGTGTCGTTCGCCGAGAGGACCCGACCGACGGTCGTATTCGACCGTTTCGTGACCGGATTCGCGGCCGCCTCACGCGCGGCGTCGTGAACCGCTGTGCGAACTGCGGTATTCGTCTCGGCAGTGACCGTCTCGACTGCCTCGTCGACGCGGCGGTCAGCAACCGGGTTGTGGGTCGAGAGCGCGCCGGAGAACGTCGCGCTGGCGACGAGCAAGAGGATACCGAGGAGCGCGAAGGGGACGCGTCCCCGGTTGTCGTCTGCGAGTCTCACAGCGACCACGTCCTGACGACGATGTCGACGTGGCCGACCGAGACAGCCCGTGCGGCCTCAGTCGGCGTCTCGTAGTTTGCCTGCATGTCGGCTGCGAGTTTGGATGCGAGCGCCGCTTCGAGGTCGGCGTTAGCGGCACGAGGCTCGACGCTCTCGACTTCCGGTTCGACAGACGCGTTCAGAAGCGTGCCCGCCCGCTCGTAGCGGTGAGCCATCAGCGTCGAAACCGGCTCGTCGCCGTGAAGCGCCAGCCGAGCCTGTTCGGGTGGGAACAAACCTGCAACCGTCCGTTTCGCGACGACTCGCGCTACAGCGTCGAATCCGTCGTCGCTCGCGGCGAGCGCGTCGTCACGTGCTGACGGGAAGCCACTCGGAACGCGAAGCGAGGCCGAGTGAACCGTCGCGGCCGCGGAGGGACGAGGGCCGAGCGTGTCGGTCGCTCGAACCGGCGCACCGGGGTACGGTGCCCACCGAACGGCGACGTTGACACCGCGGACCGGGAGTTCCGAAGCGACGCGTTCAGCGACGCCCTGACGCATGTCGTCGCGGGCGTGAGTGAGTCGAACGCCATCGATAGCGACTGTCCCCAGGGTGCTTCGGGCGAGGAGGCTGGCGAGACTACCGTGTGCAGTGCGGTCGAGTTCGCGCGCATCGACGCCACCCGACTCCAGAAGCGACGGGTCCGCGGCTTCGACGCCGGGGTCGAGGTCGTAGTAGACCGTCGCCGTGCTGGTCGCCAGCGACGTTGCGATACCGTCTGCGTCGAGCGCGTTGTCAGCCCCCGTGAGGCTGCCTTCGTCTGCGGTGACGACGACGCCGACGCTCGCACTCACGAGGAGCAGACAGAGCGTCACGTCGAGGACGAGGTCGGTCACGCCCAGACCTCCACGCGAAGCGTCCCGAAGCCGACGTGGCCGGGTTCGGAGCGAACGCTCACCTGCGTACTCGCCGTGTCGGTGGTGGTCCCTTCCGGCACCTCCGCGCCTGCGACGCGCCGCTCGTCTCCGACCGCCACGACGAGACGGCACGAGTACCCGGTTGGGCACGCGTCGAGGCCCGCCGAGAGACGAGAGACTTCGACGACGCCGGAATCGTCGGCGAGGGCCGACTCGACAGCAGTCAGCGTCGAGGGTGCGAGGTCGCGGTCGGCGGTCGGAAGCGACCGGTCGAGAACCGCCGCATAGCCCGAGACGGCCGCACACACGACGACGAGACCGACGAGCGCAGACGTCGGCGATAACTGGCCTCTACGCTGCGACGATAGTGACATCGACTCCCTCCCAAGTGACGTGACGGACGACGAGCGATTCAGGGGCAGGACGCCACGAGCGACCGGGTTCGTGGGTCGCAGTCGTGGAGTTACGGGTTGCGGTCGCAGTCGCGGGGCCGCGGATTGTGGTCGCAGCCTCGTGAGTTGCGGCCGAGACCTCGCGGGACTCGGCAGCAGCCTCCCGGAATGCGGCTGGCGACTCGAAGACGTCGCTCGGGGCTGCGCCCGTGGCGACAGCACCGAGCCGCGAATCCAACGTGGTGGGGACGACAGGGCCGAAGGCGAGTGTCGCGTGCGCGGCACCGCCGTCGTTCCGCAGGCCGATTCGCTGCGGGCCGAGCCGAATTTCGGCCGCTCCGAGCGGAATCTCGGCCGTCGCGTCGTACTCGGCGACTGCGACGTCGTCGATGGTCTCGGCGACCTCCTGCGCGTCCGGTGCCGGCGTCGTCGGGAGTCCTGCCACGACGCCGACGAGGAGCGTGGCACCCACCGAGAGCGCGACCAGCGTGTACATCGATTCGAACGGAACGTCCAACATAGCACGGGGTGGTCCCGTTCGAGTATATAAACCTCAGCACCGGGCAGGGTATCAGAGCAGCGTCCCTGCGGCGACGAACGCAGCGAGGAACGTCACGGTCGCCGAGAGGAGCGCGCGCCCGACGCGGGTCGCAACGAGGTGACGGTCCAGTCCGTTCGCCACGCCGACCGAGAGCGTCGTCAGAAGCACCGCAGAGAGGAGAACGTAGACGCCGACCGCCAGCCCGAGGTCGGCTGTTGCCAGCGGTGCAGTGACGGCAGTCTGGTCGAGCGTTCGCGCCGGAGCCATGCCATCGGCGAGGGCGACCGTCGCGCCAGCAACGAGCGGCCCGAAGACGGACGCCGTGTTCGACAGCGTCTCGGTCACGGTCGCGAGTTCGCGGCGAGCCTCGGCGTCCAGTCGGGCGAGTGCGTCGAGTTGGTCGGCCATCGAGACGATGGCGCGACCCGCAGGTCGGCCCTCGTGTGCGGCGAGTCCGAGGAGCGTCACGACGCTGGCGACACGCGGGCTCGGCAGCGATTCGAGAACGCCGTGGTCGCCGCAGAACGAGTCGACGACGCCAACCCGAAGTCGGCGCTGAACGCCGACAGCGTCGGAGAGCAGGTCCCCGGTCGCGCCGGGTGTCGTCTCTGCGGCGCGGGCGAGCGCCGATTCGACGGCTTCGCCCTCACCGACAGCCCTGCCGACGAGGTACATCGCGTCCGAGAGTCCGTCTTCGACCGCTCGAACCCGTTCGCGGAGTTTGACGACCGGGCGGGAGCCGACGACGAGCGCCGCACCCGACGCGAGTCCGACTGCCCCGAGTGGCGCGGCCCACGGCGCGACGAGCGCGTTGGCACCGACGAATCCGGCCCCACCGGCGACGAGACCGGCGACAGCAGCCAGCAGTCGGGTATCCTCGACCGCCGGGTTCGAGGCGTCGATAGAGAGCGGTGCAAACGCGACGGGACGGCGAACCAGTACCCACGCGACAGCAGCGAAGAGACACACCGGAAGGACGATATCGTAGAGCGCGACGACGTGAGCGACACCGACGCCGACGCCAGCGACGCGGGCCGCCGGGAGCGCCCCGACCAGTGCGAGCGGGAGCAAGACGCCGAACGCGTACACGGCGGTAATCGGTCCGCGAACCTCACCGACGAACGTGGCGAGTCGGTCACGCGTCTCGACGCGAACGACCTCGTGGGCTCGTTCGAGTGTTCGGTCTCGTTCGCCGGCAGGCACGTCCGCGGCAGTTTCGACGAGCGCGGTCGCTCGGTCGAGCGCGGGGAACCACGAGCGCCACGCGGCGGCGAACTCGCCGAGGCCGCTGGTCGGCGTTCCGCGGGCGCGTTCGACGTGCGTGTCCAGCGAGTTCGCCAAGGCGTCGTCGCCAGCGTTCGCGGCGAACACCGCCGCGCGCTCGACAGACGGTTCGAGTCGCATCCGAAGCACGAGTCGCCCGACGAGTTCCGGCGCGCGGCCGAGTGCCCGCGTTCGGTGGAGTCTGGCGAGCCAGACCGGAGCGGTGTGAATCGCGTGCGTCGCACCCATCGCTACGGCGAGGAAGACGAGTCCGATGGTCAGGGGCGGGACGCCGACGAGCGCCGCGAGCAGACCGCCGACGAGACCGGCCGGAACGCTCGCGCCGTATCCGGCATCAACGACGGTCTGGGCGTCGAGGTCGGCGGTGAGAAACGCCAGCGATTGGGTTAGCTCGTCGCCGGGGTCGACAGAGACCGGCGAGAGCCGTGCAAGTGCTGGCAGGGCGGTGTTGACCATCGTTCGCGTCGCCCCGTTCAGCATCGGGACACACCCCCTGCGCGGGCGTCGGCGAGGTCAGTTGGCGTCGTTCTGCCCGTCACGGCGAGCGATTCGAGTCGGCGTGCGCGCTCGTCGATTGCATCGAGCACGTCGGCGTACGACTCGCCCGGTCGCGCGAGCGACTCGATTGCGGCGCTGTTACCGCGCGAGACACACCCGGTCGGCGTGAGCGACGCCCCATCGTGCGAGAACAGCGTCTCGAACGACGCGTCGCCGTCGGTCGGGCGCACCTCCTCGATGCGGGCGACGCGGTGGTCGTCGGCGCGTTCACAGGTGACGACGAGGTCGGTCGCGGCGAACGACGAAGCCGGGACGCCGAGGTCCGAAACGACCCGCTCGCGCACGTCGGCCGCTCCGTCGCCGTGAATCGTCCCGAGGACGGCGCTCGCGCTCGCGCCGACGCGCATCGCCTCGTAGAGCACTGACGCCTCCTCGCCGCGAACTTCGCCAACTGCGAGCGCACCGTCACCCAGTCTGAGCGCGGCGTGGAGGGCCTCCTGCGGCGTCGGTTCTGGCCCGCCAGTCGTGTCGGTTCGAAGCGTCTGTACGTCTCTATCTGCGGCGCGAAGTGCCGCCGCCGGAAGCTCGGGCGTGTCCTCGATGAGAACCGTCCGAACCGAGGCGGGCAGTTCCCAGACGAGCGAACCGAGGAAGGTCGTCTTCCCCGCTCCGCGTGCGCCGGCGACGAGGACCGACGCACCGCGCTCGACAGCAAGCGAGCAGAGGGCGGCGGCGTCGGCCGAGACGGTTCCGTTTTCCACCAGTGCGGGGAGCGTCAGCGGTGTCTCGTCGTGTCTGCGGAACGCGAACCCGAGGCCGTCACTTGCAGGTGCGGTCACGCCCGCGACGCGGACCGTCGCCCCGCCAGCTTCGACGACGGTGTCGAGCGTCGGGTCCGCACGGGAGAACGACGCGCCGCTCACGCGACGGAGGCGCGACGCCAACGACTCGGCACCGCCGGGGACGAGTCGGACGTTCGTCGGCATCGACTCGCCATCGACGACGACGCGAATCGGGTTCTCGTCCGCTGGCGTCGAGACGTACACGTCCGAGACCGCCGGGTCGGAAAACAGGTCGTCGAGGACGCCGTGGCCGTGGGTGTGCTTCGCCAGAATCGACGTGAGCACGTCGACCGGGTCGTCGGCGTCGGCGACGAGACGAACCGCGCGTCCGGGCGCTCGCTCACCGGCCTCGACGCGACCCTGTGCGAGCGCGTCGTGAGCGTCTGCGAGCGTCTGCGCCGAGTCGGCATCGAGCGTCGACGCCAGCGGGTCGAGGTGGTAAACGGGGCCGTTCGGAGCCTCGTACCGGCGGGCGACCGCACCCGAGTCGAGTTCGCTGGTGGAGACGAGTCGCGCGTCTGCTGGCGGTTTCGGGTCGACGCGCGAGCGGGCAATCGTCGGCCCGACGACAGCGCGGAGCGCGTCGTCGTAGTCGGCGGCGCGGGCCGCTCCCTCGGTGAGGCCGGTTTCGACGGCGGCGCGCTTGACCGGTCCCGCTCGGCCGGTTGCCTCGTGCGCGGCGGCGAGCGGGTCGCGGCGAGCGCGTTCGGCCAGTCGGTCGTCACGAAAGCCGACGCGTTCGGCGAATCGTCCGGCAGCGACGAGGAGCGCGGTCGAGGCGTCGTCGTACCGCCACTCTCGGCCGCCTTGGCGGACGACGACCGAATCGGCGTCGCGGTCCTCCAGCGCACCGATTGCCGTCGCCCGACACGACGGCGAGGTTGCGAGCGACCCGCCGTACGGGCACGTGCTCGCATCGACGAGAAGCACCGCATCGTCGTCGTGCAGGTCGTCGGTCGGGGTCGAAAACGTCGGCGCACAGTCGCACGCCGGAGACGAGTCGGCGTCGCCCGAAGTGACGAGCGAATCAGGAAGGGAATCCGCGACGGGTGAATCCCCGAGGTAGTCAGACACCGTGCGCGAGAGAGACCGTCCTGCATCGGGCGACGAGGTGTCGTCGAGTCCGAGTGCGGCGGCGAGGTCGAGAGGCATACACCGGCGTGGTCCCGTTCGGGTATTTGAACCTACGCCCGGAGAATTGAGAGTGAAAACGGTCGAACAGTGGGGTTGTGAACGCCGATTCACGCCGGTTCGACCACGACGACCGAGCCGCGCGAATCGGACTGGAGCGTGAGGTCGAGCGTGTGCGTGCCGGGACCCAGCGAGAGTCGTTCGCCGACCACGTGAACGCGTGGTCCACCGACGCGACGAACGACAGTCGGGCCTCCCGCTGTCGTCGCCGTGAGTTCGACACCGTCGCCGCCGCGAATCGTGAGTTGAGAGACGCGCGCCGACCGCCACGACCCAGAGGGAACGTCGAGAACGACACGTCTCCGAGCACCGTCGAGACCGACCGGTGGCGGGTCTTCGGTCGTCGCGAGCGAGGTGGCCGCCTGTGCGAGCGTGTCTGCCATCGACCCGACGCTGACGGCGGTCGCATCCGCTCTGGCGGCGTCGGCCGCTGGGAACGCAACGCCCGCAATCGCCACGGCGAGACAACACGCGATGACGACGCGAATCACAGCACGTCGCGGAGGCGAGAAGCCAGACCGCTGTTCGGGGCGTCCGCGTCGTCGCCAGCGGTGGAATCGACCGAGCCGTGTTCGACACTATCGGTTGGCTCGGGAGACGCCGTCGCCTGCGCTATCGACGATTGCTGGCGCGCGGCATCGGATTCGTCGACGAGGGCGGCTTCCAGCGACTCGGCTTTAGCGAGTGCCGCGTCCGCCCGGCGCTCGACCGACTCGTTGACCGCGCGAACGCCGCCGAGGTACCCGCGGATGGCCTGCGTCGCAGCGTCGATGTCGTCCATGCGCTCGGTGAGCGTCTCGACGGTCGATTCGAGGTCCGAGACGCGTTCTTCGACCGCAGCGAGGTCTTCGAGGTCCGAGACGGGCGCGTCGGTCCCCGTCAGTGTCCGTTCGACGGCGTCGAGGCGAGCGACGAGTTCTGCTGTTCGGTCGGCGGCCGCGGCATCCGACGACGTTCGGTTCCTGTCCTCGGTGGTCGTGTGACCGGTGGTGCGTGTCATACGCCGGGGTGGTCCCGTCATATGGGATAAACCTGCGTCTCGGTTGGGTGTCGCCACGGAGCTACAGACAGGTGCGGTCGCTCGCTTTCGAGAGGGTGCAGTCGTCCACCCCCAAACGCGGCAGCCACCCGCTTCCGAGCGGGCCCCGACTCGCGTGGGGAACGTTGAAGAGCGACCCCAGAGTGGTGTTGGATATGAAGACAGTCCTGATTGGTCTCGGCCAAGCGGGTGGGAAGCTCACGGCGGCCCTCCAGTCGTTCGACGAGCGAATGGGATTCGGTGCTGTCCTCGGTGCAGTCGGTGTTAACACCGCAAAGGCAGACCTCACGCAACTACCGTTCGAGACGGTCCTCATCGGACAGGACCGTGTCAACGGCCACGGCGTCGGCGGCGACAACGAACTCGGTGCCGAAGTCATGCAAGCGGACAAGACGGAAGTACTCTCGGCGCTCGACGGTCGTGTCACGGCCGAAGCCGAGTCGATATTCATCGTCGCCGGACTCGGTGGGGGGTCCGGTTCCGGTGGTGCGCCCGTCCTCGCGAAGGAACTCCAGCGAATCTACGACATCCCGGTCTACGTCCTCGGCATCCTTCCCGGCGAGGACGAAGGCGCGATGTATCAGGTGAACGCCGGTCGGTCGCTCAAGACCGTCGCTCGTGAGTCGGACGCCGTGCTCCTCGTCGACAACGACGCCTTCCGGTCGTCTGGCGAGTCGATGAGCGAAGGGTTCGACGCGATAAACGAGGCTATCGCCCGTCGCGTCGGCCTCCTGCTCGCCTCCGGCGAGGCGACCGAAGGTGTCGGCGAGAGCGTCGTCGACTCGTCCGAGGTTATCAACACCCTTCGTGCCGGGGGTATCGCGGCACTCGGCTACGCGAGCGCCGAAGCGGCACCGAAGGCAGAAGAGAACATCAACGCCGTGATGAGCATCGTCCGCCGTGCTGTCCTGACGGGGACGAGCCTCCCGGACGCGAGCGACGCGGACTCCGCGCTCGTCGTCGTCGCCGGAAAGCCCGATTCGATTCCGCGAAAAGGTGTCGAGCGCGCCCGACGGTGGGTCGAGGAAGAGACCGGAAGTCTACAGGTTCGCGGTGGCGACTTCCCGCTTCAGAGTGACCGACTCGCGGCACTCGTCCTCATGGGCGGTGTCGAGCGCTCCGAGCGCGTCGAGTCGTTCATGGAGCGCGCTCGCGAGGCCATCGACGAGGCGGAAAACGAGACGCGCGAGGACCCGAGTGAGATGTGGCAGAACGACAAGATAGACGACCTTATCTGAGCGGCGCGCTCGCGCTGGTCGGTAGCTGAGTCGTGAAAGAAAGACCGGTTTTCGACGATACCGCGTTCGACTGAGAGACGATTCGCTCGCGTTACTGGTGGACGAGACTCGCGCCGTCGAGTTCGGTGCGCGCGTAGTCGATTTCCATCAGGTCGAGGATGGTCGGTGCGATGTCGTAGAGGTCGGCGTCTTCGATTTCGGCGTCGGGGTTGTCGATGAGCAGCGTCGCGTTGTCGAAGCTGTGCATCCCGTTTCGCGGGCCGATACCGAAGACTTCGTCGTGGCCCTTGAACCCGGACTTGAGGTCGAAGCCGTGGTTCGGGATGACGACGAGGTCGGGTGCGATATCGTCGTGGTCGCCGCGGAAGGCCTCTTCTTTGACGACGACGCGGTCTGCGACTTTCTTGCCGTCTGGGCCTTCGAGTGCTTCGAGTTCGGCTTTCAGTTCGTCGCGGACGTCCTCGTACTCGTCCTGCGGGACGGAACCGCGGGGTTCGCGGTCTTCGAGGTTGATGAAGAAGCGACCGGGGATGAGCGAGTACGCGCGGGACTCTTCGGCGATGTCCGAGAGCGCCTCGTGGTCGTCGTCCTCGTAGGAGAGCCACCCGTTCTCTTCGAGCCACGTGTTGCAGTGGACCTCGTAGTCGAGCGACGTGAAGCCGTGGTCGGACGCGACGACGAGCGTCACGTCCTCGGGAAGGAGGTCGCGAATCTTGCCGAGGTAGTCGTCGACCTTCCGGTAGAACTCCATGAAGGCGTCTTTGTTCTCGCCGTCGCGCTCGTAGTCCTTGAAGAGGAAGTGGTTGAGACGGTCGGTCGTCATGAAGACGCCGAAAAAGAGGTCCCAGTCGTCTTTTTCGAGGTAGTGTGTGAACGCCTCGTAGCGCTTGTCGAGCGTCTCGTGGGCGTCCTCGACGAAGTCGGACTTGTCGTCTTTGTGTCCGAGTTTGGCGTTGACGTCGATTTTATAGCCGATGTCCTGAAGCGTGTCTCGGAGTTCGTCGGGGAACGCCGCCTTGTCGACGCCCGGCGAGAGGAAGCCAGAGACCATGCGCTGGACGTTTCGCTGCGGCGGGAACGTCACAGGGACGTTCATCACGGTCGCGTCGCGGCCAGCGTCGGTGACGCGGTCCCAGACACGCGTGGCCTGGACGTCGCGACCCAT
Organism: Haloferax larsenii JCM 13917; assembly: GCF_000336955.1. Classification (GTDB taxonomy): domain Archaea; phylum Halobacteriota; class Halobacteria; order Halobacteriales; family Haloferacaceae; genus Haloferax; species Haloferax larsenii. The sequence goes on along the minus strand of NZ_AOLI01000033.1, from coordinate 25,936 downwards.
CGGGACGTACGTGTCGTACGACCGAACTTCGCGGTCCTGGAAGCCGTAGACGCCGGTCTCGCCGGGGTTGACACCGGTCGTGAGTGCCGGCCAACACGCGCTGGATTCGGGAGGGACGATGCTGTCGATGGCACCGGCAGCGCCTTCGTCGGCCAGTGCCGCGACGTTGGGGAACTCTTCAGGGTGGTCAGAGAGGAGACTAAAGGGCACCCCGTCGATGCCGATGAAAGCGACACGCGGATGGTCCTTACCGCGGAGTCGGTCGAACAAACCCATACCTCACGATATCCAAGATAAGCATAAGAAGGTTCGTCTCTGCACGCGCGTTTGCGGCGATATACGACGGACTCCGTCTGCTGACCGAGACTGCGGCGAGTTTCGCCGGGCGAAGAGAGCACATCCGAAACGACTGCTCGTCTGTGCTACTCTGGCGTCCGAGGGCTCCCCGGCATCGACAGCGGCCGTTCCTGTGCGAGTGAGGTCCGGCCGCTCACGCGGAGTTCGCTCGTGGCGACGAACGCCAACCCCCACGCGACGAGTGCGACAGCCCAGACGGCATCGATGCTCGACGCTTGCGCCGGGAACGTCAGCGAGAGCGCGCCGAAGTAGACTGCGAGGCCCGCAGAGAACCACGCGACGATACGGTGGCCGGGTGCGCCTGCGGCGGCGACGAGCCCCGTCAAGAGGAGTACGATAGACATGACCGCCATCTCCATGTAGTGGCCCATCATGGCGTGGCTATCGCCGGTACTCTGAAGCCCGAACTGGTTCACTGCGAAGGCCAACACGGGAACCGATGCGACGGCGACGAGGCCGAGCAGTGCCGGACTGTATTCGTCACCGACCGAGAGAACGTCGCGTCCCGCCGGGTGGAACAGCGTCATCAGACCGGTCAGCACGAAGAACGGCACAACCTCTTCGACCGGGCCGTTTCCGATAATCGTCCCGGCGAGGACGAGCGTCGTCACGGCGAACGCGATTTGCATCAGTGCCACACGCTTCAGCGGGCGGTACAGTTGCGCCGCGACGCCGAGGATAATCATCCAGACGGTCGATGCGATGACCATGAGGTGCAAGCGGTGTATCCCGAGTTCTTCGCCGCCCGCACCCCAGCCGAGTATCGAGTACGACAGCAGTTCAGTGACGAACGCGGCCGCCATCCCGAGCGTCACGAGCGCGAGCAGATAGAACGTATAGAGGCGCGCCCGAGCGAACGTCGTCGGCGTTTCACCGTTCGATGTCTCTTCTTCGTTAATAGTTTCACCAGACATGATTCGTGTTGATAATACAACGAACTGCCGCATAACCATTTTTCAGCAATTACAGACAGTCTGGCAAACAGTTGAACAGTGAGTGTTCGGCCGACTCTGCGAAGACGGCGGCGGCGAAGGAGCGAAGTGTCACGCACGGCAAGGTCAGGTCGTGAAGGAGTTCGAGCGCAAGCAACTGTTAGAGCGCGTCAATCGGGAGGGCGCGACGGTGGGCGTACAGATTCCCGAGACCATCGAGATACAGGGTGAGATGATTGACCTGCGAGAGTTCGTCTTCGAAATCAAGCGTCGAGACACCATCCCTGCAGGTGAACGCGAGCGCGTCGACCAAGCAAAGCGAAACCTCCGGCGGGAGCGACTGGAACGCCTCCAACCAATCGAGGACAACGAGGTGAGCTACGAGGAGGGCCGACAACTCGCCAACGACATCGTCGGTATCGACCGGGCGCTGAACGCACTCGAACAGCTTCGCCCGGTGGACCTCGCGCAGGAAGAAAAACTCCAGAACGCGGCCGACCAGAAGCGCTGGATGAACTTCCTCAAGAAAGCGCTGGGTCGCGGAGGCGGTGCAAGCAAGCGAGGCGGTCGATGAGCCGAAACGACGAGATTGCGACGCTCCTCGAAGAGTTCGCGGACCTCCTCGACGCGAAGGGCGTCGAGTACAAGCCGTCGAGTTACCGCCGCGCAGCGGAGAACGTCCGCGAGCATCCGAACCCCATCGAAGACCTCGCCGACGAAGGCGAAGACGCGGTCCAAACAATCGACCGCGTCGGCGACGCCATCTCCTCGAAGATAGTCGAGTACTTCGAAACCGGACACATCGAGGAGTTAGACGCCCTCCGAGACGAGTTGCCCGTCGATATGGCCGGGCTGACGAGCGTCGAGGGTGTCGGACCAAAGACGGTCGGCACGCTCTACGAGGCGCTCGGTGTCACCGACCTCGACGAGTTGGAGGCCGCCGCCCGCGACGGAGAGATTCAGGAGGTCAAAGGCTTCGGTGCGAAGACCGAGCAGAACATCCTCGACGGCATCGACTTCGCCCGCGAATCGACCGGCCGTGAACTGCTCGGAAAGGCGCGCCCCGTCGCCGACGACCTGCTGGCCTCCCTCAGCGAGAACGACGCCGTCGAGCGGGCCGAACCCGCCGGGTCGATGCGCCGCTGGCGCGAGACGGTCGGCGACATCGACATCCTCGTCGCGAGCGACGACCCCCAATCGGTCATCGACTCCTTCGTCGATTTCGAACTCGCAGGCGACACCATCGAAGCGGGCGAGCAGAAGGCGAGCATCCGGGTGAACGCGATGCGGGTGGACCTCCGCGTCGTCGACCCCCACGAGTACGGCGCAGCCCTCCAGTATTTCACCGGGAGCAAGGACCACAACGTCCACCTCCGCAACATCGCCATCGACCGCGGCCTCAAGATGAACGAGTACGGGATGTTCGACATCACAGCAGTCTCCGACACCGACGACGGTCCCCGCGTCGGCGAACGAGTCGCGGGAGACACCGAGGAGTCGATGTACGCCGCACTCGACTTACCACTCGTTCCGCCCGAGATGCGCGAAGACACGGGCGAGATAGAGGCCGCGACCGACGGAGCACTCCCGAGCCTCCTCGAAGAAGGTGATATTCGCGGCGACCTCCACACCCACACCGAGTGGTCCGACGGCGACACCACCATCGCCGAGATGGTCACCGCGGCCGACGAACGCGGCTACGAGTACCACGTCGTCTCCGACCACGCGACCGGCCCCGGAATGGTCGGCGGCGTCGGCGTCGAAGACGACGAACTGCTCGAACAGGCCGAGGAAGTCCGCGCTGTTGCCGAAGACGCCGACATCGCAGTCTTCCACGGTGTCGAGGCGAACATCGACGCCGAGGGCGGTATCTCCGTCGCAGACGACGTGCTCGACCAACTGGACGTGGTGGTCGCCTCGCCCCACAGCGCGCTCGACCAAAACCGCGAGACGGCAACCGAACGCCTCGTGCGTGCGATGGAACACCCCGCGGTCGATATCCTCGGCCACCCGACCGGCCGCCTCATCAACCAGCGCCCCGGCCTCCCGCTCGATTACGAACGAATCGCCGAAGCGGCGGTCGAAAACGACGTTGCACTCGAACTCAACGCGAGTCCGTACCGACTCGACCTGAACGGCGAAGCGCTCAAAATCGCCGTCGAGGCGGGCGCGACAATCGCCATCAACACCGACGCGCACCGACCCGCCGAACTCGACCACGTCCGGTACGGGGTTCACACCGCCCGACGCGGGTGGGTCGAAACTGCGGATGTGCTGAACGCCCGCCCGGTCGAAGAGTTCCGGGACTTCGTGCAGTGACCGGAGAGCGCGACACCACCGACACCGACGCCAGCAACGACACCGACGCCAGCAACGACACCGACGCCAGCAACGACACCGGCAGCGATAGCGTCGGGCCCGACCACCCGGGAACTGTCGCTTCGGGCATCGACAGCGGAAGCGCGGCAGAAACGAGATTCCTTCTGGACGTGATGCTCGGCAAGCTTGCCACGTACCTGCGGATGTGCGGGTACGACACGGCCTACGCGCTCGACGAACACGACACCGACCCCGGCGATTCGACCCTCCTCGACCGCGCCGCCGAGGAATCGCGGGTGCTCCTCACCCGCGACGTGTCGCTCGCCGAGCGAGCGCCCAGCAGCGTTCTGTTGGCGACGAAACGCCCACTCGACCAGTTACGCGAACTCGATTCGGTCGGTTTCGACATCTCGCTGGACAAGAAGCCAGCGCGTTGCGGCGTCTGCAACGGGACCGTCAAAGAACTCGGCAACGACGAGCCGATTCCCGAATACGCCCCGAGCGACAGAGGGACGACGTTGTGGCGGTGTCGCGACTGCGGACAGGTGTTCTGGCGCGGGAGTCACTGGCGAGACGTCGAATCGCGGGTGAGCGAATTGTAAAAGAGTGATGTAGCGGAACGGTGCGAAAAACGCGCAGTGGCGTCTCTCTACTGACGTCCGCGCGGGAACCACGCGTCGCAGGCTTCCATGTCCTGCATCATCTCGTCGTGGATTGCGCAGTAGGGTTTGAGTCCGTCCGAAGTGCGGACGTATTCGAAGTACGCGCAGTTACCACAGTAGCGGTCGCCGACCGTCGCGTTCTCCGGGCGGTCCGCGTCGGGGTGTTCGGAGGCGTCCGAGGCCTGCATGTCCTGGCCCTGCGAGGGCGACGAGGCTCCGGCGCTCGCGGTCGTCGACCCAGATGGGTTCTGGGTTTGGTTCGGACTTTGGGTTTGATTCGGACTTTGGGTCTGGTTCGGACTCTGGGTTTGGTTCTGACGCTGGTTCGGGGCTTGGCTCTGTGCTTGGCGCTGGCCGTCGAGCGGAGACGAGATTTCCTGTGTCGATGCGCCGCCGTCGGTGGCTCCGGCAGTCGTCGCCCCGAACGAATTCGACTGCGAGTTCGCGGGCTCCTGGTTCTGTTTCGGCTGGGCGTTGGTCTGGGTGTCGACGTCGCCGTCGGGCGTGCCGCCGAGGAAGCCGATACCGCCGAGACCTCCACGAACGCGTTTTTCGACTTCGACGACGCGCGTCTCGCCCTTCTTCGTCACCTGGACCGTCGCGGTGCCGCCGGGGTCGTTCCGCGTCTTGAAGTTGGCGACGCCGACGAACAGACACCAGAAGGTCGTGATGGCGCCGAAGAAGTAGACGCCGACGGTCTCCAGTGTCAGGTCTCTGAGCCCCTCGCCGCAGGTCGCACCCGACCACTGACACGGGTACGCGTGCGAGAAGAGCGCGACCCCGAGGATGGCGATGCTCGCGCCGATGATGGCAGCAGCACGGGTCCGACGGCTGGCGGGGAGGACGGTGAACACGCCGAGGAAGACGGCGGGCACACCCACACCACCGAGAATGCCCCCGAGTTCCCGTGCTTCGCCGAGCGTCGCGCCACCCGACGTGTACACGTCTGTCGTGGCGACTACGATGCCCGCGATGACGAGCAGCGCGCCGGCGAGGAACACCCCGAACCCCAGGGAGAGCCGTCGGAGACTCGGGCCACCGCGGCCACCGTGATACGCCTCCGAAAGACTGGTCATGAGACCGTATATGAAACGAGTCCCTAAAACGATGCGTCAGACGATTGTCTGTTCCCCGACACGTAGCTGGCTATTGATTTCGGCGGTGGCTCCGAATCGATGCGAATCTCGAAGGGATTATCATGCGCGGTAGCCAACCGTCGCCCATGGCTGACGAGGAAGCAGACGAGGAACCTGTGGTCGAACTGGGCGAGGGCGAATCCGTCGAAGGAGCGCCGCTCGCACGCGTCGCCTCTCGGCTGACGTGGCCCCAAGAAAAGAGCAGCATCCTGAACAAGGAAGGCGACGCGGTCATCCGCACGCCGTCCGGTCCCCAGACCCTCGAAGCGATACTCGAAGACGCTGACGAGACGTACTTCGACACCCGACAGACGTTCGTCGAGGACGTGCTCGACATCGTCGGTCGGGAACCGGTCGCAACCGAATAACGGTGCTTCGCCGCCGGTTCGCGCGGCTTCCGTGGCTCCATCGCGCCCTCCTCGCCGGGGGCGTCATCGGGGCCGCGTGGAGTCTCTGGCCGATACCCGGCGGTGACCTCACGTACCGTGCGGTCCACGACGCGCTGCTCTTTATTCTCCTTCCCGGCGCGCTCGCCGTGTCGCACGGCCGCAACCTCGGCTGGACAGTGGACCGCACCGCGCTTCGGAACACGGTCCTCCTCGCGCTGTTCGTCCTCCCGTTCTACCTCGTCGGGTCGTCGCTACCGTCGATTCGGACGTACTACCCGATGTGGCACACCTCGACGGCGCTCGCGGAGTTCCTGCCGCACGCCGCACAGCAACTGCTCATCGTCGTCGCCGCCGAAACCTACTATCGCGGCTTACTCTGCGTCGGCGTCCGCGACATCGGCCGCAAGAGCGCGCTCATCAGTCCCATCCTCTACGCGTTCCACCACGTCGGCAAACCCCCGATAGAGCTTCTGCTGTCGGCTCCGACGGACGTGCTGTTCGGCCTCGTGGACTACGAGAGCAACTCGATTCTCCCCTCTATCGTCGCCCACGGGTTCGGACTCATCCTCCTCGACTGGTTAGTGCTTCACCCGCCGATTTTCCCGCCGGAGAAGGTCGTCTCTGCGCTTCAGTGGCTCCCGATTCCAATATGACCCGAGACGAAAACAGCGACCACGCCCCCGAGACACACCCCAGTCTCGGCCTCGCCCGCGGGACAGTCGAACTCGTCGAGTACGACCCTGCGTGGCGCGAGGCGTACGAATCCGAAGTCGCTCGACTCCGCCCGCGACTCGGCGAGAGCGTCCTCGGCTTCGAGCACGTCGGAAGCACCTCGGTCCCGGGACTCGCCGCCAAACCAATCGTCGATATGCTCGTCCTCGTCTCCGACCTCGACGCGACCGAGGACGTTGCACGCGTCCTCTCCGATGCGGGCTACGAAGAGCGCCCGAACGACGACGTTCCGGACCGGCGGTTCTTCGCCCGCGGACCGCCATCCTGCCGGACGCACTACCTCTCTGTGACCGAACGCGGAAGCGACTGCCACCGCGAGCAGGTCGCATTCCGCGATGCACTCCGGGGAAACCGGCCGCTCGCCGCAGCGTACGAGGAACTGAAACGCGGCCTCGCATCGGTTCACCCGGATGACCGCGATGTCTACACCGAAGCGAAATCGTCGTTCGTGCAGTCAGTCCTCGACGGGACGGACGCCGTCGCGGACGAGTAGAACGACTCGTCCGAAAAGTGAGTAGATAAGTGGAACACCCTCCCGCCAGTGAGTGCGCGAACCGCACAATACAGGTAGCTTTTCCACGCCGGGGCGTCAACGGGAGGGCATGGCACTCCCAATCGACCCGACAGCCATCAAATCGGACGACATCGGCGAGGAGCGCGCTGTTCTCCACATGGAACACGAGGCGGCAATCGAGCACGTCCGCGAGGCCTTCACGGACGCCGGGTTCGGTGTCGCCACCGAATTTTCGCCCTCGGAACTACTCAACGAAAAGGTCGACGCCGACCGCGACCCGTACTACGTGCTCGGCGCGTGCAACCCCGCGATGGCAGACCGCGCCCTCGACGCCAGCGACAACCAACTCGGCGCGCTCTTCCCCTGTAACGTGGTCATCTGGGAGGAAGAACCCGGCACGCAGGTCGTCTACCACGTGAGCATCATGCGCATCGCTCGCCTCGTCGGCATCGCCCCCGACGACGAGGAGATGGCCGATATCGTCGCCGACACGGGCGAACTCGTCGACGCGGCGATTGCCAACCTCGACGCTGTCGAGGCGTAGGCCGCCCCCTCGACGCCGCCCCAGAATAGGGCCTACACCGAGTCGAGTTCTTCGAGCGCGTCGGCGATTCGCTCGATATCGCCGCGAATCTTGTACAGCAAGTAGATGCCGACGACTGCCGCAACGACCGGCAGGAGGCCGACGACGGCGTAGAGGAGGAAGATAACGAGCAGTTCTGGACCGCCGGGTACCTGTAACGGGAGCATACACACACCTGTCTCTCAGGTGGCAAAATTCTTCGCTCGTCGACAGTCGGCGTCTGGCATCGAAGGAACCCCCAGCCGCTCACCCGAAGTCGAAGATATTCGTCTGCAACCCGGCCGCCATCGTCGACTTTCGCTTGAGGTCAGCCAGCGAGATGGGTAGGTACTCCGTCACGTCGCGCACGGCGTCGCCGAACGTCTCAGCCTCCGCTTTCTCGCCGTCGAAGGTGTTGCGGACGGACTCGCGGACCTGCCAGACGCCGACTGGACCCCAGTACTCGTCGGAGACGTGTCTCAGGACGATTGCCTTCGCCTGTCTGCCCCGGTCGTGGAGGTGTTCGAGCACCCCGAGACGGGAGGCGTGGTACGCGCCGGCCGTCTCCTCGACGTATCCAGACCGACCCTCGTAGCCCTCGCTGTCGGCAGCGAGGTACATCCCCGCCTGCGGGTCCGGGTTCCAGACGCTCCCTGGCGCTTTCATCTCCACCAGTTCGAACTCCCAGCGACCCGGGGCGAGAATCACCCAGAAGGCGTTGCCGAGGAACTCGTTTCGGTAGATTTCCACGCCGTCGATGGAGGGCGCGTGTTTCACTTGCCCGCGGATGTACTTCCCGACGGTGTCGTCCACGGCGGTGATAGACCACCGCGTCGGCACGAGTCGGCGCTGTTCGGTCTGGCCGAGTGCGCCGGCCGAGAGGATGGTGTTGATGTCGTACACGTCGAAGCCGCGGCGGTAGAGAAACGCCATCGCACCCTGTGCGTTCCAGTCGTCGTCTTCCAGCGTCTTCTCCACCAGTTTCGGGACGTGCGGATTCTCCGCGAGGTCGGCAGAGCGAGCGCGTGCACGCGGCCCGACCGGAGTCGCCACGTCGTCGGCGCTGGCGTCGAGGTTCAGGTCCGGTTTGCCGTCGAGTCCGATTTCGACGGTGACGGGCCGGTCGGCGATAGCGACTTCGCGCTGCGTTCCGAGAAAGCCGTCCCACGAGTCGGCGACGTTCGTCACCTTCGTCCCGCGATTCGAGTTCAAAAGTGAGGTGCGGCGCTGAAACACGTCTTCGATACTCACGCCCTCGTCGTACCACGCGGCGCTCGTCTCGAACGCGGCGGCATCCTCGTCGTGGCCGACCGGCGAGAGGATGCCCGTCGAGACGCGCGGGTAGTTCGAACGCCCGACGAAGATGGACGGCGAGACGCCACCGTACAGCGAGTCTCCCTGCACCGTCTCCTCGAAGCGGTCCTGAAACGTTTCGAGGTGGTCGAGGATGCCGTAGGACTTCTCTTCGGCGAGGCGGCGACGCTCGGCGCGCTCGTCTCGCTCGATGTCCATGTACTCGTCGAGCCGCATCACCGGAAGTGAGTCGTCCGGCGGTATGAACCTTCGGCGACGGCGCGGCAAATGAAATTCGGCGTGTGAACTCGAAACGACGGCCCGCTTAGGTGTGGATGCCCATCGCTTCGATTTGTTCTTGGTAGCGATTGCGGATGGTGACTTCGGTCACCTGCGCGACGTCTGCGACTTCGCGCTGGGTCTTCTTCTCGTTACAGAGGAGCGAGGCGGCGTAGATTGCCGCGGCGGCGTAGCCGGTCGGCGACTTGCCCGAGAGCAAGCCCTGCTCGGCCGTCGTCTCGATAATCTCGTTGGCCTTCGACTGGACCTCCTTCGAGAGGTCGAGTTCCGACGAGAATCGCGGGACGTACTTCTTCGGGTCGACCGGGCGCATCTCCAGACCGAGTTCCTGTGAGACGTACCGATAGGTGCGGCCGATTTCTTTTCGCTCGACGCGAGAGACCTCGGCAATCTCTTCGAGCGAGCGTGGAATCCCTTCCTTCCGGCAGGCGGCGTAGAGACAGGCGGTCGCGACCCCCTCGATAGAGCGCCCGCGAATCAGGTCTTCGTCGAGTGCGCGGCGGTAGATGACCGACGCGACCTCCCGGACCGACCGCGGGACGCCGAGTGCCGACGCCATGCGGTCGATTTCGCTGAGTGCGAACTGCAGGTTTCGTTCACCAGCGTCCTTGGTTCGAATTCGTTCCTGCCACTTGCGCAAGCGGTGCATCTGCGACCGCTTTCGTGACGAAATCGACCGCCCGTAGGCGTCTTTGTCCTTCCAGTCGATAGTCGTCGTCAACCCCTTGTCGTGCATCGTCTTGGTCGTCGGCGCGCCCACGCGCGACTTCTCCTGTCGCTCCGAGTGGTTGAACGCGCGCCACTCCGGGCCGGGGTCGATTCGCTCTTCTTCCAATACGATACCAGTCTCCTCGTGGATCAACTCACCGTCTGCCGTGCGGACGACCTCGTCAGAGTCCAAATCGTCGAGGTCGATGTCCGTCTCGGCTTCGTCGTCCGCTGACTCGTCTCCCCATCGAGTCCGGTCGTGCTCGCGCTCCCGCTGGCGTGTGGGCCGTTTCATCGCATTTATATACTGTTTAGAGCTTCCCACTTCAAACTTATCCCGGGAGGAGATAGTTTCCAGAAATCTATAGAGGACCGAACGAACCGACTTTACCCTCCCACCGGCGAGGTGTGGACATGCCGACGGTCGAGTGTGACCCCGACGAAGCGCGACGACGGCTCGAAGAGGCGGGTGTGGACGTCACCCCCGGAAATACCGACCACGAACGGTGGCGAGCCGAGCGTGGCGACGCGACTGCGGTCGCCTACGACGGAAAAGTCGTCGTGCAAGGCGGGTCGCCGACGGACCTCTTGCCCATCTTGGAGCCCGGTGGCGGCCGTGCACACGTCTACTTCGACGGAGCGAGCCGAGGGAATCCCGGTCCCGCAGCGATTGGGTGGGTTATCGTCACAAGCGACGGTATCGTCGCCGAGGGGTCGAAGCGAATCGGAAAGACGACGAACAACCGCGCGGAGTACGAGGCACTCGTCGAGGCGCTCACCGCCGCCGCCGAGTACGGGTACGACGAAGTCGACGTCAGAGGCGACTCGCAACTCATCGTCAAGCAGGTGCGCGGCGAGTGGAAGACGAACGACCCCGGACTGCGCGAACACCGGGTGACGGTGCGCGAACTTCTCGACCAGTTCGACCGCTGGTCGCTCGAACACGTACCGCGAGAGATAAACGAACACGCCGACTCCTTGGCCAACGAGGCGCTCGACAATGCCTGAGTCAGACGACATCCCGGAAGACGTACAACAGGAAGCCGAGCGATTGACGAGGCTCGCACGCGACGCCGTCGACCCTGACGAGCGTGAGACCTACCAGTCGGCGCGCGACGAACTCGTCGAACCGTACGGCTTCACCGCACGGGTTCGTGAGGAAGACGACGTGCTCGTGTTGCACCCGGAGTCGTGGGTCGACGACGACGGACTCGTCCATCCGGGCAATATCGACGACATCGACCGCGGCATCGAACGGCCGCTTCGCGGAACCGGCGAAGACCACGAGTGGAACGCAGTCGAGTCGCACAACGCCGAACTCGTCGAGTCGGTCGCAGAGGAACACGGTCCCGTCCACGCGGCGAACGCCCGCGCGTTCGCGGACTTCCTCGGGAACCACTACGTCCGGCGAATCGAGACAGCAGGCGCTCCCGAGGTGCGTGAGTTCGTCGAAGAATATTATCCACGCAATGCGTGGCCGACCGATAAACAACGGTCGTTGCTTCCCGAGTCGTTACAGTTGCTCTTCGACGCCGCAGGCGCCGAAGTGCCCGAGTACAACTGACGAGCCCGGTGTATGCCAGATTACAGCTTGGCGTTTACGCGTTCGATGACCTTCTCGGCGCGTTCGTCGTCGGTGACGAACTTCGCGAACATCCAGTCGAACCGGTCGAGAACAGCCTGGAGGCCGTCTTCGGTCAGTTCGTACTGGTTGGTACGCTTGTCGAGTTCGCTCTTCTCGACGAGACCCATCTCGACGAGGTCGTCAAGGTTGGGGTACAGGCGCCCGTGGTTCACTTCGGTGCCGTAGTACGTCTCGAGGTGACGCTTGATTGCAAGACCGTACATCGGTTCCTCAGCCAGGATGACGAGGATGTTCTGCTGGAACGCGGTAAGGTCGCGAGCCGCGCCAGACTCATTGCCAATTGTTTGTGCCTCTGACATGGATGTGGAAATGTCACCTATCTATTTAAACTTTGTCAACGCAGGTCCGCTTTTCCGATGTGATAATAGGCATAGCACCGGCAAAATCAGGGTGGAAACCTAGTGAATGCGTTATTATACTGTAAAACCACTCAGTGGTATATACCTTCCCAACCAGCTGGTATGCCCTTAGCATTCCCCGAATAATACGTGAGTGCCACGTATTGTAGTATCAAGAGAATACTGAACGAATACCTCTGAATCTGGATACGTTCAGAACAGTACTTTCTCTACAAAATCACCATTGTCAGTGCATGACACACCAAATCCGGATACGCTATCGGTCGCGCAGTTATGTCACCGGCGACCGATGCCGAAAGGACTTTTGCTCGTATGGAGGATGAGTTCGGTATGGTGAACCTCTGGGAAGATATGGAGACCGGCCCGAACGCGCCGGACGAAATCTACGCAGTTGTCGAGTGCCTCAAAGGCGAGCGCAACAAGTACGAGTACGACAAGGACATCCCCGGTGTCGTCCTCGACCGCGTGCTCCACTCCAACGTCCACTACCCGTCGGACTACGGCTTCATGCCGCGGACGTACTACGACGACGAAGACCCCTTCGACGTGCTCGTTCTCGTCGAAGACCAGACGTTCCCGGGCTGCGTCATCGAAGCCCGTCCCGTCGCCCTCATGAAGATGGACGACGACGGCGAGCAGGACGACAAGGTCATCGCCGTCCCCATCGAGGACCCGCGCTACGACCACATCGAAGACCTCGAAGACATCCCGCAGCAGACGCTCGACGAGATTGACGAGTTCTTCGCGACGTACAAGAACCTCGAAGCGGGCAAAGAAGTCGAGACCCTCGGCTGGGAAGACAAGCAGGCCGCGAAGGACGCCATCGAACACGCGATGGACCTCTACGAAGAGAACTTCGCGTAAGCGACTCCCGAATTTCTTTCTTCGACCGCGAACCCGTGAGCGACTGCGTTACTCACCGCTCGACGAAATCGACAGCCGTCGTCACCGCACATACCCACCGGTTATCGGACCCCCACGAGGGGATAAATTATGCGCATGGGTAATTATTAGTCACTTCGACGGGTAGCTACTGATGAGAATGGCAGCCAAACAACCCCGCCTCGGTCTCCACCACACGACCGTCGTTCCGACGAACTTCACGCCCGCATCCGCGGAGAACGGAGACGCCGACGAAGCGTCGTCCGACGACGAGTAAGCCGTCTGTTTTCTCTGGACGCCCGCACTCTGAGCGGCCGCGCCGGTCTGCGTCGCCCGCGAAAGGTGTGTGACATCGACGCGCAGGAGGCAACCCCTTTTTATCTCGCCGCTGCAAGTCGTCACTAATGGCTACCTGCGACGAGTGCGGTCGGCACGAGAACCTGCCGTACCGCTGTTCTCGATGTGGCGGCACGTTCTGTTCAGAACACCGCCTTCCGGAGAATCACGAGTGTCCGGGGCTTTCAGACTGGGACGACCCGTCCGGTGTCTTCGAAAGTAGCTTCGACGACTCGGTGAGTTCCCAGCGTGGCCGTGCGAGCGGTCTTCTCGACTCGCTCACCAGCACGGGCGGGCTGCTCGGATACTTCCGCGGGAACATGTCCTACGTCTTCCTCGGGGTCATGTGGATTATGTTCGCACTGGAGTGGGCCGTCATCCTCGGGATGCAGGCTGGCATCTTCCCCCGCGGGACGTTCGGCGCGCTGTTTACCCTGAGTACGGAGAACCCACTCTTCGTCTGGACCTGGGTCACGTCGGTGTTCTCACACAGCCCAGTGTCGTTCTTCCACATCGTCGGCAACAGCATCGTGCTGTACTTCTTCGGCCCGCCAGTCGAACGCTACATCGGGTCGCGGAAGTTCACCGCGCTGTTCGTCATCGCCGGGATGGCCGCGGGACTCGCTCACATCGGGAGCAGTTTCGTCCTGACGCCAGGTATCACCACGTCGGTCCTCGGCGCTTCAGGTGCCGTCTTCGCCATCCTCGGCGTTCTCACGGTCCTGAACCCCGGACTTCGAATCTACCTGTACTTCGTGATTCCAATCCCGCTGTGGCTGTTTACCTTCGGCTTCGCGGCCCTCTCTGTCGTGTTCTTCCTCGACCCAGGAACGGCCGCGACGGCCGGACAGGGCAACGTCGCCCACTTCGCCCACCTCGTCGGCCTCGTCATCGGCCTCGCGTACGGCCAGCGCGTGAATGGAAAACGGAATATTCCCAACCAGATGTCGCTCGGCGGCGGGCGTCGCGGTGGTCCCGGCGGCCGCTTCTAAGATGCGACCGGCCACCCCGGACCTCGCACCGCGCGCCGGCCTCTCGCGCGACGAGATGGAGGCGCTTCAGCGTCGCGTCGCCGAGGCGGCGGTGTTCGAAGACGACCTCCCGTTCGACCCGGCGAGCGTCTCGCTCGACGACCCTGATGCCACGACGCTCACGGGGACTGACTCGGGTTCGGACACCGACCCACCCCTCGTCGCTGGCGTCGACCAAGCATTTCTCGACGACCGCGCGGTGAGCGCCGTCGTCGTCTTTCGGGGCGGCGAAGTCGTCGAGCGCGTCTACGCCGTGTCAGACCTCGATTTACCCTACATTCCCGGGCTGCTGTCGTTCCGCGAGGGCGGCCCGATTCTCGACGCACTGGCCGAACTCGAACACGACCCGGACCTCCTCGTCTTCGACGGCTCCGGGCGTATACACTTCCGACAGGCCGGACTGGCGACCCACGTGGGCGTCGTCTGCGACGTGCCGAGCATCGGCGTCGCCAAGTCGCTCCTCTGTGGCACTCCCGACGAAGACGTGGACGGACACCCGGAAGGGTGGAACACGCCAATCCGCGCCGACGACGCTGTCGATGCGGTCGGTGGCCACCCGGCCACACCGGAGACTGTCCTCGGCTACGCGTTCCAGTCGCGGCAGTACGACTCACAGCCCATCGTCAACCCACTGTACGTCAGTCCCGGCCATCGCCTGTCGCCGGAGACGACCGTCGACCTCGTCGCACGACTCGGCGGCGACTACAAACTCCCCGAACCGACACGTCTCGCGGACGCCTACGCCGACGAAGTGAAAACGCGATACGAGTGAGTTCGGGAGTCTTCTCGTGGCGAACCGCGTACACTTAACAGCGCACAGTTCGACCTACCGGCGTGCATCAGAAGTCGGTCCTCATCACCGGTTGTTCCTCGGGAATCGGGCGCGCGGCCGCGCTCGAATTCCTCGGCGAGGAGTGGGAGGTCTACGCCACCGCGCGAAACCCAGCAGACATCGAGACACTGGGCGAACGCGGTGCGACCATCGCGACGCTCGACGTCACAGACCAGTCGGACGTCGACCGCGTCGTGGACCGCATCATCGACGAACAGGGTCGTCTCGACTGTCTCGTCAACAACGCTGGCTACGGCCAGTTGGGTCCCGTCGAGGACGTGCCGACCGAGATGGTTCACGACCAGTTCGACGTGAACGTCTACGGCCCACACCGACTCACACGCGCCGTGCTGCCGCACATGCGCACACAGGAGGATGGGACCATCGTCAACGTCTCCAGCGTCATCGGGCGCGTCTCGCTGCCGGGAAGCGGCGTCTACGCGGGGTCGAAGTTCGCGCTCGAAGCGATGACCGACGCCCTCCGCAGCGAGGTCGAAGAATACGGTATCGACGCCGTCCTCGTCGAACCTGGCCCGGTCGAGACGAACTTCAACGACCGCGTCGACGCCGAGGTCAACGGCGGCGAGAAGTCAGACGGTATCGAGCGCTCCGGCGCGTACGAGACCATCTACAAACTCCTCGACGACACGGCGGCCCTCGGTGGGAGCGGCCCCGGCGCGATTCCGCCGGAACGAGTCGCAGAAGACATCGTCGACGCCGCGAGTTCGACCAAGCCGCACGCCCGCTACCAACCCGGCGCAGTCGCGCGAGTCGGCGTTCTCGGTCGGTTCGTTCCCGACGCGTGGCGCGACGCGCTGTACGGGTTCGTCCGAAAATTAGTGTAAGCGGCTTCCGTTCTCCCGTCAGTCGAGACAGGCGGCGACGACACGAAGCGCGTCTTCGCCTTGCACTTGGTCCGCGAGCAGCGGGACGCGTTTGACGTCGCGGCCGCGGAACAGGTCGGTCGCGGAGCGAAGCGCCTGCTGTTGGACGTCCCAGCGACGCTGACAGAACGAACAGTCGTCGAGGTCGGGCGAGACGAACCATCGGGGGTCCACGTCGGCCACGTCGTCGACGGGTTCCATGACGCGATTGACGACAAGCGTCTGGACCGGAATCCCGAACTCGTCGAGGCGCGACACGAGGCGGTTCGACTCGACGACGCTCATCTCCTCGGGAATCATGACGACGCGGAAGTCCGTCTTCGCCGGGTCGCGGAGGATGGCCCGAAGGCGCTCGATGCGCTCTCGAAGGTCGTCGAGGTCGGCCATGCCCGCCTGCGGGTCGTCCGGGCCGCCGCCGAACATACCTTTGATGTTGTCCATCATCCCCGAGAACTTGTCGCGCATTCGGACGATGCGACCGAGCATCGAGTCCATTATCTCCGGCAGTTCGAGCAGTCGGAGGGTGTGACCGGTCGGCGCGGTGTCGATGACGACGCGGTCGAACCGCGGGTCGTCGAGATATTCGAGGAGTTGCTGCATCGCCGCCGCCTCGTCGGCACCGGGCATCGGGCCACCCATCCCGAGCGGACCGTCGCCGCCGAGCATGTCTTCGAATCCGCCCATGGCGTCGCCCATCCCGCCGAACGGCGAGTTCGAGCCGTCTCCGTTGCCGACGAACGGGTTGTCGGCGTCGTACTCCGAGGTGTCGTACTCGGTTTCGTCTGCCGCGCCTGCCCCACCAGCCGCGCCCGTTCCGCCTGCTCCGCCAGCTCCAGCCGCGTCGCCCATCCCAGAGTCCGCGAACGGGCCGTCCATCACGGAGTCGGGGTCGATTTCGGCCGCGTACAGTGGCATGTCCTCGTTAAGCCGCGTCGGTTCGGCGGGAACCGAGACGCCGAGGGTGTCCGAAAGCGAGTGTGCGGGGTCGGTCGAGACGACGAGCGTCGCGGTGCCGTCGGCCGCGCTGGCGAGGGCCGTCGCCGCGGCCATCGTCGTCTTTCCGACACCGCCCTTCCCACCGTAGAGGACGTACTCGGGGGCGTCGATGCCGCGCGGGAGGTCAGCCCGCTCGGTCGTCGCCGTCTCGGGGTCCGTGACCTCGACTTCGATTTCGGCGGGGCCGCCGTCGTCGCCGGTGTCGCCGTCGCTGTCGTCGTCCGGGCGCTCGGTCGGTTCGACGTCGATATCCATGTCGGTCCCTGCACGGCCCGCACTTGTGTACTTCTCGGTCTCGGAAGCCCGTGCGGGCGAGTGGTGTCAGCAGTGGTGGGCGAACGCTCGTGGTGTCAGTGGCGGCCGGGTTTTTGTCCCGGCCGAGCGTCGGCGTACCTATGCGCGAATTCGCATCCGACCCGCCCGAAGAAGAGCGCGTCGGCGACGCCCTGCGCGACGCCGGCCACACTGTCGCCACCGCCGAGTCGTGTACGGGCGGCCTCATCGGGTCGCTCCTCACGGACGTTCCGGGGTCGAGCGACTACTTCGACCGCTCGCTCGTTACCTACTCCTACGACGCCAAGCGCCACGAACTGGCCGTCTCGCGCGAGGCGCTCGACGAGGATGGGGCGGTCTCCGAGGCTGTCGCCCGCGAGATGGCCGCTGGCGTCCGCGACGTGGCGGACACGACGTGGGGCGTCGCCACGACCGGCATCGCGGGGCCAGAGGGCGGCCTCCCGGGGAAGCCAGTCGGGACCGTCTTCGTCGGCATCGCCTACGCCGCTCCGTGGGGGTCGGGTGACTCCTATACCCGTGTCGAGCGCTTCGAGTACGACGGGTCGCGGACACAGGTGAAAGAACAGATTGCGCGCGGCGCGCTCAGGATGCTGGCGGCGGACATCGAGTCGGTCGACGGCGACTAACTGCGGGAGGTCCCAGTACAGTCGGACTGCCGTCTGGCGACCGCGTGGGAAACCTTTGTATCACGTGCGGTCACTTTCAGCCTATGAACAAGAAGGGACACGTGCTCAACGCCATCCTGTTGGCGCTCGGGCTCGGCGTCATCCTCACCGTCGACCCGCGGTCGTTCGAACCGACTGTCGACTCGCTGTTTCTCCTCGCACAGAAGATTGGCCAACTGTCGCTTCCGGTCGTCCTCGGCGCGCTCTTTCCCGACGTCGACACCGCCTTCGGCAAGCACCGCAAGACGCTCCACAACCTTCCGGTGCTGATTGCGTTCCTCGCGTTCCCCATCGTCTTCGGCAACCTCCACTTCGTCTGGATTGGCGTCGCCACCCACTACGTCCTCGATATGGTCGGGTCCAAGCGCGGTATCGCGCTGTTCTACCCGCTGTCGCCGCAAGAGTACGACTTACCGACCGGCGTGGCGACGAGTTCGAAGTACGCCGACATGGTGACTGTGGTCGTCACCGTCGCCGAACTCGGCGTCCTCGCGGGTATCCACTACTACCTGTTCTCGCTCGACGTGTCGCTGGCGGCGGCGACGGCGTCGCTCGTCGGGTCGTTCTAACGCACAGCAGGTCGTCGAGTTCTCTTAATAGACGCTCACGTCGTCGAACCGGCCGTCGTACGCGATGTGTCGCGGGTGTGTGGGTTCCATCCCGGACAGAAGGAGTCGGTCGAGTTTCCCCCACGAGTTCTCGTAGCCGAGATGGGCGAACTCGGCTGCACCGCGAATAGTGTGCGAGAGACCGGAACGGCGCATCGCCCGTCGCTCGGCCCCCTCGCGAAGTGCTTCGACGAGGTCGGCTTCCGAGTCGATAGCCCGGTCGAACTCGGTCCACGCCTCGCCGAGCGTCCAGCGGACGTGCGCGTACGACGAGGCGAATCCGGGGAGTCCCGTCTCGGCCGAGATTTCGCGTCCTCGCTTGTTCTGTCGCGAGAATGCCTTCGCGTTGTACGTCTCGACGGCGTGGATGTCGTCGCGGTACCGTTCGATGTCGGACGAGGTCAGACTCACGTTGAGCAGTTCGGGGTGCGGGATGAGAACGGCAGCACCCTGTCGGTCGAACTCGGCCATCGTGCCGTCGAGGGTCAAGAAGTCGGGGACCGGTTCGGAGAGGCCGACTGCGAGTACGTGTTTTCGGTCGCGCCACGAGCCGGTGAACACCTCGCGGCCGGGGACGACGAGCAAGTCGTCGTCAGAAAACCGGGCTGCACGGGCGCGAATGTCGGGAAGGCGGACGAAGTGCGGGGCGTAAACCAACACGTCGATGCCGCGGGCTTTCGCACGCGAGACGACTCGCTCGTCGAGAATCTTCACGTGCATATCTACCCGAGTCGTCGTACTCGCGGTCACGCGAGAATCTCTGAACAGGCGACAGTTAGTGGTTGCTATTTCGCTAACGTCGGCTGCCCGAAGAAACGATTTTGTCCCCCACGGCCGTCGGGTCGCACATGTCCCGGTGGAAATGCGGTATCGAGGGGTGCGATGCGCGATTCGAAGACGTCGAAGGTGCCATCATCCACCAGACGACGGAACACACACGCCACGAGTGCAAAGTGTGCGGAACGATTGTCCCGGACGGCTACTTCGCCATCCGTCACGCGTTCGACGAACACACGCGCGCCGAGTTCGTCCGCGCCTACGACGCGGACTCCTCTGCGGTCCGTGTTCGAGAGGAGATAAAATCGGACGTCGAAGAAGAAGCAGACCTCAACAGCGTCGTTCGGACGCTCCGTGAACAGGGCGCGCTCTGAGCAGACGCCGAGAAATCGCCCACGCGAAACACGAGACGCGCCGCTGGTGGGGGCCGACGCAAAGAGAGAAGAGAGATATCGCGGGCGCGGTCTTACCGCTCTTCGGAGTCGAGGACGCGAATCTGGTCTCCGCGGACCGTGACCGGAATCGGAACCGTCGCCTCGTAGAGTTCGACGGTGACCTGGTCTTTCGTCTCGTCGATGCGCTGGACGCGTGCCTTTTCGCCCTTGAACGGCCCGGCGATGAGTTCGACGATGTCACCCTCGGCGATACCTTCGACGTCCGGCGTCGGCGAGAGGAAGTGCTCGACTTCGGCCATGCTGGAGGTGCCGACCATCCCGCCGCTTTCGACCAGTCCGCGAGCGTGCGGAATCTCGTCGAGGACGCGAGAGAGGATGCCGTCGTCGTCGGCTTCGACCATCACGTAGCTCGTGAGCGAGTCGGGAGCCAACACGGCGTGTATCTCCGCGAAGTCCTTCGTCGCAATCATGTCCGCGACCGTTCGCTCCTGGCGAGCGGTCGTCTTTACGGCGAAGATTGGCATCTCAGATTCCCCCGGGGAGGAAGCTCATGACCGCGAAGATGATGAAGCCGACGAGGCCGATGAGGAAGATACCGGCGCCGGCAATCTTGGCGATTTGAGAGAACTCCTGCCAGGACGGGGTGCTCGCGAGCTTCAGCACGCGAATGTAGCTGGTCAGGTCGTACTTGACGTCCATGTTGTCGAGGCATAGGGGGTCGCCCTTTTTCTATCTATTGATGCCACGACGAGAGTACGCGCGGGTCTGCGGCGGCGCGAGCGACCCCGTACGTGACGCGCGGGCCACAGCGATATGACTCACGGCGCGGGGATGACAGGGCAAGAGCGGGCGGGGACCCAAACGGACCCTATCGACAGCGCGCGGCCTCGATTACTCGACGTAGTCGATATCTTCGAGGCGGCCGCCCTGCTGTACCTGTTCCTGCGGTACTTGCTGTTGTTGCTGAGGCTGCTGTTGCTGCTGTTGCTGCTGTT
This sequence comes from Haloferax larsenii JCM 13917, assembly GCF_000336955.1. Lineage (GTDB taxonomy): Archaea > Halobacteriota > Halobacteria > Halobacteriales > Haloferacaceae > Haloferax > Haloferax larsenii. The sequence goes on along the minus strand of NZ_AOLI01000033.1, from coordinate 5,333 downwards.
GTTGGTCCTCACCGCGACCGCCGTAAATCTGGGGCGACTCGACGCCCGTGACGACAATCATGGTTCGCATCATGCCTTCGAGTTCGTCGTCGACCGACGTCCCCCAGATGATGCGCGCGTCGGGGTCGATGCGGTCGTAAATCTCCTCGACGACACCCTCTGCCTCTTCGATGCTCATGTCGGAGCCACCGGTGACGTTGACGAGCGCGGAGTTCGCGCCGGAGATGTCCACGTCGAGGAGGGGCGAACGGAGGGCAGACTTGACGGACTCTTGAGCCTTGGACTCGGAATCGGACTCGCCGAGACCAATCATGGCGACGCCACCACGTTCCATGACGGTCTTCACGTCGGCGAAGTCGAGGTTGACCAAGCCGGGCTTGGTGATGAGTTCGGTGATGCCCTTGACCGAGCGCATGAGCACTTCGTCGGAGACCTTGAACGCCTGCCGAACGGGAAGCTTCCCGACGGCGTCGAGCAGGCGGTCGTTCGGAACGACGATGACCGTGTCGGAGACGTCGCGGAGGCGTTCGAGCCCCGCTTCGGCGTTCGTCCGCCGAACCTCGCCCTCGGCCGTAAACGGCGTGGTGACGATGGCGATGGTGAGTGCGCCGGATTCGCGCGCGGCCTTGGCGACGACGGGAGCAGAACCAGTTCCGGTCCCACCGCCGAGGCCAGCCGTGACGAACACCATGTCCGACCCCTCGATGGCGTCGTAAATCTCCTCTTGGGATTCGAGTGCGGCCTCTTCGCCGACCTGCGGAAGCGACCCGGCACCGCGGCCCTGCGTCTTCTGTTCGCCCATGAGAATCTTCGTGTCCGCGTTGATTTCCACGAGGTGCTGTACGTCTGTGTTGGCCGCGACGAGCTTTGCGCCCTTGATGCCCTCTTCGTGCATTCGGTTGACGGTGTTGCCACCCGCACCACCGCACCCGACGACCGTGATATTGGTCTGGAGGTCTTTCAGGACAGCTTTCAGTTCGTCGTCGGTCATGGTTCCGGAGCGGTTGATTTCCGTCGGGTCGCCGACTTCAGGCGTCCCCTCCCCCATGTCCTCGGCCTCATCGATTGCGTCGTCGACGATAGAGTCCATATTTGTGGAGACGGTTTACGGAGGACCACTAATTATCTTTCTCCCTTTCGTCAGACATCTGTCCGACGACATGGCGTTGGGTTGGGAGGTCAACCCCCCGATTGTACAAGATTATGTATAAATTATGGGCAGAAATTGCATCAAACCGAGAAATCGACGATTCGTTCCTTCGAAACGGCTGCGGGCGAGATTACCTCTCCATCGACCTCGACTTCGTGGCCTGCGGAGAGCTTTCCGAACGCCGGTCCTTCGGGTACCCCGCGCCGTTTGGCCGCCTCAGGGTCGAACGCGGTCATCGAGGCGACGACGCGACCGTCGTCTCGCTCGACCGAGTCGTACTTCGCGCGCAGAATCTCGCAGAGTCGCGCGACGAGTTCGTCGTAGCTGTCGCCCGCGACCGCGGCGCGACCTCTCGCGCGCGTCCCACCTTCGACGGTCTGGTAGGCGACTGTCGTCTCCGCGACGGCGTCGAGCGCGGCATCGATGTCGATGCCCTGCGCTTCGGTTAACAGCGGGTCCGGGAGCGAAACGACGTCGTAGTCGGCAGCGTCGATGTCGGCTCCGAACCGAAGCCCGTCTTCGATGCGGACGAGCGTCGATTCGAGGTCGCGGACGCGCGCGAGCGGCACGCCAGCCGTCTCTCGAACCCAGGTCTCGGAGACCACGCGGTAGCCTTCGTCGTCCAGTACGTCGGCGAGGCCCTCGCGGTCGCCATCGACGAGTGCGACGTCTGCGGCCGAGGCGTCGAACGCGCGGCGAAGCACGTCTCGGTTCTCGTCGGGGTCACCCATCGCCTTCAGTTGCCAGTCGGCGGCGATGTGGCCGACCGACCAGTCCGTCTCGCGGAGGATGCGCTCGAACCGGGGAGCGTAGTGGCCGCCGCCGAAGCCGACGAGTTGGCGGTCGGAGTCGGGGGCGACGCCGTCGATGTCGAGGACGGCCGCCGCGACGGCGCGCGCGCCCTCGGGGTCGTTCCACTCATCTTCGCCGCTTCCGAGTTCGACGAACATCGAGGGCACGTCCACCTCTGTCGGTCCGTGGTGAGTCGCCTCGATGCCGACCTCGTAGCCGTCGGGCGCGTGGTCACGCAGAGCCGAAACGGCAGCTCGCTGGGCGTTCGGACAGGCGCGGGCGAACCGCCCGGACTCACCGCCGTAGTCGGCAGGGCCGAAGTTGCCGGTGAAGTGTGCGGTGAGAAGCGGCCCCGTCTCACCAGAGTGCCGCGAGACGACAGCAACGAGGTCGGGCGTCGCAGAAAACGCCTCGGCGGGGTCGTCGAGGTAGATGTGCAGGTCGTCGAACTCGCGGAGTTCGAAGCCATCACGACGGTAGTATCGACCGCCGCCCGCTTCGTCTGGGCGGGTGTCGTCCGTGGCTTCCTCCCATTCCGCGAGGTCTCGCAGGTGCTCGCCGATGTGAACCGATGCGCTGTCGGCGCGGCTGACGACGATTCCAATCACGTTTCGAGAGTGGCCGAGACCAGCGAAAAGCGCGTCGGAAACGGCGAGGTGGAGAGCGGACGAACGGGCGTGAGAAACACCGCGCCGAAGACAGCCTGCTTACGGGAGGATGAGCCAGAAGAACACGAGATAGCCACCGACGAGGAGACCACCATCGAGTCGAGACACGTCGCGGTTGCGGAGCATCATCGCGATGACACCGAACGTGAACACGAGGAGCGCAGGGAAGTCGAGGGTGATGGTACTCTCAGGGACCGACACGGGGACCATGATTGCGAGGATACCGAGGACGGCGACGACGTTGTAGATGTTCGAGCCGACGACGTTCCCGATACTGAACTCGGCCTCGCCGCGGACGGCACTGACCACAGAGGCCGCGAGTTCCGGCAGCGACGTCCCGAACGCGAGGACCGTCAGTCCGATAAAGCGCGTACTGAAGCCGTAGGCTTCGAGGAGTCCTTTCCCGCCCTGGATGAGCCAGTTCGACCCGACGAACAGGAGGAGCAGACCGAGGCCGAGATAGAGCACGTCTTTGAACGTCGCCGACACCTCGTCTTCGTCTTCGATGTCGATTTCCTCGGTCGCGATGGCGTCTGCCTTGGCGGCCTGCGCCCGGTAGACGAGATAGCCAGTGAACGCGACGAGGATGACGAGGAGAATCCCACCGTCGAGCGGACCGAGCCGTCCGTCCATGCCGAGTAAGACGAGCGCGAGCGCCGCCGCAATCATGAACGGAACGTGTCGCCGGAGCGTCGTCGTCGAGACGCCCATCGGCTGGATGAGCGCGGAGATTCCCAAGACGAGGCCGATGTTGGCGATGTTCGAGCCGACGATAGCGCCGAGACCGAGGTCGGCGCTGTAGCCGAGACCGCTCAAGACGGCGACGAACAGTTCTGGTGTCGTCGTCGCGAACGCGACGATGGTCACGCCGACGATAGCCGCCCGAAGACCGAGGCCGATAGCGAGCCGGGACGCACCCTCGACGAGGGCCTCTGCCCCGAGGTAGAGTGCGACGATACCGGCCACGAGGATAGCGGTATCGAAGGAAAGCAAGGTTGCGAGTGCCGACATAGGCGGGAGTAGACCAACGGGAGACCAAAAACACGCCGGTACAGGAGGCGCGCGTTACTAGGTACCACACTAAAAATAGTCATTATTTGGAACAGCCGCTTCGACGCCCCGAGCCGGTCGGTAGCAGCACCGGACAGCAGTCGGGTCCCGGCGGAATCCGACGCAGGCGGGCGAGTTAAACCGTCTGCCAGACACCACCTCGGTATGCACGTCTACGGTCTGGTCGGGAATCCCGTCGGCCACTCGCTCTCGCCGCCGATGCACGAAGCGGCGTACGAGACGCTGGGACTGGATGCGCGATACGTCACGTTCGAACCCGAGCCGTCGGCGCTCGCCGACGCCATCGCCGGTGCTGACGCACTCGGAATCGACGGTCTCAACGTCACGATTCCCTTCAAACAGGACGTTCTCGAACTGGTCGCCCCCGACCCACTCGCCGCCCGTATCGGCGCGGTCAACACCATCGCCTTCGACGACGCCGACGAAGGTGACGGCGAACACGTCGGCGATACCACGCCGAAAGGGTACAACACGGACGCCGCGGGCGTCACGCGCGCTTTCGACCGCCACGACGTCCATCTCGACGGGTCGAACGCAGTCGTCGTCGGTGCAGGCGGTGCAGGTCGCGCCGCCGCGTTCGCCCTCGCGGACGCCGGTGCGTCGGTCCACGTCGCCAACCGAACCGCGGCGAAAGCAGTCGACCTTGCAACTGACGTCCCCGATGCGACCGGCGGCGGCCTCGACAGCCTCGACCGCATCCGCGACGCGACCGTGCTCGTCAACGCCACGAGCGTCGGGATGGAAGCACCCGACGAGACCCCCGTCCCGGCGGAATACCTCCACGGAGACCTCGCGGTTCTCGACGCGGTCTACACTCCTATCGAGACGCGACTCCTCCGGGAAGCCGCCGACGCTGGAGCGGTCACTATCGACGGCGCGTGGATGTTACTCTTGCAGGGAGTCGAGGCGTTCGAACTGTGGACCGGCCGCGACGCTCCCGTCGAAGCGATGAACGCCGCACTCCGCGACCGTCTCACCGCATGACGCTGCCGCAGGTTTTTAAATAACGGCACCGCATACAGAGAACTAATATGGGTTTGCTCGATAGTATCTCGTCCTTTCTGAAATCGCTTCTCGGGGGCGACTCGTCGTCCGCGTCGAAAAACGGCCGTGACACCGACGCGACAGTAACAGTCGAACGAGATACGCGAACGGAACGCGCAGAACCGGATATCGAGACAGAAGCCGCAGTAAAGGAACCAGTCGAAGAGGCGTCGGCCGACGCGGAGGACGACGAAGATACTTCGACGGAGGGAACAGCCGCCGAAGCAGACGAAGTCATCGAAGAAGCGGAGCCAGCGTCCGAACCGGAACCGGAGTCCGAAGCGGGAGCGGAATCTGAATCGGTGACGGAAGAGGAAGTCGAGGAGGAAGACGAAACCGAGCCGGAACCGTCGGTCGAAGAGGAAGCGGAGTCCGACGAAGCCGAACCTGACACATCCGAAGAGGAAGACGAGCCTGACACATCCGAAGAGGAAGCTGACTCGGAGACGGTCGAAGCAGAGACCGAGGCAGAAGCGGACGACGAGTCAGAGACTGAAACAGCGGACGAACCCGAGCCCGAGTCCGACGCAGACGAAGACACCACCGACGCCGCGGACGAGCCCGAAGACTCACCGGCCGTCGAGACGACAGTGTAGATCGGAAGAGCG
>NZ_AOLI01000032.1 GCF_000336955.1 Haloferax larsenii JCM 13917 | reverse complement strand
AGATGTGTATAAGAGACAGGTTGCGGACCTCGCCGTCGCGGACGCCGACGAAGTCGGAGCCGAAATCGACGTGTCGCCCAAGCGCGTCCAGCGCTGGATCGACCGCGCGAACGAATAACCCGGCACCACCTGACACGTCACGAAACCGTTTACCCGACGCACGAACTGGTGCGAGTAATGACCGCACCGACCGTCGTCACCGAGCGCGACGACTTTCTCGCGACTGCCGAAGGCGCTCCGGCCGGGAGTCGCGTTCCCGTCGAAGTCAGGGTCATCGTTGACGACCCGTTCGACGCCTACCGGCGCACGCGACGCAGTTCTGGTGGCTTCTTCTACGAGACGACCGGCGGCCAATCCGGCTGGGGCTACTTCGGCGTCTCTCCCGTCGAACGCCTCACTGTCGGTCCCGAGGCCGTCACAGACACCGGCGAGTCGCCGACGCTCGCCGCACTCGAAGGACTCGTCGAATCGGAGTCGCTCGTCCGGGGCGACTGCGACGTGCCGTACCCCTGCGGCCTGTTCGGCTGGCTCTCGTACGACGTGGCTCGCGAACTCGAATCGCTCCCGGACGACACCGAAGACGACCGCCATCTCCCGCACTTGCAACTCGGAGTGTACGACCTCGTGGCTGCGTGGCAGGAACCACGGGGTGGTGGTGGTGACGGTAGCGAGAACGAGAACGAGAACGAAAGCGACCGAACCGAGCTCCGAGTGACCTGCTGCCCGCAGGTTGACCCAGATACCGACCTCGACAGCGTCTACGACGACGCGCTCGCACGGGCGACGGCAGTCGCTACCGAGGCGGTCGAGGGCGACAGAGCACCAGTCGAGCCAGCGGTAGTCGCCGACGAAGCCCGGTTCGAGAGCGCCTGCGGGTGCGGCGAGTTCGCAGAGCGCGTTCGAGCCGCGAAGCAGTACATCCGCGACGGCGACACCTTCCAAGCGAACCTCTCGCAGCGACTCGTCGCACCCGCCGCCGTCCATCCGGTCGATGCCTACGCCGCCCTCCGTCGGGTCAATCCCGCGCCGTACTCCGGATTACTCGAATTCCGCGGCGTCGACCTCGTGAGCGCCAGTCCCGAACTGCTCCTCCGCGTCGATGGCGACCGACTCGTCACGGAGCCTATCGCCGGAACGCGCCCGCGCGGAGCAACTACAGACGAGGACGCCGAACTCGAAGCAGACCTCACGACCGACGAGAAAGAGCGCGCCGAACACGCCATGCTGGTCGACCTCGAACGCAACGACCTCGGGAAAGTCTCCGAGTACGGGACCGTCGACGTGACCGAGTACCGCCGCGTCGACCGCTACTCCGAGGTCATGCACCTCGTCTCGCTGGTCGAAGGACGCCGCCGAGACGGGACCTCACTGGCCGACGCCATCGCTGCCGTCTTCCCCGGCGGCACCATCACCGGCGCGCCGAAGCCCCGGACGATGGAGATTATCGACGAACTCGAAGCGACCCGGCGCGGCCCCTACACCGGGAGCATGTTCGCCATCGGCTTCGACGACCGGGCCGTGTTGAACATCGTCATTCGGACGCTCGTCCGCTTCCGCGACGAGTACCACCTGCGCGTCGGCGCGGGCATCGTCCACGATTCGGACCCCAACAGCGAGTACGACGAGACGCTCGCGAAGGCGCGGGCGCTCGTGAACGCCATCGACGAGGCACTCGGCGAACAGGCCCAATTGACCGTGGGGGCAGACCGATGACGCGCATCCTCGTCGTGGACAACTACGACTCGTTTGCCTACAACCTCGTCCAGTACGTCGGCGAGTTCGCCGACGACGTGGTCGTCTACCGAAACGACGACCTGACCGTGGACGACATTCGGGACCTCGACCCCGACGGTATCGTGGTCTCGCCCGGACCGGGCACGCCCGCCGAGGCCGGTGTCTCTGTCCCCGTCTTCCGCGACCTCGACTATCCGACCCTCGGCGTCTGCCTCGGCCATCAATCGCTGTGCGCCGCGCTCGGAAGTCGCGTCGGCCACGCGCCCGAGGTCGTCCACGGGAAACCCTCGGTGGTCGAACACGACGGCAAGGGCGTCTTCGCTGGCCTCCCGGACCGTATCGAAGTCGGTCGCTATCACTCGCTTGCGGTCGAACACGACGACATCCCGGACGAACTGGTCGTGACGGCCACGACCGTCGAAGACAGCAAAGACGGCGGGGGGAGCGAGGACAACGAGCCCACCTCTGACGAACGCGTCGTCATGGGCGTCCGTCACCGCGAGAAGCCACACGTCGGCGTCCAGTTCCATCCCGAGAGTATCCTCACCGACGCGGGCAAGGCCATCGTCCGCAACTTCGTCGCTATCGCGGCGGACGAGGGACCAGCGACCGAAGCGTGGGGAGAGCGCACGCGCACGGAGGACGGACAATGAGCGACGAGACAGCCCGTTCCTACTACGTCGATGGCGACATCGTCCCCGCCGACGAGGCGTCGATTCCGGTCACCGACCGCGGCTTTCTCTACGGCGACGCAGCGTTCGAGACGCTTCGCGCCTACAGCGGCGACGTGTTCCACTGGGGTGCGCACGCCGACCGGCTCGCCGAAACCTGCGACGTACTCGGTATGGACCACGGTCTCTCCGATACCGAATTGCGGGCGTGTATCGACGAGACACTGGCCGCGAACGACCTCGAAGAGGCGTACGTCCGTCTGTCGATAACGCGCGGAAGCCAGCCGGGTCGCCTGACCCCCGCAGAAGACGTAGACCCGCGAGTCGTCGTCATCGTCGAACCCCTGCCGCGTGGCGGCCGCGGGTCCGAACCAGTGTGGGACGGCCCCGCGACGGTCCAGACCGTCCGAACCCGTCGGATTCCAGACCGCGCGCTCCCCGCCCGCGCAAAGACACACAACTACCTCAACGGCATCCTCGCTCGGACCGAACTCCGAGTCACGGGTGCCGACGAGGCGCTCATGCTCGATTCGGAAGGTTACGTCACCGAGGGCGCGACGAGCAACCTCTTTTTCGTCGCTGACGACGCCCTCTGCACACCGAGTCTCGACGGCCCGGTCCTCCCCGGAATCACGCGCCGCGTCGTGTTGGACCTCGCCCGAGAGGAGGGTATCCCGATTCGAGAGCGGCGCTTCACGCCCGACGAGGTCCGAGCGGCGAACGAAGCGTTTCTCACCAACTCGACGTGGGAACTCCGCCCGGTCGAGACGGTCGATGGCATCAGCGTCGGAGACGGCCCGGTGACGACGCTTCTCTCGCGGCTCTACGACGACTACGTCGAACGACAGTGCTACGGAACAGAAGCGTAGGTCGCCTCAGAATTCGACGTTCGAACTCGAACTGCGGTCGGCCGGGTCCTTCTCGACGCCGCCCTGTCCCACGAACGAGTAGTCGTCGTCCGAGAGGAAGACGTGGTCGCCGTCGACGGTGATGTCGAGGTCGTCGAGAACCGCCCCCTCACAGGGGCCGTAGTTGCAGTAGCCCGTGTCGGCTTCGAAGTACGCCCCGTGGTTCTCGCAGATGAGTTCGCCGTTGCGCATCGACGCACCCGAGCCTTTGTCGATTTTGATGTCCGTCAGGTGCATGCAGTAGTTCAGCCAGCCGCGGATGTCGCCGTCGGTGCGAACGAGAATCGCCTCGCGCTCGTCTTCGTCGTCGCCCGCGACGCGGAACAAGAACGTCGTGTCCGCGGGCACGTCGTCGACCGAACAGATTCGTTCGAGGTCACTCATTGGTATCTGGTCGGTAAGGTGCGGAAAATCTTCTTCGGAAACGGTTGATGCTGTCGGAGGGAGATTTGAACCAAGGTCGCTGTCGCTCCCGAGTTCAAACTACCACGTCCGATTTCCAGAGAAACACGTCGTCGCAGTGCGACAAGACGCACTGCTTGGGAGTGTAGTTTTCAGGAGAATAGCGGGAGGTAGATTTGAACTACCGATCTCCGGGTTATGAGCCCGGCGGAATCTCCTGGCTATCCCATCCCGCTGAATCAACAAACGCGACTTCTATTGTTAAGACTTCTGTTTCGGGAGCCGTGTGTCAATTTTCACCGTGACTATCGCTGACTCGAACGGGCGGCAATTCGCCACGTGAACAGGCTCTCAGCGACGTAGTTCAGAAACATCGACGCGGCGATAGCGATGGGCAACGGGATGAGTTGCCAGAGGTCGATGCCGAAGACCGGAATCGACACCGGAACCTCCCGAAGCGCACGAACCACGAGCACCTGCACTGCGAGGCCGCCGCTCCTGACGAGGTTCGACTTCAGGAAGCGCCGCCCCTTCGCCATAAGGTGGTCTGCGCCCGCGCCCGCGAAGGTCCAGCGGTCGTTGATGACGAACATCACCACGATGGCAACCTCCGCGCCAGCGAGTTTGGCGAACTCACCGAGGACGCCGAAGAAGATGATGAGGATGCTGCTCACCGTGAGGTCGAACATCGCGCCGACGACACCGACGGAAGCGAACTTCCCGAACCGAGTGCCGGAGGCGAGCGCCGAGAACCGGTCAGTCATCCGTGGCCTCTGCGGAGAACTCATCGACGAGCGTACACTCGTCGTTCTGGGCGGCGATGAACTCGTGGAGACGGTCCTCGCGAATCGTCCGAGCGCGGTGACGCGACCGCAGGAGGCCGCGTGCCATCTTGATGGTCGTATCGACCGGCGAGACCGTCGAGTTGGGCTGGTCTTCCCAGACAACCGGGACCTCGGCGACGCGGTGTCCGAACGCGCCCGAGACGGCGATGAGTTCGATGTCCCACGCGAATCCGGGTTCGTAGAGGTGGCTGCGAACGTCGTCCCACGCGTCGGCGGTTATCGCCTTCGCGCCGCACTGGTAGTCGTACAGTGGCACGTCGAGCAAGCGGCGGGCGAGCCACGCGAAGCCGTCGCCGAGATAGCGGCGGGCGACGGTCTGGTGCGATGCGACTGTTGCACGGGGGTGGCGACGCGAGCCGACCGCGAGGTCAGCACCCTCGTGGACGGCGGCGACGACGTTCCCCATCGACTCCGCGGGCGTGCTTCCGTCGGCATCGGCGAACGCGAGAATGTCCGTATCGAGGGCTTCGAACCCGGCGGTGATGGCGGCGCCTTTGCCGCGCCGGGCATCGACAGCGTTCACGTCTGCGACTGGAGGGAGGGCAGAGAGAGAGTCGAGTATCCCCGCTCGCGGCGCGTCGAGTTCGACACGGACGACTGCCGGGTCGAACTCCGCGACGAGGGCGCGGACGTACGGGACGAGACGCTCGGGGTCGGGCCGATAGGCAGGGACCACCACCCCGACAGACTGCGACATACCCGTCCATTCTTCGAACGTGGTAAAAAGCGAACCGCTCTCGCGCGCACACCATCCACAACACGTTTACCGCCGGACGCACCTTTCTCTGACAGATGGAATACGCCCTCGTGGCCCGCTGGCTGGCGGTGTTTGCGGTCCTCTGGGCGGTCGGTCTTCCCCTCTCGAACCGACTGTTCGCCCGCCTTCCCGGCCGCGGTGCCGGCCTCACGCTTCCCGTGTCGCTCGTCGTCGTGACCCTCCCAGTCTACCTCGTCGGCCACCTCGCGTTCGGCCCGGCGATAGCTGTCGGTGTCGGCGTCGGCACGCTCGTGACACTCTCGGCGCTGGCTGGACTCGACCGCGACGCGCTCCGTGACGGCACAGTTCGACTCGCCCCCGAAATCGACATCGACAGGCGCGCCCTCACGCAGGCAGCCACCGTGTTCGCTATCGCGTTTCTCTTCGCGGTGGCCCTTCGTGCACTCGACCCCGCAGTCCACGCTGGCGGCGGTGAGAAGTTCCTCGACTTCGGTCTCCTGAAGTCGCTGGCCCGGTCGTCGACGCTCCCGCCGGAAGACATGTGGTTCGCGGGCGAACCGGTTCGCTACTACTACGGCGGCCACCTCGTCTCGATTCTGCTCGCGTGGCTCACGGGCACCGACCCCGCGTTCGCCTACAATCTCGCACTCGCCGGATTCTTCGGCTTCCTCGTGACCGGGGCGTTCGAACTCGGACGCAGCATCTCGCTGAGTCGCGGCCTCGACGGGCGACTCGGTGGCATCCTCGCGGCGTTCTTCGTCGGGTTCGCGAGCAACCTCGTCACGGCCGGTCGGTTCGTCCTCCGACTCCTCCCCGAAGGAATTCAGCGACCAATCGCACAGGCAATCGCCGAGCGCTCGCGCTACACCGTCTCGCAGATTCTCGCCGGAACGTCGGACTTTTCGTACTGGACTGCGAGCCGTGTCATCCCCGAGACGATAAACGAGTTCCCGCTTTTCGCGTGGCTCAACGGCGACCTTCACGCGCACATGATGGGGACCCCGTTTCTCCTCCTCGGCGCGGCGCTCGCGTTCGCGTACTTCCGAACACCGGAAGACGCCATCAGTGAGCGCCGCCTCCTCGTCGGCGCGACTGCTGTGCTCGGCGGCCTGCAAGTCGTCGTCGATACGTGGAGTTTCCCGTCTATCTTCGGCGTGCTCTTCCTTGGGATGGTGTTCGCGCCCGCACGCCCGTGGACACTGTTCCCCGGACGCGACCGACTCGCCGAACTCGTCGGCGACGACCCGGTCCGCAGTGAAGGCGCGAGAGTGCTCGGGACGACTGCGGTCGTCGGCCTCGGCGGTGTCGCCGCGGTCGCGATTGCGAGTCCGTTCCTCCTCGGCAGCGTCGCAGGCGGTGGGAGCACGCGCACAATCGAGATTCTCACGCCAGCACAGCGGAGTGGGGTCGGTGCGCTGCTCCTCGTCCACGGTGCATTCATCGCCGCGTTTGCGCTCCACTACGTCCGAAACCTCGGTGTCCGCGAGGCGCTTCCAGTCGGCGCAGGCGTCCTCGTGCTGGCCGTCGTCGCCGCCATGCACTCGTTCGCCGCGCTCGTCCTCTTCGTCCCGTTCGTCCTCGTCGGCTGGGTGCTCCTCCGTGCGAGCGACGACCCGCAGTTCGCGACGGTGCTCGTCGTCGCCGGGGCGGGACTGGCGATGCTCGTCGAAATCGTCTTCGTGAACGAGCAGGCCGGTCCGGGTCGGATGAACACGGTGTTCAAGACGTACATGCAGGTGTGGGTCCTCTGGGGCGTCGCCATGGGGCCCGTCCTCGCAGGGCTGTTCCGCGAGGCGGCCGCCGCGAGCGACCTGTCGGTTCCGAACGTCGACCTCAGCATCCGCCGAGAAGCAATCCGCGCGATGGGCGTCGGCGTCGTCATTCTGTTCGTCGCATCGACGTCGGTGTACGGCGGCCTCGCAGTCAGCGAACACGCCAGTTCGCCCCGAGAGGAAGTGACCCTCGACGCAACAGCGTTCACCGAGTGGCGGCATTCGCAGGAGGCAGCCGCGATTACGTGGCTCGACGAAACCGCCGACGAGGAGACGGTCGTCCTCACGGCACCGGGGACGAAGTGGTCCGAGGCAGTCACAGACGAGCGAGAATACGTGATGTACGCGTGGCGCGCGAACCCCGAATCGAGCCTCACTGGTGTCCCGACCGTCGCCGGGTGGGCCCACGAAGTCGGCTATCGCGGCCCTGAAGCGTACTACGAGCGAGTCAGACACGTGGACACGATGTACGTCGGCGACGAGTCGGCCCGCGCGCAGTTCATCCAGAGATACGACGTGCAGTACGTGTGGGTCGGACCGGGAGAACGAGCCCGTTACGGCGACGTCGACACCGACGTGCCGTGGTTGACGCCGGTGCACCGCTCCGGCTCTGTGGTGGTCTACGAAGTGGAAAAGTCGGAGTTACCCTGAGACAGGGTTAGGCCGCGCCGCTCTTTTTGATGACTTCGATGGCGTCGGCTTCGACACCCTCGGTGTCCAGCCAGTGCGGGACGAACTCGCGCTTTTCGAACGTCTCGCGCTCGTCTTCGGTGCCGATGGTACACCACAGCTGGACGCGGTCGGGGCCGTGCCAGTCGCCCTGCCGGTCGATGGCGAAGCACGTGTACTCCTCGCCGTCGTATTTGATGACGGCGTCGCGCCGAATTCCGGGGTCGCCGTGGATGATGAGCTTCTTCATGCGCCGGGATTGGCACACTCACCGCTTAATCGCTTCGGCTTCGGGCGTGGAGGCCGGCGCCGGAGACCAACATACTGAGGCCTCGAACTGCCCCGGCTGTCGGTCGAGAGACTGTGGGCCGTTGCCACGGCTCAACGGGGCACGGAAGAGGATTTTGCGGCCGCGTCGAACCAAACGGGTTTTAACGGGCCACGTCAAAACCCCCACAAGGTCGATATCTATGCAGATGCCACGCCGTTTCAACACGTATTGCCCACACTGCAAGGCACACCACGAGCACGAAGTCGAGAAGGTCCGCAAGGGCCGACCGACCGGTATGAAGTGGAACGCCCGTCAGACGCGACGCGGCAAGGCCACCATCGGTAACGCCGGTAAGTTCTCCAAGGTGCCTGGTGGAGACAAACCCACGAAGAAGACGCACCTGAAGTACATCTGCTCGGACTGTGGCAAGGCCCACATGCGCAAAGGATGGCGCGCAGGCCGCCTCGAATTCCAGGAGTAAATCGATGGCAGGAAACTACTACAAAGTCGCGTGTACCGACTGCGAAAACGAACAGATCATCTTCGGAAAGGCCTCTTCGGTCGTCAACTGCGCCGTCTGCGGGACGACCCTCGCCACGCCGACCGGCGGCAACGCCGAGTTCCACGGCGAGGTCGTCGAGACGGTCGAGCGCCGAGACAGCACCGAGCTCGAGGCGTAACTTCTTGGAGGACGCTTCATGAAGTACAGCGGATGGCCTGACTCCGGCGAACTCGTCGTGGGGAAGGTAGACGAGATTGCGGACTTCGGCGTCTTCGTCGACCTCGAAGAGTACGAAGACAAGCGCGGACTCGTCCACATCAGCGAAGTCGCGAGCGGGTGGATTAAGAACGTTCGTGACCACGTCCGAGAAGGCCAGACGGTCGTCGCGAAGGTCCTCGACGTCAACGAGGGGTCTCAGCAGATCGACCTCACCATCAAGGACGTCAACGAGCACCAGCGCAAAGAGAAGATTCAGGAGTGGAAAAACGAGCAGAAGGCCGACAAGTGGATGGCCATCGCGTTCGGCGAGGACGTCTCTGACGAAGAGTACGGCACCGTCGCGAACGCGCTCCTCGCCGAGTTCGAGTCGCTCTACGACGGGTTCGAGCAGGCTGCGATTCACGGCATCGAAGCCCTCGAAGACGTCGAACTGGACGACGACGACCTCGAATCTATCGTCGACACCGCACGACAGAACGTCTCGGTTCCCTTCGTCAACGTCACCGGCTACGTCGACCTGCGCTCGCCCTCGGGCACCGGCGTCGACGACGTGAAGGAGGCGCTGAAGGCCGCCGAAGGCGACGGCGACGTCGGCGACGAAATCGAACTGTCTGTCACCTACGTCGGTGCGCCAGAGTACCGCATCAAGGTGAAGGCACCCGACTACAAGACGGCCGAATCGGAGCTCGAAGCGAGCGTCGCACGCGCCCGTGAGGCCATCGAGGCCGTCGGCGGCACCGCCGAGTACCACCGCGAACGCAGCGGCGACGAAGAGTAATGAAATCGGACATCCGGGTGTGTAGCGCGTGGCGCGGTCGCCACGACCGCCCGGTGTACTCACTTTCTCAGACGTGTCCGGAGTGCGGCGCATCCACAGAGAACAGCGCGCCCGCTCCGTACAATCCCGACGACACCTACGGCGAGTACCGTCGCGCTCGAAAGCGCCGGGCGGCCGAGGGGTCACAAACGGACGAGGAGTCGCAGGCGACTCGCGACTCACAGGCGACCGAGGAGTAGCCGAATCCGGGGTCGGCTACCGACGCCCTCTTAACCAGTGCGTTCGGCACTACGTGCATGGACGACATCGAAATCGAGGCTGTCGCAGAGGCTGACCTCTCCGACGCGGTCCTCATCGAGGGGCTTCCGGGCGTCGGGAACGTCGGAAAACTCGCCGTCGAGCACCTGCTCGAAGAGTTCGAGGAGGCCCAACTGGTCCGGCGGGTCTACGCCGACGTGTTCCCACCGCAGGTAAGCATCGAAGACGGCGTCGCGGAGTTGACTCACACCGAGATTCACGCCGTCGAGACACCGGGCGACGGACCCGACCTGCTGTTGCTCACGGGAGACCACCAATCGCAGTCCAACGAGGGTCACTACCACCTCACCGACGCCTTCCTCGACATCGCCGAGGAGTTCGGCGTCGAGCAGGTGTTCGCGCTCGGTGGCGTCCCGACGGGCGAACTCGTCGACGAGCCATCGGTCCTGGGAGCCGTCGCCGACGACGACCGTATCGAGGAACTCGAAGACGCGGACGTGGAGTTCCGCGACGGCGAGCCCGCGGGCGGCATCGTCGGCGTTTCGGGGCTCATGCTCGGTCTCGGTAGTCGTCGCGGTCTGGACGCGACGTGTCTGATGGGCGAGACCAGCGGCTACCTCGTCGACCCACAGAGCGCACAGGCCGTCATCGAAGTGCTACAGCAACTCCTCGACTTCGACGTCGACTTCGAGGCGCTCGAAGACCGCGCCGAGGAGATGAAGGAAGTCGCCGGAAAGATACAGGAGATGCAGCAGCAACAACAGAGTATCGCCAGCGACGACGACCTGCGGTACATCGGCTAATCGCCGTAATCGACGAGGCTTCAGGCCTCGATGATGTCGTCGGATTCGGACTCCGGCACCACGAGTTCACCGTCGAGCGACTGCACCGCGCGCCCGCCGACTTCGATTGATTCTGCGACGCGAACCGAGATGTGACTGGGTCGGTCGACGAAGTGTCCCTGTTCGAACCGGAGTTCGTCCGGCATGGAGTCGAAAGCACCGACGTGCCGGAGATACGCACCGCAGGCACCGCTGGCGGTTCCCGTGGCCGGGTCTTCGGTGATTCCGACGCCGGGGGCGAAACAGCGCGCGTGGAGCGTCGAATCGCCGTCGATGGCGTCGAAGGAGAACGCGTAGACACCAGCAGCGTCGTACTCGGCGGCGAGTGCTGCGAGCGCGTCGTGGTTGGGCGCGGCACCGGAGAGATGTTCGAGAAAGTTCACCGGGACCATCACGAACGGGAGGCCGGTGGAGGCGAGCGCGACGGGCATGTCAGCGCCGATATCTTGGAGAGCAGCAGCGTCGATACCGAGGGCGTCGCCGAGGCGACCGTAATCGACGTCGAGTTCTCGGACGGTCGGTGCGTCCTGTGTCATCCACACCTCGCCGAACTCGCCGACTTCGACGTCGAGCGTGCCGACGCTGTCTCTTATACACATCTCTGAGCGGG
>NZ_AOLI01000031.1 GCF_000336955.1 Haloferax larsenii JCM 13917 | reverse complement strand
AGATGTGTATAAGAGACAGCATCTGTTCCGCGTCGAGGCCGTCGGCGTCGGGGACGACACCGGCGGGATTCCCCGTCAACGGTTCTGTCGTGAAAGCGTCGACGAGAAGGGCGCGTCGGCTATCCATGGAAGTGCGCACTTGCCCGCGCGGTATCAAACCAGCGGGTCACGGACACGAGTCTACGCCAGCGGGTCAGCAGTCGGATGCAAGGTGAGAATGAGATAAGAGCGATACGGAGCCGTGACTGGAGACCGGTCAGTCACGCCCGCGACCAGCGGACTCCTTGAGAGCGCCGGGCCGCGCCCTCCCCTTGCATCACTTCGCGCATGTTCATGCATGCCGGGCAACCAACGACTTCGTTGTGCTCGTTTCCGAACACGCGGACGAAGTCGCGCGAGACGAATTCACCACAGTTTCCGCACGTGTGCATCGGTTTTTCACCTACGGCCTGTCGTACTCACCCATCAGACATAACTATGTGCCTTGTTAACATGGGTTAGTTTCTTCCTGACGAGAATGTCACATCGAACACAACCGCGGAATCGGGAGTTAGGAGGGCATTAACCGGCTGTCTTGGTCGTTTTTGGTAATTGTGCACACGCCTGGGCCGAGTCGTACAGATTAAAGGGTATCAGGCGCCGCAGTACGGACGGTGAACGGAAGTTATGGGCAGCCTCCCCGACGAGTTTAAGTGTACCATCACGAACTGGGAGTACATCTACGGACTCTGCCGAGACGTCTCTGACGACGTCAAGGAGTCCGAATTCGAACCGGACGTCATCGTCGCACTCGCGCGGGGCGGGTGGTTCGCAGGCCGGTGTATCTGCGACTTCCTCGGGCTCGACGACCTGACGAGTCTCAAGATGGAACACTACGTCGGTACGGCCCAGAAATCGAACGAACCCGAAGTGCGCTACCCGATGCCGGAGGGGAGCGTCGAAGGCAAAGACGTGCTCATCATCGACGACATCGCCGACACCGGCGGGTCCATCAAGCGCGCCTACGAGTACGTGACCGACCGCAACGCGGGCGAGGTTCGGACGGCCACGCTCCAACTCCTCCAGACGAGCGAGTTCGAACCCGACTACGTGGGCGAGCGCCTCGAAGAGTGGGCGTGGGTCGTCTACCCGTGGAACTTCATCGAAGACATGATAGACCTCGTCTCGGGCGTGATGGCGAAAGCCGACGAGGAGACCTTCGAGATGGAGGACATCCGCCACTACCTCACGGAGTACCACGACGTCGACCGCATCGAGATGGAAATCGCGCAACCCGACCGCATGCCCGAAGTCATGGCCGAGATGGAGCGACGCGGCTACGTCGAATCCACCGGCGATGACGCGTGGCGACTCGTCGAAAACGACGGCGTCGGCGCCTAAGGCACGCGGGGCGACCGGGTTACGTCGTACCGCACGACGTTTGGGTACTACTGTGCCGGAAGCGTAACGTTCGAGAGTGTGAGACACATCGCCACGCGTGTGTCGCTTCTGTCTATCTTCGCGACGGCGCTGCTTCCCATCCTCACCATCGGTGCGGTGGGGTTCGCACTGGGTCGCCTGCGAGACGTCGACCCCGACCCGCTCAACACGGTGACGGTGTACGTCCTCGCCCCCGCACTCGTCTTCTACAGTCTCGCGACGACCGAACTCGCCAGCGAGACGCTCGCCACACTCACCGGCGGTATCGTCGTCTACCACGTCGTCATGATTCTCGTCGCGGGCATCGTCGCGCGCCTGCTCGGTGTCTCCGAACCGATACTCGGCGCGCTAGTCCTCGTCTCCGCCTTTCCGAACTCCGGGAACTACGGCCTTCCCGTCTCGTCGTTCGCGTTCGGAGCGACCGGTCGGTCGACGGCAGTCGTCTACCTCGCGGTCCAGGGTGTCCTCATCTACACGCTCGGCGTCTACATCGCCGGACGAGGTGGGAGCGACGACGATGGACGTGCGACGTGGCGCGTCGGACTCGGTCGCATCCTTCGCATCCCGCTCGTCTACGCCGTCGCCCTCGCGCTCGTCGCCCGGTGGCTCGGCGTCGTCCCGCCGATCGACATCGCGGCCATGCAGACGCTCAAACTCGTCGGTGACTCGGCGATTCCGGTGATGCTTCTCATTCTCGGCATCCAACTCTCGGACGCCGACCTCGGCTCGACGCTCCCGAAAGTCGGTGTCGTCTCGGGGCTCAAGATGGTCGTCGCGCCCGCCGTCGCAGTCGGTGTCGCACTCGTCGCCGGCTTCGGCGACCCGGTCGTCGCCCGGACGTTCGTCCTCGAATCGGCGATGCCCGCAGCGGTGACGCCGCTCATCCTCGTCGCGGAGTTCGGAGACACCGAGGTCGGCGGGGCGATTCCCGTCGCCGAGTTCGTCTCAGCGGCCGTCTTTGCAACGACGCTTCTCAGCGTCCCCCTTCTCTCGGTACTCATCTTCCTCCTCGACGCTGGCGTCGTCGTCTGAGCGTGTTCGACACGGTTGTACGGCCGTCGGTTCGGGCCCGACTAAACCCCGATTCGCCACGATTTTGTGCTCGGTCATCCACGTTCGTGTATGAAAATCGGATTTATCGGCGGCAGTGGAATCTACGAAGCACTCCCCCTCGAAAACACCCGCGAGGAACCGGTCGAGACACCGTTCGGAGAGCCCTCGACGACGCCCATCGTCGGTGAGTTCGGCGACACAGGCCGCGAGGTCGTCTTCCTCCCGCGTCACGGTCCCGACCACCAGCACTCGCCGACGACGCTCCCGTACCGCGCGAACATCTTCGCGCTGAAGAAACTCGGCGTCACCCACATCCTCGCCAGCAACGCCGTCGGCAGCCTCAAAGAAGACCTCCCGCCGCAGACGCTCGTCGTCCCGGACCAGATTTACGACCGCACCAAACACCGCCCGCTTACGTTCTTCGACGAGGGCATCGTCGTCCACCAGCCCTTCGCGATGCCGTACGACGAGGAACTCGTCTCTATCCTTGCGGAGGCCGCCGAAGAGGCGACCGATGCGCAGGTCCAAGAAGGCGGCACCTACGTCTGCATCGAAGGCCCCTCGTACTCCACGAAGGCCGAAAGCGAGTTCTACCGCGAACAGGGCTGGGACGTCATCGGCATGACCACGATTCCGGAAGCCAAACTGGCTCGTGAAGCCGAAATCGCCTACGCGACCATCACCGGCGTCACCGACTACGACGTCTGGAAAGAAGACAGCGAAGTCACGCTCGACGAAGTCCTGAAGAACGCCGCCGCCAACGAGGAGGCCATCAAAGAGACCGTCGAGGCGGCCATCCGTAAGATTCCGGACGACCACGAGACCGACAGCCACTCCGCGCTCGAAGGAACCATCAACACGCCCGACGAGGCGATCCCCGAAGAAACGAAAGAGATGCTCGCGCCGCTTATCGACCAGTACGTCGAGTAAGGACGCGGGCGCCTGTTTTTCAGCGCTCGTTCATCGTACGCGGTTCCCTCTCACACGGACGTTTTCGAGTATGATTTCGTCGTCGTCATCATTGTCGCCGTCGTCGTCCTGAACCACCACGACGTCGTCGACGCCGGTCGCTCTGTTTCCTGCGATGACAACGTCGCGGTACGTGACCTCCGCTACATCCCTGTTAAGATTCTGTAGCCGAACGCCTGTGATTGGACTTCCTGAGAACCGAGACCCGTCGAAGCGGTTCCCACTCACCGTGACGTCCTCGTAGGTGAGCGTTGGTCCCTGTGGGCCGAACGTCGGACCTCTCGCAGCGTTGAGCCGGACGCCCTGAACGGTCTCTACGTCGTTTCCGTGAACGTCGAGGCCAGTTACGTCGCGCTGGCTCAGTACGACGACGCCGTCGTACGCCCCGACGAGCGTGTTATCGACGATAGAGAGGTCAGAAGACTCGGCACTGCTCATCGAGATTTGAATCGTCCATCTCGCCGCGATGAATACGGGGAATCCGAACGCTGAACCGGTGTTCCCCGACGCTCCCAGATCCACCGTGTTGCGCTCGACTTCGACGTCGGTATCTCCGTCGAGGTTGATTCCCCGCCGGCCAGAGTTCGTCTCCGAAGACCGGTCGACGGTGTTTTCCAGCACCGAGACGCCGTCAGTGTCGAAGACGGCGATTGCGGTGGCAGCGTTCCCGGTCATCGCACCGAGTGAATTGCCGACGATACTGATGTTCGACGCGCGGTTCACGGCGTTGCTCACACCCTCGGCGAACCCGAAGGTAATCACCCGTCCGGAGTAGCCCGAAAACGAGCAGTTCTGTACCGTTACGTTCGACAGCCCGGCGACGCCGTTTTTCACTGCAACCGAGGCCCCGCCACCGAACGTGAGGCCGTCGAGAGTTACGTCGTCAGACGAGATTGTGACCGTTCGGAAGGTGGCGCTTCCCGTGTAGTGGCCGGGNCTGCAACCGAGGCCCCGCCACCGAACGTGAGGCCGTCGAGAGTTACGTCGTCAGACGAGATTGTGACCGTTCGGAAGGTGGCGCTTCCCGTGTAGTGGCCGGGTGAGGTAATCGTCGCGTCCCCGTTTGCGTCCGGAACGAGTTCGGTCGCGGCCGCTGCCGTCGTCGTGCCGAAGACGCCAAGTGCCGTCAGCGCGCCAGCCGTCCGGAGGATGGTGCGGCGTGTCTGTCCTGTCGTCTGTGGGTTCTGAGATGTGTCTGGTCGTGTCATTGTCACCACTCATCCCCGCATTTCGGCGCGAAGACAGCGCAACGTAACGCGGGTGAACGTGAAAACGGTGTAACAGGTATTCAGTATAGAATCGATAATTGAAATTTAGTTCAGTGTAATCAGGATAGTTCTACGACGGAGAATTCGTCTGCATTCCGCCGCAACGTACCAGCGTCTCTGTACACTCTGAGCAGGATACAGTCACGGATTCGGAAGCAACCACAGGTGCCGACTCGACGCAACTCGACCACGGGAAGAGACAGAGCAAACGTGCTGTGAAGTTCCCCGACACTGACGAGTCGATATAACAGAGCATTTCGACACAAAACGTCCACTGAAGTCGATACAAACACCCAGAGGGTCCACTTTTCGGACGGGTGAACGACAGAGACTCAGCACTCAGTCGTCAGCGAGAGCTTCGACAGCCGCCTCGTCCGCTTCAGCCTCGCCTTCGGGTGACTCTTCGTCGTCTTCGACTTCGTCGAACACCTCGGGGTTCCGAATCCAGAGGTCGCCGAACAGTTCGTCCTGATTTAGATAGACGGTGCTTCGGTGGGCGAGGAACAACAGCGCGAGATACGTCGTCATCACGGTGTCGCCGACGCCTCGAACCTCGGCGAAGAGAACCTCGTCGCGGCCCTTCTCGTAGTGCGTCGACAGCACGTCGTGGACCGCGTCGACGACCGCCTCGATGTCCTCGTTGTGGGCGGTTCCCGTCACGTCGTCTTCGGTCGGTTCGCCCGCACCGCGCATGTCGCCAGCGGAGTGGTAGTCGAGCGTCTGCGTCCCACGGGAGAATCCACGCGGTGACTCGGTGGTGTCGTACTCGCGGCGGCGCTTCCACCACGACCCGCGTTCTGCCTCGCGGAGTTCGCGGACGAGTTCGTCCAGCGTCTCCGGCGACCCCCGGGCGTGTTTGCGTTCCAGCCGACGGTCCATCTCGGCTTCCAGCGCATTGATGGGGTCGAATCCGGGTGCGCCGTCGTCGGGCGGGCGTTCGTCGTCGTCGCCACCCTGCATGGCGAGTTCCCACGGTTCGAGTTCTTCTTCCTCGGGGTCGTCCGGCGAGAGGAGTTCGTCGGACTTCATCCGAAGGAGGACGCTCGCGTAGAACAGCGCCCGTCCGGTAGTCCGAAGGTCCATCGCGTCGAGACGGTCGAGGAAGGCGTCTGTCACCTCGACGATGTCGATGTCCCACGGGTCGATATCGCCGTCTTTCGCGAGTTGGACGAGGAGTTCGACCGGTTCGACCTCGTCGTCGTCGCCGTGCTGGACATCGTCCGGGAGCACGTCGTCCATGCCGTCGGCGCTGGCGTCGGCCGGAGCTTCGGCGTCGGCGCTGCGGTCCTGGCTCTCAGCACGGTCGAACGAAAACGGCTCGTCTGCGTCGGTGCGGTCTGCGTCGCGGTCGTCGCCATCGCGGTCGGCACCGCGGTCACGAGTGAGATTGAGCGACGGGATATCGTCAGTCATTCGCCAGCACCTCTGGTTCCGGGCCGTCTGTTCCGTCGCCGGTGTCGGGCGCGTCGTCGCCACCGTCGTCGCGGTCGTCACTGCCGCCGGTGTCGCCATCGCCATCGCCGCCCGCGCCCTCGTCGCCTTCGTCTTCCGGCGAGAACTGGATGCCAGTGACGGCGCTGACGTTGTCGCCCTGCATCGTCACCCCGATAGCGCGCTCGGCGCGTTCGAGGAGCGCAGAGCGGTGCGAGACGACGACGAACTGGGCGTCTCCAGCGAGGTCGTCGACCATTTGACCGACGCGCTCGGCGTTCGCGGCGTCGAGGAAGGCGTCGACCTCGTCGAGTGCGTAGAACGGCGCGGGGTTGTGACGCTGGATGGCGAAGATGAACGCGAGCGCCGTCAGCGACTTCTCACCGCCGGACATGGCATCGAGACGCTGGATTGGTTTGTCGCCGGGTTGGGCCTTCATCGTCAGGCCCTCCTCGAACGGGTCGTCGGGGTTTTCGAGGTGGAGGTGCCCCGTCCCGTTCGAGAGGCGTTCGAAGATGTCGGTGAAGTTCTCGGCGATGGCGTCGAACGACTCCATGAACGTCTCTTTCTTCTGCGATTCGTACTGCTCGATGCGCTCTTGGATGGCGTCGCGCTCTTCGACCAGCACGTCGCGGCGCTCCTGGAGGTCTTCGAGGTCCGCCTTCACGTCGTCGTACTCGTCGATGGCGAGCATGTTGACCGGTTCGAGCGCCTCCATCTCCTCGGTGAGACGTTCGATTTCGGACTCGACGGTGCTGTGGTCGGGAATCTCGTCGGGGTCGTAGTCACCGACCTGCGATTCGAGTTCGTCGATTTCCCACTCCAGTCGCTCGGTCGCCGAGCGCAGGCTCTCCAGTTTGGATTCGACGGCGTTGACGCGGTCTTTCTTCTCGTCGCGGGCCGAGCGCGCTTCGCGCAGGTCGTCCTGTAACTCGCTTCGGTCTTCCTTGAGGTCGACCAGTTCCTCTTCGAGTTCGGCGACCGCCTCGCGTTTTTCTTCGAGGTCGGCTTCGCGGTCTTCGATTGCCTCTTTCGCGTCCTCGATTGCCTCTTTGGCCTCCGCCTTGCGGTTCTGGGCGGACTCGACCGTGCCGTGGAGGTCGTCGACGGCCTCTTCGGCGTACTGTTTCTCCAGTTGGAGTTCGTTGAGGCGACCGTCGAGCGACCCCATCCGGTCTTCGAGGTCGTCGATATCGGCGCGGATGTCGTCGGCGCGGGCGGTGAGTTCCGGAATCTCCGAATCTTCGAGTTGCTGTTCGATGTCGGCGATGTCGGCTTCGACGGCCTCGATTTGCTCGTCGTACGTGGCGATTTCGTCGTCGAGGGTCGCCATCTTCTGGTCTACCGACTCGCGTTCCGATTGGAGTTCGTCGAGGCGGTCTTCGAGACGCTCGATTTCCGCTTCCGCGTCCTCGATGTCTTCCTCGGCGTCTTCGATTTCGCGCTCGATAGTTCGGACGCGGTCTGCAGCATCGGACTTCCGGCCGCGAGCGTCTTCGAGGTCGCTTTCGATGTCGCGAACCTCGCTGTTGAGCGAGCGACGGCGGTCTTCGAGTTTCGTGATCTCCTTCGCGATGCGTTCGAGTCGGCCTTCGCCGGACTTCGAGAAGGAGTATCGAGAGCCACCGCCGGACCCGCCGGTCATCGCGCCGGAGCGCTCGACGAGGTCGCCGTCGAGAGTCACCATCCGGTAGTCGCCCATCAGCGCGCGAGCGGTCTGCATGTCCTCGACGACGAGCGTCGAGCCGAGGACGTACGAGAAGATGGACTCGTACTGCGAGTCGTAGTCGACGAGGTTGCGGGCGAAGTCGACGACGCCCGGATGGTTCGGCTTGCGCGGGAGGCTCCGATTGTCCATCTTGGAGATGGGCAGGAACGTCGCGCGACCCGCGTTCCGTGATTTGAGGTGGTCGATACAGGTCGAACCCACGCCGTCGTCGTCGACGACGACGTTTGCGAGACGCCCACCGGCGGCCGTCTCACAGGCTTTGGCGTACTCGCCGTCTACGGAGCCAAGTTGGCCGACTGCGCCGTGGACGCCCGAGAGTCCTGCGTTGAGAATCGTCGTGACCGCGCGCGGCCACGAGTTGTCGCCGTCGGACCCGGCCCGCGCTTCGAGGCGGGCGTACTCGGACTGCTTGGACTGGAGTTCGTCGGTGACCTCCGAGAGTTCGTCCTGTAACTCGGCCTTCTCGTCCTGTAACTCCTCGATGATGCCGTCTATCTTGGCCTCGTTCTTCTCGGCGGTGTCGAGTTCGCTGTGGAGGTCCGACAGCGTCGCCTTCAGTTCGGGAATGCGCTCGTGTGCGGCCTCGATTTCGTCTTGCGTCTCCGAAATCTGGTTCGAGCGCCGACGGGCGTCGTCGAGGAGGCGGTCTTTCTCGCGTTGACGGTCGTTCTTCTCCGTCTTGTACTCCTCTCGCGTCTCTTTTTTCTCTGTGAGTTCGGATTTTAGCTCGTCGAACTCGGTGTCCACGGAGTCGATTTCGGCTTGGACTTCGGAGAGTTCGACCCGCTTAGACTGGATATCGCTCTTGACAGACGCCTTCTCGACTTTTATCTCCCGGATGTCAGATTCGAGGTCGTCTATCTTCTCCTGTTTGCGGTCGATATCGACGAACGCCTTTCGTCGCTCGGCCTCGGCGTCGTCGCGCTTTTCCTCGGCCGCTTCGATGGCGTTTTCGAGGCGCGCGATGTCGCCTTTTATCTCCTCCATCTCCGACTTGATGCGGAGTTGCTCGTCTTCGCCCTTGCGCTCGATTTCGCGCGTCAGGTCTTCGAGGTCTTCTTCGAGGCGCGTGACTTTGCCCTGGCGCTCGTCGAGTTCGGCCTGCAGGTCCGCGAGGTCGGATTCGGTGGACTCGATGCGCGATTCGGTCTGCGAGAGGTCGTCGCGCTTGTCTTCGAGTTCCGCGGCTTTGAGATAGCCTTCGTACTCTTCTTTCTCGTCGCGAAGGCCCTTGTATTCGAGCGCGGTCTCTCGTTCGTCTGCGAGTTGGTCGAGTCGCGTCTCTTTTTCCTCGATTCGGAGGTCCGCCTCGTCGACGCGTTCTTCGACCGCTTCGAGTTCCTCGAAGGCGGCTTCCTTCTTCGCGTCGAACTCGGCGACGCCGGCGATTTCGTCGATGATGCCCCGCCGCTGGTAGGGCGTCATGTTGATAATCTCGGTCACGTCGCCCTGCATGACGACGTTGTAGCCCTCCGGCGTGATACCGGCCTGCGCGAGGAGGTCCTGAATATCAGAGAGATTGACCGAGCGCTCGTTGAGGTAGTAGTACGAGTAGTAGTTGTCCGAGGTCTCTTTCACCCGGCGCTTGATGGTGATTTCGTCCACGGAGCCGACGTTGTCGGTGCCGGCGGCGTTGACGACCTGCGACCGGTCGAGCGCGCCGTCGGAGTTGTCAAGGACGACGGTGACGCTCGCCTCTTTGGTTCCCGTCGCAGCCTCGTCGCTCCCGTCGGCGTGGCCGGGGTTGTAGATGAGGTCTGTCAGTTTCTCGGCGCGAATCCCCCGCGTGCGAGCGAGTCCGAGCGCGAAGAGGACGCCGTCGATGATGTTCGACTTGCCCGAGCCGTTCGGACCCGTGACGACCGTGAAATCCTCGTAGAAGGGGATGCGAGTCGGTCGTCCGAAGCTCTTGAAATTGTCGAGGACGAGTTCCTTGATGTGCATGTGTTGGTGTTCAGGCGGGCGACACCCGCAGTCGAGCGCACCGCATGGACACGAAGCACGCTCGTCGCTAGCGACGGACCCAGTTACGCGACGATGATGTCGTCGCCGAGGGTCTCGGTTTCGCCTTCGTCACTGTCCTCGGTTTCGTCCGTTTTAATTTCATCGTCGTCTGCCTGTCCGCCCTCGGCGTCGGCGTCGACGAGTTCCGTCTCGTCGGCGGCGTCCGACTGAGGTTGGGTCTGGGACTGGGACTGGGACTGAGTCTGGGACTGGGCCTCGGCATCGCCGCGTCGCTGTGCAGCGCGCGTCGGAATTTCGACGTCGTTCGCGTCTTCGAGTTGTCGAAGTCGCTCTTTCGTCTCGACGAGTTCTTCGGTGAGTCCGTTCACCGCGGCCTGTAGTTCTGCAACCTTCGATTCGAGTTCCTCCACCCGATTGCTCATGCGTATTGTAGCGCCGCGCTGGAGACATAAATGTGCGTCAGACAATCACCGAAAATGTGATACGTGTGCGAATTGTTATCGCCCCCGATTTTCGGTCGCGGCGACTCGATTCGGCGGTGACGAGACGCGCTCTCGGGTCTGTCCCGTTAGTCTTTAGCCCACCGCCGTCGAAGCGCGGCCAATGACTGCGCAAGCGCTCGAACAGCGCGAACTCGCGGTCGTCATCGGGTTGGAGGTCCACGTTCAACTCGAGACGGCTACGAAGATTTTCTGTGGCTGTTCGACCGAGTCCGCCGACGACGAGGAGCCGAACACACGCGTGTGCCCGGTCTGTCTCGGTCTCCCGGGTGCGCTCCCGGTACTCAACGAGAAAGCGGTCGAATCGGCCGTGAAGATTGGCAAGGCACTCAACGCCGACATCGCCGAGGACACCCGGTTCCACCGGAAGAACTACTACTACCCCGACCTGCCCAAGAACTTCCAGATTACCCAGTACGACGCGCCCATCTGCGCCGACGGGACGCTGGAGGTTTCCGTCGAAGGCACGCGCCGCAAAATCGGCATCACGCGCGCCCACCTCGAAGAGGACCCGGGGAGCCTCCAGCACAAAGGCGGCAGCATCGACACCGCCGACTACACGCTGGTCAACTACAACCGCGCCGGGACGCCGCTTATGGAAATCGTCACGGAACCCGACTTCCGGAGCCCACAAGAGACCCGCGCGTTCCTCGCCAAGCTCGAAGAGGTGCTCGAATACCTCGGCGTGTTCGACGCCACCCGCGACGGCTCGCTCCGCATCGACGCCAACATCTCGCTCGTCCCCGCCGACGAAGTAGACGACGACGGCGACATCTCCGACGAGGCGCTCGAAGCGGCGAACCGCACCGAAGTCAAGAACATCTCCAGCCACAAGGGCGCAGAGAAGGCGCTGGCCTACGAGGTCACCCGCCAGAAGAACGCCATCAAACGCGGCCGCGCCATCGAACAGGAGACCCGCCACTGGGACGAATCCCGAGGCATCACCGTCTCGATGCGCTCGAAAGAAGAGGAGAAAGACTACCGCTACTTCCAGGAGGCCGACCTTCCGGCGCTGCAAGTCGCCCACTGGAAAGAGGAGATTCCGATTCCCGAACTCCCCGACGCCCGCCGCGAGCGCTTCCAGACCGAGTACGGACTGGACGAGGAGTCCGCCTCGAAGCTCACCTCAACGAAGGAAGTCGCCGACTTCTTCGAAGACGTGGCCGCCGAGTTCGACGCCGACCTCGCCGCGACGTGGGTCGCCGACAACCTGCTCGGCGAACTCAACTACCGCGACATGCACATCACGGACGTCGCCCACCGCCTCGACGAGTTCACCCGCCTCGTCGAACTCGTCGATGCCGACGAGGTGACGACGAAGAACGCCGAGGAAATCGTCCTCCGGAAGATGCTCGACGAGGGCACGGACCCCGACACCATCGTCGAGGAAGAGGGTCTCGGCAAGGCCGACGACGACGAAATCGTCGGCTTCGTCGAGGAAGCCATCGACGAGAACCCCGACGCAGTCGCCGACTACCACGACGGCGAAGGCGGCGCGCTGAACTTCCTCGTCGGACAGGTCATGCAGAAATCCAAGGGGAGCGCCGACCCCGGCACGGCGAACCAGTTGCTCCGCGAGAAGCTAGACGAGTAAGAAAACGCACGAATCCTTTTCGTGCTCTCGTGTCGCGTGCTTCAGATTAGTCTAAAATGTACTTAGAGACGTGGACAACCGAGCTTTGGTGCTCTATGTACCACCCATTCTCTGCTGGCTCGTTACTGTTGGTATGCTTTGGTAGCGAGTCGAGTGTCGACTGAAGGGCTTTCTTTTCACTCTTTCTGACACCGGCGTGAGCTGGCGACTCTTCAATCGCCGATTTGACCGTCTCCCGAATCAACGACTCGTCTGGAATTCGAGAATCAGACAGTGGGATAACTTTCGCACGTTCAGGAGCCTCTGGAACGCGGCGGCCGATTAATTCGATGTTGCTTTCAACATCACCGCTAAACCCGATATGCGGTACTCTGGCATTACATCCGGTCAGCAGACTGGTACTGATGGCGGCGGTGGTACCGATGAACGTTCTCCGGTTAGTTTTCGGGGACATCCGAGGACATATCAATCTTATTTGATTATAAACTTTCAGAAATTAGGAACGCTAACCGGACTGGTGCGAAATGTCCTCTCGTTACTGTCGAGTACGACGGATTGGCCAGCAGGTCACGGCCACATCCGCCGCCCCTACTGCGAGCGAATCACTGCGTCCGCCGCCGCACGTACTGCTCGAACGGGACGAACTCGGTCGTCCCACAGGCGGCGCACTCGTCGGGGGCGCTGTAGTGATACGACCCGCCTTCTCTCGTCACCGTGCCAGCGTAGACGGCGTGACAGCCATCGCAGACGAATCGCTCCGGCAGCTCTGGAGTGTGCGACATAGTAGCAATTCAACGCGGGCGGAGATGATACTTTGCCACAATGACCGACCCGACGGAATCAGTCGTCGCCCGCCGCAGGCGTCGCCCCGCGGTCGATGACGCCCTCGCGCCACGTGCCGAGCCGGAACCAGACGACTGCGACGGCGAACGACGCGACCGCGCCAGCGACGTAGGCCCACCAGAGGCCTTCGACGCCCCACGCGAGGCCGGAGACGGGGCCGATGACGGGCACCGTGACGGTCCACGCGAACGCGACGGCGAGCGCGACGGGAACGCGGAAAATCCACCGCGAGAGGAACGACAGCGCCATCGCGGCTTTCGTGATGCCAGCGCCGCGGAACGCGCCCTGAATGACCATCACGCCGCCGAAGAAGGCCCACGACGGGGCGACGATGCGGAGGAAGGTGATTCCCTCGTCGATGACCGGCTGTTCGCCGATGAACAGGCGCATCGCTTCGGCGGGGAAGGTAACGACGAGACCGGCCGCGGCGAAGAGGATGCCCATCGTCGTCGCCGTGGCGGTCCACGTGACCGACGCCGCCCGGTCGGGTGTTTTCGCGCCGAGATTCTGGCCGACGCCCGTCGCGGTCGCCTGTCCGACCGCACCCGAGACCGACCACGAGACGGACATCAGGCGGAGGCCGATGCCGTAGGCTGCGGTGGGTATCGGGCCGAACCGGGCGACGAGCGCGGCCATCACGACCGCCGAGAAGCTGCGCGCCCAGCCGTCGAGAGAGGCTGGATAGCCGACGTCGACGAGTTTGCGCAGGCGGTCGGGGTCGGGCTGGAGGTCTTCGAGGTGGAGTTGGACGCCCCAGTCACCGCGCAGGAGGATATAGACGCCAGCGGCCGTGGCGAAGAGACGAGAGAGGAGCGTTGCGACGGCCGCGCCGCGAGTCCCCATCCCCTCGATTGGCCCCCAGCCGAGGATGAAGATTGGGTCGATAACGACGTTGAGACCGGCCGAGGCGACCATCAGCCACATGGCGGTCTTGGTGTCGCCAGCGCCCTGCAACGCCGCTCGGAAGGCGAAAAACAGGAACGTGAGCGGAAGCGAGAGGAAGATGACTTCGATGTAGGCCAACGCCTCGGTGTAGACCGCACCCTCTGCGCCGATGAGGCTCAAAAGCGGATGTCTGAAGATGTATCCGAGGACGGCGAGCGCGACGGAGACCGCGAGCGTGAGAAGCACGGTCTGGCCGACGACGTGGTCCGCCTGCCGGTCCTCGCCAGCGCCGACGTGCTGCGAGACGAGCGCGATAGTGGCTGCCGTGATGCCCATCGCGGTGGAGACGAACATCCAACTCGTCGGGAACATGAGCGAGACTGCCGCGACTGCGTCGGAGCCGACGCGGCCGACCCAAAACACGTCCGCGAGGTTGTAGAGCGTCTGCAGGAGGTTTCCAGCCACGAGTGGCCACGACAGGGCGAACAGTTTGGGGGCGATAGCCCCGTCTGTCATGTCTATTCGTGAATCGCTCGACACGTTCGGGTGTTCGAGTCAGGCGTGTTAGCCCTTCGGGTTGCGGAACGCTCTCGGGACGTGATACACCTCTCGCGCGCGAGCGTACCGCGCTCTCGCCTGTACACCCACATACGCGCGCGTTGACGCCTCTCGAAGCCGAATTCGGCCACGAAAGGTTTAGAACCTCCCCCGACATATCGCCGGGCAATGAGTCGCGGCCCCGACCTCATCATCACGGAGAAGGACAACGCCGCGAGGCGTATCGCCGACATCTTGAGCGGCGAGACAGCCTCCGCAGAGCGAATGAACGGCGTGAACGTCTACAAGTGGGGCGGGAAGCGCTGTATCGGCCTGTCCGGCCACGTCGTCGGCGTCGACTTCCCGCCGGAGTACAACGACTGGCGCGACGTCGAGCCGGTCGAGCTCATCAGCGCTCCCGTCGAGAAGCACCCGACCCAAGAGAACATCGTCGCCGCCCTCCGACGCCTCGCCCGCAAGGCGGGGAACGTCACCATCGCGACAGACTACGACCGGGAGGGTGAACTCATCGGCAAGGAGGCGTACGAACTCGTCCGCGAGGTCAACGAGGACGTCCCCGTCGACCGGGTTCGCTTCTCCTCGATTACGAAACGCGAAGTGACCGAGGCGTTCGAGAACCCCGATGAACTCGACTTCGACCTCGCGGCCGCTGGCGAGGCACGACAGATTATCGACCTCGTGTGGGGCGCTGCACTCACACGCTTCCTCTCGCTTTCGGCTCGCCAACTCGGCAACGACTTCATCTCCGTCGGTCGCGTCCAAGGGCCGACCCTGAAGCTCATCGTCGACCGCGAGCGCGAAATCGAGGCGTTCGACCCCGAGGACTACTGGGAGCTGTTCTCCGAACTCACGAAGGACGCCGACGGGGCCGCCGAGTCCTTCGAAGCCCAGTACTTCTACCTCGACGACGACGGCACCGAAGCCGAACGCATCTGGGACGAAGACGCCGCACAGGAGGCCTACGAAGACCTCCTCGGTGTCGATGCCGCCGAGGTTACGGCGGTCAAACGACGCACCCGAACCGACAAGCCGCCCGCGCCGTTCAACACCACCCAGTTCATCCGCGCCGCCGGGTCTATCGGCTACTCCGCCCAGCGGGCGATGAGCATCGCCGAGGACCTCTACACCGCCGGTTACATCACCTACCCCCGGACTGACAACACCGTCTACCCCGACGACCTCGACCCGCGCGAACTGCTCGGCGCGTTCGAAGGCGACCGCCGTTTCAAAGAGGACGCCGAGTCGCTCCTCGAACAGGAGGAAATCGAACCCACCGAGGGCGACAACGAGACGACCGACCACCCACCGATTCACCCGACTGGCGAACTCCCCTCGGCGTCGGACCTCGACGAGGACGAGTGGGACGTGTACGAACTCGTCGTCCGGCGCTTCTTCGCCACCGTCGCCGAAGACGCCGTGTGGGAACACCTCCGCGTCGTCGCCGAAGCGGCCGGTCGCACCCTGAAGGCCAACGGCAAGCGCCTGCTCGAACCGGGCTACCACGCGGTCTATCCGTACTTCAACTCCACCGAGTCGTTCGTCCCCGACGTCGAGGAAGGCGAGGAACTGCAGCTTTCGGACACTCACCTCGACGCCAAGCAGACCCAACCGCCCCGTCGCTACGGCCAGTCGCGCCTCATCGAGACGATGGAGCAGATGGGCATCGGGACGAAAGCGACCCGTCACGACGTGATTCAGAAGCTCTACGACCGCGGCTACATCGAGAGCGACCCGCCGCGTCCCACCCGTCTCGCACGGGCGGTCGTGGAGGCCTCCGAGGACTTCGCCAAACTCATCGTCAGCGAGGAGATGACCTCGCAACTCGAATCCGACATGATGGCCATCGCCCGCGGCGAGGCCAGCCTCGAAGACGTGACCGAGGAGTCCAAGGAAATCCTCGAAGACGTGTTCGAGGGCCTGATGGAGTCCCGCGAGGAACTCGGTAAACAGCTTCAGGACTCCCTGAAGGCCGACAAGACGGTCGGTCCGTGTCCCGAGTGCGACGGCGACCTCGTCGTCCGAAAGAGTCGCCGCGGGTCGTACTTCATCGGCTGTGACTCCTACCCAGACTGTACGAACACGCTCCCGCTTCCCTCCACGGGCAAGCCGCTCATCATGGAGGACACGTGCGACGAACACGACCTCCACCACATCAAGATGCTCGCCGGGCGCAAGACGTTCGTCCACGGCTGTCCGCTGTGTAAGGCCGAAGAGGCCGACGAAGAGGAAGACCTCGTCATCGGCTCGTGTCCCGAGTGTGGGGAGGGTGCGACGTCGCAAGACGAAGGCGACGAAACCGCCGAGGCGGGCGGCGAACTGGCAATCAAGCGCCTCCGCTCCGGCTCTCGGTTGGTCGGCTGTACCCGCTATCCGGACTGCGACTACTCGCTTCCGCTCCCCCGTCGCGGCGACATCGAAGTGACCGACGAGTCGTGTGACGAACACGACCTGCCGGAACTTCGTATCACCTACGACGGCGACCGCGAACCGTGGGAACTCGGCTGTCCCATCTGCAACTACCGCGAGTATCAGGCCCAACAGAACGGCGAGGGCGGGTCCGAGTTAGAGAGCATCAAGGGCATCGGCGCGAAGACCGCCGAGAAACTGAAAGACGCTGGCTACGAGGACGTGAAGACGCTGAAGGCCGCCGAGCCTGACGACGTGGCTGAGAATGTCGAGGGTGTGGGTGCGGAGACGGTTCGGAAGTGGCAGGCGGCGGCGGATTAGATATCGAGCGGATTTAGTTAAGCTTCTTATTGCCAGATAAACGAGGAGCCGATTTCTATTCGTTTGAGCTCTCCATCTTCAGAAAGTGAATTTAACCGCCGGTAAGCTAAGTCGTAAGAACAACCGACTTCCTCGGCAACTTGAGCCGTAGTTGCATGGTCCAGCTTATCGACTGCTTCTAAGAATGCCTTTTCCGGATATTGCTCCGTGAATTGGCCCGAGTCCTCGTCACGGTTAACAGTCACAATTGACATTTCTGCGTGCCTATCGCTTAAATATACAGAACTACCTGCCATTCAAGATATATTGACTGGACATGTTTAAGTGGGAAGATGGAACAACCGATAACAAGAGATGGCTAAGCCGATTCTAAAGTGGGCAGGTGGGAAGAGACAACTACTTGATGAGTTAAAAAATCGCTTCCCGAGATCATACACACACTTCCACGAACCCTGTTTTGGCGGTGGTGCTCTATTCTTCGATCTTGAACCTGAAAACGGTACAATCAACGACACAAATAGTCGTCTGATTAATTTCTATAAGCAAGTTCGAGACCACCCCGACGAACTGATTGAGTTGAGTAGGTCATTCAAAGATCCTGAGTCAGAGCCAGACCCTGAACGAAATTTCTCTGAAACTAACCGTAAGGGAAAATCGATATCCAACTACTACTATCAACAACGTGAGCTGTTCAATAACCGTCCTTACGGTGATGAATATGATGACCTTGAGGAAGCTGCACTCCTTCTTTATTTGAATAGAACGTGTTACAATGGCCTCTATCGAGAGAACAGTAGTGGTGGGTTCAATGTCCCAATAGGTCGATACAGCAACCCCGACTGGGTACGGGAAAAGGAGATTCGCCGAGCTAGTCGGGTTCTTCAAAATACAAACATATACAATACAGACTTCGAGTATATCCGAAACAAAGCTGAAGAAGGCGACTTAGTGTACTTCGACCCCCCATACGAACCGATGAGCCCAACTGCATACTTCACAGATTACTCGGCTGACGGCTTCGGTCAGGAAGACCAACAACGGCTTCTTGAGTTGGCAAAGGAACTTGACCAAAAGGGAGTGAGTGTCATCCTGAGTAACAGCGGAGTCATGTACGAGATGTACGACGAAGCCGGGTTCCACGTCGAAGTAGAGGGCGCCACGCGGGCAATCAACAGCGATGCAGAGAACAGAGACGAAGTAGACGAAATTATCGCTACTAACGTTCCACCAAAACAGCGGCAAACTGTTGGCCAGAGTGGTCTCTCGGATTTCTAACTCCATTCAATATACCTGTCACCGACACTTTTCAAAGAATCTGGTAAGCCACAGATGTGGTAGACATAATCAGAGAGTTTGACACGCTGGGTTTCGACGAGTTCCCAGATGATGTCGAGAGAATGTTGGAGCAGGTCGAGTGGGATACTCCGTTGAACAGATTACGTGTTGGGGTTGTCCTGACGTTCTCACTTTTTGAGGCACGGGGTGAGACATACTTTCGCTACAACATCGACACCTTGAGCGATGGAACACAGATCTTCCTGATTCGACCAGCATGGCTCAACAAGGGATACGATTTCAAAGTTTGTGTCGAGGAATGGGACGGTTCTGCCAACCCCGCCCCGTCTCACCCGGAAATCTACTCTGACCTCTATTGGAAAAGAGAACACGATGATTCAGATTCGTTCGAGGCAATTTGCAACGCAGTATTAGATATATACGAGGGCGAGTCGGCGGACAAAGTCCTCGAAAGATATAGTGACAAGTTCGATTTCACCGTTGGTCGGCGGCCGGACGCTCTATTGAAGCCTCTTCCTTGGCTGTTCATTGAGCAGGACATCCGCTATTGGAATTACTCTGGTCGGGATGAAACAGTCGGGTTAATCAAGCAATTACACGCCGGAGTTCCACTGTCAGAGCTAGATTTGTACTTAGAACCACCAGAGGGGGAAGCTCAGTTGCAGCCCTTGGAGGAGATTCACGATACAAAGTTAGCGATTCCAAATTCCAAGTAACCTTATTCAGACTTCGCCGGTTTCAAAGAATCGTTCCACATCCGTTGGAAGTTGTGTTTCCGCTTGGTGGAGGTTGTAGAGGTCGGTGATATCTTCGTAACTCTGCCGAAGAACGTTCGTGAGCGATTTTGCCCATCCCTGTCCATCAGTAATCCAGACGAAGGCAACACCATCTTTACGCATCCGTTGAGCAACGTGATTGTATGATCGGCGGATTTCAGACGGCTTGCTTCCACCGACCTTGTAGGCGTTCGCTTCAACGACGAGTCGAAGGTCGCCGTTCTCAAACAGAGCAAAATCAACTGTTTTCTCCTGCCCGGACTCATCATTGTATTCCGTCGTGTATTCGGCGTCCATCTCAACGGAGTATCCTGCGTTGTTGAGTCGATCAGCGATAGCGCCCACTTTCTCACCGACTAAGTCCTCAAAGCACACTCCTTGTCGGTTTTTCCGAGCGTGCGACTCCATTCCGACGAGCATACCTCGGAAGTGGTCACGGATATCTGCCTCATCTACGATGTATTGGAGTCCGATTTCCTGAAGTATGTCAGCTAAATCGCGTGCAGTTTCTCTGTCACCAGAGTCAATTGCACGCTGTATGTCGTAGAATTTCCAAACGCCTTCGAGCGCACTATATTTGTTTCCGCGCTCGCCGAGGAGTTCAAAGTAGAAATCAATCCACTTCCGAGTATCTTCAGCATCCATGAGTGCATCGGCAAGACCTTCAATGAACTCGTCTTCGCTGGTGTCCTGAAGATTGAGAATGGCTTCAATTTGAACTTGATAGTTCTCAATTTCGTCTTCAATACCGTCCCAGTTGATGAATTCGGAAGAAGGAATAGCTGAGGGAACAATCGTGTCCTGAAAGTCATCAACAAATTTGTCTGTTTCCGGACGGTGTTGACGGATTGGCATAACGACACGAGGGATAACTGAAATAAATGATTCCGTTACATACATGTTGAATGGCATTCATATATTCGAACGTACGACACGAATTGTCTGACTAGCTAGTTAGCATAAATGAACTCCCACCACTTCCGCACGGTTTTTAGGCCCCCTCAAGCATAGACCGACCAATGAGCTATCCCTGGGAAGACTGGGACCACATCACCAAAATCGACCCCGACAAAGACCTCGTCGACGGCGAAACGTTCGAAGACGTCTGCGAGACCGGCACCGACGCGCTGGAAATCGGTGGCACGCTCGACATCACCGAAGAGAAGATGGAGCGCGTCGTCGAGGCCACCGCAAAGTACGACGTGCCGATTTATCAGGAACCGTCGAACCCCGGCGTCGTCATCGACGACCCGGCACTGGACGGCTACCTCATCCCGACGGTGTTCAACGCCAGCGACTCCTTCTGGATTACCGGCGCGCACAAAGAGTGGGTCCGCATTGAAGACGGCCTCGACTGGGACCGCACCCACACCGAGGCGTACATCGTCATGAACCCCGACTCGTCGGTGGCCGAGTACACCGACGCCGACACCGACCAGTCCGCAGAGGACGTGGCGTCCTTCGCCCGCGTGGCCGAGAGGATGTTCGGTCAGGACATCATCTACGTGGAGTACTCGGGGACCTACGGCGACCCCGAAAAGGTCTGTGCGGCCCACGATGCGCTGGACGACGCGACGCTGTTCTACGGCGGCGGCATCCACGACTACGACTCGGCCTACGAGATGGGCAAGTGCGCCGACGTAGTGGTCGTCGGGAACCTCCTGCACGACAAGGGCGTCGATGCCGTCCGTGAGACCGTCGAAGGCGCGAAAGACGCCACGGCGGAACTCGTCGGCGCGGAATAACCACACGCGGTCTCTCTTCTCTTCTACGCCGACCCGACCGCATCGACAGTCGAGTCTGGGCGTGGGGTGCTGTCGCGTGCTGCGAGTTTCGATGCCCCTCGTCCGAGGAGCGTCGCGGACGCGACGAGCGCGAAGAACGACACGAGAGCCGCGAGGACACTGCCGACGAGCGGGAGTGCGCCGAAGAGTGCGGTGAGGAGCCGACCGGCGAAGACAACCAGCGCGACAGCCGAGACGACGGGGACGAACGAGGCATCCGAGGCGAGTTCACGGGTGGTGGGGACAGCCGCGACGAGCGACCGTTCACGCGAGACTGCGACTGTTGCTGCGGCGGAGAGATACGTCCCGACAAGTGCAGCACCACCGGCTGCGACGAGTCCGACGCCGATGAGCGCGGAGTTTCCAATAACGTTCAGTGAGTGCATCTCGGCGGCGTACACGAGCGTCGCAAACGATGCTCCGGCGAGCTTCGCAACGGCGACTCCAATACCCACTGCCGGGAGTTGCAGGGCGAGAAGGACAACCGAGAGCCGAACCCCATCGACGACCATGCCACCGAACTCGTCGAACGCGGGGAGCGCAGTCGCGTTTCGGCCACCGGCGCGAACCAGTCGGACGACGTAGCCGACGAGGACGACACCTGCGAGGGGCGTGGCGAACGAAGCGAGTGTCGCGAGCACGCCGACGGCGACCGTGTCGAGTGACGTGTCCTCGGCGAGCGGGAGTGCGAGCGCGGATTCGAGGTCTGAGAAGTCCATGTTCGCGCCGGAGTGGTCCCGGTATCGTACATAAACCTCCGCCCTGGCAGAGGAGTGTGGTACCAAATAACTCGCAAGAGCGAAACGACCGTGTTTAAGGCGCACGGTCAGGAATCAGGTCGTATGCGAAACCGAACGTACACGGCCGACGCCGAACCCGGCGACACGGTCACCGTTGCCGGCTGGGTTCACGAGATTCGTGACCTCGGCGGTATCGCGTTCCTGATTCTCCGCGATACGACGGGCAAGATTCAGGTCAAGTTCGAGAAAGACGAGATGGACGACGACCTCGTCGAGACGGGGCTGGGCGTCCACCGCGAGAGCGTCATCAGCGTCACCGGCGACGTCGCAGAAGAGCCGCGCGCGCCGACGGGCGTCGAAGTCACGCCCGAGAGCCTCGACGTCATCGCCGAGGCCGACCCGCAGCTTCCGCTCGACCCCTCCGGTAAGGTCGACGCCGAACTCTCGACGCGTCTCGACAACCGGACGCTCGACCTCCGCAAGGACGAAGTGAAGGCCATCTTCGAGATTCGCGCCGAAGTGCAGCGCGCCGTTCGCGACAAGTTCCGCGACTGTCTCTTATACACATCNCAACACGCCGAAAATCGTCGCCACAGGGACCGAAGGCGGCACCGAGCTCTTCCCCATCACCTACTTCGGACAGGAAGCGTTCATGAACCAGTCGCCACAGCTGTTCAAGCAGCTGATGGTCGGCTCCGGTCTCGAACGCGTCTTCGAAGTCGGTCCAATCTTCCGTGCCGAAGAGCACAACACGCCGCGACACCTCAACGAGGCGACCTCCATCGACTTCGAGTCGGCTTTCATCGACCACACCGAAGCGATGGACGTCTGTGAAGCGGTCGTCAAGGCCGCCTACGAGGCAGTCGAAGAGAACTGCCAGGACGAACTCGAAGCCCTCGGTCTCGCCGAGGAGTTCGAAGCGCCGTCCGGCGAGTTCCCGCGTCTCACCTACGAAGAGGCCATCCAGCGCATCAACGCGACGGGCGAACTCGACGAGCAGCTCGTCTGGGGCGACGACCTGCCCACGGAAGGCGAGAAGGCGCTCGGTGAGGACGTCGGCGAGCACTACTTCATCACCGACTGGCCCAGCGAGATCAAGCCGTTCTACATCAAGGACCACGACGACGACGACACCCTCTCGACGGGCTTCGACATGATGCACCCGAACATGGAACTCGTCTCGGGTGGTCAGCGTGAACACCGCTTCGAGCACCTCGTCGCCGGATTCGAGCAGCAGGGTCTCGACCCCGACGCGTTCGAATACTACACGAAGATGTTCAAGTACGGCATGCCCCCGCACGCAGGCTTCGGCCTCGGCGGCGAGCGTCTCATCATGACGATGCTCGGACTGGAGAACATCCGAGAGGCTGTTCTCTTCCCGCGAGACCGTCAGCGTCTCTCTCCGTAGAGACGCTTCGGACGAGCGGGAACAGCGAGCAACGCGGAGCGTTGCGAGTGAGTTCCCGCGTGATCGCCAGCGTCTGAGCCCGTAAGGGCGAAGACGTGGCGAGCCAACGAGACGAGCGACGCGAGTCTCGTCAGACCGTCAGCGTCTGTCGCCGTAGGGCGAAGGCCTGACAGACCAACGAGTAGTTTTCTTTTGCGGCCGCAGCAGCGAAACAGTCGTTACCTCCCCGACGAGTGATACCACCATGTACCAGCTCGGTCTCCGGCGGAGGGCACGATGAGCAACCGCGGCGGAATCGTCGACCGCCTCGACGATGACGATTCACCGCTCGAAGAGTTAGTCGCCGGCGTCGTCATCGGGCTCATCTTCCTCGTCGGCTTCGGCCTGCTCGCCCTCGACGTATCGTGGTTCTGGGTCGCGTTCCCGATTGGCTTTGCAGGCGTCCTTCCCGCAGCACTCGCACTCGTGAAAATCTACGAGTCCCGCCGCGAGGATGGTGCTGAAGACTCACAGCAGTCCGAGACCCAAGACGCGCTCGAAACACTCCGGCAACGCTACGCAGCTGGTGAACTCACCGAAGCGGAGTTCGAAGCCAAGGTCGAACGGTTGTTGGAAACTGAGACGGTCGCCGACGCCAGAAAGCGAACGAGCAGCGACACCCGAGAGGAAGCGGCTGTAGACACCGCCAACGAGGAGTTCGACCGAAACTGAAGCCAAGGGAAAGCGGGCCGACGAAACGCAACACCGTTAACCGACCCCGGACGAGGGGATGACGATGAGCGACGACGCGACGGCATTCGTGCCCGGTCACATCACCGGCTTCTTCAGCGCCCACCCCGCCGACGACCCCGCAGTCGCAGGGTCGCGCGGTGCGGGGGTAACGCTCTCTCACGGCGTCACCGTGACCGTCGAACCGGCGGCCGAATCCGTCGTCAGCCTCGATGGCGAGACAGTCGAAATGCCGCCCGTCTCGGACGTGCTTCGGCGACTCGGCGTGACCGCCACCGTTCGGGCCGAGAGCGAACTCCCGCTCGGTGCCGGGTTCGGTGTCTCGGGTGGGATGGCACTCGGAACGGCCCTCGCAGCCAACGCCGTATTCGACTGTGGCCACTCCGAAAACGACCTCGTCACCGTCGCGCACGAGGCAGAAGTGCGGGCCGGAACCGGACTCGGAGACGTGGTCGCACAGGCACGCGGCGGACTGCCCATTCGCGTCGAACCCGGCGCACCGGAACACGGACGGATGGATGGCATCCCGGCACGCCCCCGAATCGAGTACGTCGCCTTCGGTGGCCTCTCGACTGCCGACGTGCTCTCGGGGGATACGACTGCGCTCACGGCCGCGGGCGAGGCAGCCCTCGGAACCCTCCGTGACGAGCCGACGCTCGACCGGTTCATGACTGAGTGCCAGCAGTTCGCCCGCGACGCGGGACTGCTCACCGAGCGCGTTTCGACCGCTATCGAGGACGTCTCTGATGCAGGCGGCGACGCCGCGATGGCGATGCTCGGCGAGACGGTCTTCGCCATCGGAACGGGCCTCTCCGACGCGGGCTACGACCCCGAAGTCTGTCGCGTGCACCCGGCGGGAGCGACGCTGGAGAGCCAGTAGTTCTCGACATCCGGTGGTATCGCGGTGGGGGAAATGAGAAAACATGTTAGACCCCCGGTGACGACTCCTACCCAATGAGCGACATCGAGATTCCCGAAAGCCATCCCCGCTACCAGTCGCTTCTCACTCGACATCGTATCGAAGACGGCGTGGAAAAGGGCATCACGAGCAAGCAGGGCCTCATCGCACAGGGTCGCGGCGAGGCGTTCGACTATCTCCTCGGCGAGCAGACGATTCCCAGTGCCGACGCCGCCGAGCGTGCTGCGGCCGCGCATCTCCTTCTCGCCGACCACCCGGTCATTTCGGTCAACGGCAACGTGGCCGCGCTCTGCCCCGCGGAAGTCGGCGACCTCGCCGAGGCAGTCGGTGCCGACGTGGAAGTCAACCTCTTCAACCGGACCGAAGAGCGAATGCAGGCCATCGCCGACCACCTCCGCGAACACGGTATCGAGGAGGTGAAGGGACTGACCGCGGATGGACGCATCCCCGGACTGGACCACGAGCGCGCCAAAGTCGACGCCGACGGAATCGGAAGCGCAGACGTCGTCGTCGTCCCCCTCGAAGACGGCGACCGCGCCGAGGCACTCGGCGAGATGGATAAAATCGAAATCGTCGTCGACCTCAACCCGATGTC
Organism: Haloferax larsenii JCM 13917; assembly: GCF_000336955.1. Lineage (GTDB taxonomy): Archaea > Halobacteriota > Halobacteria > Halobacteriales > Haloferacaceae > Haloferax > Haloferax larsenii. The sequence continues at coordinate 63,256 of NZ_AOLI01000031.1, read as the reverse complement.
GCGCTCCGCACAGGTGGCGACGGTGCCCATCGTGGACAACATCATGCGGGCAGTTCCGAACATCACCGCCCACGCCCGCGACCTCCGAGACGCCAGCCGTGAAGAACTCGAAGCTATCGTCGCCGACTTCGACGCCGACGAGGCGCTCGAAGCGGCCGAGCGGGCGATTCGCTCGGGCGAAGACGGCGAGTAACGGTTCGAAAACGACGGTAACGGAGCGTTCGACGCCGACTTCAGCTAAACCCACTCACCAGCACCGCCACCCACTGTGCCGGGTCGCGTCGCCGCCGCACCTCGATTGTCTCTATCCACTTGACCCACTGGAACCCGCGGCGGTCCGGAGCGACGAGCCGAAGCGGCGCGCCGTGGCCGTGGGAGAGTGGTTCGTCGCCGACGTGAGTCGCAAGAAGCATCTCGCGGGCTTCCGCGATGGGGAACGACCAGCGATAGCCCGTCACCGACCGAATCGTGACCCAGCGGGCAGCTTCCTCGACACCGGCCGAATCGAGCAGGTCGCCGAGGCGGAACCCGGACCAGTCTTGCTCTGTGTACCAGCCACTCGTGCAGTCGAGGAGGACCGACTGCGTCTCGTCGGGGTCGAGGTCGGAGACGCCGAGTTCGAGCGGCGTATCGACTAGGCCGACGACCGAAAGCGACCACGTCTCCGGGTCGATAGGGTCCGGGTCGTCTGCGACCCAACTCGTGACCGGGAACGCGTCGTTTCCCTCGCCGGGCGGGAGCGGACGCGACCCGGTAAACCGGCGCGTCGTCCCCTGGACAGCCCCGGCGATTTCTGTCGCCCGGTAGGCCGCCGCGCCGAAGACGAGGAGCGCCCCGTACTGGAGCGCCCGGCGACGCCCCGCGAAGTCGGCTCTGCTCGGCGTGTGAAACCGCGACCGGAGGTGGACGAGAAGAATCGGAATCACGAGGAGGCCGAAGCCGATGTGGACGTTGAGGAGCGTCCAGAAGCCGAACCGAATCTCGACGCCCGCGACCCACGCGATGCCGGTTCCGAGTGCCGCGAGCGCGACGATGGCGAGCAGGACAGAGATGGCCGTCGTTCGGTCGTGGAGGCGTGAGTCGAGGACGCGGTGACGGACGCGATAGAGTTTGAACCCGACGAGGGCGACGAGTGAGAGTCCGGCGACACCATGGGCGACAAAGAGGAGGGCGTTCGCGGGATGGCCAGCGCCGAGGCTGAGGACGCCGGAAAGCGTCTCGAACACCACGAGCACGAGAATCGACCAGTCCACCGCTCGGGGTGGTGGTTCGAGTCGATTTCGAAGCTGGGCTATTCGACCGGCCATGTGAACACCTAGCGCTGGCGGCCGGAAGTATTCGTCGCGGGGGAGAAGCGGAGCGAAAATAGAGGGTGCTGTACTTAGTCGTCGGCGGCGATAGCTGGCGGGAGGTCGGCGTCAAGTCGGTCCCGGTCGTGCGGTTCGGTGAAGTCGAGGTCCGGGCCGACAGCGTAGATACGCTTGGGGTTGATGTCGTCGTGGCTGACGAAGTAGTGGCGAACGATGTGGTCCATGTTGACCGTCTTTGCGACGCCGGGCAACTGGTAGAGTTCCTTCGTGTAGTTCCAGAGGTTGTCGTACTCGTGGATGGCCTTCTTGTTGCACTTGAAGTGCGTGTGGTAGACGTGGTCGAAGCGAATCAGCGTCACGAACATGGCGATGTCCGCCTCGGTGAGCGTGTCACCGGCGAGGAATCGCTGGTCGGCGAGCACGTCGTCCCAGTGGTCCAGCGCGTCGAACAGTTCGGTGACGGCGTTTTCGTAGGCCTCTTGGGTCGATGCGAATCCAGCGCGGTAGACGCCGTTGTTTATCGGGTCGTAAATCTCGTCGATGAGGCGGTCTACCTCGTCTTCGGACCCCTCGGGAAGCAAGTCGACCCCGGTCGTCGTGAGGTCTGAAAACGCGGTCGTCAACATCCGCATTATCTCGCGCGACTCGTTGTTGACGATGGTTTCGCGTTCTTTGTCCCACAGCACTGGAACCGTCACGCGGCCGGTGAACTCCTCGTCGGCCCGGAGGTAGACGTCGCGCAGGAATTCCTCGCCGTAGAGCGGGTCGGGGTACTCCTCGGAGAACTCCCACCCGTCGTCGATTCGCACTGGTTCGACGAGCGAGAGGGAGATGACATCTTCGAGTCCCATGAGTGCGCGCGTCATCGCGGTGCGGTGTGCCCACGGACAGGCGCGACAGATGTACAGATGGTACCGGCCTGATTCGACGGGGAATCGGTCGTCCTCGCCGACCCAGTTTCGGAACGTCGTGGTCTGTCGCTCGAACTCTCCGTCTTCGTTGTTAGCGACGAACTCGTCGGTTCGCCACTCACCGTCGTAGAGCATGTTCATGCGACTGCCACCTCTGATTCGGGCATTAACACATCGTACGGACCTCGCCAACAAAAAGAGGCAGGCGACATGGATGTAACCGGGGTCTACGGGAGTTTCGTCGTCTCTCGACGGAGAGGTGTGCGTGTCGAAACGTTTTACTACCAAGTAATATCACTAGGTAGTATGTCGTTCGATGGATTCACCGACGCGACAGAAGCACAGGTCACGCGCGCAATCTCCGACTCGTGGATGGAGGAGTTCCGCGAGCGCACAGACACCGAGGTCATCATCGTCGGCGGCGGTCCCTCCGGGCTCGTCGCAGCGAAGGAACTGGCGGAACGCGACGTCGACGTAACCATCGTCGAGAAGAACAACTACCTCGGCGGCGGCTTCTGGCTCGGTGGGTTCCTGATGAACAAAATCACCGTCCGCAGCCCCGCTCACGAAGTCCTCGACGAACTCGACGTTCCGTACGAAGAAAGCGACGAGGCCGACGGACTCTACGTCGCGGACGGCCCGCACGCCTGTTCCGCGCTCATCAAGGCCGCCTGTGACGCCGGTGCCGAAATCCAGAACATGACCGAGTTCACCGACGTCGTCCTCCGCGAAGACGACCGCGTCGGCGGCATCGTCATGAACTGGACGCCGGTCCACGCCCTCCCGCGCGAGCTTACCTGTGTCGACCCCATCGCCGTCGAGTCCGACCTCGTGCTCGACGCGACGGGCCACGACGCCGTCGTCCTCTCGAAGCTCTCCGAGCGCGGCGTCCTCGACGTGAGCGGTATCGAGCACGCCAAAGAGCACAACACGGGAATGGACAAGACGAGCGACGGCGAGTACGGCGCACCCGGCCACGACTCGCCCGGCCACGACTCGATGTGGGTCTCCGAGAGCGAAGACAATATCGTCGAGCAGACGGGCGTCGTCCACCCCGGCGTCGTCGCCTCCGGCATGGCCGTCGCCACGGCTCACCACCTCCCGCGCATGGGTCCGACCTTCGGTGCCATGCTCCTGTCCGGGAAGCAGGCGGCGCAGTCCTGCCTCGACGAACTCGGCCGCGACGCGCCCGAAGTGACCATCAGCGGTCCCGCGGCCGCCGACGACTAGGCCGTCTCCCCCGGTCCCGTTGCTACTTCCCCCAGTGCCTCTTTGACGCAACCTATTTCGACTCTCTGACCACCTACCGACAGTATCCCCCGACCACCTACCGACTTACTGTCTGACTCACTCGACCACGCCCGCCCTGACGCGTGCGAACCCGAATACGTGCCTTTCTCGGTGAGTCACACGACACCGTTTTTCGAGCATCTGATGCGCAGAGACGAGTCGCTCGTCGAGCATCGCAGTCGGCGACCCGCGCATCGTCCGCGTCCCGGGTGGTGCAGTGACGCGAACGAGTGCTCGAAAGAGTGGGTTGAGCGCCCGCCACGTCGAATCTGTCGTCTCCGCGAGGTCGACGAGACAGAGCCGCCCGCCCGGTCCGAGGAGGTCCGCCCACGACGAGACGACTGCTTCGGGGTCGTCGAACATCCCCGAGACGAACGTCGCGAGAATCGCGTCCGGGTCGGCGAGCGGTGGCCGGGTCGCGTCGGCGCGGACAAGGTGGACGTTCGGGTAGTCGCGCACGCGCTCGCGAGCCACGTCGAGGACGCCGGGTGAGAAATCGACGCCGACGACGGTTCCGTCGGTGCCGACGCGTTCCGCGAGGTACGGGAGGTTCGCGCCGGTTCCACAGCCCATCTCGACCACCGTCTCGCCGGGTGAGAGGTCGAGGGCGTCTGCCGCCTCTTCGCGGACGGTTCCGACACCCGGCGCTCGGCGGGCGAGCGTGTCGTAGAGACGTGCCCAGCGCGTGTAGAACGATTGCGCGATAGTCGCTGGCGAGCGGGCGTCGGAGTCAGGAGACAGTTCCGCCGAGAAGTCGGGAGCCATCGTCCTTCAGAGCAGCACGCGAACCGCGTCGGCGACAGTCGGGGCGTCGGGGCCGAGGACGTAGGTAATCGGCTCGATGCCGTAGCTCCCGGTCTGGTAGACGACGAACGTCTCCGGGAGGTCGTCGTCGCGGGCTTCGAGCACGGCGCGAACCGGGTCAGTGGGCGCGTCTGCATCGAACTCGATGCATTCGTAGCCGGCGGCTTCGAGTTCCTCGACGACACCGGCGTCGTAGACGATGTTGAGACCGGCGTTCACGTCGGCACCGGCGGCACGGGCCGACAGAAGCACGGACGCGACGTGTTCGCTGACGCCGAACTCCGGTTCGCCCGGAACCGTCGCCTGTCCCTTCACGTCGAAGATGCGGCCGGGGATGCCCGCGATGTCGTCGATTCCCTCGGCGTCCGGCAGCGACTCGACCAGATTCGACCCGACGTTCGGGATGAGTCCTGCGAAGCCGGAGGTGTTGGTGAGCTTCCGAAGTCCCCGCCGAACCGACGAGCGAACCTGTTCGACCGTTCGCAGGTGACTCTCTGGGTCGTGGATGTTGTGGAAGCCGTCGTAGGAGGCCAGTTCGGGCATCGCCTCTTCGTGGAGATCAGAGAGGAGGTCCGCCTCTTCGAGTTGCCGGATGAGCACCTCGGCTTCGACCAGGGCTTGCACCGGCGTCATGTCGCCGGTTGCGAGTCCCTCACCGACTTGGTCGACCAGTTCGCGGACGCGCGTGTCGTCCGCGACGCGGGCGTTCACGTTGACCTCGCCGTGGGCGTACTTTGAGACGGCGCTCTGGCTGATTCCGAGCGCGTCCGCCACCTCCGACTGGGTGAACCCGCGGTCGCGGAGGTCCTCTGCGAGGAGCGCGCGGAACGTCGGGAGAAACTCGTCGACGACGAGCTCTTCGATGAATTTCATTTTTCTGCGTCTCCGAATTCGGGGTCAGAACCGATACGCGACGCCTGCGGGCCGCGCTGGCCCTGATACTTCGAGCCGCGTTCGGCGCCGTAGGGACGGTCTGCGGGCGACTTCATCTCCGTGAACACGAGTTGGGAGATGCGCATCCCCGGCGTGAGCGCGACGGGCGCGGAACCGAGGTTCGACAGTTCGAGCGTAATCTGACCCTCGTAGCCGGGGTCGACGATACCGGCAGTCGCGTGGATGACGATTGCGAGACGGCCGAGCGACGACCGGCCTTCGACCGTCGCGAGCAGGTCGTCGGGAATCTCGACGCGCTCTTTGGTCGTCCCGAGGACGAAGTCGCCGGGGTGGAGGATGAAGTCGTCGCCTTCCTCGACGTAGGTCTCGTCGACGTAGGTCGAAACTTCGTCTTCGCGGTTCGGGTGGATACACGAGATGTTCGTTCGCTGGAACTCCAGGAACTCCGTCCCCAGTCGGAGGTCCACGCTCGCCGGCTGGACCTGCATGTCGATGTCGTCGAGCGGGTCGATTACGAGGTCCCCCGCTTCGAGGCGAGCGAGGATGTCGGCGTCGGAGAGTATCATGCTCGAATGAGCGCGACGTACGTAGGTAAATCCATCCTCTCGTTTCGGCGGCATAGATGATGTGACACGACTATCGAGTCAGCCGTGGGGTGCGCCGACGCTCAGACGAGTTCGAAGAGGAGCCCCACGAGCGACAGTCCGACGGTGACGACCGCAGCGGTTCCCACGGGGAGGTCGCGGGCGCGGGCGAGTCCGTACGTTCGGATGTACGTCGCCCACGCGACGACGACGAGCATGACGGCACCCGAGATGGGGCCGAGACCACTGACAGCTGTTTGAACCGCCTGAACCGCAGCTTCAGGCGACGACGGGAGCGACAGCGACCCGAGTCGATAGATGAGGTACGACCCGACGACGAGGGTTCGGACCGCGGTGGGAACCATCCCCCAGCCGGCGACTGCGAGCGTGTCGGTGAACCGACCCTCGCCGCCGACGAGTGAACTCCCGATGTGAAGCATCGCTCCCTCGAACAGCCACGTGAGGGGAACGAGCACCAGCGTGGCCCACGGAACCCACGAGAACTCCTCCCAGATGAGTTCGCCTAGCGGCCGTTGCATCTCTTCGGGGACGGACGGGTCGCACCCCTCGGGTGGAGACATATCATCGAACGGGCCACCGTCTTCGTACTTTTCGCACGCCCACTCGGGGTGGTGTTCGGGGTTGTCGACCGTGACCTGTTGGTCGAGTTGCTGTGTGAACGTCCAGAGGAGACCGCCGATACCGGCAGCGAGGACGAGCGTGACGACCGCGACAGCGACGACTGCCCTGCCGAGGTCGAGCGGTGGTGTCTTCGACGCGAAGTATTCGCGCGGGTTGAGGAGGGGTGTTCGGGGACCAGTCATCGACTGAACGTGGGTAGTGTCAGGTAAGTTTCTTTTGACCCGAAGGAGGGAGACAGCGTGTCTGCACGGGTCAGCGATGGGAGGACATTTACCGCGTCGGCGGGGAGTAGGGCGCATGAAACAGGCCATCGTCGCACGAGCCGACATCGGCATGGGCGAGGGGAAACTCGCCGCGCAGGTCGCACACGCGTCGCTGTCCGCCTACGAGGACACGGACTCGCGGACGCGAAAGCGCTGGAAAGGCGAAGGACAGAAGAAGGTCGTCCTCAAGGCGAACGGCGAATCGAAACTGTTCGAACTCGCCTCGAAGGCCGAACACGAAGGCATCCCGCACGCCATCATCCGCGACGCCGGCCACACCCAACTCGAACCGGGAACGGTGACTGCACTGGCAATCGGGCCGGCCGACGACGACCTCGTCGACCGCGTCACGGGCGACCTCTCTCTGTACTGATGCGCGAGGCGCACCCCACAGAGCGGGCGGTCGGTATCGACCACTACGTGAGTGACGCCGACGGCATCGGCGGTGTGCTCCGCGTCGAACCCGAGGACTTCGGCGTCCGAGAAGTCGAACTCGACTCGCTGAACATTCGCCCGCCGGACGCGCCGACCGGCGACTTCCCGAATCTCGTCCTCCGTGTCACGCTCCGCGGCTGGGACACCAACGACTTCGCGGGCCACCTCTCTGACGAACTCGGCGTCAGCAGAGAGCGCGTCTCGTGGGCGGGCACGAAAGACAAACACGCAGTCACGACTCAGCTATTTACCGTCCACGGCGGCGACGCCGACGACGTGCCCGAGATTCGAAACGCCGATATCGAAGTCGTCGGCCGACTCGGCCGGACGCTCGACTTCGGCGACCTCGCGGGCAACCACTTCCGTATTCGCGTCCGCAACCCCGACCACCCTGAGAACGTCGCGGACATCACCGACTCGCTCCGCGAGTTCGGCGGTCGCGACGGCATGGTCGGCGTCCCCAACTACTTCGGCCACCAGCGATTCGGCAGTATCCGACCTATTACCCACACAGTCGGCCTGCACGTCGTCCGCGGCGAGTGGCGCGAGGCCGTCCTCGCGTACTGCGGCGGGCCGACCGAAGACGAACCCGAGGAGACGCAGAAAGGCCGGGCCATCGTCGACGAGGAAGCGGCCTCGGCCGACCCGGATTGGCACCGCGCGCTCGACGCGATTCCGGGCTACCTCGGCTACGAGCGCGGCATGCTCCACCGACTCGCAGAAGACGGCGCGGAGACCGACGACGACTGGCGAAACGCGCTCGAATCGGTGCCCTCGAACCTCCAGCGCCTCTTCGTCAACGCCGCGCAGTCGTACGTCTTCAACCAGATACTCTCGGAGCGACTCGACCGCGGCCTCCCCTTCGACAGCCCAATCGAGGGCGACGTCGTGGCCTTCGCCGACCGCGACGCCCCGGACGGAATCGAGATTCCAGACGTGAGCCGTCTCCAGTCGGCCACCGGCCGCCGAGTGGACGTGATGGCCCGCCACATCGAGCGCGGCCGGGCGTTCGTCACGGCACCCCTCGTCGGCACCGAGACGGAACTCGCCGAGGGCGAGCAGGGCGATATCGAACGCGAGGTTCTCGACGACCTCGACCTCGAACCCGCCGACTTCGACCTCCCCGGAAACTTCCGTTCGACCGGGACGCGACGAGCGATTCTCGTCCGCACGGACCTGACGGTCGAAGACGAGAGTTTGGTCTTCGACTTCGGCCTCCCACACGGGTCGTACGCGACCGCCGTGATGCGCGAGTATCTGAAGGCCGGGCCGCTCGACCTCTGAAGCGCGCTTTTTTCGAGTTATTCGTCTGCCGTTGCTGACGCGTTCGGGGGCGCTTTCGTTGCTTTCGTCGTTCGCGTCGTCGCGTAGCCGATGGCAGCGAACGGGAGCGACAAGAGGACCGCCGCGATGGCAAAGCCGACTGCTAACCCGACGGTCCCGAGTTGGAAGCCCGAAGCCTCTGCGGCGGGCGGGAAGTACGTCCACGCCGGGATGGCGAACGCGAGCGTGGAGACGAACGCGCCCGCAGTCGGGCGGCCATGCGCGCTGGCGACGCCAAGAGAGTAGCCGACAGCCAGCGGGAGTGCGAGCGTCGCAATCTGCGCGACCGACGGGCTGACGAAGAGATACGCGACAGCCCCGCCGACTGCGATAGGTGCGACCGCGTACAGCGAGCCGGTGACGACGCCTTCCGTGTTGGACCGGCCGGCGAAGACGGCACCTGCGGCCGCAAGAAGGACGACACTCGTTCCGACGACCACGATGGGGCGGTCACGGGCGAAGACCGCGACGAGCGGAATCGTCGCGGAGGCGACGAGGGCGAAAGCGAGTTCGGCCATCGTGCGCGTATCACTGTGGTCGCGGTGGACGAAGAACGCGCTGAAGGTGCTGGCGGCGACCCACGCGAAGACGGCGAACAGGCCAGTCGAGATGGGGGCCGCCCGGCGGAGATACGAGGCGACTGCGCGTGCCAGTGCCAACGCCTGGTTCGCCAGTTCGGTGGCGATTCGAATGGTCGCTTCGGGGTCGAGGGCGAGGGCGAACAAGCCGACGAGGCCGACCAAGGCGAGCGGGAGGAGAGACGCGAGAAGAGCCCCCCGGTGTAGACCCTGCATACGCGTGCCTCACGGACGGGCCACCAATAGTTTTCGCCACCGTGTCAGGCGGGCGAGGGGATATGAGGGGTCGGTCGATGTGCAGAACACGAGGGGGCGGTCAATGTGCAGAACACGAGGGGTCGGTCGATGTATAAACGACCTTTTGTAGACGCACGCCCGAGGGGGATTTATGCACTGTCGGCGGTGTGGAACGCCATTAGCGAAACCGGGAGACTACTGTCTCACCTGCAACACCGCCAACTGCGACGCCGTGGTCGCCGTCTTCGAAGCCGACCGAGCGACGCTGACGTATCTCGACGAAGACGACGTCGTCGGCGAGACAACCGTGACGACGATTCCGGAGTCCGGCGACGAGACGAAGGTCGTCCAACTGCGGAACTTCGCCGGTCTCGTCGCCGACGAGATTCGCCGAAAGCGCCCCGAGACAGTCTACGCTGCTGGCGAGCGCGACCCACTTCGCGAGACGCGGGCGCAACTCCACTACGAATTCTACCGCGTCGCCGACGACGACCCCGTGGCTGCCGTCCTCGACAGACGGGGCGAACGGGCGCTGGAAGTCGTCGACATCCCGCCAGCCGAAAAGCTCGGCGGGAGCCACACGACGCTCATCGGCGACCGGAAGGGTCGGCGCGCGATTGGCGTTGTCGCCGGGCACCCGCACGTCAAGAAGGTCATCCCCGGCCCCATCGACGCCGGTGGGAAGGGGTCGCAGTCGGGGCTCCGAGCGAAAGTCACCCGCGCCGACAACAACGGAAACGTTCGCTTGCTCCTCCGCGACGGGTCGAGCGTGCAGGAAAACCGCATCGTGACGACGGCGATGAATCGGGAGACGGGCGAGCGAGTCAGGGACGACCTGAACGACGCGCTCCGCGAGGCGGAGTTACAGGACGAATAGCACGCCCGAGCAGGGCGCGACGAGGAGCACTGTGTCCCACACGGGGCGACGTCGTCGCCGACTCGACTCGTAGGGTTTATCCATGCCGCTGGGGTAGTAGGCGGTACTATGGCCGAGAATAAGGCACGGTCCGTCGGAAGTGCCGGGCGCTTTGGCGCACGGTACGGCCGCGTCGCCCGCCGCCGCGTCAAGGAAATCGAAGCAGAGATGCGAAATTCCAAGGTCGACGGCGACGACGTCACTCGCGTTGGAACTGGCATCTGGAAGAACGAAGAGACCGGTGAGGTCTTCACCGGCGGTTCCTACCGCCCCGAGACCCCCGCAGGCAAGCAGGTTCGTCGTTCCATCCGCGCCGCGCTGACCGGCGAGGACGAATAACGCCGCAGCAGCCTCGATTCCTCACACTACCAATGAGCTACAAGTGTTCCCGGTGTAAACGCGACGTCGAACTGGACGAGTTCGGTGGCGTTCGCTGTCCGTACTGTGGGCACCGCGTCCTCCTGAAGGAGCGGTCCCCCAACGTGAAAGAAGTCGCCGTCGAGTAACGTGCGCACAGCGCATCGCGCTGCTCTCGAATTCGACTACCCCGACGAGCGGCGCGCACGCATCGTCGAGCGAAGCATCGCGGTCGAAGTCGGCGAGATAGACGACGCTCGCTCGGGCGCGAGCGTCCACCGCGAGGGCAAGACGGTCGTCGTCACCATCGAGGCCGACGACCTCGTCGCCCTCCGCGCCGGCGTCAACACGTGGATTCGCCTCGTCGAGGCCGCAGAGACTGTTTTCGACGCCGCGACAGACCGCGGCCGACTCGCGTAGGAGACCGCGGGTGTTTTAGGGCCGGCGGCCCGTCGGTTCGGGTATGCAGGGAAGTCTGCCGCCGGAAGCGCAGGAGAAGCTCGAAGAACTTCAGAACCTTCAGGAAACCGCCCAGAACGTCGCTGAGCAGAAGCAGTCCTCCGAGACTGCGCTCAACGAGGCGAAGACGGCACTGGAGACCCTCGAAGACATCGACGCGGACACGAAGATGTACCGCGAAGTCGGCGAACTCCTCGTCGAAGCCGACTACGACGAAGCCAAAGACGACCTCGAAGAGAAGGTCGACAGCCTCGAAGTCCGCGTCGAGCAGCTCACGAAGCAGGAGACGCGCGTGCAGGACAAATTCGAGAGTCTGCAGGAAGAACTCCAGCAGATGCTGCAGGGCGGCGGCGCTGGCCCGATGGGCCCCGGCGGCGCGTAAATGCCACAGCCGAGCGACGAAGAGGTCGTCGAAACCGCCGCAGAGGCGGCTGAAGGCCTCATCTTCGACCGGTTCAAACAATCCCGCGTCAAAGACTTCGACGTCACCGTGACGTTCGAAGATGGCGTGCTCGACGTCGACGTGTACATCAACGCACCCGACGACGCCGAGAACGCTGCCGCGGTCGCCGACGAGGCGGCCAAGACAGCGCAGGAAGCCGTGGACGAACTGTTCGCGGCCGCTGAAGACGAATAGGGTTCTCGCGGGCACCCCCCGTGACTCGCCGACCGCTGAGCGGAGCGGGCGCTCCGTCCGTCACGACGTCGGCCTGTCCACCGTCACTGTGAGTATCAACTATCCTCAGTGTTCGGCGGTACATCTATACCATTTAATGCCATAAGTTAACGCATGTCAACCAGGCGGCCACGGAGAGGAACGACAGCGTTGGACCGACTGCGCGACCACTACACCGACGCCGACCGCGAGTGCTCGAAGTGCGGGTTCGTAGACGAGGACGGTGAGTGGTCCGCGAAGACGACGGGCAACCGAATCGACTACCGACGCGTCTGTCCGAGTTGTGGCGCTATCGAAGTTCGAACGCTCAAACTGAAGTGACGTGACGGGGTCGATTTTCGTCACGCACCCCACTCACCGAGTGGCTACGCGAGGAAGAACACGAGAAGACTGACGGCCATCGCAGCGAGGATGACCGCCAGCGCGAGTGCCCCGCCCATGGAGACGACGGCGTTGGCGTGGCTGGCGAGCGTTTCGGTTCGGTCGTTTCCGAAGATGGTCACTTCTGCGCGCCGGGTCGCCATCCCCGCAGTGACCGGTTCGCAGTCGTCGAGCGCCGCGTCGGTGAGGCGTTCGATGGTCGCGAGGAGTTCGTCCTGGTCGATGACGGAGCCGACCTGGTTTTCGGCTTCGACGGTGTTGACGATGTGCGTGTCCGTCGTCATCACTTCGGCCACGTCGACGCCGCCGTCGGTCGTCGTGAGCGCGTCGACGATACGGTCGCGGAGTCCCGGTTCCATGTTGTTGCCGTCGATGAGGACGTAGGCCGTCGTCTGCCCGTCGACTCGGGTGACAGCCACGCGAATACCGAGCGGGCCGATTCCCTCGCGGGGGACCCAGTCGGTCTCCTCCCACGCGGTCCCCATCGACAGCGAGTCTCGGCTGGCTTCGGTGAGTCGTTCGCCCGCGAGCCCCGCCGCGGATATCATGTCGAACGAGCGCTTGCTGCCCGGCGTGACGTGGCCGAGGTCGGGGCCGGAAAGTCCGTTGTTGCAGTTGTGAGCGTCGACCAAGAGCACGTCGTCGAGGCCGGTCGTTCTGGCTTCGGCGGCCGCCGAGAGGCCGACTGCGTACTCGACGTCGTCGGCGAAGAGCGGAGCGTACGTCGAGACGAGGACGGCGTCGTCGCCGAACGACTGCCCGAGCATCTTCGCGTCTCCCGACTCGACGCGGACGCTCTGTGTCGCTTCCGACGTGTACTCGATGTCGTCGGCAGCACAGTCGATGGCGTCGAGCACCACGTCGACTTCGCGCTCGGTCACGAGGTTGAAGTCGTGTCCGGCGGTCGCGTGAGGCGGGAAGGCCAAGCCTTCGGAGCGGCGAGCAACGCGTTCGGGGAAGTTCCCCCCGCCGATTTCACCCATCGGTCCGGGATGAATCATCGGGAGGACGAATCGGGCTTTCTCGGTGCCGTCGTCTCGCCGGAACGAGAGGACCGTCACGGGGACGATAGCCTCCTGTCCGAGTTGTTCGAAGAAGTCCTCTAACTCGCGGGTCCCCTCGGCGACGTGGCCGATGAAACCCCGGATGAAATCGAGGACCGAGACGCCGAGGCTGCGACGCCACGGGCGGTCGACGACCTGAAGGAACGCGTAGACGGCCAGCGCGTAGATGACACACGAGATTACCAGCAGTTGGAAGTGGCTGAGGGCGATGACCGAGAGTTCTGGCGGGGCGCGCGATGGGCGCGCGAGATACGGCATCAGGTACGCTTCGAGGAGCGGGCCGCCGACTTCGAAGAAGCGAAGCGTCCCGCTGTAGACGAACAGGAGCGCCGCGGCGGTGAGCGTCTGGATGCTCGCGGGAACCGAGGCGATGAGCAGGGACGACCGCGACACCGCCATGATGATGAGGAGACGGAAGGCGAACACCGACGCGAGGGCCACGACGAGCGCGTCGAAGACGAATCGCTGTCCGAGTCCGGTCCCGACTGACACGATAGCCGCCAGCGTGACGACCATGACGATGATGACTTCGCCCGCCAGCGCGAGAAGCGACGAGCGATTATGCGTGAGTTTTCCGCCGACGAATCGGTCGACGCCAGTCGTCCCGAACGCCGCGACGACGGTCGGAATGCCGATGAAGAAGATTCCTTCCCACGCGTCCCGCCCGAGGAAGAAGAGTCCTCGCCACGACCCGGCGAGGTCGCCGGAGTCGAACGCCGCAACACCCGCCATCGCAGCGACGAGCAGGGCGAAGCCGAGACTCGTATACCATTTGGGTGCGCGGAAGATGAACCGCGACAACCCAGCGAGGTCGCTCTGCGTGGAGGTCATTTTTCGAACAGACAGGGTGGAAGGCGGTAAATGTCTCGGCTTGTCTCAGCGAAACGACGATGAAAGACACTGTCCGAAATCGGACGGCGTCGGGTTCGAGCGAAAATCAGCAGAACCGAGCAGTCAGATTGCTTACTGTTCGCAGATGTCGATGAAGTTCTCGAAGACTTCCTCACCTTCGTCGGTGTGAGCGACTTCGGGGTGCCACTGGACGCCGTAGAGGTTGCGCTCGGTGTCGCTCATCGATTCGATGGTACACACGTCGCTCGTGCCGGTGTGGGTGAATCCCTCGGGGACTTCCTTGACTTCGTCGGCGTGGCTGGCCCAGACGCGAGTCTCCGGGGCGAGCGAGCCGATAAGCGGGTCGTCGTCGTCGAGAATCTCTACGTCGACATCGGCGTAGCCGCCGTAGTCGCCGCCACCGACGCGGCCGCCGAGTTCTTCGGCGAGAATCTGCATGCCGAGACAGATGCCAAGGACGGGAACGTCGAGGTCGAGATAATCGGGACTGCGGCCGATGCGGTCCATGTCGGGGCCGCCGGAGAGGACGATGCCGTCTGCGTCGATGTCGTTCGGGTCCGTGTCGTTGTCGACGAGTTCGGTGTCGACGCCGAGGTCACGGAGTGCGCGCCGTTCGAGGTGGGTGAACTGCCCGTGGTTGTCGATGACGACGATTCGGGTCATGTGCCGGGTTGGACTACCGTGCGTAAAAGTGAATCGAAGACTGGCCAAGATGAGCGTATCCGTGCATCGAATTGGCACATTCACCGATTCCTATCGGTCGCTGGCGCGGTCACGCGCCGACTGAAAACCCATCTCCTCCAGTTCTTTCGTCCGACGGGCTTCACGTGCAGCGATGGCCTCCGGGTCGGGCGAGGCGTCGTCGTCCACGCGCGCGAAGGACTTGTGGACTTTCGTGTGACACCACCGACAGAGTGCGACGGTAATCTCGTGAGACGGCTCTTCACCGTCTGCGTGCGCGGCGTTCGCGCCGCTCCCGTAGGAGAGGTGGTGTTCTTCGAGGAGTGGCCGGGCCGTCGAGTCGTGTGCCATTCGAACCTCTTCGAGTCCACACCGGGTGCACTCGCGGCCCGAGGTGGTCGATGCGTAGTGCGGGCAGTCGCGGAAGTCACAGCCCTCCGCGGCGGCGACACAGTCGTAGTTCTCGCGTGCGCGCTCGCGTGCGAACTCGGGGTCGCGGTCGGCGTACTCGCGGGCGAGTCGGCACGCGCCGTCGCCAGTCAGGTGGTCGCATCGGCCGGCGTGGTCGTAGGGGTCGTCGACTCCGACGGGGGTTCCGGTCGGCGTCCGCTCCATATCCGGCGTCGGGTCGGTGGCGGGGTAAACGTTGCTCTCGGTGGCCCTTCTTGGAGGTGACGCGGCGGAGGTTTCATCACGAACCCCACCGAATCCGCGGCCGTGAAACTCGTCCACCGACGGAATGGAGACCACACGACGCTCGCCTCGGACGTCGAGACGGCAGATTCGTTCCTCACGAAGGCGCGCGGGCTGATGTTCCGCCGCGCGATTCCGGACGACTACGCGCTCGTCTTCCGCTTCGACGACGTGGACCGCCACAGTCTCCACATGGTGTTCGTCCCCTTCGACATCGACGCCCTCTGGCTCGTCGGTGGCGAGGTCGCGAAGAAGAAACGCCTCTCGGCGTGGACCGGTATCGGCTTCGGCATGGCCGACACTATCGTCGAACTTCCTGCCGGGGCAGCAGACGACGTGGAAGAAGGCGACCTCGTCGAAGTCGAATAGGGGGTGAGGCTGGAGTTGGAGTTGAGGTTCAGTCCGTCGGTTTCCGAAACGTGACACCAATTTCTGTCGGAACCCGCTCTTTTATACAACCGACAACACATCTGTACAACTACCATGTCGGGAGATACCACACCGACGGAGGATAGAGTAAGTCGTCGCGAGACGGCTGGCTGTGAAATTCAACGGTTCCGCTGACTCACGAGGATACGATTCTACCGTGAACGATGTATTCGGGGAGCCTGCCGAGCACACCCTTACTTCTGACTCCGTAGCACTGTTGGACACCACACTCCGCGACGGCGAGCAAGCGCCGGGCATCTCGCTGTCGCCGGACGAAAAAGCAGACATCGCACGCGCACTCGACCGTGCCGAAGTCGGGTTTATCGAAGCCGGAAGCGCCTGTACCGGTCCCGGCGAGCGCGAGACCATAAAGCGCGTTACCTCGCTCGGGCTGGACGCGACGGTCACGAGTTTCGCACGCGGCGTCAAGGGCGACGTCGACCTCGCGCTCGACTGCGACGTCGACGGCATCACCTTGGTCGTTCCGGCGAGCGACCGCCACGTCGAGTCGAAGGTCGGAACGACCCGCGACGGCGTCGTCGAGACGACCACCGAACTCGTCGCCTACGCGAAAGACCACGACCTCTGGGTCGAGGTCATCGGCGAAGACGGGTCGCGGGCAGACCCCGACTTCCTCGAAGACATCGCGCGGGCGAGCCACGACGCCGGGGCAGACCGCTTCTGTTTCGCGGACACGGTCGGCCACACGAGTCCCGAGCACACCTACAACGTGGTCTCGCGTCTCGCCGAACTCGGACCGACCTCGACACACACCCACGACGACCTCGGTCTCGCGATGGCGAACGTCCACGCCAGCCTCGCTGCGGGCGCGGACCTCGTCCACACCACCGTCAACGGCATCGGCGAGCGCGCCGGGAACGTCGCACTCGAAGAGGTCGCAATCGCGCTGCACCACTGCTATGACGTCGAGACGGTGAAACTCGACGAACTCTACGCGCTCGCACAGAAAGTCGCACACGCGACCGGCGTCGTGTTGCCGCCGAACAAGGCCGTCGTCGGCGAGAACGCCTTCACGCACGAAAGCGGCATCCACACCGATGGCACGCTCAAAGACGACGCGATGTACGAACCCTACCCACCGGAGACGGTGGGCCGGGAGCGTCGTCTCGTCCTCGGGAAGCACGCCGGACGCGCCGGTGTCAAGGCCGCGCTGGAGGAACACGGCGTCGACGCCACCGACGAGGAAGTCGCCGCCGTCGTCCAGCGCGTGAAGGAACTCGGTGACCGCGGCAAGCGCGTCACCGACGCGGACCTGCTCGCGTTCGCCGAGGACGTGCAGGGACTCGAACGCGACCGGCAGGTCGAACTCCTCGACCTCACGGCCGCCTCCGGCGGCGGGACGCCGACTGCGAGTGTCAGACTCCGTGTCGATGGCGACGAGCGAGTCGCCTCCGGAACGGGGTCAGGCCCGGTCGACGCCGCGGTCAAGGCAGTCCGGAAAGCACTCGGCCCCAACGCAGACGCGCAGTTGGACGACTACCACGTCGACGCGATTACCGGCGGGACAGACGCCGTCGTGACCGTCGAAGTGACGATGTCCAGCGGCGACCGCAGCGTCGCTGTCGCCGCCTCGGACGCGGACATCACCCGCGCGAGCGTGCAGGCGATGGTCGATGCACTCGACCGCCTGCTCGCGCCGGCACCGGGCGTCTCGGAGCCTGCGGCTTCGGCCGACGACTAGACTGCTGAAGAACTTCGATTCGGCGCGCCTCAGCGCGTCTCTTTTGCGACGAGGTAGGTCCAGCCACCGCGGCGCTCGAACCCGATTGCGTCGTCGCCGAGTTCCGTCTCCGCGAAGTCGGCCACGCGGCCGGTACGGACAGTCGTCACGTTGATTCGGCGCGTGCCGCCCTCTTCGCTCGTGTTCGTCTCTGCTGCGTTCGCACTCATATCTCATCCAATGGCCGGACGGGATATGTATCGAATCCTAGGAGAGTGAAAGTGAAAATCGGGTGACTGAGGCGTGACGGTGGAAAACAGCGTACTATTCGTGCTCGCTTGTCGTCACCGACGTTCGGTTCGACCGCACCGAGACGAAGACCAGCACCCCCACTAACCCGAGAGGTGCTAGGAGGATGCCTATCGGACCGGTTGCCTGATACGTCACAGCCACGAAGATGAGACAGAGTAACGCGACGATACTGTCGAGTCTCCGCTTGAGCACGGGGTCCATACGCGACAATATGAGAGTTTACTGAAACTTCTTTCGAGAGTGCCGAGAGAGGCAGGAAACGTACCAGAACCGATATGCAACCGAGACAGTTCTATAGCAAGTATGGTTGGATTCGACGCGTCCGAGCGGGCTGGCGTCTACAAATCGGTGTACGCGCGGCGGGACATCAGGCGGTTCAGCGGCGAGCCGATTCCCGAGGAGACGCTGGCGCGGATTCTCGACGCCGCCCACCACGCCCCGAGCGTCGGGTTCTCGCAGCCGTGGGACTTCGTCGTCGTCGAGGACGACGAGACGAAATCGGCGATTGCGTCCATCGCAGACCGGGCGATTGCGGCCGCCCGTGGGGGGTATCGAGAGCCGCGGAAGTCAGATTTCGGACAGTTGAAACTGGAGGGTATCACCGACTCGCCGGTGAACATCTGTGTCACCTGCGACCCGACACGCGGCGCGCCGCACGTCCTCGGACGCAACACGATGCGCGAGATGGACGTGTACTCGACGTGTCTCGCGGTGCAGAACCTCTGGTTGGCCGCGCGGGCCGAGGGCGTCGGCGTCGGGTGGGTGTCGTTTCTCTACCCGCACGAAGTTCGGGAGGTGCTGGACATCCCGCACCACGTCAAACCGATTGCGTATCTCTGCGTCGGCTATCCCGAGGACGGCTTTCCGGAAGAGCCAGTGCTTCAGCAGGAGGGCTGGCGCGAGCGCATCGACGTGGATGAACTCGTCCACTGGGAGCGGTGGGAGTCCGGGTCAGAATCTGTAGAGTGAATGCGGAGCGTTCGTCTCACCCGCCCGCATCCACAGGGCGTCTCGTCGCTATCGCCCAGAATCGTCACGGGACGGTGCGGAGAACAACAACACGGTGTAGGCGGCGGCTCCTGCGACGAAAAGCCCTGCGACTGCACCGGCCGAGCCTCCGAGCAGGAAGCCCTGGAGTGCGACCACCCCGAACACTACTACACCGAGCGCGTTGAGCCGTTGTTCGAGCGAGTACCCCATACACGTCTTCGTAGTGTTTTACTAACAATTCTATCGGCCACTACTCTCGCGTGACGGGACCGAGAGTGGCAGACGGCATAAAGACGTACACGATTCCGGAAGCGAACAGCAGTGCGAAAAACACGCCGGCCAGACCGGCGATTTGGTATCCCTCGAACGCGAACAGTGCGAGAACGAGGAGGATGAGACCATCGAGTCGCCGCTGAATGTCGGGTTCCATATGCACCATTCATGACACTATTGTAACAAATCTTTTGCGAGAAGATTTGCTCACCGACTGCGTTCGAGAGAAGACCGAGCGTCGAGGGTGAGATTTGAACTACGTCCAGACGTGCTCGCTTCGCTGCGCGCGACTGGCCTCGTTAAAATCTCAGGTCGGTGTACACGCGGACACGCTGTTGCGGCGCGACGAGACGCGCCGCTCGAAATGTTGTGTCCGCGAGAAGCGCCGAGGGTGAGATTTGAACCTCACTCGCAACGCTTCGCGTTGCTCGCTGGTTCAAATCTCAGATTGTCGTACATCCTCGTCACGCAAAGCGAGAGACATGGGAGTCTCTCGCGGGGTGACGTTCGGAAGAAGCGCCGAGGGTGAGATTTGAACTCACGTGTCCGAATGGACAGTAGATTTCGAATCTACCGCCTTGGCCGGGCTAGGCTACCTCGGCTTCCATCACCTCGTATCCGCCGGATAGTTTAATCCGTTTCGATTTCCGAAGACGGCGAAGGGTGTCGAGAGGGATGACCCAGGGGGTCGAGGCGAACGTGATTGGAGAGCTACCAGTGAGACTAAGACGCACGCGCCCCGGAGTCGTGGCATGGATATCGACACGGCGGCAACGACGTGCGACCAGGTCCTCGACGCCGTCTCGGAGGCAGTTATCGCCGACCGATTCTTCCTCGAAACCGTGCTCACGGGCGTCCTCGCCCGCGGTCACGTCCTCCTCGAAGACGTTCCCGGCACCGGGAAGACGCTGACGGCGCGGAGTGTCGCCACCGCGCTCGGCCTCTCGTTTTCCCGCGTCCAGTTCACGCCGGACCTCCTCCCCGCCGACGTGACCGGGACGAACATCTATGACGAACGCGACCGGTCGTTCGAGTTCTCACCCGGCCCGATATTCGCGAACGTCGTCCTCGCCGACGAAATCAACCGCGCACCGCCGAAGACGCAGGCGGCCCTCCTCGAAGCGATGGAAGAAGGACAGGTGACTGTCGACGGCGAGACGCACTCCCTCCCGGAACCGTTCTTCGTCATCGCGACCCAGAACCCGGTCGAACAGGAAGGGACGTTCGCGCTTCCCGAAGCGCAGGTGGACCGCTTCGTCGTGAAGTCGGCCATCGGCTATCCCGAACTGGACGGTGAAATCGAACTGCTCCGCCGACGGGCCGGGCGCGAAGCACAGAGCCCCAGCATCGAGCGTATCCTCGACCGCGAGGCCGTGCTCGCGATTCGCCGCGCTCCCGAGGACGTCCGCGTCGACGACGACCTGTTTCGGTACATGGCCGAACTCGCGCGTGAGACACGCACTGACCGTCGCGTCAGAGTCGGCGTCTCACCCCGCGGGACGCAACGACTCTTCGAAGCCTCCCGCGCCCGTGCCGTCATCGAGGGTCGCGAGTTCGTCACCCCGGACGACGTAAAGCGCGTCGCGCAGTCGGTGTTGGCCCACAGACTCGTTCTCACGGCGGACGCACGGGTCGAAGACGTCCAGAAGTCGGACGTCGTCGCCGACGTCCTCGACCGAGTCGTGGTTCCGACCCTCGACTGACTCGCTCCCGAGCGAAGAGAAGCTGGCTGCGTGTAGCCACCACTGTTCTCGACGCCGTACTATCGACGCAACCCGGCGACGAGCGCGATGACACCGACCAACAGCAACACGACGGCCGTGATGGGCTGACCACCCGACGCCGCGGTGCCGATAGCGAATACCATGCCTGCACCGACTGTGAGGACGACCAGTGTCGTCGCCGCGTGGACGACTTCGAGGCGAGTCGTGTCCGTCTCGCGACCGAGGTGGTCCCCGACTGAGAGCGCGTTTTCGGCGATGTCCCACGCGAGAATCGACGCGATAGCAGCCAGCAAGAGCACTTCCGAGCCGGCGTCTCCGAGACCACCGAGGAGGAGTGCTAAGACGTAGATGCCCCCTGCAGCGTCGAGGATGCGCCGTGACCCGCGAGTGAGTCCCCCAGCGAGAACGATACCCGCAAGAAGCGAGAGGAGCGCCGCGGCCGGCGACGTGACGGCGAGGACGAGAACCGAGAGCCCCGCCGCAGAGAGCGCCATCGCGGTCCCCGGTCGAGTCGGCTGGCGGGTGATTTCGCTCATCGCGACCACCCCGCCTCCGCCCGTTCGAGCGAGACACCGAGCGGTTCGTCACCCCAATCGACGACGCGAACGCCAGCGCGACGGAGGTCACGGAGGCGCAGGTCTCGCTCGATGCGGGCGAGGCGTGCACCGAGTGACTCGGTCGACGTCGGGTCGGGTGAGACGA
Organism: Haloferax larsenii JCM 13917; assembly: GCF_000336955.1. Classification (GTDB taxonomy): domain Archaea; phylum Halobacteriota; class Halobacteria; order Halobacteriales; family Haloferacaceae; genus Haloferax; species Haloferax larsenii. The sequence goes on along the minus strand of NZ_AOLI01000031.1, from coordinate 41,795 downwards.
CAGTGACGGCGTGACCGTACGCCTCCAATCGCCGCGCGACCGACACGGCGTAGTCGTCAGTCAGCGGTGAACAGAAGATGACCTGTGCGTCGCTCGACAGTCGGCGGCGCAACCGACGCATCGCGATTGAAGGGAAGAACGCCGCATCAGAGGGCGCTGGTGAGAACGCCGAGTGCGTGGCAAAGAGCCGGCGCGCACGGGCGCGGTGGTCGCCACCGCCGGACGGCGGCAGCCAACACTCCTCGGGACCGAATGCGGCCACGCCGACCCTGTCGCCGCTGTCGAGAAGCGCCGGGAACGCGATACTCGCCGCGTCGACACAGCGTTCGACCGCAGTCTCGGCATCCGTCGCCGGCGCGACGTGCGCCTCGGAACGGGTGTCGACGACGAGGACGACCGTCGCTGCGCGCTCCTCTCTGAACTGGACTGTCGAGAGTTCTCCCGTCCGGGCGCGTCGGTTCCAGTCGATGCGGCGAATCGGGTCGCCGTGGCGGTACTCGCGAATCGACGCGAACTCCAAGCCAGACCCCGGGACGTCGGTCTCGACGCGACCGGTGTACTGCGAGGTGAGTCCCCGGAGCGGAAGGTCGGCGGTAGCCGCCAGTTCTGGCTCACACCGCATCGTCGTCTCGGTGTGGAACGTTTCTCTGCGCTCGATAGCCCCGCTCGGGTCGCGGGCGACGACGACTGTCTCGTCCCACGTGTGCTCGCCGCGAATTGCAGTCACGGTGTAGGTGGTAGACGCAGTCGCACCCGGTCGAAGAGCGGTCCCGAGTCGGGCAGTCCCGTCCGAGACTGCCAGCGCCGGCGGCACACCATCGACGAGTCTGAGGTCGAAAAGCGTCCTCGTTCCCTCGTTGGTGACGCGGAGCGTGACCGTTACCTCGTCGTCCGCGTCGGGCGTCGAGTCGGAGAGTTCGCGTTCGACCTGAATCGAGACCTCGTCGAGCGTCGCGATGCGGACGTATCCGAGTAGGACGATGCCCAGCCCCGCGAGGAGAAGCAGTGGGGGAGTGCGCATGAAGACACCCGCGGCCGCACTGACGAGAACGAGCCCTTCGATTCCGTGCCATCGTTCGGTGTCGAATCCCTGCGTCATCGTCCCACCTTTGCATCGAGTCGCCGCGTTCGTTCGTGGTCGGTCGCACGCCCGGTGTCCTGTCCGGGACGCGAGTCGCGTCCGATTCGGTCGATAGCATCGACAGTTCGGGCGACGCGAGACGTCAACACCGTCTGCCCAGAGATGAAAAAGCGGAGTCGCTGCCGAAACGAAATCGGAATATCCGCACCCAAGAACCGAGCAGCGACCACGTCGTCGGTCCACGCGCCCGTTTCGATGAGCGTGTCTGCCTCGTCCGGCGTTCGACCATCCCGGAGGATAAGCGCGCGGCGCGCGGCCGTTTCGAGACGGTCGTTTATGTTGTCGCGAGCAGACCATCGCGTTCGGCGCGACGTGGCCGCGACGAGTTGGTCGTCGAAGTCCGAACCCGGCACCGGCACGGCGACCCGAACTTCAGGGTCACTCGTTTGGGTCGTTCGCACGGTGGTTTCCCGGCGTCGCTGGACGTATCGGAGCCCTTGAATCGTCGCCAACGCCGCGACGAGAGCGAGAAACACGTCGGTGAGTCCGAGGCCCAGTCGAACGCCCACGACGACCGCCAGCCCAGTCACTGTCGCTGCGACACCGACGAGCACGGCGAACGAACGTCTCGAAATCATCGGCCACCCTCCGCGTAGTCGCCTGACCCGTCTGCGTCGGCGTAGGTCGCTTCGATGTTGCGGAGTGCGTGCACGGCGCGGCGCTCGCGTTCCGCAGTCGCCTCGGCGCCACCGTACCGGACTGCTTCGAACAGCGTCGTCAGTTCGGTGACGTCGTCTCGGTCCATCCCGGCGTCGACAGCCGCGGTGGCGAACTCGTCGGGCGTCGCCGCCGACCGATTCGGAACGTCGAGGAGGGCAGTCATCTCACCCCACGCGCGGAAGACTTCGTTTTCCACGTCGGCACCGCCTGATTCGATTCGTTCCGCCGCGGCTCCGGCCGCCCGCCCCACAGCAGCAACGTCGGGATGCCCGTCGTCAGGGTCCATCTCGGGGTCGTCGTCCGACGGAGACGAGTCTCCGGTCGACGTGACGAGCATCAAGACCGCCGCTGCGAGTGCGACGAGCAGGAGGAGACCGAAGAGTGCAGTCGGTGGCGAGACGCTGCTCGCACTCCCGGCACCGCCTCCGGGGAGGCCGCCGCCACCCGGCGGGACCAGTGAGATGTTTCCGACCGCATCGGATGCACGCGACGAAAACGAGAAGTCGCGCTGGCACGCCGTCAGGAGTGCGAGAACAAGAATAACCGGCGGTCCGAGCGCCAGCCCAATCGCAATCGGTGGGAGAAACGACTGCGAGCGCCAGTAGGCGTACGCGCCCATGAGAAGAAACACACCGGCGATGAGTCCGAGTATCGTCGGAGAGAGGAGCCACGGGAGACACGGTGTCGGAAGGCTAAACCCACCGCCCGACCCCGAAAGCGGCTCGAATCCTGTCGATTCGCTCTCGCCTGCAACGGCACCGTCGTTCGGTCCTGCACCGAACCCGGAGGAGCCACCTTCGGTGACGACGGTCGAGTCGATAGTCGCGGCGACCACCGCGAGTGCGACTACCGCGAGGAGGGCGAGTGTAAGCGTACGGAGAGCACGTCGGTCCACGACAGGAGTTCACACGTCCGTTGGCCTAAAGGGCGAGGGTTCGATGGCGTGACTGTCTGCCGATTTCTGGTGAACTCGTGTGAACCAGAGACAACAGCAACGTCCAACTGGTGGTGTATCGAAACGGGTGACTCCATTCACCCCTTTCCACCCCACACAGACCACTGATGCAAGTGAATGCGGCGATACCGAAGCCCGGTGTGACCGCCGAACAGGCACCCACACACCACAATTGCAAGTGAATCTAGCCGACAGGCGGGAGGCATCGGGGACAGACAGACACCACCGATGCAAGTGAAGAGGTGTGAGCGTCTGGGTGGGGAGTCGGTGGGACAGACCACCGGTACAAGTGAACTCTCGATTCGTGTTCCGTCGTTCACCCACCACAGTTGCAGGTGAATCAGCCGCTTTGGACCCTCTAGGCAGCATATACCGCCACTGCAGTTCAATTTCCACCCTGCTACCGACCCAACAAGTGTCAACGCTTTAGTTGAAAGTACGCACTGTTGTTCTTCTAGACACTCTCGTAGAAGACGCTTCACTTGCAAGAGTGGTGTGTGTCTGTCTGTCCTGCGACCGATGAAGTGACACACTCGACACCACGTCACTCGAACCAGAGCGAAGAAGTGACACAACAGAATCGAGAGAGTCGACCGAGGACTCGAACCGAGCAAACAGTCATCCACTGATTGTTCGTCCCACTAAGTGATTATTCAGTAACTCTTCTAGGACTCGTTCACAGACACAACACCACCACACACCCGTCTAGACCCCTATATCGGTTATTCACGTCACCTACCGCTAGCCAACTAAATTCACATGTATCAGATGAAATCGGGGTTTTAAATAAGGGGACGGCACAACGACCCGACGCCAATGCGCCGGTTCGAGCGAAAACAAAACATCTTCACAAACAAGGACGCCCTCGGGGAGTCCTACAAGCCCGAGCGCATCCAAGAGCGGGACGACGAAATCTCGGAGTACATGGATGCGCTCCAGCCCGTCGTCGACGGGTGGGAACCGAACAACGTCTTTCTCTACGGGAACACCGGCGTGGGCAAGACGGCAGTAACCGAGTTTCTCCTGGAGATGCTCCTCGAAGACGTCTCTCAGTACGACGACGTCGACTTGAGCGTCATCTCCATCAACTGTAAGACACTCAACTCGTCGTATCAGGTCGCGGTGGAACTCGTCAACGAACTTCGCCCGCCGGGTGCCGAAATCAGCTCGACCGGCTATCCCCAACAGACCGTCTTCAAGAAGTTGTTCCAAGAGTTAGACGACGTGGGTGGAACCATCCTCATCGTCCTCGACGAAGTCGACTCCATCGGGGAGCGCGACGAACTCCTCTACGAACTCCCGCGGGCGCGCTCGAACGGGAAGCTCGAAGCGGCCAAAGTCGGCCTCGTCGGCATCTCGAACGACTTCAAGTTCCACGACCAACTCGACCCGCGCGTGCAGGACACGCTCTGTGAGCGCGAACTGCACTTCCCGCCTTACCAAGCACCCGAACTCCAGAACATCCTCGAATCGCGTGCCGACGTCGCTATCGCCGAGGGCGCGTGCGAAGAAGGAGTCCTCAACCTCTGTGCGGCCCTCGCCGCCCGCGACAGCGGGAGTGCTCGACAGGCGCTGGACCTGCTTAGACTCGCTGGCGAACACGCCGAGAACAACGACGACTCACAAATCACGCTCGACCACGTCGATATCGCCCGGCAGAAACTCGAACAGGAGCGCGTCGTCGAGGGGATGCGCGAACTCACAGAAAACGGGCACTTCGCGCTCCTCGCCGTCGTCTCGAAGGCCGCCCACGACGAGACGCCCTGCCGGATGCGCGACCTGTATCAGGAGTATCTTCGGCTGTGCAACTCCGCCGGTATCGACCCGCTCGCACAGCGCTCGGTTCACAACCACCTCTCGGACCTCCGGATGCTCGGCATCCTCTCGGCAGAAGAGAACCGTACCGGGTCGCGCGGGAACTACTACAGCTACGCCCTCGACGTGCCTTTCTCCAGCGCGATGGAAGCGCTCTCTGACGTGCTCGCTCTCGACTCCGTCTTAGAAGAGATTCGCCGGACGGCACAGCAGGCCGAAGCTGTCTAATCTCACGCGTCGTTTCGCGTTGCAAACACGAACTCACTCTGACTGCCGAGCGGGTCGTCCGCGACTCGTGTCTCAATACCTTCGAACCCTGCGTCCCGGAGTTGCTGAAGCGTCTGTGCGCGCCCCGGTGCCGAAAAGAACATCTCGCCGCCCATCCATCGGCGGCGGACTGTCTGGAAGCGCCCAGACGGGAGCGTCATCAGCAACATTCCCCCCGGTTTCAGCACGCGGGTGAACTCCCGATAGACCGCCGGATGCGACTCTCGCGGGACGTGAAAGACCGCGTGGTACGCGGTAATCGCATCGACCGACGCTTCTCGAAACGGGAGCGAGCACATATCCGCCTGCACCAGTCGCGCCTCCGGCACGGTGTCGCGGGCGAGGTCCAACCCGCGGCGAGCGAAGTCGAGACCGACGCTTCCGGGTGGCAAGTTCGCGAGCGTCCGAGCACCGTCGCCACAGCCCACGTCGACGACGAGTGGATTCTCGGGCAGCATCTCGGTGAGTTCCGACAGGAGAGCCGCATCCGACCCGGTCGGGTCGCGAGTTCGAGCGTACGTTTCAGACACCTCGTCCCACGCCTGTCGAATCTCGTTTCTGTTCATGACAGTTGTACGGACGGAGCGGAGATAACGCTCGCTGTGACCGTGCACTCAGGGTGACGCCACTGTGAACGTGCAGCCAAAAAACCGGCCGTATCGCGCTATACGAGCCCGAGGACGACGGAGCCGACGACCATCGCTCCGAGCATCACGCCGAGGCCGAAGCCGATGATTCGCGCCATCGCCCGACGGGCATCGGGTTCTGTCCACCCGGTTTGGGTGTCGAGCGTCTCCTGCATCGACTCGATACCGCGGCCGAGTGCGACCGCACCCGACCACCCGAGCAGGCCGAACCCGAACACGAGCGAGCCGAGCGCGAACGCCGTCTCGACACTCGCAGTCGGGTCCGAGAGCATCGTCGCGGCGACCACCGACACGGCGGTGACGACGACGCCCGCGAAGAGCGCCGTGCCGACCAACCGAAGTCTGACACCCAGTCGTTCACTGAGCGGTGGGCGTTCGTCCGCAGGGTGGTCGGGCGCGGCAGTCATCGATTAATCGACCGCTTCCCGCATCCGCGGGTCCAGTGCGTCGCGCATCCCGTCGCCGAGGAGGTTGAATCCCAGCACGGTGAGTGCGAGGAAGAACCCGGGGAAGAACGACCACCACCAGACACCCGTCAGCAGGCCCTGGCTCACACCGTTCGAGAGCATCAGTCCCCACGAGGGCGTCCCCGCCGCGGCACCGAAGCCGAGGAACGAGAGCGCTGCGAGGTCGATGATGGCGAGCCCGAAGTTGAGCGTACTCTGGACCGTAATGGGTGCCAGACAGTTCGGCAGGACGTGCCGAACGAGCACGCGCGGGTCGGTCGCACCCAGCGCGATGGTCGCGTCGATGTACTCGTTTTCGAGGACGGTCAGTGCCGCCCCGCGAACGACGCGGGCGAACCGCGGCGTGTAGACGAGCGTCAGGGCGGCGACCGCACGCCACAGTCCGAGGTCGTCCGGGAAGATGGCGACGAGCGCGAGCGCCAACAACAGCGACGGGAACGCGAGCAGCACGTCCATCGTCCGCATGATGACGTTGTCCGTCACGTCGCCGTAGTAGGCCGCGATGATGCCGAGACCGACACCGAGGGTGGTCGAGGCCGCGACGGTGACGGTTCCGAACAGCATCGCGTACCACGCGCCGTAGGCGACCCGCGGGAGGAGGCTGCGCGCCTGCCCGTCAGTCCCGAAGAGATATTCGAGACTGGGCGCGGCGCGGTTCGGGTTCGTCCCCAGTTGCGACTGGGTGATGGCGTCCAGCGAGACGAAGAGCCTCGCGTAGATGGCGACGACCACCATCGTCACGATGATGGCGATACCCGCCAACGCCAGGCGGTTCGACAGGAGTTTCGAGACGAACGGCGACGCTGTCACGCGGTCGATAAGGCCGCGTTCTCCAGTCCCCGTCGTCGTCTCGGTCGTGGTTTTCGTTTCGGTGCTCATTGTTCGATCCTCGGGTCAAGGATGGAGTAGGTGATGTCCACACCGAGGTTGACCAGCGTGAACAGGAACGCGAACGTCAGAACCGTCCCCTGAACGATGGGGTAGTCGCCGACCTTGATGGCCTCGACGAGGAGCGTTCCGATGCCACCGATGGCGAACACCGTCTCCGTCAGCACTGCACCGCCGAGCAGGCCACCGAACTGGATGCCGATGACCGTGATGACGGGAATCATTGCGTTGCGGAAGCCGTGTTTCAGGACCGTAATCTTCGCGCCTTGGCCCTTCGCGCGGGCGGTCCGAATGTAGTCTTGGCGGATGACCTCCAGCATCGACGACCGCATCATCCGCGAGATGAGCGCCATCGAGTAGACGCCGATGACCGACGCCGGGAGAATCATGTGCCGGACAGCGGAGACGAACATGTCCCACTCCCCAGCGATGAGGGTGTCCACGGTGACGAGGCCCGTCACTCGGATGGCCTCTACGTTGTAGAGGACCGAGATGCGACCACTCGTCGGGAGCACGCCGAGCACCTGCGCGAAAAGCAGGATGAGAAGCGGACCGCTCCAGAAGATGGGCACGCTGATACCGGCGAGCGCGCCGATACGGGTCAAGTGGTCCGTGATGCTGTCTTGCTTGACGGCGCTGAGGATGCCCAGCGGGATGCCGAGGAACACGCCGATAAGCTGGCCGTAGATGGCGAGTTCGAGCGTGACCGGCAGCTTGTTCACCAGAACCTCGCGAACGGTCGTGTTCCGCTGGATGATGAACGACTCTCCGAACTGGAACTGGGCGGCGTCGGCGATAAACCGGCCGTACTGCACCCAGATTGGGTCGTTGAGGCCGAGGCTCTCTTCGACCTGCTTGACGAACTCCTCGCTCGCACGCTCGCCCGCGATGGTAAGCGCGGGGTCGCCCGGCGAGAGGTGCAGGATAGAGAAGACGAGCGATGCCACTCCCACCAGCACCGGAACGAGCAACAGCAGCCGCTTGAGTACGAATCGTGACGAAATCATGTGTCGAAAAGTGGCCAGTCCTTAGTTCAGGCTGACCAGGTTGAGGTACGGTCCACTGATGGCCGCGGGCTTGAACCCGCTGACGCGCTTGGAGACGCCGCGGAGTTCCTCAGCGTAGTCGAGGTAGACCCACGGTGCTTCGTCGTGTGCAAGCTGGTTCGCCTCTTTGTACAGCTCTTCGCGCTCGGCGTCGTCGTAGGAACTCTGACCTTGCTCGACGAGGTCCATGTACTCCTTGTTGGCCCAGCCCGAGCGGTTACTGGTGTTGTAGCCCTCGGTGTCGAAGCTGACCCAGTCCTGTCCCTCGGTGAGCTTGTCGTCTTCCACCTGCGGGTGCAGGAGCACGTACATGAAGTTGTCCGGGTCGGCGTTGTCGGTGTACCAACCGAGGAAACAGGCGTCGTGGCGTCCCTGTGCGGTGTATTCGAGGAACGGACCGAACGACTGCTGGTTGATTTCGACGGTGATGCCGACGTCGCCGAGGTTGGACGCAACCGTCTCTGCGGTCTGGATGGGCGACGGGTTGTACCCGCGCGGGTTCTGGAACGTCGCGAGTTCGAACGTGAAGCCGTCACCGTAGCCGGCCTCTTCGAGGAGGCTCTTGGCCTTCTCGGGGTCGTACGGATAGGGGTCGAGGCTGTCGTTGTGACCGAGGACGTTCGGCGGAAGCGGCTGGCTCGCCTGCGTCGCGAAGCCGGAGTAAATCTCGTTGACGATGGCTTCGGTGTTGATGGCGTAGCTCACGGCCTGCCGGACGCGCTTGTCGCGGAACTCCTCGCGGCTGGCCATGTTGAACGCCATGTAGCCGATGTTGATACCCTCGGTACGGGCGAGTTCGGCGTTGCTCGCGTTTTCGATTTGAATCGACGACTGTGCGCCGAGTCCGTCGATGATGTCGAGTTCGCCGCTCGCGAGCGACTGCGCACGCGTGGAGTTCTGGCCGATAGTGACGAAGACGACTTCGTCCACGTCAGGACCGTCGCCCCAGTAGTCGGGGTTGGCTTCCAGACGGATGAGCTCGTTCGCGTCGTCGAGGTTGCTGAGTTGGAACGGCCCCGTGCCGACCGGGTTCTTGTTGAGTTCGGTGCCGTACTCCTCGATGGCGGCCTTGGAGTGAACGGCGGCCGCGAACATCGCCAGATTGCGCAGGAACGGCGCGTACGTCTGGGTCAGCTGAATCGTCATCGAGTAGTCGCCGTCGACCTGAATCTCGTCGATCCACGCACCGAGCGTGAACGGACCGTACGCGGAGACGTAGTCGTCGCCAGCGTAGTGTTCGTAGTCGCTGTCGACGAAGCGGCGATACGTCGCCACGAAGTCCTGTGCGGTGAACTCCTCACCGTTGTGGAACTTCACGCCCTCACGGAGCTTGATGGAGGCCGTCTTCCCGTCGAGGGAGTACTCCGTCGCAAGCCCTTGGGTCAGCGTGGACTTGCCCGGCTCGAAGTTGATGAGCGTGTCGTACAGTTGCTCTGTGACTTTGGCAACCTCGCCGCTCGTACTGTTCTGGAAGTCGAGCGTGGGCGAGTGACTGCCGCGGCCGTAGCGGAGCACCTTCGGCGACCCACCGTCGTCACCGTCGGAGCCACCTTCTTCTGCGGTGGTGTCCTCGCCACCGCCGCCAGTATTCTCCTCAGTGGTCGTCTCGGTGTCTGAGGTTCCACTACAGCCAGCAAGGGCCGCGGTAGCCGCGGCCGTACCCGCCGCGCTCAGGAAGCGACGCCGGGAGACAGTATTGCCATCCTGTGACATACGAGTAACTATCTACCACACGGTATAAAAATAACGGAGTCGGCCAAGGACGATTGGAAGACAGCATCGGGGTGATACGGAAAATATACGCAACTACCAAAAAATAGGTCGCTGGGGGCTGTCGCCCCGGATTAGTTAGTCGTCGAGAAGGTGGCAGGCAGCGGGATGTTCGTCCGTTCCGAGGGTCGGAGCGTCACGTTCACAGACACTTTCGAACCGCTCCCGAAGCACCTCGCTGGCGGCGTCCCACTCGTCGTCGACGACGTGACCGAGTGCGCGGTCGACGACGGCCTGATTGTCCGGTGACAGCGTGTGAGAGAGGTGTGACTCTCGAAGCTGTTCGACGACAGCGTCGCGGTCTGTGACACCGCCGTCCGCAGAGACCGTGGCAGTCTCTTCCGGTTCGCCGTCTATCGACGCACCGTCTGGTGCGACCGACGTGTCGAGCGTCTCGCGCTCGATACGCTGTCTGAGGTCCATCACCTCGCGGTACGCCTCCTGTTCGATGTCGATGTCTTCTGGCGGGATGACCTGCGGACACCGCGTGCGGAAGTGACAGCCCGACGGTGGGTTGATGGGACTCGGCACGTCCCCTTCGAGGATGATTCGGTCGCCGGTGTCCGCAGATGGGTCGGGTTCGGGAATCGCCGACAGGAGTGCCCGCGTGTACGGGTGTCGCGGGTCGTCGAACAGTTCGTCCGTGTCGGCGACTTCGACGATTTCGCCGAGGTACATCACGGCGACCCGGTCGGAGATGTGGCGCACGACAGAGAGGTCGTGGGCGATAAACAGATACGTCAGCCCGAAGCGCTCTTGGAGGTCTTCGAGCAGGTTGATAATCTGCGCCTGCACGGACACGTCGAGCGCCGAGACGGGCTCGTCTGCGACGATGAAGTCGGGGTCGACAGCCAGTGCGCGGGCGATGCCGACGCGCTGGCGTTGTCCGCCGGAGAGTTCGTGCGGGTAGCGGTCGTATTGGCCCACTTCGAGACCGACTGCGTCCAGCAGTTGGTGTACACGGCGACGGCGACGCTCCCGGTCGGAGTGCCCCGGCGAGACGGTCACGTCGACAGCCGAGACGGTGTCACCGGTTCGCTCGACTTCGAAGTCGAGTCTGAGTCGCTCGTCTACCGAGACATCGACTTCTCCGTCGGCGACTGTCACCGAGACGTGGGCGGTCGCAACCCCGTTTGACGACCCGACGATGGCGTCGATTTCGTCGTCTGCCGTGACGGTCACACTGCCGGAGTCGATACCGGAAACCTCGACCTCGGCCTCGCCGCGAACCTCGGGGTCCGAGACGGGGAGGTCGTGAACGTCGAGCGGCTCTCGGATGGTCTGGCCGACGGTCATCCGCGGGTCGAGCGACGACAGCGGGTCCTGGAAAATCATCTGCATGTCGCGGCGCATTCCACGCAACCCGTCGCTATCGAGGTCCGAGAGGTCGGTCCCCGAGAAGACGACCCGGCCGTCGGTCGGCGGGGTGAGATGGAGCAGCGCACGCCCGGCCGTGGACTTTCCACAGCCGGACTCCCCGACGAGTCCGAGTGTCTCGCCTTCGTAGACGGTGAAGTCGATACCGTCGACTGCTTTCACGCTCTCTTTGTTCGACCCGAGGACGCGGTCGAGGACGCCATCGCCCTGCTGGTAGTACTTCTGTAGTCCGTCGACTTCGACGAGCGGTTCGTCGCTCGGGCCGGAGTCGGACCACGCGCCGATGCCGTCGTGTCCGTACTCGCTTTTGTCGAACTCGTCGAGGACACACTTCGAGCGGTGGTCGACTCCCTCGCCGCTGTGTTGTTTGTACGGAATCTCGCCCGCCGTACACTCCTCTTTCGCCCACGGACACCGCGGTGCGAAGTGGCACCCGTCCGGCATATCGATGAGGTCCGGAACGTTGCCGTCGATGGGCGTCAGGCGCTCTTTTTCCTCGTTCGGGAGCGATTCGAGAAGTGCGTAGGTGTATGGGTGCGACGGGTTGTGGAAAATCTCCTCGACCGGTCCCTCCTCGACGATTTCGCCGGCGTACATGACCGCGACCCGGTCGCACGTCTCGGCGACGACGCCGAGGTCGTGGGTAATCATCAAGACCGACATCCCGAGGTCTTCCTGCAGGTCGTCGATGAGGTCGAGAATCTGCGCTTGAATCGTCACGTCGAGCGCCGTCGTCGGCTCGTCGGCGACGAGGATACGCGGTTGACACGCGAGCGCGATGGCGATGAGGACGCGCTGGCGCATCCCGCCGGAGAACTCGTGGGGGTACTCGTCGACGCGCGCACCCGGTTCCGGGATACCGACCGATTCGAGGACCTCGATGGTGCGCTCGACGATTTCGTCGTCGACGTCCCTGCTGATTCGGGGGAGCAGTTCGCGCACTGCGTTGAGCCACGAGTCCTTGCGACGGCCGCCGTACTGGTGGAGACGAAGGCTCTCGGCGACTTGCTCGCCGACCGTCAGCGAGGGATTCAGCGAGGTCATCGGGTCCTGGAAAATCATCCCGATTTCGCTCCCCCGGATGGTCCGAAGCGCCTCCTCGGGCGCGGAAACGAGGTTGACGATGTCACCATCGACGAATCCAGGGTCGTTGTAGTTCTCCCGGAACTCGTCTGCGAGGTGCGGACTGTTCAGTTCGACGCTCCCCGAGACGATTTCTCCCGGGTCGTCGACGAGACCCATCGTCGAGAGGGCTGTCACGCTCTTTCCGGACCCCGACTCACCGACCAGCCCAACCGTTTCGCCTTCTCGGATGGTAAGGTCGAGTCCATCGACTGCCTTGACGCGACCACGGTCGGTCGAGAACTGAGTTCGGAGGTCCGAAAGAGAGAGCAGACTCGTCATTGACTGTGAATCACCCTCATGCCATCATATAACTTTCCAATCTTTGCCGCGACCACGAATCAGTACTGTTCGAACCTTTCGAACAGGTTAGCTCCGAAAATACGGGACTTCGTCGGGGTCGTCGAGTAGACACCCCGCTATTTCGGCCGATTTTTGGGTATCAGGTGGTACATAAAATCACTATTTGTTACGTGTGCGCGGAAGGACAGAGAAGCGAACGTTTACGTATCGCACCCCGACACCATCCCACATGGAAGAACATCCGCTCTCCGAGTCGTCGAACACGTGGGACACCGTCGTCGAAGAGTGCGAGTCCATCGCCGACGACTATCGAGAGCGCGGCTGGCGCGTCGTCGTCGCCACTCCCGGTGACGTAGTCCCCGTTCCACAACCCGGCGATTCGACCGTCGACCACGTCGGTCTCGACATCGTCGTCGGCGACGACGTGTACGCCGAACTCGAATCGGCCGTCGAAGGGGCGTCGTTCGACGAGTACGAGGCATTCCGGGCTGTCACGGGCGGCCTCGTCTACCTCACGCTCGTCGTCCGCGCGACTGACGACGAAGTCGCAGTCTGTCTTCCGGTGTACTACCGCCTCGCCGAGACCGAGCGCATGTTCTCGCTCGTCGACGACGGTGAGACGATGAAGACGAAGGTCCACCCACTCGACCCCGAACAGGGCGTGGAATTCGTCCACGACGACCCCGAACCACTCCTGCCGCCGGACCGAGAAGCCGAGTAGACACTGTCCGGTGACTGCATCGAGGATGAGATAACAGCTTAGGACTGTGATTCGTCCGACGCTGTCGAGTCGTCGGCGGCCGTGTCCGACTCCACTGAGTCGTCAGTGGTTTCTGTCGATTCTGCCGCTTCCGCAGACTGTGCCGATTCCTCGCCACCCTCGTCTGGCGCTTCCTCACGCTCCTCTGCCCGACGTTCTTCAGCCCGCAGTTCAGCCCTCGTGTAGGCGTCGTATATCGCAAAGAGCCACACCACGGGTACCAGCAGAAACCCCACGAAGGCGAGCGTGGAGAACGTCGCGATGATAATCCCGACGGCGAACGCGAGCGCCCGTTCGAGTTCACGGTTGTACAGTTGGCCGAGACCGGGGAAAATTGCGGAAAGCAGCCCAGCGACGAAGGGGTTCCCGCCCTCCAAGAGGTCATCGAGCGCCGAGTCGGCAGTCGATTTTGGTGGGTCGCGCTGGCGGACGCCGCACGACGGGCAAATCTCGGCGCGTTCGTCGATAATCGCACCGCAGTCACGACAGAACACGTCGTTCGGGCCGCGCTTGCGGTCCGATGGTGTCGAGGAAGGCGTAGACATACATCGGCTACGGGATGACTACGTGTAAACGTGCTGTTAAAGAAAGGGAGCCCGAGAGCGTGTTGGGGTTCTACTCCTGCGGAGACGACCCCTTGCCGTTAGGGAGGGCAGCGTCGAATCCCTGTCCGGCCTCAGAGGCCGTGTCGGAGTCAGCGTCGGGGGCGACCGCAGACGCTGAGGACCCACGTTCGCCCTCGATAGTGGATGCATCGACGTTGCCGGTCGTCTCGGACGCGACCGTGCGGTCGTCGTCGAGCACGGTATCGTCAACCTCGAACTCGTCGACGAGGTCACGCAGCGACTCCGCGAACTGAGAGACTTCTTCGACGTTTCGGCGCACTTCGTTGATAGCCGCAGACTGTTCTTCGGCCGCCGCCGACACCGTCGCCGTCTGTGACGTCGTCTCCTCGCTCACACTGGAGACCTCGTCCACCATGGACACGACCTCTTCTGTGGTGACTGCTTGGTCCTCCGTCGCCTCCGAAATCTCTTCGACACCGTGTTCAGCCTCCGTGACGGCCTCGGCGATGTCGTCGAACATCTCGATAGCGCTCTCGATAGTTTCGGCTCCGCGTTCGACGTTTGCCTGCATCTCCTGCATATCGTCGACCGTCTCGTCGGTCTGTTCGTGAATCGACTCGATGCGTTCTTCGACATCGTCGGTCGCCGACCCGACCTCGTTCGCGAGCGACTTGATTTCGTTCGCGACGACGGCGAACCCTTCGCCCGCCTCACCAGCGCGTGCAGCCTCGATAGACGCGTTGAGTGCCAGCAGGTTCGTCTGCTCGGCGATGCCGTGGATGAGTTGGACGATGTCGTTAATCTCGTCTATCTGTGCCCTGAGGTCTTCGACCTGGTCGACCGCCGCACCTGCCTCGGACTCGATTGCAGCGATTTCGCGCGTCGCACCGGCGGCGTTTTCTCGGCCGCGGCCCGCGAGTTCGGTGGCGGCGCTGGCAGTCTCGACGACACCGTCGGCGGATGCCGCAACTTCTTCAATCGTCGCCGAGAGGTCGTTCATCTCACCTGCGGCCGTCTGTAGTTGCTGTGCCTGTTGCTCTGCACCGTGGGCAATCTCTTCGACTGACTGTGCGGTCTCTTGGCTCGCGGCTTCGATTTCTTCGGTGCTGGCGACCGTCTGGTGAGTCACGGAAGTAAACCGGTCTGCGACGGCTTGCACTTCGACGAACCCGGCTTCCAGCTTCTCGACTCCGTCTGCGATGTCCGTCATAATCGCACCAAACTCCCCGGGGAGGTCGGTTCGGACGGTCTGGTTCAGCGTTCCGTCACCGAGGTTCTTGCCGACCGCACGGAGTTCGGCGACCTGCTGTTGGAGGTTCGATTGCATGTCGTCGAACGCCTCGACGAGGTCGCCGATTTCGTCGTCCGACGCCTCGATTTCGGTGTCGTCGTCGAACTGTCCCTGGGCGAGCAACCGCGCTCTGTCTCTGAGCTGTTCAATCGGCTCGGAGAAGTGTTTCGAGGCAGTGTAGCCAGTCCCACTCGCGACGATGACGACACCACCGATGAGCAACAACAGGATGTTCCGAGCCGATGCAGTCTGGCTGTCGACCTGCTGGCCGAGCGTCTCACTCGGTCCCGTCACGTCCGATTCGGGAACCGTCGCCATCAATTCGTACTGCTTGTCACCGAAGGACAACGGCGCGTACCCGACGTAGTAGCGTTGCTCCACGCCGTCTTCGCCGGTCACTGAGTGTGTCGTCAGCCCTCTCTCACCGGCGAGGATGTACTCTTGCCCCGAGATGCTCTCTTGGGCAGTAGCCACGGTCTCGTGGGTAGTGGTGAGTACGGTTCCATCACTGTTGACGATGCTGAGGCGGCCAGTCTCACCGACTGTGACGTCGGTCACGAGGGCGTCGAGCAGGCCGTAATCGAATCGGAGCGCGATAGTCCCCGCGAACTGGCCATCGTGGTACACTGGGGTCGCGACGTATCCTCTCTTCTCTCCGTCGCGCATTCGAACCGGGCCGACGTGGACCGCACTCGAATCGAGTGACTTCGTCGCATTGAACCACTCAGCGTTCGCGTACGTCACACCAATGGTCGATTCGGCACTGACGTCGTCGCCAGTGCGGGTCGCTTCGACGACACCCTCACCGGTTTCGTCGGTGAGGATTATCTTGTCGAATACGGGGTGTTTCTCACCGTCGACATCGACTGTTCGAGACTGGAGATACGTCCGGAAGGAGTCGGAGATACCGCGCTCTGCGTCCTCGACCGCCGTCGTCTGGAGTTCGTAGTAGTAGACGCTCGGTGCGAGCACCCAGTCGAAGTCCTCGTAGTACGTGTAGGCGATGAACTTCTCTTCGACCGGGTTCCCGTCCTGCGTGGTGTCTTCCCAATCGTACTCGGCGATACCCCACGTGTCGCCGCGTCTGATTGCGGGCGTCTCGTCGATTTCCGAGTGGACGCCTTCGAACACCATCAGATTCGCGTCGTCTTCGAGGTCGAAGCCGTCTTCGATGCCGTGGTGGACGACGACCTTCGATTCCCCGTCGATAATGTACGCGTAGCCGCTGTTACCGATGTACCCGGGTTGGAACATGCTGTAGACGGTCCCACCGGGTCGCGTCATGTCACCACTCGTTCCAGCGAGCGTCTCTTCGACCTGTGTCTTCACTTGGCGCTGTTGTTCCGGCGTGAGTTCTTCCCAGCTTTTTCCGTCGTACTCTTCTTCGAGAATTGCCCGCTTCGTGCTCTCGATAGTCCCGTGAAGCTGAAGCGCCATGTACCCGAGTTGCTTCTGGTTTTGCTCTTGGATGAGTTTCATCTCCCCAGCACTCGCCGCCTGATAGTTCTCGACAGGAGACGAGCGTGCTAATGAGCGAGCATCTACCTCGCGCGAGTCGAGGACGTTCTGTATCTGTTCTTGCCTCGCATCGACACTGTTGTTCAACTCACCCGTTATCTGTGTCTCCAGGTGGGACGCACTCTGGTCTTGTGCAAACGACCCAACTTGGTTCATGTTGTATACCCCTGCAACCCCGATTATCGTCACTGGGATAAGCGAGAGTGCAAGACACAGCGCGATGAGTTTCGTTCGAATATTCATCAGTTGTTACACCGACCCATATTTCGAGCTCTCCGTTCTCAGCCCGCAATAATTGCGGTTTAGACTGTCCAACCCCATATGACAGGACTCTAAAAATGTGCTATTAAACTGCTCGCCCCAATTCCGGCCATTGATACCCACAATGTCACTCGATAACAACATCCGTTCACGGGGGTCGAACATGTTCGGTCTTGGAGAGATATTTCAATTCAAATGGCCATCATGTAAGCTGGCACCAGACACCAAACTACTGGTGAAACCCTCACGCTCGACGGGGCGCGGACGGTCAACAACAGAATATGAACGGATAGACGAGCGCGACTCGGTCACCGTCTTCGAGGTGTGTGTCGAGGCCGTCGAGCAGTTCGTTGAACCGACCGTTGACGAAAACTCTCGCGTACGCGCGGGTCTGCTCGCCCTCGGGGTTCTTTCGCCACGTTCCGGGAAGACTGTCGGCGGACACCCATCCGGGAGTCGTCGCCTCCGATTCTCGCTGTGCCATCACGAGGTCGCGCACGTCGTACTCGTCGAAGAACGCGTCGAGAAATCGCCGAAGCGTCTCTCCGCGGAAGGTGAATTCGAGTTGGTGGGTCCCAATTGCTGACCGGACGTGACCGGTGCAGCCGACCTCGACAGTCGTCTGAGGGAGGCCTTGGCTCGACTCTCCAGTCGCGTCGGACACGTTCGTCGTCATACACGCGAGTACGACGCGCCAGCGGATGAGCACCCTCCCGAACACGTTCGAGGCGGTCGACGAGGACGTCGAGCGTATTCGAGAGCGTCCGTGGGAGTCGCCGCCAACTTCGAGCGTGTTCGGAGTGCCCGAGAGAGTTAGTCAGGGAAGTGATACTGTTCTGATAACCCCCGCCTACTCACTCGAAGTGGGCCGGTAACTTAGCGAAGGAAGCTGGTAACGCTGCGAAGTAGGCTGCTAATTCCGTGCAACACAGCGGAATTCATCCCCGAAAAGACGTCCGACCACCTGAGCCGAGAGCGCGAAGACAGCCCCATTTCAGGGTTTCATTAGGGAGTCAAAACACGCCGCGGGCTATCGAAATGGCTGCGGCGAGCAGCGACGGCGTGGGGAACTCACGCGGTGAGAAGGGCACCTCATAACTAATTCTTGTCAATTTAATTGTCATATTGCAATGAAAATTGTCCCAAAACAGCTATACGCAGCAGTCGTGCACAGTTCGGTGTTCCTCGGTGTTGCCACCATCGGAGAGATTTACGTCGCGTCGTCGCTCGCGGGAATCGAACCAAACGCGGCGCTCCTCGTTGGATTCCTCATCACCGTCGGCATCTACAATTTCGACAAGCTCGCCGACCTCGACGCCGACGAAGCGAACTACGCCGGTCGAACCGCCTTCGTCGCAGCGCACCCGAAACTGTACGCCGGGTTCTCGGCGCTCGCAATCATCGGCGCGCTCGGACTCTCTATCTCTCGCGGCGGCCTCTACGGACTCGGGTTGACGCTCTTTCCGGGGGTCGTCGCCGTCTTCTACAGTTTCCCCTTGCTTCCCATTCCGTCTGCGGACCGACTGAAAGATATCTTCCTCGTCAACACGGCGGTCGTCGCCCTCGCGTGGGCCGTTCTCGTCGCGTTCGTCCCGCTCGCGGTCGTCGCAGGCCAATCACAGTACGTCGCCGGGGCAGTCGTCGCCGCAGTGTGGTTCTTCATTCGCTCTGCGATTTCGGTCGAAGTCCACAACGTCAGGGACGTGGCAGGTGACAAAGAAAACGGCGTCGCGACCCTCCCGACTGTCGTCGGTGTTCGTCGGACGCAACTGATTCTCTACGCGATGGAACTCCTCTCGCTGGGACTGCTCGTCGGTGCGGCGTGGCTCGAATACGTCCCCATCTGGGCACCGATTGCGCTCCTCCCTGCAATCGTGTACTCCGTGTGGATTACGTACGCGCTCACCGGAACGAACCGGTCGGTAGAACGGCTGTGTACCCTCAGAGACGGTGAGGGGGTACTGATGGTCCTCGGTGTTGTCGTCGCACTGTCCGGCGTCGTCCCGGTTCCTGTATAAAGTTCCACATATACTTTTGTCGTTCGCAAAGAAATTCAGCATAGTGAACGCGAATCCCGAGGGAGGGCCACTGTGGGAGATAGTTCTCGTCGCCCAATCTGCTCCAGTGGTGGCTGCCGTCGTCGGGCTGATGATTCTCTCCGGTATCATCAGCATCGGCGTCACTGCGTACACGTGGCGTCATCGCAAGAAGCCGGGTGCAGTCGGGTTGGGTACGCTCGCCGCTGCGAGTGGGCTGTGGTCGGTCGGATACCTCATCGAACTCCTCATCTCGGACCTCCAACTCAAATTACTGGTCGCAAACGTCGAGTGGATTGGCGTGCTCGTCGCACCAGTCGCGTGGTTCGCATTTGCGTTCTCGTACACAGGCCGCGACCGGTACACTGCACCGGGGCCGCTCATGATTGTCTCGTTTCTCCCGATGGTCACACTCATCGCTGCCTGGACGAATCCCGCTCACCATTTCATGTGGGCGACTTCGGAGGTCGTTCCCACCGCGACTAGGGCAATCACGCTCATGGACCACCAGTGGGGTCCGCTGTACTGGGTGATTCTGGCGTACAGCTACTTGCTGTGGCTCGCCGGTGCGCTCGCGCTCTTCCAGACGATGCTCGACCTGCCGACGATTTACCGACTGCAGGCGATTACGCTCATCGTCGGGACACTGATGCCGATTCTCGGGAGCCTCAGCACAGTGTTGCTCGAACTGTACGGGGTGGCACTCGACGTGACGCCCGCGACGTTCACCTTCGCGGGACTCGCGTACGCCATCGCACTCAGTCAGTACGACTTACTCGGGTCGCGGCCGGTTCCGCGGTCGATTGCCTGCGAGCGAGTGGTCAAATCGATGGCCGACGCCGTGGTCGTCACCGACACCAAGTGGCGAATCATCGCACTCAATCAGACGGCAGCGGACATCTTGGAGCGCACCACCACCGACCTCAAAGGGCGGCCCATTAGCAGTGTTATCTCTGGTACTGCCGCGAAGAAATTGAACGGAAACGTCGCGGTCAAACTGGGAGAGAGCCAACGAGACTTCGAACTTCGGACGAGCACGTTCACCGATTTTCACGGGCGCCCAATCGGGAATGCACTCGTCTTCCGCGACGTGACCGACCGTCGCCGAAACGTCCAACAACTGGAGGTGATGAATCGCGTGCTTCGCCACAACCTTCGAACCGAGGCGAACATGCTCTTTGGGTACGCCGACCTCGTCGTCGAAGCGCTCGCCAACGACTCGCTCGACCGAGCGCAGCGCTACTCAGAGACCGTCCGCGACCGTGCGTTTAGCCTCGTGACGATTAGCGAGAAGGCCAGAAAGATTGCCGCGCTCCACGGAAACACGACCGACGAGGACGAGACGGCGACACCAGTTCCCGTCGGCGTCCAACTGGAACAGGCAGCCAGCACGGTCAGAGACGACCACCCAGAGTGTGTCGTCCTCGTCGAGTCCGACCTCGACGACCACATCGTCTGTTCACCGACACTCGAACACGTCGTACAGGAACTCATCGAAAACGGCGTCGTTCACAACTACTCCGACACGCCGACTGTCCAAGTCGAGGCGGTCGAGTCGGACGATACCGTGGAGATTCACGTTACCGACGACGGACCGGGAATCAACCCGAACGAACTCGTCGCCATCCGCGCCCACGGAGAGACGCCGCTTCAACACGGGAGTGGACTCGGCCTGTGGCTCGTCACGTGGGGCGTCGACCAACTCAGAGGCGAGGTGTCGTTCAAGCGGAATAACGGGAGTGGAACCACCGCCTCGCTACAGATTCCAGTCCAACGGGTCGCGGACGACTCGGACCCCACGGGAGCACAGAACGGCGAGGCAGAACACGGCCACGCCGAGGGGGATTAGTTCGATGCGCCCTCGGTGTCGTCGCGGAGTTCCGTCCGCCGAATCTTTCCGGTCACTGTCTTCGGAAGCTCCTCACGGAACTCGATTTCGCGCGGATATTCGTGGGCAGCCAACTCGGATTTGACGTGGTTTTGAATCTCCGTCGTGAGCGATTCTGACGGTGTCGCGTCGGCGCTCGGAACCACGTACGCCTTGACGATATTCCCGCGCTCCGGGTGTGGTTTGGGGACGACGGCCGCCTCGGCGACGGCGGGATGCTCACCCAGCGAACTCTCCACCTCGAAGGGTCCGATGCGATAGCCCGACGAGAGAATCACGTCGTCGGCGCGGCCTTCGAACCAGAAGTACCCGTCTTCGTCTTTGTGCGCGAGGTCGCCAGAGCGGTACCAGCGGCCGTCGGGGCCGTCGACGAACGCCGCCTGCGTCTTCTCGGGTTTGTTCCAGTACTCGGCGAAGAAACACGGGTAGTCGCCTCGCTCGGCGATTTCGCCCGTCTCGCCCGGCGGGAGCACTTCCCCCGTCTCCGGGTCGATGATGTCGGCCTCGATACCCGGAAGCGGCTTGCCCATCGACCCCGGACGCACCTCCATCGTCGGGTAGTTGTTGATAATCATGTTCCCCGTCTCGGTCTGCCCGTAGGTGTCGAGGACGGTGACGCCGAGGGTCTCTTCGGCCCACTCGACCACGCCCGCACTGAGCGGTTCGCCGATAGAGAGCGCGTGTCGCAGGTCCAACGAGGCGTCGTCGAGAACTGACTCGTTCTCGCGGAGCATCCGGTAGGCCGTCGGCACCGAGAACAGGACCGTGATGGGGTAGTCGTCGAGGAGGTCGGCCCACGTCTCGGGGTCGAACTCACCCTCGTAGGTGAAAAGCGACGCCCCCCAGAACCACGCGCCGAGGGTGTTGATTGCGCCGGTGAGCCACCCGAGGTCGCCCGTGGACCAGTAGACGTCACCGGGTTGGAGGTCGACTGCATAGCGCTGTGTCGCCGCCACGCCCGCGAGCCAGCGGTGTTTGTGGAGGACGCCTTTCGCAAGCCCCGTCGTCCCGGACGTGTAGTACAAGAGGGCGTCGTCCTCACCGCCGGTTCGCGCCGTCTCGTACTCGGTGCTCGCGCCGTCGAGCGTCGGATTGAAGATAACGTCGTCCGCGGGCGCGCCACCGCCGCGGTCCACCGTGATGACGTGCTCGACGCTCGGCGCGTCTTCGAGCGCGGCGGCGATGGTGTCGCGGTTGTCGGTGGTCGTCACCACGACCGAGGCGTCGCAGTCCGAGAGTCGATAGGAGATTCCGTCGGGACCGAAGCGCTCGTTGATGCTTCCCCACACGGCCCCGTGCTTGAGCGTTCCCACGAGCGCGATGTAGTGTTCGGGAATCCGCGGCATGTAGGAAAACACCCTGTCGCCCGACTCGACACCGAGTTCAGAGAGGACGTTCGCAAACTGGCTCGACCGGTCTGCGAGTTCCCAGAACGTCAGCGTGGTGAGTTCGCCGTCCGTCCCGACCTGATACAGGGCCACCCGGTCCCGCGCGGTGGCGTGGCGGTCGGCGACCTCGTGGGCGATGTTCATCGACTCCGGCGCGTCCCACGATGCCTCGTCGTAGATGTCCTGCCACGAGAACTCAGTCCGTGCCGCCTCGTAGTCTGCCAAATTGTGTTCCACCATTGCACGTGTCACCACACTACAATATTTAATAATGATTATGGATGGGAACTTTCAACGAATTTGGGAGTGGCTGGGCTGGTGAGAACAGTAGGAAGGACACCGACGGTCGCACAGACCTATCTCTCGCTAGTCCCGACGCGTATGAACTAACTTTGTTCCCCAAAACGCGGTCACAGATAGTATCAGTACCACGAACGTCTCGCTCTCGTATGTTCCCTGCGTCAGCAATTGATACGCGGTAATCGCTGCCAACAGTCCTGCTGCGGTTATGAACCCATTTCGAGCACCGAGGTAGTCTCTTTTTTCTCGACTGTTCATGTTCTGGCAGATTGTCAGAGGATGCTGTATAGCTTTGTTTGGTGAGACATCCTCGGAGAGAGTCCCACGTTGTTCAACGGGTGGATTGCATCTTCCTGCCGAACCGGAGCGGGATGGTTGTCACTCGCCGACGTAGCGAGAGTCCGTCGGTATCCAAATAGGAAGTGATATATTTCTAACTAGAAAATTAAAAATAGAAATGCATCGGCGAGAGTTCTTGTGTGGCATCGCTGCATCCTCCTCGATAGCTGTCGCGGGTTGCTCAGGGGTGGTTGGCGAACGCGAGACTGAGAAAACGACCCATCACCACGTGCGGTCGAGTACCATCTGGAACGGAGTTCCATCTGATATCACGCAGACGGTGTTCATCCTGGACCTCGTCGAGAAGAATGAAACTGTAGAACTGCTGGTGTCTCCACGAGTAGACTTTGGGAGATACCATGTCTCGGGACCGAAGCAAACGACGGTCCATCTGGTTATCGACGATTTTGTCGACGAGTGGCAGCAGCAGTGGACGGAACAAAATGGGCTCGCAGGTACTCTTTCGTTCGAGTCACGGCCTGAGACGCCAGTTACGATTATCGCGAAGACAGAATTTGAGGAGGGCGGTTCGGTCGAAACCAGTCGCTACGAAGAGATTCAGTTCGCTTCGGATAGCAACTGAGGAGGTCTCAACTGGCTACTCTCGTAGCCTATTTCACGACCGGACACATACAGTCGGAGTGTGGTTCCTGTCAAACAATTTTACAACCGAGTTGATAACTGGGCTAGAGGCCTCTCCCGCGCTCGGTATGCTGCGCTCTTGGGAGCGTCGGCAGCTATCGGCGTTCTCGTAGTCGGTTTACTACTGAGCCGAGAGTTCTCCCTCGTTCAGGCAGTCACGATGGGTGTCGTCATGTTCGCTTTAGAGTTCGCGTTTGGAAAATTCCAGACAGCAGAAGGCTAACATCCACTCCAAATGCGTGACCGACTCACGCCCTGTGTTCACCACGGCCTCAACAAACTCCCAGCGAATGAGGGTTTCAACAGAGTCACTACGTCTGTTGCGTCCAATTTAGTTACCGAGGAGTCGCATCAGGAGTCGGTGTCTCTCAGCCTTTGCTCTCGTTTGGTTGCAGTTTCAGTCGCCACGCGTCGCAACTCTGCTTCCCCAATGTCTCTTTGCCCGCGTCGCTCTGGGTCCTCACAATACGCCTCGGCTTCCGCGAACACATTCTGCAGAATTTGACACGTCTCCTCGGAGAACTCATGTGCAGTCTTTTCGTTTTGAATGAGATGGACGAACATCAGTTGGAGTGGTACTAAACTAGACAGTACCTCCTTCCCAGATATTATTTGTTGCTTGAATGATGATTCAAAATAATCTAAGCGGCCTCGCCTACAATCCAAGTTCTGATAATCGTAGCAGTATCTACCAATAGCAGATAGTCGTCTCAAGACACGAGAACAAATTCAAAACTCCCGCCTTAGTCACTCGAATCACCTCGTATCTTGGTTTTACAACTGTGGTATCGACGGCAACCTCTATCGGCTAATTATTAAATACGAAAACCCAGCAATCCGAGTAGTATGCCTACCCAAGGTGAATCCGACGGGACGGAGCCACCCACTCCGACCCTCGAATTCGGTACCCCCTCGACACCCAACGAGGAGGATGCCGTTCCAGCGCCAGTGCCGCCGGACGACCCGGCAGCGTGGTACGCGCCGAACGTCCGCGCACAGTACGAAGTCGCACCCGACACAGTCGTCACGATTAGCGACGCCGACCACGGGTTCGACTACGACGTTCGGGAACCGTCACTCGGTGTTCGAGAAGCCCGGGCACTCGAAACAGTCCGCGACCACTTCTCGACGGTCACGCGCCGTCGGCCACTCACTCGTGAGGGTGCGGCCGAACGTGCCGCAGACGGACTCTCACCGAAGTACCGACGCGTCCTCGACCGGTTGCTCGACCTCTCGCCGCCCGCTCGCAGGCGCGTGGAGTATCACACCCTCGCCGACCTCCGGTTGCTCGGTAACGTGACACCCCTCGCGCTCGACGAGAAAATCGAAGTCGTCGACGCCGGTCGTGGTGACGGCACCGAACGACTCGTCGTCCACACTGAGAACTTCGCCCCGGCGACGACCGCATTCGACTCCGACGTGGCGTTCGCGGACCGAATCGCCGCCGAGCGCGTGCGACACTACACGGTCCCGTTCGCCGGCTACGACGTGGACGTGGTCGTCTACCGCGACCGACTCCTCGGCGACGACCGCTTTGCGACCAAGTACGCAGTTCTCGAACCGGACCTCGTCCCCGGCGACACTGACCTCATCGACGCCTGTAAAGAGCGCATCTGGGAGGCCAACGTTGACGACGTGGTTGCCGACAGAATCGGGTTTGTCCGCGACCGAGCGCGCGAGTTCCTCTCGCGACAACTCACCGCCCGCAACACGAAGGCGTGGGTCGATGCGACCCGATTCCGTCTCAGGTCGGCGCTTTCGGAGTACGGACTCGCTCTGCCGCCGGTCGACCGCCGGTTCGCGCAGGACCGCCTCGACGACCTCGTGTACTACGTCCTCCGGGACTACGTGGGCGAGGGCATTCTGACGATTCCAATCCGTGACCCGAACCTCGAAGACATCGAGGCCAACCGCGTCGGCGAGCGCGTGAAGGTCATCCCGCGGGCCGACGTGACCGGCCGCGGCGGCCTCCGCGTGCCGACGAATCTTGCGTTCGAAGACGAGACGGAGTTCACCAACGTGGTGACCCAACTCGCTGCCGCCGACGGCGTGGAGTTGAACGCCTCGAATCCGAGTGCGAAGGTCAACCTCCGCCCCGGCGAAGTCGACGGCTCGACGGCGACTGAGAGCGACGAGACGATTCGCTGTGCGGTCGCACTCCCTGTAATCTCCGAAGGCGGCCCGCACGTCTCGATTCGGAAGCAGTCGAAAGACGTGCTGACGCCCGTGGACCTCGTCGAAGGTGGGTCGCTGTCGACCGAACTCGTGACGCTGCTGTGGCTCTGTTACGAGCACCACCGCGTCGTGCTGTTCTCGGGCGCGACAGGCGTTGGGAAGACGACACTCATGAACGCGCACATGCCGTTCATCCCCTACGACCACCGCCCAATCAGCATCGACGAGGGCTCCCGCGAAGTCCACCTTCCGCACGAGACGGGCATCTCGCTGACGACCCGCGACCACGAATCAGAGTTCAAGCGCGTCTCGATGGCCGACCTGATGACCGAGGCGAACTACCTGAACCCGGACGTCGAGGTCATCGCCGAAATCAACACCCCAGAGTCGTTCGCCACGTTCGCCGAGACGCTCAACACCGGCCACGGCGTCATCGGAACGACCCACGCTGCGGACGTCGAAACGCTCGTCAACCGCGTCATCGAACAGGGGCTTCCGCCGTACCTGCTCCGCGAACTCGACCTCGTGATCTTCCCGCACAAAGTCGACGGTGAGCGATACGTCTCCGAAGTCGTCGAACTCGTTCCCGAATCGGAGTTCGACGAGACGTGGGGGCGCCGCGGCGTCGTCGAGAAAGACGGTCGAAAACTCCACTGGAACACCGTCGCGCGTCGCCGTCCGGACGGGACGTTCAACCTCTCGTACGAACACCCGCAACTCGGCGACGACCACCGGCGCGTCGGCCTCCGTCTGTTCCATCGTATCGCGAACGCCACGGACAGAGAGGTCGAGGCGGTCGAACGCGAGTTCCACCGCAAACACCGCTACGTGGAATATCTCGTCCGCGAAGACGTGAGTAACGTCGACCAACTGTTCGGGTTCCTCTCGGACCTCCGAACCGACGAGGCGGCGACCGTAGAGCGCGTCCGTCGCCGGATGGCCGAACGCGATAGTGAAGAGGGCAGTCACGCCCGCAACGGTGAACCGTGACTGGGTTCGACACCCCTATCGACGACCGGCGTGTCTCGCGCATCCGGTCGCTCTCGGTGTTCGACAGGGCGCTCTACGCGCTCTTCGCCCGGCACGCCGACGCCGACAGACACGACCGAGACCGGCGTCGGTACCGCGGCACCGACCTCCGAATCAGCTTCGACCTCTATCTCGCCCGGAGCTACGGACTCGCGTGGGCGACGGGACTGTTCGTCGCACTGCCGACCCTGTTGGTCGTGATGGCGATTCCGGATGCAGCCGTCGATTCGGTGCTGAATCTGCTTCGTGCGGTCGTGCCTCCCTTCGACCACGTCCCGGTTCCGGTCGTCCCGCGAACGCCAATCGCGGCAGTGGTCGCACTCGGGGTTGCGATACTTACTCGGCGCGTGGTCCTCACCGTCGCGGGACAGTACCTCAGCTGGCGGGCCACGGCACGCAGAGAGAATATCGAACGCACACTTCCCGGCGCAGTTCGCTACCTCCACGTCCTCGCGTCGGGAAGCGACGGCCCGCGGGAGATGCTCCGCCGTGTCGCCGAAACCGATGCGTACGGCGAGTCGGCCGTGGCGTTTCGGAGCGTCCTCAACACCGCTTCGCTGACCGGCAACGTGAACGAAGGGCTCAGACGTGTCGCCCGCGACACGCCCTCGGAGGGGATGCTCGCGCCGTTCCTCCTGAAGTTCCGCGAGCACGCCGGGCAGGGCGACGACGCCCTTCGGAACTATCTCCGCATGGAGAGCCGAATGCTCGGACACAGACAGGCCCGCGCTCGCGACCGCGCCGAGGGTTTTCTCGAACTGCTCGCTGAGCTGTTCATCGTCCTGCTCGTCCTCCCGTCGCTTCTCGTCATCGTCCTCACGGTGATGAGCGTCATCGCGCCCGGACTCTCTGCACCCGTCGTCACGCCGCTTGGAACGACGACAGTCCGCGGCGTGGTCGTCTACGCGAGCGCGTTCTTCATCGTCGGCGTCGGCCTCGCGGCGAGCATCCTCATCGCTGGCCTGCGCCCGCCGGACCAGTCAGTCGAGTACGAGCGGCCGAGCGAGACTCTCGAACTCCTCGCAACGGCGACGACGAATCCAGCGAGCGCTGCAGTTGCCTTTGTCGCTCCGGCGCTCGCCGTCAGTGCTGCTGCTGGACTCGTCGGTGTCGACGCATTCGGCGTGACTCTCACAGGGTACGTTGCCTACGCGCTTCCCGTCGGTCTCGTCGGCGTCCGACGCGCCCGCATCGACGACGCGAAAGACCGCGAACTGAAAGACTTCGTCCACGCCGTCTCAGGACACGTGAGCCTCGGTCGACCGTTCGCTGCGGCCGTCGAACACGTCGGGCAGGACGTCGACCTCGGACCGCTCGACCCTGACGTGGCCGACCTCGCGCTCAACTTGCGACTGACCGCACCGAGTGCAGGGACGGACGTCGACCTCCGAACCGCCGCACTCGAACGCTTCGTCGACAGAGTCGGGACGCCGATGGCCGAACAGACGATTGGCCTCGTCGTCGGGGCGCTCGATGGCGGGAGTGACACGGGCACCGTCTTCGACACCCTACAGAGCGAAATCGGCCGTCTCTATCACGAAAAGCGGGCACTGCGGTCGAGCCTGCTCGTCTACGTCGCCGTCGGATGGACGACCGCACTCCTGGTCGTCGGCATCACCGTCGCCGTCAACGTCCACGTCTTCGACGGGTTCGCGCAACTATCCACACTCTCGTCTTCGGGGTCGTTCGCCATCGACGCCGATGCCGTCGACCTGACTCGCGACCGCTACCGAATGTACGTCGTCACACAGGCGACAATGCTCGCGTCCGGGTGGTTCGCCGGTACTGCGAGTCGCGGCCGCTACGAAGCCCTCCTCCACTCTGCCATCCTCGTCACTGCCTGTTACGTCGTGTACGCGGGGGTCGGTCTGATATGACCGGCTCGACGAGTCGAAACCGAACGTCGAGTTCGAAGGGCGGTGACCGCGCCCAGTCGAACGTTGTCGGCGTCGCGCTCTTACTCGGCATCGGCGTCGTCGCCATCGGTCTCGTGACTGCGAGCGTCGGCGGCCTCGTCGACGCCCAGCGCACCTCGGCAGACGCCGGTGCCGCAGCGGACGGTTTCGAATCGCTCAGAGACGGGACGTTTGCAAGTGAAGACGGCGCGTACCCCATGCGCGTCACCGATGGTGACCTCGTCCGCGTGAATCGAACGGTCCGAATCGGCGCTGTAAACGGAGTGAACCGAACCTACGACGCCGACGGCTACGTCGTAACTATCGGGAATCACCGAGTCGCGTTCGTGGGCGGTGCAGTCGTACGTGGGACGGGTGAAAACGCACAGCTCGTGACACCCGCGCCGCTCTCCAGCGCGGGCGGCGCAGCGTTTCTCCCGCTCCCTGTACTGAACGCCTCGTCGAGCGATGGCGGCGGTCTCGACGCCGGAACCGAACTCCAAACGCAAACGACACGAACCGTGAGTGAGCTTCCGGCCGACACGTATACGGTCGCCGTCGAAACCGCCGCACCCACTGCGTGGGAGCGAGCCTACGAACGACGCGGGTTCGACACGACACGGGCAGACTTCGACGGCGATGGCGTTCCGAGCGTCGTGGCGACGCTTCCAGCGGACCAGACGCTCACTGTCGTCCAGTACGACCTCACGGTGGAGGTGCGCCGTGGCTGACCGCCGGCCTCTACGGCAATCTCCGCCGTCACTCCGAGCCGACCGGCGCGCAGTCGTTCCTGTCGTCAGCAAGGCGCTCGAAGCCGCGGTCGTCGTCCTGTTCGTGGGGTTGCTGACGACTGTCCTCTTCGGCGGTGTCGTGCCCGACCACCGAGACGCAGTCGCCGACGAACTCGCCGACAGGACACTCTCGAACGCAGTCGAGCGAACCGAGACGGCCGCTCGACTCCCCGACTCGGTGACTCGTGGCCACCGAACCGTCATCGTCGACCTCCCCCGGTCGATTCGCGGCCATAGCTACCGAATTCGCTACGTGCAGAACGCCTCGGTCGACTCTGACTCGAACGCCACCACTCCGGCGCTCGTCCTCGACCACCCCCAAGACGACTTTGACCGACGACTCCCGGTTTCGCTCCCGGATTCGGTCTCCGTCTCGGGAACGTGGGACAGTGGCAGCGACGCTGCTGTCAGAGTGACCGTCGAAGACGACGGAACGACGCTCGAACTGCTGAATGGACCAGACACGAGCAGTGGGGAAGACGGCAATGAGTAGAGGGAGCCTCCGCCACCTCCGCCTGAGTCAGCCCACTTCGTGCCGGGGACAGACGACGCTCGCTGGCCTCGCTATCGCGCTGGTTCTCTTGACCGCGGTGACGACCACGAGCGTCGTTCTGGCGGACCAAGCGCTCGTGGACGCGACCGGCGACCCGCCCGAACAGCGTCACGCAGAGAGTGCGGCCTCGGCGCTCGTCACCGAGTCGCCGCTGGCTATCTCAGACGGCACGGTCTCTGCGGAGCGAGTCAACCAAACGAACGCGTCGGAACTCGCGTCGGCGATTCCGGCACTTCGAGGGACCGACTTTCGCGTCGTCGTCGACGGCAACGTGGTCGCAACTCGCGGCGGCATCAACAACACAACAGGCACGACCGCCACCCGTGGCGTCGGACTCCTCAGCACGCGTTCCGACCAGATTACGTTCGCCATCGACAACGACAGTCGCGGAAGTCTCGACGGCCGGACCGACCAGCTTCGTATCGACGTCGACCCAGCGAACGGTACCACCGTGCGGGCCGTCACGGTCAACGACCGGGTCGTCCTTCACAGGCCGACCGGCGTCGAAGGAACCCACACAGTGAACGTTTCGACGTACGCCGACCCGACAGTCGGTGTCGAAGCGACCGGCCCAGCACCGGCCGGGCAGGTGACTGTCTCGGCGACCATCATCGAACGACGGCCGACTCGCGTGGAGGTGACAGTCGATGCGTGAGCGTGGCTTCAGTTCGCCGAGTGGTGAGGGCGAGAGTCGCGGCCAACTCTCGCTGACCGTCATCGAGGCAGCGGTTGCGACCTTGCTCGTGCTCACCGTCGCGGCTGGCTTCGCGCTGACGCCTGAATATCCGACTGCGACGCTGGACCACTCATCCACACCGCTCGACGAGCAAGCGCACGATGCTGCCGCACTCGTCGCTGCCGCCCCAGCAGACGGTCCCGGAACGCTCCTCGGGGTTGCGTGCGCGTCTGAAAGCGACTTCGACGCTCGCGCCGCACAGTTGCAAACGGTCGCCAAATCGGGTGTCTCACCCGGTGCGTTCGTCTCTATCCAGACGGACCTCGGTGAGGCAGGAACGTCGCCACCGGCGGACGCGCGAGTCGGGTCCGCGTCGGTCGTCGTCCCGCGCTGTACGGCGACGCTGGAGGTGTGGTACCCATGAGTCGTCGGTGGCGAGCGTGGTTGAAGCGAGGCAGCGACACCACCGCCGCAGACCGCGGCCAACTCGTCTTGGTCTCCGGCGCTGTCGTCGCCGTCGCGCTCCTCGCACTCGTCTTCGCACACGCACAACTCGCCTACGGCGGGTCGGCTGACGCACCAGAATTATCAGACATCTCGGCGGCGACCGAAGACGCGGTTCACGCCGCGACTGCCCACGTCGCCGGACGATACAGTTGGGGCGCGAGACAGGCAGCGGTCTCCGAGTTCAGGGACGAACTCGACCCCAACCTCGCGCAAATCGAACGCGCCCACACTGGGGCTGGCGGGGTGGCGGTAACGACGAACGACTCTGCGGCGAGCGGGTGGGCGCTCAGAAACTGTCCGAGCGGCCCGTACCGAGCCTTCGGTCCCTGTGTCGCCGACCGTGGCGTCGTCGTGCAGGAACGCGCCGGGGAGACAACAGTTGTCGCTGTGGCGGTCGATGTCGTGGTATCCACGCCGCGTCACGAGACGGACGTGACGCTTGCGGTGACGGCGGTGTGAGGGTGAGGTGAGCTACGAAGCACAGTATCCGTTTGATGGATGCCCTCAGAACGCCCTGTACCCAAGATAAAAACCATTCTGAACATGAACGATTCATATATTTGAATATGCAATTTGATATATAATGTAGAGGAAAATATTGGTAGAAATATAGCGATATATACTAATGTTGGAAAGTTTGGGGGAGGGCAGTGTTGTATTATTTGGGCAATCATGGATGCCCCCACATACATTTAATAAGTATGAAATTACCACCCAGGTAAGCTTTATCTCTCGTTTTAGTTAGTTAGCCCGACTATACGATAGCCGCCCCCATCCAACAGTATTGTTTCTACACACATTATTGGCTATTTTGAATTGCGGTAGTGTCAATCAAAATTGGACCATAGTTCTACGAGTATCCCATCCATGACAATTATATTATTGTAATTGTAAATTGAATTTGATTATTGGTTAATAGCTAGATGGGCTGATACACTCAGTCCTGTTGCTTGATTGTTGGCTATCTTGGTTTGGTTCTGTAGACCAATGCTCGATCGTTCGATAAGACTGATTATTCACACTATAGTAAATAAGCGAACACTTCTCACATAGTTCGCTAAGATGTATGATACGCACCCGCATTATATTCAATCGAATGTATTGTTCTTTTTGCTGTCATTAAATTCCGGAATGTTTAATACATTCTTGTTGGACAATTATCATGTGAGGCGAAGAACTTACCTCCAAAGTGTCGCAGCATCAACGAGCCTCCTTGGAATTGCTGGAGCCGTTCAAGCAAAAGAAGGCGAATCCGGTAACGACTCAGGCACTACGCCAACCCCACAAGGTATTGAGGTCCTTAAGGGGACACCAAACTCACCGGTTAGCTCCACTGATATTGAGAAGGCAAATCAAAACGCCCTGAAAAACTCCCCGGTCAGTCTCTCTAAGCAAAGTGGTACAAAAAGCACGCAGCGGGTTGTTCCAGTGCCGAACGTCCCTGAAAACAGAGAAACAGTGAGCTATATGGTTGGAACGACCCCATCTGGTCAAGTAAAATACTTCCACGGTACCGTTCCAAAGTCAAAGCTCAACGAGAAAGCTACGAAAGCTAACCACAGGAAGATGGAACAATATGTGAGTGAACTCAGTGGAACGAGTTCATACTCAGCAAACTCTGTCGAGCTTCAGAGTACCTGCTCGGGTGGTGAAGTCCCAAGCATGGCACAAATGGATGGCAGCAAAGAGGCAGTCGAAGGGTTCGGATGCCCTCAGATTGGTGGCCGAAGGATCGATGAGGGGGTGTACGATGGGTCTGATTCCTACGAAGACACCATGCCAGAAGGGGAAGTTACAGTTGAAGAGAACTTCTATCTAGATTATCTAGACGTTGATGGCGATCCAGAAGCGTCTGATCAATGGTGCGGTGCTATTACTGCAATTCGAGTCACTCCCGGTTGTGAATTGACCGATTCAGACGCGAAGGATGAATTCGTTCTTGGCTTCTGTAAAACTGAACACAACTGGGATCAGAACGCATACATGCACCCAGAGGACGACAACGACGATCAAGGTCAGGCAATTTACGGAACTATGGAGAGTTCCCTCGGCACTGAAATCACATCAGTAAGTGTCTCAGTTGGTAAGGGGAGCTTCGGATTTGGAGTCGGTTGGTCTCCACAAGAAAAGGAGATTACCACCTCTGTCGATAGCAGCCGCGCAAAGTGGGATGTCAATTACACTGAAATCCGCAAGCAAACTAGCGATCACACTTGGGCAAGTGTCTGCCAGTACGAAGATAAAGCAGAAAGTGGGGATAAAATCCTCACTTCGCGAGTCGACTCACAGTTCGAAGATCGTCTTGTCGGGAAACCTATCGCATTCGCGAATAGCCATACCGAAGTCGACTACACAGTAGACTAGCGGCATCGGCGTATAACTCCCAAAAACTTATTTTCTATATCATTCTTTATTTAAATGTCCCTAAACATAGGAAATTTTATAATACATCTGTTCTCACATATAGTATGGAGAAAATTACCTCCACTCGAAGGTCAACACTAAAGAAGATTGGAGCAATTGGTATTGCCGGAGTTCTATCGTCAACGACAGCATCTGCGGCATCCCGTCGTGAAATAACAATCAAGGATGGTAACTTCGAAGTATGGTTCACCTCAACGGATGTAGAAGGTGAAAATGACAAAGCCAAAGACAATACTATCAGTACCAAAGAGAAGAACAACGATGAGTACGGGTATGTGAGTGCTGACCTGTCTAACGGTGATAAATGTGTCTACTCAATCCCAAGTGAATCATTCATTCACATGGTGAGAGTTAATGGTGGATCTGGTTCGGTCACCGTCGAAGTCGAAAGTGTTCCAGATACCGAAACGGAAGCTGATGTCGAGTTCAAATCGATGGATGGTAGCAAATCAGACTATGACATCACAGTCTCTGGCTCAGCAAGTGCGAGAGACAACTGTGAAACTACCCTCCAGGATGGTACATTAAACACAGATGGTTACGGTTACATACAAGGCCGAGTTATAGATGGAGAAGACACATATGACATCAGTGGACAATTTTCGCAGATGACTTTGGATGAAAACATCCAACTAGAGCGCTACGCTTAGAACCTGCCCGAGTAGGTAAAAAAGGTACGAATTCTGACCAATCATTCATTGCTGTTCTTTTTAATGCTATAACTAAATATCAAAAATCTTATATATCATTAGGCAAATCTGAAAACATGAATAAAACTAGCACCACAGACGTTTTGTTATTGATAATAACCATATCTTTGTATGAAATTGGAACTGGGGTTCGTGGATCAACTGACCACTCAGCACTCTGGTTTTGTGCAGCAGGTGCATTTTTAGTTACGATAATCTCTATTTTCACCGATGTTCGAGAGAAGTACCTATAAAGAGCTATCAAATAATTAATTATTAATGGTGGACTTTACATTGGGAGACATGCAAATTTTGTATAGTATTGTAATCATAGCACATGAAAATATTAGAGTTAGAGAATACTTTTCAAAATAGTAGAAGTTGATACAGCTATCTTCTCTCTTCACCAATATTAGACGAATGAACATTAAAAGAGTAATAAAAATATGAATAAGCACTATTATATGCAGCCATGGGAAATATGCATTTCATCAGCCCTTCTAGATCGGGTTATAGACAGTATGATTTGGGAACTACATTTTTGCAGACATTATATGGGACAATATATTGCACCATTGTATTTCTATATCTGTACAATACTATCCTGCATTATATCTGTGGCCTGTACGCCACATGAAAACGCGACACCGTCGCCACACTCATCGAGGAGGGAACGGTCGATGTCGTCGGGTGGCAACTCGCCTACGACCGCTTGTTCGGAACGACGACGCGCCCGGAACCACAGTTTATCGAACGAGATTGGACGTACTATTCGGTGACTGTGGAGTGGTCGGACGTGAAGCTCGCAACACGGACAGCGTGAGACCTCCGCGAGTATGACAGTTCACGTGTCGATTTGATACCGGCACCCACCGGGGGAGTCGAGTGAGCGGTCTCTTTCGCGGAGGGGTTGAGTACCAAACAGCCATGGTTCTCGCTGGTTTGGTTACTAACAATTAATGATTGAGAGACTGCCCACTCCAAACCACGTTCGAGGATGATGGTCGGTTCCGATAGCATCCTCGATTCGGCCACCGTCCTGCTCGCCGGGACGAGCGAGTGGCTCGACCAGTTCGAAAGCAGACTCGAATCAGAGACGGACGCAACGGTAACGCACGCCCGTGACAAAAGTGAAGCACTCGAATACGTCCAGACCCAGCCGATAGACTGTCTCGTCAGTGGGTACGCGCTCGAAGAGACCACCGGAGTAGACCTACTCAAAGAAATTCGGACTCAGACGGCCGCACTCCCGGTGATTATCGGGACTGCGGCTGGAAGCGAGACGATTGCAAGCGAAGCGATTGGGGCAGGAGTCACCGATTACGTTCCCGTCTCTGAGTCGATGGACGCGGCGGCCGAAGCGTTGCTGACCCGCACAGAACGTGCAGTTCGGTCTGCACGACGCGCGTCGACGCAGCGTGACCGGGCGAGACAGTTCGATGCGATTTTCAACGATTCGCGGACGGCGACGTGGGTTCTCGACCCGGACGGCTCACTCGCTCGCGTGAATCAGACGGCACAGGAGATGGTCGATGAGGATATCCAGATGCTCGTCGGCGACCCCTTCTGGTCGCTTCCGTGGTGGACACACGACGAGACGACGCGGGCCGAAGTCCGACAAATCACCGAGCGAGCGCTCGACGGGACGTTCGGAAATGTCGTCGTCCCACAACCGCCGCACCTCGACGACCCTCGCGTCTTCGACCTCTCGGTGCGCCCCGTCGAGAACGAACGGGGCGAACTCGTGTCGATTGTCGTCGAAGGCGTGGATATCACTGAGCGAGTCGAGTTAGAACGAGACCTGCGACAATCGGAGGAACTCCACCGAGTCACGCTGAACAACATGACCGATACGGTCCTGATTACGGACGAGGCAGGGGAGTACACCTACGTCTGTCCCAACGTGCACTTCATATTTGGATACACGGCCAGAGAGATTCGCGAACTGGGGACCATCGACGAACTACTCGGTGAAGACCTGTTCGACCGCGACGAACTTGCGGAGAAAGGCGTCCTCAAAAACATCGAGTGTACGGCAACCGACAAGGCGGGTCGCGAGCACACGCTGTTAGTCAACGTCCGCGAAGTGTCGATTCAAGACGGGACACTGCTCATTAGCTGTCGGGACATTACCAAACGAAAACGGCGCGAAGAGGCGCTCGCAACCCTCCACGAGACGACTCGCGACTTTCTGTATGCCGAGACACACCAAGAAATTGCACAGGAAATCGTCGACGACACGCCGAGTGTGCTGAATCTAGACGCGAGTGCGGTCTATCTCTTCGACGCAGAAACGAACGCACTTCGGCCTGTCGCGAACTCGCGGGCGATGAGAGAATTGAACGGGCCACTTCCAACGGTCCGCGCCGACGGTGAGAGCCTGCCGAGCTACAGCTTCGTCGAGGGGAAAGAATTGCTGTACGACGACATCCACGAAGCGGACCGTCTCGCAAACGAGGCGACAGATATTCGCAGTGCGATTTACATTCCCCTCGGAAACCACGGCGTGTTCGTCGCCGGGGCAGAACAAGTGGGTGCATTCGAAGCAGTCACTCGGGAACTAGCGGACCTATTGGCAGCAACGGCCGAGGCAGCCCTCGACCGAGTCACCCGCGAATCGAGGCTCCGTGAGCAAGACCGGACGTTACAGCGACAGAACAAGCAACTCTCGGAGTTGAATCGAATCAACGAGACGATTCGAGAGATAGACCAGGCACTCGTGCAGGCCGAAACGCGAGACGAAATCTACCACACCGTCTGTGAGTTGTTGACCGCGGACGACAGGTTTCGGTTCGCGTGGGTTGGAACGGTCGATTCGACGACAAACACGGTGGAGCCGCAGGCCTGGGCAGGCAGCGAGAGAGGGTATCTGGACAGTCAGACGTTCACCGTGACCGAATCAGCGACGGAACCTGCCAGCAAGACAGCAGCGAGTCGAGAGATAACGATGGTGAGCAACGTCGCATCCGGCCTCCGAGACGAACCGTGGCGCAAGGACGCTCTCGCTCGGGATTACCTCTCTGTACTCAGTATCCCACTCGTCTACAATGACCTCACTCACGGGGTGTTGACGGTGTACGCACCGACCCAGAAGGCATTCGATGACACTGGCAAGTCGGTCCTCGCCGAACTCGGAGAGACGATTGCATCTGCACTCAGCGCAATCGAGCGAAAGAACGCACTCCTCACGACGTCGATGACGCGCGTCGAGTTCGCCATCACCGACCCAACGTTCGTCCTCACCCGCCTCGCACAGGAGGCAGCGTGTACGCTGTCGTACCAAGGCGGCGTCCAGCAATCGTCGGAGGGGAGCTACGTGTTCGTGACGGTTGCAGACGCCCCTCTCGACGAGGTGGCCGAAACGGCATCACAGTTGGTCGCAATCGACGACGTACAGCAAATCAGTGCAGACGGGACAGAGGGAGTCCTCCGTCTGCGCCTCACACAGCCGTTCTTCGCGCTCGAACTCGCAGACCACGGTGTCGTCTTCCAAGAGGCAACTGCCGACCCGACGACGACGGTTCTCGTCATCGACATCCCGACGAGTATCGACGTTCGAACGATTACACAACTCGTCGAAGAGACGTTCACATCCGTGGAACTGCGCGCGAAGCAGTCACTCGACCAGTCGATGGAACACGACCTCTACGCACGGTTTTTGGAAAAGCTGACCGACCGGCAGTTAGAGGTCATTCAGACAGCCTACTACAGCGGGTACTTCGAGTCGCCACGCGAAAATAGCGGTGAGGAAGTTGCGGACACACTCGGGATTTCGCCCCCGGCATTCTACAAACACGCCCGAACTGTCCAGCGAAAGCTGTTTACGACACTGTTCGAAGAGAGTACGCTCTCAGTGACGCCCCCCTGAGGGAGTTAGGCAACAAACCAGTCACACGCAGAGTGGTTTGTTATTCAACCAGCTGTTATTCCCTAATACACTTATTACGCTCTCCCAGAGTGCCCCAGTCGACCCGCGGCACTCGTGACTCAATCATGAACGATGTCGAACCTAAGACGGACGAAGAGAGCCCATATGAGTGCTTCGAGTGTGGGACTATCGTCGTCACAGAAACCCATCCGATGACGTGTCCTGACTGTAATGCCTCGATGCGAAATCGGCGGACACCCATCGAGT
Source organism: Haloferax larsenii JCM 13917 (assembly GCF_000336955.1). GTDB lineage: Archaea > Halobacteriota > Halobacteria > Halobacteriales > Haloferacaceae > Haloferax > Haloferax larsenii. The sequence continues at coordinate 3,474 of NZ_AOLI01000031.1, read as the reverse complement.
AACGATGCCACCGAGCTCGAATGCGAGTCGTGAGGCCGCCGAACGACAGGCCAAAGAATCACCGGTGTCGGAGTCGGCGCTCGAAACTGCTCGCCGACAGTTGCAGCACGCTGCTGCGTCTCTCGACATCGACCCCAATATCGTCGAACGGCTCAAGCACCCAAAGCGAGTGCAAGAGGTCGCAGTACCCATCAAGCGCGACGACGGGAGCGTCGACGTGTTCAGCGGGTATCGAGCGCAACACGATAGCGTCAGAGGCCCCTACAAAGGTGGCCTGCGGTACCATCCAGACGTGACGAGAGACGAGTGTGTGGGGCTGAGCATGTGGATGACGTGGAAGTGCGCAGTGATGGACCTCCCGTTCGGGGGTGCCAAAGGCGGCGTCGCCGTCAACCCAAAAGAGCTGTCGAAGGCCGAAAAAGAGCGACTCACTCGCCGGTTCACCGAAGAACTTCGTGAGATAATCGGTCCGAATCAAGACATCCCCGCTCCGGACATGGGAACCGACCCACAGACGATGGCGTGGATGATGGACGCGTACTCCATGCAAGAAGGTGAGACGACACCCGGCGTCGTCACCGGAAAACCCCCCGTCATCGGCGGGAGCGAGGGCCGCGAAGAAGCCCCTGGTCGAAGTGTCGCGCTCATCACGCGACTCGCCTGCGAGTACTACGACCGCGACCTCGACGAGACGACCGTCGCAGTCCAAGGCTACGGCAGCGTTGGGGCAAACGCAGCACGCCTCCTCGACGAGTGGGGCGCGACCATCGTCGCAGTCAGTGACGTGAATGGGGCTCTGTACGACCCAGATGGCATCGACACGAACTCGGTCCCGTCTCACGACGAGGAGCCAGAGGCCGTGACGAGAGACGCAGACACGGTCATCTCGAACGACGAGTTACTGACGCTCGATGTGGACGTGCTCGTTCCCGCCGCACTCGGGAACGTCATCACACAGGACAACGCAGCGGACATCCAAGCGGACCTCGTCGTCGAAGGTGCTAATGGGCCGACGACCGCAGCGGCCGATTCCATCCTCGAAACGCGAGATATCGCGGTCATCCCCGATATTCTCGCGAATGCCGGTGGTGTCACGGTCAGCTACTTCGAGTGGTTGCAGGACATCAACCGACGGGCGTGGTCCCTCGAACGCGTGTACGACGAACTCGAGACAGAGATGGAACGTGCGTGGCGTGCCGTTCAGACGGAGTTCGAACGCCACGACGTGACGTGGCGAGATGCAGCCTACATCGTGGCGCTGTCGCGCATCGCAGCGGCACACGAGACACGAGGGCTCTGGCCGTAGAGGCTGCACTCAGTGTACGGGCTGCGTGTATACCCAAAAAGAAATTCGCGTGTCACCGCACCGTCGGGGGCGACTCGAAGACTATCGCCGCCGTACGAGGAACAGCCCTAACACGAGGAGTGCAACCACCGCACCCGCGGCTTCGAATCCCGGGACCGACCCGAGAGTTGGCTTTTCGCTGACGGCGTAGATTCGGTTGTCAGTGAACGCCTCGGAGCCGCTTTCGTGCCATTCGGCGGTGTTCCCATCGACCGTATCGGCGTTCGAGTCGGTGATTTCACCGGGCATCGTCAGGTAGTAGTCGACGGCGAATCCGCCAGACAGCGCGCCGGAGTAGCCTTCACTCCCATCCACTGCAGCGGCGCTCTCGTTGACGAACGTGGTGTCTTCGTACGTTATCTTTCCGTCCTTCGTCGTGACGTTGATGCTGCTGTTTCCGTCGGGGACGAAGTTCTCACGCGTCAGCGTCAGCGTGACTTGGTCGCCGTTGAACTCTTCTGTGTACTCGATGTCCTCCTGCTCGCTCTCGTTGAAATCGGAGAGAATCGAATCTTCGACGCTGTCGTATCCTTCCGTCTCGGCCGACTCTTCGAGGTAGCCGTAGGCCGTTCGGGACATGTTGATTTGGTACGTTAGCTCTCCGACCTCACCGCTTGCCTTGACTTCGGAGTGGACAGTGACCTGCGCACACCCGGCGAGGACCAAGAGGAGTGCGAGACCGGCGAAGGCCGCTGTCTTTCTGTGGGGACGTTCCATGACGAGAGATATTCGTCTGCACGATTATAAACAGTCATCTATTTGTTCGTTTTCGATGCAGAGGCGAGCCGAGTGATTCTCATTTCTGCCGGACTGTCGCGTACTCTTATATCTCTCGACGGGCACACACCCAGACGTAGCTATGAAGAAGGTCCTCGCGAGCATCGGAATCGGCAACGCCACCGTAGACACCGTCCTCCCCTCTGAGACGGTCCGACCAGGAGAGACAATCGACGCGGAAGTCCACATCACGGGCGGAAACGCCGAACAGGAAGTCGGCGCGATTCAGTTCGAAATCGAAACCCGATACCGGACCGAAGACGGGTATCAAGAGGCCGATATCGGACGGTTTAGCCTTGCAGACGGGCTGACTATCGAGCCCGGTCAAGAAGAGCGACGGCCGGTCTCCATCGACATTCCGTACAGTACGCCGATTACCGTCGGCCAAATCGACGTCTGGATAGAGACGGAACTCGACATCGACCTCGCGGTCGACCCCGAAGACAAAGACTACCTCGACGTGCAGCCGACCCCGCGACTCCAAGCCGTCTTCGACGCGATGGACGACCTCGGATTCTCGCTGCACAGTGCAGAGTGCGAGGCCGACCCCTACGGCCGCTACACGTCCCAGCAGCGATTCGTCCAGGAGTTCGAATTCCGAGCCACGTCCGGTCCCTTCCGCGGCACACTCGACGAGATAGAACTCGTCGCCCAGCCGGGGCCGAACGAACTCACGCTCTTCCTCGAAGTCGACCGCCGCGGTGGACTCTTGAGCGAACTCACCGATATGGACGAACAGACGGTGCAGACGACGATTCGGTCGGACGACAAATCGACGGTGCGCGAGGAATTAGAACGCCTCATCGAGAAACACGCCTGACGACGCGCACCGCTCGAAAACCCCCGATTACAGGATTCAAGGAGAATGCCTGACCCTTCAGGGTCAGGATGAATCTATTTGAACCAACCGAACAGCGACCAGCCACCGTCGTCATCGTCGCGCTCGTCGTCGGCCGCTTCCAACTCGCGTCGCCGCGTGCGTTCTTCGGCCAGTTCGTCGCGTAACCGGTCGTTCTCCTCGACGAGTGACTCCACGCGCTCTTGTAACTCGTTCAGGCGGCGTTCGCGGTCGCCGGAGTGGTTGCCGGTGTTGTCGCCGGAGTGGTCAGCTGCGCGAGTGTCCGCGTGGTCATCCGAGTGCGCACCCGACGTGTCGTCTGCATCCGCGGCTGACGCTGTGCCAACGTCTCGGGTGGTATCGTGCTTGTCTGAGTGGTCGTGCTTGTCTGAGTGGTCGTGCTTGTCTGAGTGGTCGTGCTTGTCTGAGTGGTCGTGCTCGTCCGGGCGATTGCGGTCGCGACTCGTTTCCTCGGAGGGGTCCGACGCTCTCGGCTCGCCCTTCGACGCCGTCC
>NZ_AOLI01000030.1 GCF_000336955.1 Haloferax larsenii JCM 13917 | reverse complement strand
GCTGTGCCAACGTCTCGGGGGGTATCGTGCTTGTCTGAGTGGTCGTGCTTGTCTGAGTGGTCGTGCTTGTCTGAGTGGTCGTGCTCGTCCGGGCGATTGCGGTCGCGACTCGTTTCCTCGGAGGGGTCCGACGCTCTCGGCTCGCCTTTCGACGCCGTCCGACGGACTGCACTGGAGAATCCCGACGGGTCGTAGAACTCGGTCGCCTCTTCGAGAGCGCGAGCAATCAGCTTCTCGCCGTAGGTCTCTCCGTCTGCGAAGTGGACCTCGTCCCACTTCCCGCGGTAGAGCCCGGATTCGCGAAACAACCGGTCCATCTGCTCGGGGTCACCGCCCGTCCAGAACGCCAGTATCGAACACAGCGCGCTATCGGCGTCTTCGCGGCTGTCGTAGGCGTCGGCGTCGCCGGCCCACAGCCGTCTGAACTCCAAGCTGTTCGCCGTGTTCGACGCCCGCTTGACGACCATTTCGTCCGTGAGGTCGTTCCCCGGCGCGTCGAGAGCCGCCAGCGAGGTCGACTGTGTCGAGTCGACCTCAGCATCGACGGGCGATGGCGCGTCTGGGGACTCACCCGACTCGACGTACGCCTGATAGATGGCTGTGAGTTCGGCTGTCCTGTCCGCGACACGGTCTGGCGTTTCGTCCACTCTGTCACCGGTGACTGTCAAGAAGCGAGCGCGCTCGTACAACTCCAACCCGCCGGTTCGGTCGCCACCCGGCGGGAGCGACCCGCGAACGATGACGTGATACCCGGTCCCCGCCGAGTCGACCTCGGTGTAGGAGTCCAACCGGTCGACGATGACCTGTGCCCAGTCTTCGGTCGCGCCCGTCTCGCGCTCGCGGCAGGCGTCGAGCGCGACGCCGACGTAGGGGTCCTCGTCTGTGAACACGAATCCCACGCCGTCGGCCTCGCCGGCTGTCGCGTAGGCTAGTGCCTCGTCGAAGGTAGTCCACGTCGAGGCGTCCGTGGCCGACGCGTAACCGCCGTTCACGTCCAGCGGAACCTTCGTCTCGTTCCCACCGGTCGTCTGCGTGCGCCAGCCAACCCACTGCGGTCTATCGAGAAGCTCGTCCGGCAGGGCTGCCCGCGTTGGGAGTGGTGGCGTCATCGATACCGTTTGTCTGACGGCACCCAAGTAAGGTGTTTCGCGCCCAGCGGAGACACCCGTCTCAGGCGACTCTCGGCGTCACCTCCAAAATACCGCGCAGTTATCGGGCGTGTGTTTCGGCCGGTACCGACACGTTCGGGACCCGGACTGTGGCAATCGAACCGCAGGACTGGCGATTCTCGAACGTCACGCTCCCGTCGGCGATATCGACGCCCCACGTGACGAGCCACAGACCGAGTCCGCTGCCGTGTTCGAGCGGGGACTCTTCGCCCTGCGATAGGACGCGACGCTCGTAGTCACCGATTCCGTCGCCGTTGTCGACGACTCGTATCTCGACTGTGTCCTCGACCACGCGGGCAGACACCTCGACCCACGGCGCGTCGGCCGAGTTGTGTTCGACGCTGTTTTCGACGAGGTTCAACACGACCGGTTTGAGGACGGCCGAGACGGAGGCGTCCGTCGGCGCGTCGCCGACGACGACGCGGGCCTCGGGATACTCGGCAGCCACGTCGGTCACACAGGAGTCGAGCAGGGTGGCGACGTCACGCGGTTCGACCTCCGACCAGTCTCGCTCGAAGAGTTCGACGACCATCCGACCCTTGTCGCCGACGTCGATGATTCGTTGCGTGCGCTCCTTGATGAGGCGGCTCTCGTGTGCTTCGTCGCCGTCTGCGAGCAGGTCTGCGTAGCCCGCGATGAGGTTCGCCTCGGTCCTGAGGTTGTGCCGGAGCACGCGGTTCAGTACTTTGAGGCGCTGGCGCTCGCGCAGGATGTCACTCACGTCGTGAAACGAGATGACGCGGCCGAGTGGCCGGTCGTGAACGTCGTCGATTGGGACGACAGAGACGTCGTAGCGGTCGACACCGCGGTCCGAGTCGATAGACAGTGGCGTGGACAGCGCGCCCTCGTCGGGAAACGCGTCGTAGGAGGGAATGACACTGGTCGCCGGTGAGCCGAGTGCATCCGACGGTGAGACGCCGAGTACCTCGGTCGCCGGTTCGTTCATATCGACGACCGTATCGTGGCGGTCGACGACCACCGCGCCGTCGTGCATCTTCGTGAATACGAGTCGGCGCGCCCGGTGTGTCGGCGAGGGACTCGCGCCGAAGAGTCGGAATCGCGTGACCGCGGCGAGGTACGCCACACCGGAAACCGAGAAGGCGACGGGCGTCGGGTCGAGTCCCGAGGTGTCGTAGAAGCCGAGCAAGAAGAACACGTTGCTCATCCACGGCGCGAGCGTGCCGAGGAGGAGCGCGAAACTCTGGCCGCGGAACGGTCGTGCGTCACTCGACAGCAGACTGAGAATCGGGATGCCACCGAATAGTCCGAGAAGGTAGGTGTAGCCGGTGATGACCCAAAACCACGGGCCGACGGTTCGATGGATGCGGAGAGACCCGTTCTGGACGAGCAGGCGGGATTCGCGGTAGAATAGGTCGTGGTACTCGCCGGTCAGCGCGAGGACGATTGTGAGCACTGGGACGAGCGAAACGAGAACGAGATATCTGCATTGGAGGTACTCGTCGCGGCCAGTGTACTGCAAGGCGAACGCGAGCCACGCCACGGGGATGACGACGACGCCGACCCACGAGACATCGACCCAGAGCATCTTGGCCTGGAGGGTCATCGCCTGTACCTGGAGAACGAGACAGGTCGACCACCAACTCTGTCCGGCGAGCATGGCGACAAGCGGCAGCGAACCCGGCTCTGGACGAGCACGCCATGCGGTGAGCGTCGCCGCCACACCGATGACGATAGTGGCAAACAGCACCACAGTGAGCGGGGTAATCGGCACCATGTATGGGCGGTACATGGCCATCACACTATAATAAACACCAGCAGACACGCGAAAACTTGTTTAGTTGTTATCGTGTTTCGTGGTCGGTCAGAGTGCAAACGGGACGAGGGCGAGCGCGACGACGACGTACTCGGATTCGGCCGCGGTTGTGAGGAGTTCCTCCTTGCTCGTTCGGCCGACGAGCGAGGTTACTGTCAGCGAAAACGCAAGTCCGAGGAGAAGCGCACCCACGAACATGGCGTCGAGCACCCCGGTGACAGCAGCGGCGACGAGGACCGACGCAGTGAGCGCGTCGACGCCGAGGAGGACGTGTCGCGTCCGATGCACACCGAGAACGACGGGGAGCGTCTCGACGCCAATCTCGCTGTCACCTGCGGCGTCGCGGACGTTCGGAATCTCGACGTTGACGAAGATACCGAGGAAGAAGTAGACGAACATGACGGCGGCAGCGGGCGTGAAGGGTGCGTCCGCGAACGCCAGTGGGAGGACAGTCAGTGTCAGCGCCCAGGCGAACGCGACGACGAACGAGTTGACGAGAAGCACGTCTTTCAGCCTGCGGAAGTGCGACGTGACCGATGGAAGCCACTCCGATGCGTAGAGAATCCAGAACACGCCGGGGAGCAGCGTAATCGCCAGTGCGACCGGGCCGCCGAGGACGGCGAGTGCGATTGCGAGTCCGTACGATAGCGAAACCGCGTGTTGGAGCACGCGCTCGTAGCGTTTGATAAACGCCGTCCGTTCGGGGTTCGTCGCCGCGTCGGTGTCGGCGTCGGCGATGCGGTCGCCCACGTAGACGGCGAACGTAACGAGTCCGACGACGGCAGGCGCAAGCGTTGTCTCCAGCGAGAGTGCGGCCGTCACGAGAAGCACCTGCACCATCGCGATAACGGCGAGATACGCCGAACTGTACCTGAAGGCCGTAATCACTCCCTCAGCAGGGTTCGTAAACCACTGCGTAGACTCTGTCTGAGAGGGTGCCGGGTTCGAGACGCCGCCTGCGACTTCTTTTGCTTCTCCTGACATGTATTTCCCGCGGCGAGGGACAGGGATTCCGCCGTGACACCCGCCGATAGTGACACATCTAGTTTTATTACATTCAAACATTTCGACATAGGTTGATTATCCCTATTTACCACATTTATAAAGGGTATAAGTAAGGTCGAATCCTACCGGCGGAGAACACCTCGGCAAAGAGACTGCCAGTTCACGGTCGGCAGGCTCGACAAAAGAGCGGCACGACGTAGCATTGCCGAGACGATAGCGGTAACTCAGGAATGTTGAGAAGAGAGTGCAGATGACCGGGCACCCATCTGCACTCCACGGACACTGGGGGAACGAACCCCATATACGCAACCCAAGTGCAGGTAACTACCTGCGATAGCCCCAATGCTCTCCGGTGTTAAAACATTTTTCAATTGTCATTTGCCGAGTGACATCCCATATCACGGATTCGGACGTACCGCTAGCACGTAAATATTGTGGCGGTGTACACCAATGGCATATGGTGATGCGCCGGCAACAAAGGCGGCCGAGGCTGTCGGTCAGTACCGCGTCCCGCCGTGTGCGACGTCGTCTGCCTCGTCGCGCCCGGGCAGTTGCTCGTCGTCATCGGCGAGGGCCGATTCCAGACCCCACTCTTCGGCCCGGGCCTGTGCTTCTGCCCGCGCCTCCGACTGGATTTGCTCGATGGCCTCCTGGTCGGAGAGAAACGCTTCGAGCGCGCTCTGGTCGCGCCCCTCGTCGCGTCTCGATTCGGGGGCGGCATCGAGCGTCCGGTCCGACAACCGTTCGTCGCCAGCGAGGACGCGCGCAGGTTCGCCCGGCGACACCCGGAACGCCTCAGTTTCGTGCGCCTCTGCGAGGTCGTCGGCGTCGACGGCGTGGACCGCGACCCGATGGGGACCTGTAACTGCGAAGCCCTCCAGTCCGTCGCGACCACCCTCGTCTCGTTCGGTGTCGTACGCGAGGACGGGAATCCCGTCTTCGAACGTCACGATGCCGCGCGTCGACTCACCGAGCAGGAGTGCGTCCTGTGGTTCGAACACGACGTAGCCGGTCAGTCCCTCGTCGAGAACCTCGGCGAGCGCGTCGCCGGGGTCGTCGACGACGCGTGACCGGAGTAGTGCACCACGCGGAATTCTCATACTCGCTCGGGGACGACGGCGCTTCGGAATCGCTCGGCGACGTCGTGTTCGTCGCCATCGCGAACGTCGAGCCGTGCCGCCGCCTCTCTGAATGCGTCCGCCGCCGGGTCGTCGGGGGCGTGCGCCAAGAGCGGTTCACCCGACCGCCGCGCGGCGCGGACGGCGTCACTCTCCGGGACTGACGCGAGTGTCTGCCCGCCGAAGTACCGACCCGCCTGGTCGGCGATTTGGTCTACGTCCTCGTCGTCGCGGACGCGGTTGAACACGACACCCGCCGTCTCGGTGCCGTAGGAGTGGGCGTACTCCTGGACCTTCAGCCCGTCAGAGAGCGACGGCACCGTCGGTTGGAGGACGACGACGATTCGGTCCGCGAGAACGATGGGAAGCACGGCACTCTTCGAGCCGAGTGCGGCGGGTGAGTCGAGAAGGAGCACGTCGGTGCCGGCGGCGAGTTCGGCGACCACGTCGCGCAATCGCTTCGGGTCGGCCGCTTCGAACGCCGTGAGGCTGGTTCCACAGGGGACGACCGACATGCCGAACCGGTCGTAGACGGCGTCTTCGACCGCCGCGTCTCGGTCGGCGATGAGCAGGTCGTGTAAGGTGACGTCGGCGTCGTCCAACCCGGCGTGGAACAGCAGGTTCGCCATCCCCGTGTCGGCGTCGATGACCGTCACGTCGTACTCCTCTGCGAGTGCCATCCCGAGCGCGAGCGTACTCGTGGTCTTGCCCGTCCCGCCTTTCCCGCTGGCGACGGCGAACGCCTCTACCATGCTCTCTGGTGGCCGGTGTCTGGTGTTAAGTGTTCGGAAGGAACTGGCCGTCACTGCCGCCGCTGCCACTGCTGCCGCCACTGCCGCCGCTGCAGTCGAATCCGATGCAGACGGCGTTCAAATCGCCTCGGCGAGCGCGTCGAGGAGCCTGTCGTTTTCGCGCGGTCGGCGGACGGTGATTCGAACGTGTGAGTCCAGCGACCGATAGTATCTGGCGTCGCGGACTGCGAGCTCACGCTTCCGCGTCTCGTGAAGGACGCGGTCGACGTCCGGTGCTTCGAACAAGACGAAGGCGCTGTCGGACGGAGACGGGTCGTAGCCGAGACGACGAAGTTCGGAGACGATTCGGGGTCGCTCGGTCTCGACTCGCGTGCGAGTCGCTTCGAGGAACTCAGTTTGGCGCAGACAGAACGTTGCGACGTCGACTGCGGGCTTCGACAGCACCCACGTACAGCGCGCGCGGTCGAGTTTGTCCCGGAGGTCGCCCGTGGCCGCAGCGAACCCCGCTCTGAGAGAGGGGACACCGAAGACGTTCGTCACCGAATGGAGTGCGATGACACCGTCCAGACCGGCCGTACTCGGCAGTCGGGTGAACCCGAGTTGCGATTCGTCGACGAGGAGTGGGGTGCCTGCACAGCGACACATGTCGACGAACGCCCGAAGTTCGTCCGCCGAGTACGCCGCCCCCAGTGGGTCACTCGGATAGCTCAGCACGACGGCGGCGTGTTCTTCGGGGTCGACGGTGAGCACGTCCTCGTACGGGACGTGATACGGCTCACCGCCCTGCAACCTGACCTCGCGGGCGTATTCGCCGGAGCAGGGCTCCGGAATCACCACCGATTCACCGGGCGAGACAGTCACACCGATAGCGAGGCGCAGCGCCCCGATAACGCCCGGTGCCGGAACGACGTGTTCAGGGTCGCACCCGACGAAATCGGCGGCCGCGACGCGGAACGCGGCGTAGTCGTCCAACGCGTACCGCCGAGACGTAGAGAGGGCTGATTCGTAGACGCTCGCAAGCCCCGAGGGGCGTTCGGGATTCGACCCGAGACTGAAATCGACGAGTGAGTAGTCGGCAGTTCCGCCGTGCGTCACTGGGTCGACGTCTGAAACGGAACTGGAGTCCATGACCACATGCTAGATATGAACCATATTCAAATCTTCCTCACAGACCGACTGGGTACCACCGACGATTCGATGGAAAAACAGAGGTTTTTCTGTCTAATCTGTGCTCTACTCGCACCTCCTGGCGGCCACCCACGCGAGAGCAGTCACGGGTACCACGTCGTCCCTCGTCAGTTAGTCGGCGTTCGACCCCGTCAGTTAGTCGACGGTCGAGACGGTCGCGTGTTCGTCTGCGACGACGCCGTACGCTGCCTCTGCGACCGACGTGGGAAGCTCTCTGTCGGCGTATCGCGAGTCGAGGCTGGCGAGAATCGCGTCGCGCACGCAGACGCGGGTGGCGTTTCCGACCTCGGTCGCACTCCCCGAAAACGATGCAGTCTCACCCGCAGGGTCGCAGGCGGCCACGACGGCGTCGGTCGTCGTTCCGGGCGACCCACATCGCGAAAGCAGTGTCGCCGCTTTCGCCTCGGCGGCCACCGCGACGAGATTCGGCAACGCACCGGGCGCGAGCGACCGCGTCGTTCCGACGACCACGTTCACGGTACCGAGTTGCGGCCCGTCGGAGTTCGACGAGTCGTCACCGAGACCATCGACCGGGTCATTCTCGCATCGTCCGTCACGAAGCCCCTCGACCGGAAGTTCGGCGGGATTCGAGACGCCGGCGGTCGCGACGACCTCGACGGGGCCGAAACGTGCCCGGCGAGCATGCTCCTGGTCGACACCGGTGAGCAGTGCCGGACCAACGTCAGCAAAGCCTGCCTCGGCGAGTCGCTCCTCGACGTACGTATCGAGGTCCGTCTCCGGCCAGCCCTCGGGAACCGAGATGTTGTACACGACGTTCCCGGTGGACTCGCCGCCGTCGTATCCAGTCGAGAGCCACCGTGTCTCGGGCCGGAAGATTCGACAGACGCCGTCGCGGCACGTGACGTCAAACATCCGTGAGCACCCGAAGCAACTGGTCGTTTTCGTCCGGGCGCTTCACGGCCACGCGGACGTGCGAATCGAGCGTCGGAAACGTCGTCGCGTCGCGGATTGCGACGCCTCGCTCGCGCGCCGTTTCGACCACGGTGGCGACGTCGCGGTCACCAACGTCGAGCAGGAGAAACGGTGCATCCGACGGGGACACGTCGACGTCGTCCGACAGGGACTCGCGGAGTCGTTCGCGCTCGGCCGCGACTCGCTCGCGGGTCCGAGAGACGAACGCCTCGTCGCGCATGCAGTGGGCACCCACTGCGGCAGCAGGGGTCGAAAGCGACCACGAGCGCCGGGCAACTGCGAGTCGCTCGCGGAGTTCCCCGACCGCGACGGCGAATCCGGCGCGGATACCCGGCAGCCCGAACATCTTGGTCAGCGAGCGCGCGACCACGGCGCCCGAAGCACCAGCGAGACTGGGCACGTCGGTGAAGTCGAGAAACGCCTCGTCGACGACGAGAACGGTGTCCGACTCGCGGCACCGGGCGGCAAACTCCCGAAGCGCGTCCGGGGATGCAACCTCTCCGGTCGGGTTGTTCGGCGTGCAGACGACGGCGACCTCGTGAGGGTCGGGGTCAGCGTCGAGAATCGCGTCGTGGGCGACCGGAACCGGTTCGGCACCCTGTAGCCGAATCTCTCGGTGGTACTCGCCGAAGCTCGGTTGCGGAACCAGTGCCGAGTCACCCGGACCGAGCGTGACCTCGAACGCGAGGCGGAGTGCTTCGAGACCGCCCGCGGTCGGAATCACGTCGGCGGGCGAACAGGCCGGCTCAGTCTGGTCGCGCGAGACGTACTCCGCGGCGGCGACCCGAAACGCCCGATACTCGTCGTCCGGGTAGCGTGTGGCGTCGTCGAAGGCGGCCGCGTACGCGTCTCGAACACCCTCGGGACGCTCGGGGTTCGTGTTCGCGCTGAAGTCGAGGACGGACGTGTCCGTGGTTCCGCCGTGTGGCACGCGAGTCGCGCGAGAGACGGCGTCAGGGTCCATCGGCGACCTCAGGCATCGTCTTCGACAACGTCGGCGTCGACAGCCTCCGGGTCGAGACGCGAGAGTACGTCCAGCGTCGCCGCCTCGACGTCGTCGAGGACGCCCATCCGGTCGGCGAGCATGAGCGCGCCGCCCATACACGCGCCTTCCTTGGCCTCGCCAGCGGCGTATCGGTCGAGCGGGTGCGACTCGAACTCGGGGTCGGTGACGACGAGGTCGAGGTCGAACGCCTCGGCCGCGTCTTCGAGATGCGGCACGTCGGCGGCGAGATAGCTGGTCGTCGCAAGTGACAGGTCGCCGACTGCACCGGCGTGCCGGGCGAGCGCCGCGGCCGTGAGTAGTTGCGTGCCACCGCCGAGTGTCACCTCGATACCCGATTCGAGTGCGCCGACAGTCAGCCCGGCGACGACAGGGAGCACGGGGTCGCCGAGGTATCGAGCGGCGCGTTTGGGGGTGTGCGCCGCGTCGCCCGACGAGAGGCTGCTGGCGTCGAACGCGTCGGCGACGACCTCTTCTTTGAGGTCGGTGGGGTTCTCCGGGAGCGACGAGGAGACGCCGAAGTCTTCGCCGAGCGCGCGGAGGACGGCCATCGCCGTCGTCGTCCCGCCGGGGACGGTCTCGCCGATGACGAGTTCGTCTTCTGGAAGCGTGGTGGCGAGTTGGCGGGCGGCCTCGAACGCACCCGGCGCGGTCGGAACAGGTTGTTCTTCGCGGATGTCGCGGCCGGGCATCGCGCCCACGTCGATAGTCGGCGCGCCAGTCGGCTCCGAGAGTCCGCCGTCGACGACGAGCGCGTCGAATCCGGTGAGTTCTCGGACGGCGCGCGTGATGGCCGCGGGCGTCGGACACCCTGTCGGACTGACCGGCGTCACCGGCGAGCGGACGGTCTGGCCGAACTCGACGATTTCGGCGTCGGCGCTCGGCGTGTGACCGACGAGCGACGGGTCGGCACCGGCGGCGCTGATGCCGGGAATCTTCGCCGTCTGGGTCGTTCCGGCGACGAGGATTACTCGCATCGGTCCTCCGCGAGTGCGATGTCTGTCTGACGGTTCACGTTGAGTGCGAGTTTCGGGTCTGCAGTGAGGTACACGGTTGAATCGGAAGTAGCTGTGTTCGTCGAATCTGTACGTTCTTCTGAGTCTGTACGGTCTGCTGCCTCGGCACCGACGATTCCCAACCCAGTCGGACACACCTCGCGCCCGCGGTGTTCGAAGACGACTAAATCGTCGACACTGGCTCCGAGCGACCGCTTCAGCGACACCGGCACGCACGCGGTCCGGGTCGCGCCAGCGGCATCGTCGATGAGGTCGTTCACGTGACTCGGCTCCAAGAGCGGCAAGTCGGAAACGACGGTCAAAACCGGGCGACTGACTCGTTCGAGGGCGAATCCAAGGTCGGCGACGTAGCCCTCGCCGGGTGCGTCGATGACCGCGATATCTCTCATCTTCGCGTGAGCGCGCGTGTCGGGCGTGTGCGGTGAGACCACTGCGTGAATCTGGTCGATGCGTGATTGCCGAAGCGCGTCTACGACGCGGTCGAACATCGGTCGGCCACACACCTCGACGAGCGGCTTTTCGACCGACGCGTCGAGGCGAGTTCCGAGGCCACCGCACATCACAAGAGCGTCCACGTCACCACCCCCACGTGAATTGCAGTCGCCCGCGCGAGTTCGTTCGTCGCGCCGATGAGGTCGCCCGAGACGCCGCCAAGGTGGTTCCGTCCCCACGAGCGAACGACGAGGGCGACAAGAGGGCCGCAGACAAGTGCGGTAAATACAGCAGCCTCGCCCGTCAGCGGGGCGAGTGCGACCGCCGGGAGACACGCGACAGCGACGCGGAACAGCCCGAGTGGACCGTTTTCGCTGACCAGTGCCGAGCCCAGTCCCTCGTGGGCCGGGTCGCCGAGGCAGACGAGCGTCGCCATTCCAGCTTTCGCGCCGACCTCCGCAGCGACCGCGATTGCGACGCCCGCGGTGAGCGCCACACGTCCGGCAGCACCTGCAAGACCGAGCGCACCGAGTGCGAGGACGACCAGCGTCAGTCCGAGCGCGAGAAGGCCGCCAACGCCCGTTTGCGAGTCTTTCAGTACCGACATCCGGCGTTCGTCGTCCCCGTGGACGACAGCGGCGTCGCCCAAGTCGGCGAGGCCGTCGGCATGAGTGACACCGGTCACGAGGTACAAGACGACCAGATACAACGCGGCAGCGGTCGAGACCGGCAGTGGAGCGATAAGCGGCAGGGCTGCGAGTCCGCCGACGACGTAGCCGACCAGTGGAAACGCGACCGGTGAGCGTCTGAAGGCGTCCCACTCGGTCTCGCCACCGCCAACCGGGAGTCGTGTGAGAAACCCGAGCCCACCGCGAACTGCGCTCAGAACCATGCAAACACCTCCACGGGGACGGATACACTCCTCGTTGGCGACAGCCACGCGACCACGCCCGCGAGCGCGAACGCGCTCAGGCCTGCACGTGAGACGAGTCGAACTCCCCGTGCAGCCGTCTCCGAATCCGGGAAGTCGGGTCCACCGTCGAGGCAGTAGTGTCCGGGTTTCTCCAGTCGCGTCCCGAGAAGGACCGCGAGCGTCGCCATCGGCCATCCGGAGTTGGGTGAGGCCGGTCGTCGCGCCAGCGACCCCACGCGCCCGAGGACACTCGGAGACCCGCCGACGGCGGCGAGTAAGACAGCCGACACACGGGCGGGAAACCACATCGTCGCGTCGTCGAGTCGGGCCGGAACGCGACCGACCGGCTTGTGATGGTAGCCGAGCATCGAATCGAGCGTGTTTACGGCCTTCACCCACGCTGCCGCGCCGGTTGCGAGGGGAAGCGAGAACGGGACGACAAGCGCGAACGCGAGAAGCGGCGCGACCAGCCCGTCCGCGAGATTCTCGGCCGCGCTCTCGACGGCGGCGCTTCGAATTTCGCCTGCCGACAACGATGCCGGGTCGCGTCCGGCGAGTGCACGGAGTTCCGTTCGAGCCGCCTCGACGTCTGAGGCAGTCGCCGAGACGACAGCCTCGGTCGCGTCGAGAAGCATTCGGAGACTCGTCGTCGAAAAGAGCACGAGCGCGGCGACGGTCGCACCGACCCACGGAGAGACGGACGAACCGGCCAACGTCGCAACTGCGACGACACCCGCAGCCAGCGCAGGTAGCGTAAACGCGGCACACGCACCCACAACCGTTGGAGACGACCACTCTCGGTCGAAGGGTGCGACCACACGTCCGAACAGGGCGACCGGGTGGACGCTGGCCGGCGGTTCGGCGAAAAGCCGGTCGAGCACTGCGGCGGCGACCACAGCAACCGCGGCAGTCACGGGCATGGTCCGTCACCTCGCCGTATTCGGGCAGCGAACGCGTCCAGTGTCGTCTCACGGAGGTTCACGAACTGCCCGCCGAGGGCCTCGATACCGCCGTCGGTCGCGGGGTCGTCGCCGACGTGGGTCACGTCCGAGGGGTCGACACCCAGCCCGCGGGCCGAGGCTTCGAACGCCTGTTCGTGCGGTTTTCGCCACCCGCAGGCGACGCTCGTCGTGATATCGTCGAAGTCGCGTCGGCCGAGGTCCGACCGGATGAGCGTCCGCGAGACGAGTTCCGGGACCGAGCAGTTCGACAGCAAGCCGACCGGGCCACACTCGCGGGCCGCCTCGACCGCAGCGACCGCGCCGGGGCGCGTCGTCACTTCGGGGTCGAACGCGTTGACGACTGCCCGGCGGGCCGCGTTGTCGGGAGACGTAGCGCCGCGCGAGCGAAGCGCCGCGGCGACGTGCGCCGGAAGCGGGACTTCCGCGCCCTCGGGAGCGTCGATGTGGACCTCACGGTACGCGTCGTCCCAATCGTCCGGAACCGAGACGCCGAGTTCGGAGAGCGCGTCTGCGACGGCCGAACTGGGGCTGTCGGGATACGCGACGTCGACGAGCGTGCCGAAGAGGTCGAACGTGATGGCCACTAGAATTGCATTGGTGAAACTCTACTTGAAGATAGCGAAGCGGGTGGTTCCGCGCCGCTCACCGAGAAGAGAGAAGAGCGTCAGCGTTCGACAGAGAGCGTGTTCGACTCGATATCGCGGGGGAAGTACGTGAGCATCTCTGTCCCCGAGTTGGTGATGGCGACCGTGTCCGAGTGTCGATAGCCGGTCGTCTCGGTGTAGAGTCCCGGTTCGATAGTGTAGACCTGTCCGGCGGCGATTTCGGCGTCCGACTCGGTGAAGTCGGTCTCGTCGTCGAGGCAGTGGTCGGCCCAGCCGCGGTCGATGTACGGCGGTTCGTGCGCGCCGAGGCCGATGTTGTGTCCGACGTGGTGTTGTGCGAGGTCGGTGACGCCCTGCTCTTCGAAGTACTCCCAGACGAGATGGTCGACGTAATCGACCGGAACGCCCGGCCCGAGCGCGTCGATGGCGATGTCTTGCGCCTCCAGCATGAGTTCGAAGTAGTGTTCGTCCTCGTCGGCGGGGTCGCCGAGGAACATCGTGCGCTCCAATTCGGAGTAGTAGCCGTCGACGATGGCCGTCGCGCCGGTGATGATTGCGTCGCCCTCCGAGAGGCGTTCGTTCGGCGTGTGCCCGTGGGGGAGCGCGGTTTCGGACCCGGAAATGTAACCGGCGTGGACCGGGCCACCACCACGGGTTCGTGGCACGTACCGGTCACCGAGGGTGTCGAGCATGGCTCGCGACGCTTCCATGGAGGCACGCTGTGAGACCGTCACCGGGTGCGCGCCAACCTCGGTGAAGTCAGCGAGGTATCGGTGTCCCAGATTGGCCCATCGGGCAGACTCACGAATACAGGCGATTTCGGCGTCGGTCTTCTCCCAACGCATTCGCGGCACCCACTGCTGTGTCGTCACCTCGACGAACTCCGAGAGAGCGGGACCCTGATAGCCCATCACACCGGGTGCGCCGTCGGCGTCGGCCGCGACGTGGTCTACACCGAGCGCGTCGAGTGCGTCGGCGAGTGCCTCCATCGGATTCCCACCGGGGTAATCGAAGTACGTGCGCACGCGGTCGATTTGTCGGACATCGCTCGCTCGTTCGAGTTCGAGTCGTGGTCCGACGAGTTCGACTCGGTCGTCGGTGACGACGAGCGCGACGGGACGTTCGGTCTGGATGTGATGGAATCCCGAGAGGTACTCGATGCTCGTCGAACTGAACCAGACGCCGGCGTTTGCGTCGGTGTCGGCGAGGTTGCCGCGAACGGCGTCGAGCCGAGTGGCGAATTCGCTCGACGAAAGGCTGGGAGACATACTCGGAGAACGTGGGTGCGTATTGATAAATCGGCTGATAGATGCTGGCGGACTGGTAATGGATGCCGTCAGCGGCCGTTTCACTCGGGAAACTCTGTGCTCCCCGATTTGAACTCACTCGCAACGCTTCGCGTTGCTCGCTGCCCAAATCGGGTCGAGACGGACGTTTCACTGCTCACGTTGTTCGCAGGAAAAGTCCGCTCTCCCCGATTTGAACGGGGGACAAGCCGATCTACAGTCGGCTGCTCTGCCAGGCTGAGCTAAGAGCGGTCACTGAATTCTACCCGGTGGGCAGTTTTAACCATTTTCATTCGCCGCGAACCAGACGTGTGACTCGCGTCCGACGGGAGCGAACATTGATAAGGAACCCAGATAATCTCGGAACAGATGACGAAAATCACGTTCCGCGCCGACGACGCTCTCGTCGGGCGATTGGAGGAACTCGACACCTCCAAGAGCGAGGTGATGCGCGAAGCCCTCCGCCAGTACCTCGACCAGATGGAACGTGACCAGACCGACGCAGACGAGTCCGACGGTCAGCCGACGGACTTCGACGACGTGCTGACTGCCCGCGTCGACGAACTCGTCGAACGCCGATTGGAAGAACGGCTTCCCGCGTATCTCGACGACGCCCTCCCCAACCACGAGCATGGCAATTCGTCTGAAGTTACTGTCAACATTAACGTCGACGGTGCAGACGGCGATTCGGACGTAAACACGGAGTACGAGCCCGAAACAACGGCGAATGCAGAACGTAAGACGCCCGCTGGGCCGGGTGACGACACGCACCACGAGACGGCACGGGCAGGCAACGTCCCGGAAGCGACCGAACTAACGTGTGGACAGTGCGGCGAGTCCATCGAGGGAGACCACGTCTACTGTCCGAACTGCGGCGAGAAGGCGACCCAACGAGTATTCTGCGAGTGCAATGCTGAACTTCGGTCTGACTGGGCGTTCTGTCCAGACTGCGGCCGTCGGACGCCGGCAGCAAACGTTCTCGAAGGACCATAATCCCCGGTTAAATACAGTATATAACCCATTCAAGTACTGTCTTACAACCGCCGTTACATTTATATCCCGTCGCTTTGTGGTGACTATCGCGTAAGACGGTTGTCTTACACCCTCCCGATGGGCACCCCGAAACGGGCGCTGTCCGTCGGTTTTGGGACGTATGACACTCGCACTCACGTGCGGCGCGCCGTCTTACCGGGGGAATGTAAACATGGAGCGTGTGACACTACGAATTCCGAAGCAGCAGATCGAGGAGGTCGAGCGAATGGTCGAGACGGGAGAATTCCCGAACCGGTCTGAAGCCATTCGGTCCGCCGTCCGCGATATGCTCAACGAACAGACAGCCGATAACCGCCAGCGCGAATCTACCAGCAAGCGCAGCTGGGCAAAGGTGTAATCATGCAGGATATTGTTCGCGAGGCGATGGAGCGGGACGAAGCAGAACGCCAATCGAAGATGTCGTCTGACGACGACGACCAGTTTGGTGACCCGCGTATCGTCATCGTCGGTGCTGGTGGTGCCGGTAACAACACCATCAACCGGCTCTACAATATTGGCGTCGAAGGTGCTGACACGGTCGCTATCAACACCGACAAGCAGCACCTGAAGATGATCGAAGCGGACACGAAGATACTCGTCGGTAAGTCCCTGACGCAGGGACTCGGTGCCGGTGGCGACCCCTCGATGGGCGAGCGCGCTACGGAGATGGCGCAAGGCACCATCAAGGACGTCCTCGGCGACGCCGACCTCGTGTTCGTCACCGCCGGCATGGGTGGCGGAACCGGTACTGGTGCGGCACCGGTCGTCGCCAAGATTGCCAAAGAACAAGGAGCTATCGTGGTCGGCATGGTCTCGACGCCGTTCAACGTCGAGCGTGCCCGGACGGTCAAAGCAGAGGAAGGTCTGGAGAAGCTTCGCAACGAAGCCGACTCCATCATCGTCCTCGACAACAACCGTCTCCTCGATTACGTCCCGAACCTGCCCATCGGAAAGGCGTTCTCGGTCATGGACCAGATTATCGCCGAGACGGTCAAGGGCATCTCGGAGACCATCACCCAACCGTCGCTCATCAACCTCGACTACGCCGACATGTCTACTATCATGAATCAGGGCGGCGTCGCGGTGATGCTCGTCGGTGAGACACAGGACAAGAACAAGACCCAAGAAGTGGTCAACGACGCGATGAACCACCCGCTTTTGGACGTCGACTACCGGGGTGCATCCGGTGGCCTCGTCCACATCACGGGCGGCCCCGACCTCACACTCAAGGAGGCCGAGGGAATCGCGAGCAACATCACCGAACGACTCGAAGCGGCTGCGAACGTCATCTGGGGCGCTCGCATCCAAGACGAGTACAAGGGCAAGGTCCGCGTGATGGCTATCATGACCGGTGTCCAGTCGGCACAGGTCCTCGGTCCGACGACGCAAAAGCAGGCAGACAAGTCCCGCCAGAGCATCCAAGGTCAGGGACAGAGTCAGAGCCAGCAGCGTCAGGAATTCGATAGTTCGCAACGTGCCGAGACGGCGCAGAGCGGTACGTGGTCCGACGGCGGTCGCGACGAAGTCGAGAAGAACAACGGTCTCGACGTAATCCGGTAACGCCCTGTCGGCCCCGCTTTCGATACCGCCGCGTCCGTCCGACACGGCCGCGGATTACCTCTCTTTGTTCGATTTTCAAACGCTGAGCTGTGCGGCTTCGACGGGGCGTCTGTCAGAATAGTCGCCGCCGAGACGTACTGCGTGGCTCGGTCAGACTGCTTCTATCGACTCGATAAGACGGCACTTCCGGCACACGTCACCTGCCGTCTTCGACCCGCAGCGTTCGCAGTCGTTGAGGTTCACTTGTCCGTCACCGCGGTATTCGCGGGCGGTCAACTCGGCGAGTTCCTCGTAGCCCGCCATAATCGAGTGCCGAGTACCGGGGTGGTTCTCTTCGAGTTTCAAGAGCAGTTGTTGAATCTCACCGCGATACGCTTCCGAGGAGTGGGGACACTCCGTGATGTGCGCGGGGAGGTCCTTGAGGTGGGCGTAGAGGGCGACTTCCTTCTCGGGGATATCGCGCAGCGGCTTGGCTCGCGGGATGAAATCACCCTCGTCTCGACGCTTGTCGAACGCCCCGATACTGGCGTCGAAGTGCTTTGCGACCTGTCTGACGTCGCCTTCGAGGAAGTTCATCAGCGCCGTCTGAGCCTCGTCGTCGAGGTTGTGGCCGGTCAGCAGTTTGTCCGCGCCGTACTCGTCGGCGAAGGTTTCGAGCAGGTCGCGTCGGAAGACGCCGCAGTAGGCGCACGCGGCCATGTTCTCGGGGTCTTTCTCGACGACGTCGTCCATCCGAACGCCGAACTCGTCTTCGTACGACACCATCTCGTGGCGCATGTCGAGGTCGTCGGAGAGTTCGACGCAGGCGTCGACCGACTTGTCGCGGTAGCCTTCGATGCCCTCGTGGATGGTGAGCGCGATGAGTTCGATTCGCGGGTCGCGCCCGAACGTCTCGTCGAGGATGTGGGTGAGCACGACGCTGTCTTTGCCGCCCGAGAGGCCGATAACCCACGTTTGTGGGTTCTCGGGACTCGCGTCTCGGGGGAGCATATCGTCCTCGCGGATGCGGCGGCGGACTCGTTTCTCGACCGAGGCACAGAAGTGGTCCTCACAGAGATGTGCCCCGGAGTAAGCCGCGTGCATTACCGCGTCGCGGCCGCACTTGTCGCACTCCATTGCCGGTCGCTTGCTCGGCAGTAGGGATACGGGTTTCGCCTCGGAGTGGCTGGCAGTCTGTCGCCCCTGTGTGAGATGACAGCGTACCCGACGCGAAACCGGTTTCCCCCTCGAACTCCCACCGTCACGCGATGGACAGAGACGCTGCCCTCGACCGCGTCGAAGCAATCGTCGATGCGGTCGAATCCGAAACGCTCCCCGTCCCCGTTCGCGAGGTGTGGGTCTACGGCGACGTCGCGCTCGGTCTCGACCCGCTCGACCGACTCGACGTGTACGTGACGAAAGACATCCTGCTCCGCGGCGACGGCGATGCGGCCGCTGAATTCGAAGCCAGCCACGGCGTGAAGGGCGTCGGAAAGAGCGTCCGTGCCGAGTGGGCGCGGGAGAACCCCGACCTGCTCCGGGCGAATTCGAACGGCTACGCCGCCCCCGAGAAGTGCCTCGCTGCGCACCTGCTTCCGGACGACGAACCAATCCACCTCGAAGTGTGTAACGCCTCGTTCGAGGACAACGTCACACAGCGACTGAAGGGCGCGATGGCCCGCGAGAAGTACGAGCAGATTCTCGACCCTCGGGGCGTCTGTCTCTACGCGGACGGCCAGCGCTCACCGAATGCGATGGAGAAACTTCGGAACGGCGAGTTCGCGTTCCCGACGCTCACCGGTGCACTAGAGATGCTCGGCGTCGAGTCCGACGAGGCCGACGCGGCCGTCGAAGCGATGCGCGAGTACCGCGCCGAACAGACCGGGGCGACTGTCCGCGGCGACGTGGTCTAGGAACCGAATCGTTGGCCGCCAACTGAGCCGAGGACATCCTACGGTTCGGACGGTTTGGCCGTGCGTTACTTTCTGTTGTATTTCTTGCCCTCCGCTTGGGCCTGACGTTCCGCATCGTCGCGGTCCATCCGCGGAAGGTCACGCGTCTCGCCTTCGATAGCGAGGTAGAGGGCCACCATCCCGCCGATGCTCACGAAGAGAACTAAGAAAAACACGGCTCCTGACGACATGATGTCATTTTCGGAGACGGGCGTGGTAACCATTTCGGACGTCGTAGATTAGTTGTATTTTTATCATATCGGCGGCTACGAATCACCATGAGCCCTCCACCAGAAAGCGACCGTGACGGCTGTCCGAAGTGCGGCCACGAAGAAACTGAGGTCGACTCCATCGCAACCACCGGGTCCGGACTCTCGAAGATGTTCGACATCCAGAACCGCCAGTTCACCGTCGTTTCGTGTACGAACTGCGGCTACTCGGAACTGTATCGCGGGCGGTCGAACGGTAACTTCGTCGACCTCTTTTTAGGATGAGTTCTCAGACGCGACCCGTCGTCACGTCGAAGGGGACGACCTCTGCCCGGCGGTAGTCGCCGTCGCGAATCTGTCTGACGACGTCGCGGCCCATCTGTCGCCACTCGCGTCGGACCGCCTCGTAGGAGTCGTCGTCGCCGAGGCCGCGCCGGAGGTCCGCCTCGTGGCGGTCGAGTCCCTCGCCAGTCGCCTTCTTCGCCGCACTCCGAACGTCGTACTCGTCGTACGGTGGCTCCACGACCTTGCGATGGTGGTAGCGTCGCGTGCCGACGACCGACAACCCGGCGTCTGAAAACAGGTCGTTCACGCGCTCGCCGAGCGCCACGTCAGTTTGCACCCCATCGAGGAACGCGTCCCTGACGCGGCGTTCGAGTTGGACCTCGGCCTCGACTGTGGAATCGACGCCGACGGCGGCGTTGTCGGGTTCGACCGTCGCCACGAGGTCGGTCGAGATGCGAGCGAACTCCGCCAGCGCTGCGGCCGGGTCGGGGAGGTTCACGAGGAGTGCCTGACAGACGACGAGGTCGAAACTGTCGTCGGCGAAGGGAAGTCGCGTGGCGTCACCCGCGACTGCCTCGATTCCCGGACGCTCGGAAGCGACCGAAAGCAGGTCGGTGTCGGCGTCGACGCCGACGACGCGCGCGTCAGATGACTCGGCGAGGACGCGCGTAAACTCGCCCGTTCCACAGCCAACGTCGAGGATGCGCTCGCGCCCGTCGAGGTCAAGGTCAGAGAGTGAGGCGCGCGAGTCGTCCCACATCCCCTGTCGCGTCCGCCGGAGATACGATTCCGAAAAGCGTCGCACACCCGGGTTCGGGCGTGGTGAGCCAAAAATGAGTCGGTGTCGACGACTTCGGCGCAGTCGTCTGTCGTCTGTCTTAGCGTCAGCAGCCAGTCGCTAGTCGTCAGCACCAGCGTCAGTCGTGCTTCCGAGCGCGGACGGCGGCGACGACCAGTGCGACGAGTGACGCGAGGATACCGAACCCAGCAGCGTCTGCTGACGTCGACGTTCCATCGGTTGGGGGACTGGTCGGGTTCTCGGTCGGCGTACTGCTCGTGGTCGGTTCGGGCGGCGACTGTGTCGTCACAATCGGTGTCGGGGTCGCCGAGGGCGACGCAGTTTCGAGAGGCACGGCGTCGAGATTCACCACGACGCCCGCGTGGTCGGACGGCCACCGCTCGCCCTCCGGCGTTTCGATTCGGAGGTCGTCGCCGGTGACGAACCGAGTGGGGTCCGTTCCGTCGAATCCCCGGACGAAGACGTGGTCGACCGTCCGCGAGAGGTCGCCGCTCGTCAGGTCGCTGCTTCGGCAGCACGTCGGACCAACGTCGCCGGTGACTGGTTCGATCGAGGCCGCGAGCGTGTCGTAGGCTTCGTCGTCCGGTGTCGCATTGACGTCTCCCGCGACGACGACTCGGCCGTCGCGCTTGTCGGCCCACGCAGCGAGTTCGGTCGCCTGCGCGGTTCGAATCTCGCTACTCGCCCGTTCGAGGTGTGTCGAACCGACGGCGAACGTCGGGCCGCCCGGGACAGACACGCCCGAGGCGGCGACCCCACGGGAGATTTCGACCGTCTCACCCCCCTCACCGAGTGGCACGGCGAGGCGAGCGTCGAGCGTCACGTTCGGTATCTCGGTCGATTCGACACCCTCGCGGACGAGAATCGCGTCTCTGTCGCGGAGTGTGACAGTCGTCTCGTCGCCGTCGACGAGACCCGGAAGCGAGACGCTCGTCGTCTCGGAGACGGCCGCGACGCGGTAGTCCGCGTCGGTGTCGTCGAGTGCCTGCGTCAACTCGTCGAGGAAGTCGACCGAGTCGATACCGTCGGCGGCGACCGACGCGGCCTCTTGCAGGGCGACGACGCCTGCGCCGGTTGCGGCGAGTTCGTCTGCGAGCACGGCCATCCGGCGGGGGACGTCACTCGCGTGGACTGATTCGTACAGGTCGCCGACGACGCGGCGGCGTTGGGTCGCGTCTTCCGCGAACAGGACTGGCGTGAGACTCACGCCGAGACCGAGGTTCAGCGTCGCGATTCGTGGGCCGCCCGATGGTTCTGCGCGGGCGACTCCGACAACAGACGCAGCAAACGGAACTGTCGCTGCAGAGTGGAGGACGGTCCGGCGAGTCAGGCCGGGGGTCGTATCCGACGGGGAGGGCATTCAGAAATCGTTTGGGAAGGGTGTCGGATAATCGTTGCCCGACGACTCAGGCAGTCGTTAGTTTTCGTTGGCGCGGAGTTCACGAACGCGGTCGATGTTCCACGCGAAACTCTTGCCGTCTTCCGTCGGCGTCTCCAAGACGAGCGGAACCTCGTTGTCGACGATGGCGTCGTGATTGATGAACGCGCGCATGCCTTCCTCACCGATGAGACCCTCGCCGATGTGGGCGTGTTCGTCCTTGTTCGTCCCGCATTCGTGTTTCGAGTCGTTCAGGTGGACGCACTTGAGGTGCTCCAGACCGACTTCGGCGTCGAGTTCCTCGAACGTCTCGTCGACGCCTTCGGGCGTCGAGAGGTCGTAGCCCGCGGCGAACGCGTGGGCGGTGTCGAGACAGATGTCGAGGTCCTGTTTGGACTCTTCGAGGACGTACCCGAGGTGGGCGAAGTCGCCACCGAGTTTGGTTCCGGACCCGGCGTCGGACTCGATGAGAATCGTCACACCGTCGGGAACGTCGATTTCGTCGAGGACGGAGACGGCGTTGTCGAGGCCGCCGTCCACGCCCGCGCCGGTGTGGGCACCGAGGTGGACGTTCACGTAGGGGATGTCGAGTTTGGCCGCCGCGTCGACTTCCTTCTGCATGGAGTCGAGGGACTTCTCGCGGAGGCCGTCTTTCGGCGTACAGAGGTTGACCAGGTAGGAGGTGTGGATGACCCACGGTCCTTTCAGAGAGTCGCCCGTTCCGGTTCGGAAGGCATCGGCTTCGTCGTCGCCGATGTTAGGGTCCTGCCAGACCTGTGGTGAGTGGGTGAATATCTGTCCACAGTTCCCGCCGACGTCGAGTTGGTTTTCGACCGCGTTGTCGACGCCACCGGCGATAGAGACGTGTGCTCCTACTCGCATGGCGAACTCCACGGGGTACCCGAACAAAGGGACTTCGGAGTTGGTCGGTTCGGCGTCCGGAATCGATATGGCGCTTACTCCCCACCTCCCAGTATGACCGGGCTTTCTGTCGGAGCGACTGCCGACGATATCACACAGACACTCGTCGAACCAGGCGGCGAGACCGTCTCGCGGAGTCTTTCAGACCTCGTCGCCGAGAAACCCGTCCTGTTGTGTTTCTACACTGCAGACTTCAGTCCGGACTGCACGAAAGAGTGGTGTGCAATCCGCGACTTCGACTGGTTCTCGACGGGAAGCGACGTGCACGTGGTCGGCGCGAGTAAATCGAGTGTCGGGATGCACCGCCGGTTCATGGACGAACACGACCTGAACTTCCCGCTGTACGCCGACACCGACCTCGAACTGGCGTCGGCGTTCGACGTGGTCTACCGAACCTTCGGCGTCTCCAAGCGCGCCCGACGCTCCTGTTTTCTCATCGACGAAGACCTCACAGTCCGCTACCGCTGGCTGGGCGAACACTGGCTCGACCCCACCCGAGACATCCCGCCGCTGACGGAAGTGTACGAAGGCGTCGTCGAGGCGCTCGAATTAGACTCCCAAGAGACGTTCGGGTTCTGAATCGCGGCGGTCGAGGCGGGCGTTTTCGACCGCTCCCGCGCTCAGTTGGAAACTCTCACGCCGACGTTCAGTTGCGGATTTTCACGCCGACTTCGACTTCGGATTCCGGCGAACCCAGTCGTCAGTGTCGTACTTCTCTTCGACTCGCCGTCTCGCTTTGTCGAGTTCGTCGTCCGTCCACGACCCCGCTTCGGCCTCGACGAAGTCGGCGAGTGTCGATTCCAACTCCTCGACGAACGCCTCGCGAGAGACGTCGGCGAGTTCGTCGATGCCGACGACGCGCTCGCGGAACTCCTCGGGCGTCACGTCGTGGCCCTCGTGGACGTCGAGATGTGTCTCGGCGTCGACCGAGTAGGTGAGAGAGCCGTGTTGGATAACCGCGTCGCGGCGGCG
Source organism: Haloferax larsenii JCM 13917 (assembly GCF_000336955.1). Taxonomy (GTDB): domain Archaea; phylum Halobacteriota; class Halobacteria; order Halobacteriales; family Haloferacaceae; genus Haloferax; species Haloferax larsenii. Next base: position 29,447 of record NZ_AOLI01000030.1, on the reverse strand, counting down.
GTACTGGGCGTTCCCCGCGACTTTCCGTCCCTCAGCGACCATGTCGTGAGCCGGGTGGAGCGCTCGAAGGTAGCAGGCCGGATGCCAGATGACGGGCATGTCGTCCTCGACGAAATCCACGTCGACGCCGACCGACCGAATCGCGTCGAGAATCGGCTCGCACAGCAGGTGATAACAGTCCATGAGGTCGCCCGGTAACTCGGCTTTCGGCGCGACGATGGAGTAGGCGACGTCACCGTAGTTATCGTGGTAGATGCCGCCACCGCCGGTCGGACGGCGCGTCACGTGGATTCCCTCGCGTTCGCAGTAGTCCCAATCGACCGTCTCGGGGTCCTGTCCGTACCCGAGCGAGAGACAACTCGGCTTCCACGAGTACACGCGGACCGTCCGGGGGCCGCCCTCGGCGGCCGTCTCCGCCGCAACTTCGTCGAGAGCCATCTGCATCGCCCCGGAGTGGACGTCTTCGCGAATCAATCGCCACTCTCGGTCTGCAATCGCATCCGGCGCGTCGTTCATAGTCGAACATGGAACATCTGGGGGAAAGCGATTTCGACCGTGGGCTACGAAGCCAGCATGACCGACCAGTACGACCGACCCAGTACCTCACCACCCCAGCCGAGCGATTCGATTAAACCACGCCGCCGTGACGTTCCCGTATGCACTTCCACCGCGTCGCTTTCGCCGCGAGAGACCCAATCTCCCTGTGTGAGTTCTACGCCGAGACGCTCGGGTTCGCAGCGGTTCCGGGCTCACAGCGTTCCGTGACCGCTGGCGAGACGACAGTCTGGTTCGAACTCGGCGACACGGACCCGGGACACTTCGCCTTCACCGCCGACGCCGACATCGACTCCGTGGTGGCGTGGCTCGACGACCACGATATCGACATCCTCGAAACCGACGAGGGAGCAAGCATCCGATTCGAGTTCATGGAGGCCGACTCGGTCTACTTCGAGGACCCCGAAGGCAACGTCGTAGAATACGTCTGCTACGACGGGCAGTCGTCCGGCGAGTTCGACCCGAAGACGGACCTCGTACGCGTGACAGAAGTCGGGCTGGTCGCCCGCGATGTCGATGCGTTCGTCGCCGCGCTGACCGACGCCCTCGACGTGGACGTGTGGAGCGACTTCGGCGAGGGAAGTGTCGTCTTCGTCGGCGACCAGACCGCACGGTTCGTCGTCGCAGCCGAGGGTCGACCGTGGTACCCGACGGACACCCCGGCAACCGTCGTTCCCGTGTCCGTGCAGTGCGACGCGACTGGAACCTTCGAACCCGAAGGATTGCCGCACCGCGTCAACGTCGAACAGTAGCGTCTCCCTCGAACAGGACGTCTCTGGCTACTGTGTCGTGGATTCGTCTCGGTAGGCTTCGATACGCTCGACATCTTCTTTGAGGTACTCGGGTGCGTCGTCGTGGTCACGAATCTCCTCGGGCGAGAGCCAGTGAACCGCGGCAACCTCGTCGGGTGCACGGGCGTGGGCTTCACCGCCCTCGTACTCGCACAGCGTGACGACGTTGATGCACTGTGTGCCGACAGCTTCGAAGGTTCGGCTGTGCACGTATTCGACTGACCCGACCTCGACGCCGACCTCTTCGTCGATTTCGCGACGAGCGGTCGATTCGATTGGCGCGGAGTGACCCGGCGGCTGCTCGACTTTGCCACCCGGGAATGCCAGCATACCAGCAGCGTGTTCTTCTTCAGCCGCACGCTCGATGAGGAGATACGTCCCGTCTCGGACGACCGCTCCCTCGACGTTCACGACGTAGGCGTACTGGTTCATCGTGACCGATGGTGCGCTGCACCACTGATAGTGATTTTCATCCCGCCACTCCCGTCCGAAGTAGTGACAGCCGACGGTCTCCGAGAGCTGGTTCTCCAGCACTCTGAGCAGCGGTTGGACCGGCGTCCATCGATTCTGTATCGTCGTATGGGGTTTATCGGATGTCGATTTGCCGACTCGCGGGCCTTTTACCCCTTGGTCGCGGAACACCTCACATGGTACGGAACGTCGCCGGCGTGATGGCCGAACTCGAGTCTGAGGACTTCTATCTCCTCTCGGGCGTCGAGCAGGGCATGCGCTTCAGCGAGTGGGTCAACCGCGAGAAACTCCCGAAGAACTCCGGGTTGACGAAAGAGGAGGTCGACTACCGCATCGACCGCTGTATGACCCGCGAACTCATCGAGCGCAAGACCATCCAGTACGAGGGGTACAAACTCACGGTCGAAGGGTACGACGCGCTCGCGCTGCGAACCTTCTCACAGCGGGACACCATCCAAGGCGTCGGCGCACCTCTCGGCGTCGGGAAGGAAAGCGACGTGCTGGAGGTGCAGTCGTTCAAACCCCTCGCCCTGAAGTTCCACCGCGAGGGCTACACCAACTTCCGCGAGGTCCGCCGCGAACGGGATTACACCTCGGACAACCACCACGTCTCGTGGCTCTACACCGCGCGCAAGGCGGCCGAGCGGGAGTACGACGCGCTGGAGACGCTCTTCCCGCAGGTGTCGGTCCCGCGTCCGGTGGACCACAACCGCCACGCCATCGTGATGGCAAAGCTCGACGGCGTCGAACTCTCGAAGGCGAAGCTCGCGTCCGAACAGGTGACGGGCGTGCTGGAGTTGATTCTCGACGAGATGGCGTCGGCGTACGATGCCGGATACGTCCACGCCGACATGTCCGAGTACAACGTCGCCGTCGGCGAGCAGGGAATCACCATCTTCGATTGGCCGCAGGCAGTTCCCACCGACCACGACAACGCCCGCGAACTCCTCGCACGCGACGTGAAGAACATCGTCCGCTACTTCCGCCGGAAGTATCCCGGCGAGATGCCCGACGACGTCGACTTCGACTCGCTGACTGACGCCATCGCCCGCAACGACTTCGAGCGCCTCGACGCCTACCGCGACTGAATTTCCGCCGAGACGCTCTGTCCCGCTCGTTTCTGTGCTGTTCGTTCGGTGAGCGATAGCCGCTTCTCTCGCAAATAAATCAAATGCCGCGATAGAGAATCACCTAACGGGCATCTCACGTCGTCCAAGAACAATTACCGACGCGTCTCGGCGTCGGACTCACCGAGCGTCTCGTGAACCGCGAGAACGAACGCCGGAACGACGACCATGAAGAGGTGTTCCTCCAGCGGGATGCCGAGCAAGTCGATGCCAGTCCGTAGTTGGATGGCGAAGATGCCGACTTCGAGCGAGTACCAGTCCCAGACGTACGCGACGGGGTAGACGACAGCGATAGTTCGAGCGACGCGGACTGCTGCCTCGCGCCCGGCGCGGGCAAGAACAACGGCTGCGACGCTCCCGAAGAAAACCTCCGTCGCGAGATAGGTGTAGGGGCCGAGCACGCCAATATCGGGGAGTCGAACGCCAGAGAGCGGGCGAAACGCCACGGCGACGACAAGGAGTGCGAGAAAGACGTACGACCCGCGGACGAGCAGCATCGTCGCGAGTTTCGGCGTCGCACCGCGGGCGACGAGCACGACGAGGACGAAGGGAAGGGTCGCAACCGCCGCGAAAGGCGGGAACTGACCCGTTATCGACCCCGCGACGACGAAGAAGAGACCAGCGCCGATGAGTGCGTAGGCGAGCTGAAACGCGGAGTCGAGTCCGAGAACCACCGAGACGGTTCGCTTGTCGATAGACCGGTCGTACTCGTAGTCGTCCGCGTCGTCGATGATTTTGATGCCGGCGAGGACGAGAAGGAGGACACCTGCAAACGCGAGCGGGGCGGCGGCGAGAGTGGCGGTCTGGACGTAGTACCCGCCGAGGATACTGAGCGCGATGCCGAGTGGATAGCCGACCGTCGCCGTCACGGGATTCGTGTCCAGTTGCGGGGCGTGGAAGAAGCCGAGGAGCCACCCCGGGAGGGTGAGGAGGACGACGCCGACATCCACCACGCTGACGAGCGCCGCAGTCGAAAGCACGAACCCGGCTGTCGCGCCGCCGAGGCCGAGATAACACCCGCACCGGGTCATCGGGTGGTCCTCGTCCTCGCCGCGGTGGTAGAAGTCGATGTAGCCGTCTTTCACGTGCGCGGTGTACACGCCGAAGAACACCGCGGCGGCGTGGAGCACCCCCGGCAACAGCGAGAACTCGCCCGCGAGGATGGCACCGAACCACGACGCCGCCAGTGGCGGAAGCATAAACACCGGGTGGACCTGCGATGCGAGCGCGCCGAGCGCCGCTTTCGCTCCTGTTCCGTGTCGTGAGATAGACATACCCTAGCATAGTTGTCAACTACCTAAAACACTACACAGAGCAGCGTACCAGACCACGATTGCAACTGAAACAGCGACCGACTCAGGAGGCGTGCTCGAGTTCGACGTACTCGGCTTCGAAGTCCTCGACGAACGCGCCGAGTCCACCGATGCTGTACGTGCCGTCGTCCGTCTCGATGACGAGCGTGTTCTCGACCGGGAAGGAGTTGTTCGCAGGTTCGAGCAGCCCCTGACGGATATCGACGATTCGGCCGTGGAGTTCGGTCGGGCCGTCGGTGTGGACCATGCGACCGTGGGCGGTCACTTCGAGGTCGATATCCTCGCGGGCACAGAGCGCGGCCTGGAGGACGGCGTGGCGGAAGTTGTGGTAGGTCGTCGGGAGCGGGTCCGGTTCGGAGATGTACGCCTCGGCAGCCATCGGCCAGTAGTTCCCGAAGAACGACCCGACGATGACCGGGCCGAGATGCGGTTGTGCGAAGACGATAGCCTGCGAGTCGGTGTTCGACCGCGCGACCATCTCACCAGGGGCGACGAGACCGATTCGAGAGTCCACGGTGAGCATCGTCGGCATGGGTTCGTGCCAGACGCGGACGAGCGACGCGAGACCGGCGAGCGAGAGTTCGTCGTGGGGTTCGACGCCGCTGACGACGAGCGAGATGAGAACGCCGCGTTCGCGGGCGGCACGCAGTTCGTCTTCGACCTCGTCGATGACGTCGTACGGCAGCGAGAGCGTAATCTCCGATTCGGCGCGACCGACGAGTTCGGCGATGCGCTTGATGACAGTCACGCGCGACTTGATGACCTCGAATCGCTCTTCGTCGCGCGCGGTGGCCGTGTATCGCGCTTCGAGTGCGGGCCGCATCGACGCCACGTTTTCGGAGAGCGATTCGATGACTTCGGCTGGCGGGCGGGGGCGAATCGTCGTCGGCACGACGTGGTCGTTGACCTCGACGAAGCCCCGCTCTTCGAGCTCCTTGCTCACGCTGTAGACGTAGCGCTTGGAGACACCCGCCGCGTCGGCGATTTGACTCGCCTTCGCCTCCCCGAGTTCGAGGAGGGTCAGGTACGTGTCGACGACCTTCTCGGAGAGGCCGAACTGCTCCAAGTGGTCGGCGAGTTCGCGGTCGTCCATGGTGGGAGTGTCATCGACCACGGTACTTAATCACTCGACTCCGACGCGTCGGCGACGGTTCTGCGACGATTCTGCGGCACTGTACCCTCCGCCCATCCGATGATAGCAGTGTGACGTGTCATACTGCGACGTTCACCGACGGGGCTGATAGCGTTTCGGGAATCTATGAAAGTTTGAATGAGCATTACACCAAAGTTATTACTCACCGGAAAGAGACGAGTTATCAATGCAACTCCGTGACGCACTCGCCGATTACAAACGCCATGCGGACCACCCGACGCGGTTCCCTGGCGAACGACGAACGACGAGCGGCCGCTTTTCTGGACTCGGGGACAGACTCGTCCACGTCGAGACCGACGGCTCGGTCCGCGATTTCGGATTCCCACTGACCGGACGCTGGGGCGTCGAGCGCTCCCGATTTGGCGTCCGGCCGCGAGACGAAGACGCCGAGGTCGAGTGGTTCGACGACGACGCGACCCAGTCGTACGCCGGTGACGGCGGACTGGTCATCACGGAACACGAGACGGCGCTCGGAGACGTAACGCAGTACGACCTGACCACGGACGACGCGCACGTCACGCAGTTCGAGACGGACGCGGACGTCGAACTCGTCGCCTTCGTCCACTTCCAGCCGGACGGCCGCGACACGCTCGTCGGGCAACTCACCCACGGCGACGCGGTCGAAGTGTACCACACCGAAGAACACGATTTCGTCGCGTCGTCGCCCGCATTCGACACCGTCGAAGGCCGCGTCCCAGAGCAGTTCGACGAACTGCTCGCCGACACACACGTCGAACTCCCTCGACCGCGCTCCGACGACCGCTACGAAGAGGGCCAACTGAGCGGTGCCGTGGTCGCAACGGTCCCCTTCGAATCCGGAACGGCGACCGTCGGGTCACTCGTCACCGACGAGAGCGAGACGGACCGCGACGAGGCGCTCGAAATCGTCCGGTCGCTCGTCGAACTGGACCGCGAGGAACTCGAAGCACGCGCCGGAGCTGGTATCGCCGGGACCGTCCCCGACCATGCCGATGCGAGCGCGATGCGCGACGACCTGCGCGTTCTCTCTCTTCTCTCCGGTCCGCTCGGGCTTCGTATCGCTGGGCCGGATTTCGACCCCTACTACGCCTACTCCGGCGGCTACGGTTACACGTGGTTCCGCGACGATGCGGAAATCTCTCGGTTCCTCTTCGAATCCGACGAGCGACTCGGCCTCGACCTCGACGACTGGCACGCCCGGAGCGCCCGCGCCTACTGCCGAACGCAACGCGACGACGGTTCGTGGCCGCACCGCGTCTGGCCCTTCGACGGGTCGCTCGCGCCGGGGTGGGCGAATGCGCGGCTCGAATCGGGGGACGACGCCGACTACCAGGCCGACCAGACGGGCAGCGTCATTGCCTTCCTCGCGACGTTCTACGACGACTGCGACGACGAAGCCCTGCGCGCCGACATCGAAACGACGCTCGAAGCCGCGCTCGACAGCCTCGACGAGACGCTCGGTGACGATGGGCTCCCAGTCGAGTGCCAGAACGCGTGGGAGAACATGACCGGCCGATTCAGCCACACGGCGGCGACGTTCCTCGAAGCCTACGCGGCGCTCGCCACTTCGGGCCTCGACGACGACCTCACCGACCGAGCCGCCACGCGCGCCCACGAGGTGTACGACGGCGTGGACCTGCTCTGGAGCGACGAGCGCGACTGCTACGGCCTCCGACTCGCGGACGGCGAACTCGACGACCGGTACGACTCTGCCGCGCTCGCACTCGTGTCTGCCCACCGCGCCTACGACCGACTCGAAGCCGTCGGCGACGAGCGCATCGACCACCTCGTCACCCACGTCGAGTCCGTCTTCGACGGCCTCTGGCACGACCCCGATGAGAGCGACGTGAAGGGACTGGTCCGCTTCGAGGGCGACGACTGGCGGATGCGCGAGCAGTCGTCCGAAAAGATTTGGACGGTCTCGACCGCGTGGGGCGCGAACGCCGCCGTCGAACTCGGCGCGCTGCTCGCTGCTCGCGGCGACGAGCGCGCGGGCGACTTCTTCGACGAGAGTCGGTCGCTCCTCTCGCTCGTCCTCCCTGGCGGCCCGCTCTGCACCGACGAAGGCTACCTCGCAGAGCAGTTCTTCGACGACGGCACGCCCGACAGTGCGACCCCGCTCGGCTGGCCGCACGCGCTTCGGCTCGCGACGCTGGCGACGTTAGAGGTCGAGGCGACGGACGCGACGCGCTAGTCGGCGTCGGTATCGAGAACAGAGAAAAGTCGTTTTTCGACGGAATCAGTTCAGTCAGCGTCCCCCGCGACCAGCCGTGCTTACTGAACGGGGGCGGCCGTCTGCTTCGACTCGCGGTAGAGCAGCGATTCGCCGGTCTGCTTGTCGAAGACGTGGAGGTCGGACTCGTCGAACGTGACGCGAATCGAGTCGCCGGCAGACGGCTCGACGCCGGAGTCGACGCGGGCGATGAAGTCGGGCGCGACGTCGAGGTGGAGGTAGTTGTCGGAGCCGATTGGTTCGACGACTTCGACGGTGGTTCGGATAGCCTTCGAGTCGTCGGTCGTGGTCGTGGTGGTGATGTCCTCGGGGCGAATCCCGACGCGAACAGCTGGTTCACTGATTTCGTCGCGGAGGTGGGCGGCGAAGTCGTCGGACAGTTCGTAGGAGAACGGGCCGTCGTCGGCGACGAGGACCGTCGAATCGCCCTCGCGGTCGAGCGTCACGTCGACGAAGTTCATCGAGGGCGAGCCGACGAATCCGCCGACGAACTCGTTTGCGGGGTTCTCGTAGACGTCCTTCGGGCGGCCGACTTGCTGGAGTTTGCCGTCTTTCAGGATGACGATACGGTCGCCCATCGTCATCGCCTCCTCCTGGTCGTGGGTGACGTACAGCGAGGTGATGCCGAACTCGTTTTGGAGGCGCTGAATCTCGGTGCGCATCGTCGTCCGGAGTTTGGCGTCCAAATTGGAGAGCGGTTCGTCGAACAGGAACACGTCGGGTTCGCGCACGATGGCGCGGCCGAGCGCGACGCGCTGTTTCTGCCCGCCGGAGAGTTCGTCCGGCTTGTCGTCGAGCAGGTCTTCGATGCCCATCATGCTGGCCGTCTCGCGGACGCGCGCTTCGCGTTCGTCCTTCGAGAGGTCGGTGCTCATCCGCAGGCCGAACGCCATGTTCTGCATGACGGTCTTGTGCGGGTACAGCGCGTAGTTCTGGAACACCATCGCCACGTCGCGCGTGCGGGCGCTCTGTTCGGTCACGTCCTCGTCGCCGATGCGAATCGTCCCATCGGACGGCGATTCGAGACCGGCGACCATGCGAAGCGTCGTCGACTTCCCACACCCCGACGGTCCGACGACGGTGATGAACTCGCCGTCGTCCACCTCGAGCGAGAGGTCATCGACGGCGACGACGCGGCCCCTGTCGTACTCCTTCCGGAGCGTTTCGAGCGTGATTGTTGCCATTATATCCATGGCTCGGTGTGCCACAGTATAGTTCTTCCCCTCTTTTTCGAATGTGTGAAGCACAATTTCGTAGTAGTTTTATACTGGGGCGAGAGACCGTGGGACGCGTCTGAATGAGAGAGTCCGTCCCTGTCCGGGGACCAAGACGCACTTCTGGCACCTTATTTGTCTCCGCGAGTCGGTCGTGTCGCGAGCGGGAAGCACGACTGTCGCGTGAAATCGAGAATGAAAGTTTGTGGTGTATTCGAATGATTTAATATGTGAACTACTTATTCATCATCTATTCACACCATGGCACTGAATCGCAGAACCCTACTGAAGAACCTCGGCGTGGCTGGCTCTGCCGCTGCGCTCGCGGGTTGCGTTGGCGTCCAAGAGAGCTCCTCCGGCGAGTCTGGCGGCGACTCCGGTAGCTCCGGAGACTCCGGGAGTTCGAGCGACGAGACCACAGAAAGCAGTGCGGACGAGACGGTCGAAGCCGGAACGGCCTCGGTCTGGTACTCGCTTCCCGAGCCGGAGATTCCCGGTCGCAAGTCGGCGCTCGAACTGTTCAACGAAGAGTCGAAGCACACCATCAAAGGCTCCGACATCTCCGACATGCGCAAGAAGACGACGAGTGCGATTCCCGCAGGTCAGGGTCCGCAGTCGTTCGAGTGGGCGCACGACTGGGCCGGCGATTACTACCAGCGCGGGTTCGTCGTCGACCAGAGCGACCAAGTCGACGTCGACCTCGACGTGTTCACGAGTGCGGCCCGCGAGGCAATCCAGTTCAACGGCAACCTCGTCGGTCTCCCGCACGACGCCGAGACCGTGGCGCTCGTCTACAACAAGGACATCGTCGACGAACCACCAGAGACAGTGGCCGACATGGTCTCCGTGATGGAAGAGTACCACGACCCGGACAACAACCAGTACGGTCTGGGCATGCCCTACGCTGACGGCTACTTCCTCAGCGCGTGGGCGCACGCCTTCGGCGGCTACTACTTCGACGACTCGGCGGACGAGCGCATCGGCGTGGCACTCCCCGAGACTATCGAGGGCGTCCAGTTCACCGTCGACAACTTCGTCCCGTACATGCCGAACGACCCGGCCTACGAGCCGCAGGCGGCCGCGTTCGCAGAAGGCAACGCCGCGTTCGCAATCAACGGCCCGTGGTACCTCTCGACGCTCAACGACAAGGGCGTCAACTACGGCGTGACCAAGCTCCCCACCCCCGAAGGCGGCTCGCCGAAGCCGTTTACGGGCATCACGATGTGGTACTTCGCCAAGGCGATGGAGGAAGGCGGTGCCGACGCCGCCGCCGGCCGCTCGTTCATCGAGTGGTACGCGACCAACGAGGACCTCGCGCTGAAGAGCGCCGAAGAACAGGGCAGCATTCCGGTCCTCAAAAGCCTCGTCGAGAGTGGCGACCTGCCGGAGAACGTGCAGGGCTTCTCTGAAGCCGTCCAACAGGGCCAGCCGATGCCGACTCACCCGGACATGGGCAAGGTCTGGGACCCGGTCAAGGCCGCGCTCACGAAGGCCTTCAACGGCAAAGACGTGAAGAAGGCGATGGAGACTGCCGACGCAGAGATTCGCAGCAACCTCGAATAACGACCTAAGCCAATGAGCACCGCATCACGTGTTGCCCGCCGCGTCGAGGACATTCCGTTTCTCGACAAGCGAGACGCTTCGCTCCTGTTCGTCCTGCCGGGACTGTTCGTCTTTTCGGCGTTCATGCTGTTTCCGGTCGTCTACCTCATCGGTATCTCGTTTACCGATGCGGCCCCGGCGAACCTGTTCGCTGGCGACGGCGCGTTTTCTGTCCTGACGTTCGGCGAGGCGACGTTCATCGGCATCGAGAACTACGCTGACGTGCTGTTCGGCGGGACGTTCAGTATCGTCCTGTTCGACCGCACCATCGTGACGCTCCCAATCAACGGGCAGTTCTGGAACTCCTTCGGAGTCACCTGGCTGTTCGTCGCCACGAGCGTCACGTTGAAGATTGCCTTCAGCCTCGCGCTCGCCCTCGTCGTGACCAGCGAGCGCGTCCGTGGCAAGCGCCTCATGCGCTCGCTTATCATCCTCCCGATGGGGCTGCCGTCCATCTTTACCATCACCGTCTGGCGCGGTATCTTCAGTTCCGCGGAGTTCGGACTGGCGAACCAGATTCTCGGGATGTTCGGTTTCGACACCGTCTCGTGGCTCAGCGAGCGCTGGCTGGCGTTCGCCGCCTACAACGTCACTGAGATGTGGCTCGCCTACCCGTTCATGGTCATCATCACGGTGAGCGCCCTCCAGGACGTTCCCGACGAACTCCACGAGGCGGCAATCGTCGATGGCGCGGGGTACCTCTCGCGGTTCTTCCACGTCACGCTGCCGTCTATCAAGCGGCCCGTGTTCTTCGCGTCCATCCTGACCGCGGCGGCGTCGTTCCAGCAGTTCCTCATCCCCTTCGTGTTCAACGAAGGCGGTCCGGCACGCCAGAACGAACTCATCGTCGTCTACGGCTACCGCGAAGCCCTCTCGTTCGCCGAGTACGGGCGTGGTGCGGCGATTAGCATCATCGCCCTCATGTTCATCGGCGCGTTCATGTGGCTGAACGTCAAGCGCGGCCGACTCGCCGACGGGGTGAACGACGCATGAGCCTCCTCGAGACGGTCGGCAAGAAGGTAAAAGAAGACGCCACGAACGTGGCGAAGGCCCCGGTGGAAGCGGCACAAGACGTGCGGTACACCGCTGAATCGGTCAGACGCGGCGACATCTCGCCGGTAGAGCCACTGAAGACGGCCGGTGCGACGCTCGGCGCGTTGGTGCTGGTCTGTCTGCTCTTGTTCCCGATTTACTGGATTCTCATCGCCGGACTGTCGGGGACGGGCGGGTCGATATACTCGTCGAGCGGGCTGAAGCTCTTCCCGGAAGCGCCGTCTCTGGTGCCGTTCCTCTGGGTCGTCGGCGACCTCATCGTCCCCGGATACGACATCTCGTTCAACATCCCGGCGACGAACTCGGCCATCGTGTTGAGCACGCCGCAACTCGCGTTCCTCGACGTGAGCGCCTTACAACCCGGCACCATCGGGCGAATCGCGTTCGGGTCCGTCGAGTTGTTCCCCGGCTTCGGCGTCGAACCCATCGAGAATCCGTCGTCGTTCAAGTCGTTCTTCTGGAACAGTCTGACGGTGGCGATTCCGACGGTCATCATCGCGATGATTCTCATCGTCCCGGCGGCCTACGCGCTGTCGCGCCGCGAGTTCATCTTCCGCCGGAAGATTCTGTTCATCTACGTCCTGTTGACGCAGGTCGGCGGTGGACTCGGAATCGCGCTGCTCATCGGGCTGTACACGGTGTACGTCCAACTCGGCATCAACGACAGCAAGCTCGCGTTGGCGGTGTACTACGCGGCGACGGCAGTCCCGTTCAACACGTGGTTGCTGAAGACCTACATGGACGGGATTCCGGTCTCCTACGAGGAGGCCGCGCTCGTCGACGGCGCACCACCGTGGCGCGTCGTGATCGAGATTATCCTCCCGCTTTCGACGGCGGGACTGGCGACGGTGTTCATCTTCACGTTCCTCACCGGATGGACGGAGTTCGTCGTCGCACAGACGCTCCTCGGGACCGAGAACTACACCCTCCCAGTCGGGCTGTACTCGCTCATCAGCGAGTACTCCATCCCGTGGGCGCGCTTCTCGGCGTTCGCCCTCACGTTCGCCTCTCCCATCATGCTCGTGTACCTCTTCGCACAGCGGTACATCGAAGGTGGGCTGTCGTTCGGCGGCGTCGAAGGCTAAGCCGGAACGCCCCCGGTGGTGTTCTCTTTATATTTGTACAAGCGACAATAGAAACATCTCATATATGTCTTAAACCAATATATCTAGAACTAGAAGATAACTATTTGTTATGAGATACTCATTCACGAATTATGCCATTCGACAGGCGAACGTTCCTGAAAGGGCTCGGATTGAGTGCAATCGGTATCGCCGGAAGCACCGGCGCTGGAGGCGACGACCTCGCATTCGTCTCACAGGCGTCCGCAGCGAGTCCACCCGGCCACGCGGTGAACTTCGCAGACGACGTCATCTACCAGATTATCTCCGACCGATTCCACGACGGGAACTCCGGCAACAATCCGACTGGCGAACTCGGAAGCGACTCCTGTTCGAACCTCCGGAAGTACTGCGGCGGCGACTGGCAGGGCATCATCGACAAGATTCAAAGCGGCTATCTGACCGACCTCGGGGTGTCGGCCATCTGGATTTCACCGCCGTTCGAGAACATCACCGCGGTCGATTCGGACATCGGAACCTCGTATCACGGCTACTGGGCGCGCGATTTCACCGACGCGAACCAGTTCTTCGGCGACATGGAGACGTTCGAACAGCTCGTCAGCGTCGCCCACCAAAACGACATCAAAGTCGTCATCGACTTCGTGCCGAACCACACGTCGCCATCGACTTCCGACGACGAACTCGAAGACGGCGTCCTCTACGACAACGGAAGCTACGTCGCCGCCTACAACGACGACCCCGAGAGCTACTTCCACCACAACGGCGGCACCGACTATTCGAGCTACGAGGGGCAGATTTACCGCAATCTGTACAACCTCGCCGACTTCGACCAACACGAGACGTACATCGACCAGTACCTGAAAGACGCCATCGAGCAGTGGCTGGATACGGGCATCGACGGCATCCGCGTCGACGCCGTCGCGCACATGCCGCCGAAGTGGCAAAAGACGCTCGTCGATACCATCTACGACCACAAACCGGTGTTTACCTTCGGCGAGTGGTTCCTCGGCGCGGACCAGTCGAATCCGCGGTACTACGAGTTCTCGAACGACAGCGGCATGAGCCTCCTCGATTTCCGATTCGGACAGGAGATTCGACAGGTCCTCCGGGACTTCACCGACGACTGGCACGGGTTCAAAGCCATGCTCGACGAGACCGCGGCGGAACACGACCAGGTCATCGACCAGGTTCCCTTCATCGACAACCACGACATGCCGCGGTTTACCGTCGAAGGCGGCGACACACGAAACACCGACATGGCGCTCGCGGTCCTGTTGACCTCGCGCGGGACGCCCACCGTGTACTACGGGACAGAACAGTACCTCACCGGTGGCAACGACCCCGACAACCGCAAGCCCATGCCGTCGTTCGACACGACGACGACCGCCTACGAGGTGATTCAGGAACTCACCGCGCTGCGCTCGTCGAATCCGGCACTCGCCTACGGTGACACCCAAGAGCGGTGGATAAACTCGGACGTATTCATCTACGAGCGCGAGTTCGGTGACAACGTCGTCCTCGTCGCCATCAACCGCAGTCTCGACTGGTACGACGTCTCCGGTCTCGTGACGTCGCTTCCTGAGGGGACCTACGACGACGTGCTCGGCGGCACCCTCGATGGGTTCTCGACGACCGTCAACGCCGACGGCTCTATCGACACCTTCTCGTTCGGCCCGCAGACCGTCTGCGTCTGGGAGTACACCGGAACCACGACCGAACCGACACTCGGCCACGTCGGGCCGACGATGGGACAACCCGGCCACACGGTCGTCCTCAGTGGCGAGGGCTTCGGCGACACCGAAGGCACAGTCGAGTTCGGCACAACCGCAGCATCCATCGTCTCGTGGTCGGACACCGAAATCGAAGCGACCGTCCCCGCCGTCGCAGGCGGCTACTACGATATCACCGTCACCGACGCGAACGGCGTCCAGAGCGACGCGTTCTCGGGCTACGAAGTCCTCTCGGGCGACCAAATCTCAGCCCGGTTCGTCGTCAACGACGCGACCACAGACATGGGCGAGAACGTCTACGTCGTCGGCAACGTCCACGAACTGGGCAACTGGGACACCGACCGCGCAGTGGGACCGTTCTTCAATCAGGTCGTCCACGAGTACCCGAACTGGTACTACGACGTGAATCTCCCCGCGGGGACGGACATCGAGTTCAAGTTCGTCAAAATCGCCGACGACGGCACCGTCACGTGGGAGTCGGGGTCGAACCGAACGTACACCACGCCGACGGACTCGACCGGCGAGTACACTGGCACGTGGAAGTAAAGACCAGCACGTGGAAGTGAAGTCGAACGGCTGAATCGTCGAACCGCCTACCGCGGCACCGACCGCGTCGTCTCGACGACCGACCCAGATTCGTCCACAACGACCCGAAGCGTCTCGTCGCCCTGCCGAATCGGAACCGACACCGAAAGCGGGTCCTCCGAGACGACCGTCACGTCGCCGTCGTCGATACAGAAGTCGAACTCCCAGAACGGGCGGTCGTCGGGGCTGGTTCCGTGGTCTGCGAGGAACGAGACGACCTCGGGGTCGGCCAAGAGGCGGAGGCCAATCGTCGTCGCTATGGACGCACCGCAGTCGAGGCAGTCGCTCACCGCGGGATAGTCGAGGTGGTGGTCAGATTCGATTTCGACCTGCGTGCGCATCCGGCCGCGACAGTACGGACAGACACCACGGTACGCGAGCGTGAAATCCCGCCAGAGGCAGGTCCCGTAGGCGTCGAACAGCGAATCGGCGTCGCGGGTGGTCCGTCCACGCGGCGGGAAATACCCGTAGTGGACGAGCGTCGAGCAGTCGGGGCAGGCGATTTCGACGTTCTCGTCGGCGTATCGCGCTCGGAGTTGGTTTCCGCAGGACGGGCACGCCGCGTCGATAGGGCGCTCTTCCGGCGGTGGCGACTCGCCGAAGCGTTCGTCGGTGACGATATCGACCGCTTTCGAGCCTGCCGCCCGGAGTTCGTAGCCGTCCTCGTGTTTAGCGACGAATCGCCCGACGAGTTTGTCGAGGTGGTAGTTGAACCGGCCGCTGTCTTCGAACCCCGCCGCCGACTGGAGTTCGACGAACGACTGTCGGCCGCCGTTTCTGAGTGCGACGAGGATGGCGATTCGGTCGGTGTCCGCGAGCGCGCCGATTGCGTCGGCCGCCTGCTCGACGTCGACGGTGAGTGAGTCCTCGTCAGCCATTACTCCTCACGCGGGCGCGGACGCGAAAACATCTTCCGCTCGGCGAGTGCGAACTGAAGAAATCTTCACACCCGGAACACCGCGGCAGCGACTCCCGGACACCACGACTGCCATCCAAGACACCGCGGCAGCAACTCCCGAACACCACGACCGCCACCCAAGGCACCGCGGCAGCGACACCCAGAAACGACGACAGCCACACCGCCGCGCTGGCTGGCGATTTCTCGCTCGTCGCAGTCGCGGTGCGGTCACAACACAGACGCTTGCCGAAACCACATCTCGGTAACAGAAGAAACCTTCAGAATAGGTTTAATGAGCAGTGTTGCGCCCGAATAGGTAATGCATCACCCCGGACCGCCGCGGTTCACCACTGTCGGCGAACCAGTCGAACTCGCACCGCGAAACCCCGACCCAGATGCGACCTTTCGGTGGACTCTCACCGACGCGCCCGAGGAGTCGAGTGCGACGCTCTCGGACGACCCCGTGGTCCACCTCGATGCGGACGTGCCGGGCGTCTACGTCGCCGAACTCGACGCCCCCGACGGGACTCACCGTGTGACCGTCCGCGTCTTCCCCGACCCGCGCCAGCCAGCACGGTTCTCCATCACGGCCGACGAGGTCGAACAGAACGCCGAGGGGTCGGACGACGAGGCCGAAGTGGGTGCCAGCGACTTCGATATCGACGCACTCGAATCGGCGTCCCTCATCGGGCCGTTCAACGACTTCACGCTGGGCGCAGACCGGGTCGAGCGCGACGGCGACGAGTGGAGCGTGGACGTTCGCCTCCCGCCGGGTGACCACGACGCGCTTTTCGCGTTCGACGACGAGTTCGACCCGTACGCGACGGCCGAGGTGACTATCGAGGGGGCGGGCCGACCGAACATCCGACTCGATGGCCGCGTCGAGGGCGACGAAGTCGTCGTCGAGGCAGAGGCGCGACCGGCACCCGACGGGAGAGAACCGACAGTCGAGTTCTACTTCGACGACCGCGACGACCTCGACGAATCGGCAGTCGAAATCAACGGCGACCGCGTGGTCGTCGGCCGCGAGGCCCTTCCGACTCTCTCGCGGGTTCACGCTGTCGCCGTGAGCGAGGAGCCGCACCCCGACGAGGACGGCGAGACCATCGAACGGGCGAGTATCGCCGACACGCTCGAAATCCGTGCCGACGGAGAGGCGGTCGGCTTCTCGAACCCCGCCGACGCGCCCGAGTGGCTGGACGACGCGACGATGTACCAGATATTCGTCCGCGAGTTCGCCGGTGAAACCGTCGAGACGACGTTCACCGAAATCGAGCGCCGCGTTCCGTACATCGAATCGCTCGGTGTGGACGTGGTGTGGTTCACGCCCGTCTGCGAGAGTCCGACCCGCCACGGCTACCACATCACCGACTTCTTCGACACCGCGACAGACCTCGGCACGCGAGAGGAGTTCGAATCGCTCGTCGACACGCTCCACGAAGCGGGAATCACGGTCATCTTCGACCTCGTCATCAACCACACCTCTCGGGACCATCCGGCGTTCCAACTCCACCGAGCGGGCGTCGCCGAATACGAGGACTACTACGAACGCGTCCCGGCCGAACAGGACGCGTCGGGCATCGACTGGGCGGGCGACGACGCGCCCGGCATGTACTTCAACTGGGCGCGGATTCCCAATCTCAACTACGACTCGCTGGACGTGCGAGCGTGGATGCTCGACGTCATCGACGAGTGGGTCGACGTGGTCGATGGCTTCCGATGCGACGTGGCGTGGGGCGTCCCCCACGGTTTCTGGAAGGAGGTTCGAGAGCGCCTGAAGGCCGAAAACGACGACTTCCTCCTCCTCGACGAGACGGTCCCGCGGGACGTTCAGTTCCGGGAAAACGAGTTCGACTACCACTACGACACCGACCTGTACGACACGCTCCGCGACATCGGGACCGGCGACGCCCCGGCGTCTGCGCTATTCGACGCGCTCGTCGAGGCCGACCACCACGGCTTCCCGGACGAAGCAGTCCACATGCGCTACGTCGAAAATCACGACGAGACGCGCTATGCGACCGAGTGCGAGGACGGAACCCTCCGTCCTGCCGCGGCGGCGACGTTCACCCTTCCCGGCGTGCCCATGATTTACTACGGGCAAGAACGCGGCGTCCCGGAACAGCGCGGCACGATGCGCTGGCACGACGGCGACGCCGACCTGACCGACTTCCACCGGCGACTCGTCGCCCTCCGAAACGAGCACCCCGCGCTTCGCTCCGACCGCGTGTCGAAAGCCAGCGTCGAGGTCGAATCGGGCGACGCCGACTCGGTCGTCGCCTACCGCCGCGCGGGCGAAGACGAGTCGTTGCTTGTCGTGCTGAACTTCGATTCGTCGCCTGCGACGGTGTCGCTGGAGGCGGACTGTGAGACCGAAGACCTCCTTAGTGGGGTCGATGTGGCGGCCAACTCTAGTGCTGAGACGGCGAAAGGGACCTGCGTCGAGGTCGCCGACGTGGTCGTCTTGCGGGAGTAAAATAAGCACTAGGCGAACCGGAACAGAGGAGGGAATCAGTCGTCGTCCAAGAGGAACCGCATCGCACCGGGGAACCGGCGCGCCCACGCGTGTTCTCGGTGGACGCCGCCTTCGTCGACGAGGAATTCGACGTCGTCGTATCCTTTCTCGCGCAGTAACTCGACCATGCGCGCAGCGTCGTCGATGTACAACTCACAGCGGTCGGGGTCGTCCATGGATTCGGTGTCGCCCACGTCGACGTAGATGCGAGCGGGAGTGAACGGTTGGGCTTCGACGTACTCGAATATTTCCTCGCCGGACCACCAGAACGCGGGGCTCATCGCCCCGAGGAAACCCACCTTCTGGGGGTACTCGAACAACGCGTAGAGGCTGATGAGACCGCCGAGCGAAGACCCGAGCAGTCCGGTCGCTTCTTTCTCGGGTCGCGTCCGAAACGTCTCGTCGACGAGCGGCTTTACCTCCTCGAAGAGGAACTGCAGGTAGCTATCGGCACCGCCGCCACCGAACTCCGGGTGCGGGTGGGGCGTGTACTCGACCGTCCGGTCGTCGCCCGCGTTCGGGACGCCGACCACGATTGCGTCGAGGCCCTCGTCGTGCAGTTCGTCCATCGCCTGATGGATGTCCCACGACCCGGAGTAGCTGGTCGCCTCGTCGAAGACGTTCTGGCCGTCGTGCATGTAGCACACCGGGTATCGCCTGTTCGACTCGTCGTAATCGGGTGGGAGATAGACGAGCAGATGGCGCTCGAAATCGAGATACTCCGACGAGAGTTCGTCGGAGATGCGGACGTCGCCGTCGACGGGGTCCTCGTCGTCGAGGTCGTACGGCCGCCAGTCGATGTCGGTGAGCATGGTCCACAGATTCGAAAGCGGGATGAAAAGTCATCTGTTTGAGCTTTCTCCCCACCAAACCGTTCAGGGAGTGACTAGCCACCAACGAACCGTTGGTACACTGCTGTTTTGGCACCGTACGCCAGATAGCTCGCCAACCCAAGCGAGAGGACAATCGGTACGAAGAGTGTGGTGAGCGACGAGTTGAAGCTGGGTACTGAGATACCGGCGACGGCGAGAGCGACCGAACTGAGACCCATCAAAAGAGTGAGAACGAACACCGACGGCAGAAAGATGACGAGAAATTCTACCGCCCGGTCACCAGTACCGCCCCTCTCAGTTAGCACGTACCCGCCAACCGCGCCGAGACAGGCGACCACAGTGATTCCGGCCCCGCCATCAAGACTAACGCTGGTTCGAGTCGCAATCAGGTACTCGCCGTACGCGACGAAGCCCGCCATTCCGAGAAAGAACCCAGCAACAGCACCCGCTACTGCACCCAGTAGCCGCCCTCGGTTCTGACGATACCACTCTGTATCGACCCGGTAGGCCAGCACGTACGAACCCACGAAGACCGCAATTGCAGTGAGGGTCGGAAGGACGAAGAACGGAACGGTGTACAGTCGTCCTCCGAGTATCGATTGGAACGCCATCGTCGGAACGATTGCGAGGGTCCACCCGGCAACGAGCGACCCGACGAACACGACACGATTGCGGTATGCCGACGCCGAAGTCGCCGCGTTTCTGTTGGTCACCCAGCGGTAGCCACCGATTCCGCCGACGACGAGGGCGAGTGGTGTTGCGAACCGAATCGACGTTACCCAATCGGGTGGCAAAAGCACCTCAGTCGTCGCTCGGTGGTAATTTCGGAGCAACCGAGCGAACGTATCCAGCAAAAACGCCTGCACCAATCCCCACTGGAGGGCGGTCACACGCGCCTGTTTCTTCGTGGAGGGGACATCTGAGGACGGCATATTCAGCACGTTTCCTCGCAACGTGTTTATACTATGTTGACACGTAATCGACGGAGTTTCTCCCGCGTGGACTTCCGTGTGTACGCGTTACACGCCAGCTCTCAATCCGAAGTTCTTAACCCTCCCCTGTTGGTAGTTCCGCCAACTCGCTGGCATGCGGGCACGCCAGAGGGCACCCGTCACGTACGGGACGAAATGTGGTCATCGAGGGATGGTCCCTCATTCGACTGAATCGCAAGCGCCCGCGGTGATATACAATGGCACGAAGCTTCTATTCCCACATCAAGGAAGCGTGGAAGACCCCGAAGGAAGGCAAACTGGCCGAACTCCAGTGGCAGCGAAAACAGGAGTGGCGCGAGCAGGGCGCTATCGAGCGCATCGAGCGCCCCACCCGCCTCGACAAGGCGCGTGAACTCGGCTACAAGGCCAAGCAGGGCATCGTCATGGTCCGCGTCTCCGTCCGCAAGGGTGGCGCGCGCAAGCAGCGACACAAGGCTGGCCGCCGTACGAAGCGCCAGGGTGTCAACCGCATCGGTCGCCGCAAGTCCATCCCGCGCATCGCGGAGGAACGCGCCTCGCGCAAGTACCCGAACATGCGTGTGCTGAACTCCTACGGCGTCGGTCAGGACGGCTCCCAGAAGTGGCAGGAAGTCATCCTCGTCGACCCCGAGCACCCGGCCATCCAGAACGACGACGAACTCAACTGGATCTGCGACGACGCCCACGACGGCCGCGCCTTCCGCGGTCTCACCAACGCGGGCAAGAAGAACCGCGGCCTCCAGAACCGTGGTAAGGGTACGGAACACGTCCGTCCCTCCATCGGTGCGAGCCGCGGCCGCGGTAAGTAACGCCCGCGCACCGCAACAAATTCTCTCGTTTATCGACTGCTGAGCGACTGCTGACTCGTGAGTACGAGACCGACGAGGCCAGGCCCCACGACAGCGACGACGAGTTCGAGAGCGACGGCTACGAGAAGGAGGACGCTGAGTCCACAGAATCCGGCGAGACAGGTCGTCGCGCCGTCGAGGTGAAGCAGATGGCCATCTGTCGGCCCACCGGGTGCGACGAAGAGTCCGAACACGACCAGCATCGCAACCGGCCACCCGTACGTCACCTGCCGCAACGCCGTCTCCGAATCGACACCTCGCAGGCGACGAACGAGGGACTGGCCGAGGAAGAGCGGAGCCGTCCACAGCACGACGAATGCGGCGACGCCCGAGGCGACGAGTGCGGCCGCCACGCCCCACAGCGAGCCACCGCCCGCGACCGCCCAGACGACCGCCGTTCCGACGAGGTACAGCAGGCTCACGCCCAAAAGTGAGCGTCGAAGACCGGCGCTGAACGACCGCGACCCACGACGCCACGAGAGGTACGCGCCGAGCGTCACGAGCGTCGCGACACCAGCAGTTACGACGAAGACGAAGACCGGGAGCAGTCCAGTCGGGAGAGCCATACCTAGAACATCAATTCACTGTCAGAAAAACGTAGGTGCTCAGAACGGTGCCGACGGGCCGAGGTCCGCTTCGCTGTCTTCAGTTCCCTGTTCGACTTCGCCGTCCCAGCCGTCAAAGCCGCCGCGGAGGCTGCTCACGTCGGCCTCGACGTTCTCGTCGAGGACGGACGCGACGCGCTTGGAACTCTTGCCGACGTAGCAGGAGACGACGACTTCGTCGGGCCACTCGCGGTCGAACACCTCGGGGCCGAGCGTCGCCGCCGGGAGATTCTCCGACCCGGGGATGTGCCCCGAGGCGAACGAAGAGGGGTCTCGAATATCGACGACGGCCAGCGGGTCGTCGTCGGCCAGTCGCTCGCGGAGTTCGTCGGGGGTCGTCTCTGCGACCATACGAGGCAGTCCGACCGAAGCGGGAAATGTACGTCGCTTCCGGCGAACGAGAAACACCAGACGCACGCGAGCGCGACCCCAACGCGGTGCCGCGGGTTTATTCAGTGTGACCGCCAACGTCGGCCTATGACACTCTCACTCGACGCCACGCAACTCGAACGCTACTCTCGTCACATCATCATGGACGAGGTCGGCCCGGACGGACAGGAGCGACTCCTGTCGGCGCGAGTCGTCGTCGTCGGGGCGGGTGGGCTCGGGTCACCGGCTATCGAGTATCTCGCCGCCGTCGGCGTGGGTGAGTTGGTGGTCGTCGACGACGACGTGGTCGAGCGAAGCAACCTCCAACGACAGGTCATCCACCACGACGAGGACGTGGGCGAACCGAAAGCCCAGAGCGCCGCCGAATTCGTCCGCGGCCTCAACCCGGACGTGAGCGTCGAACCACTCGAAGCGCGTGTGGACAAATCGAACGTCCACGAAATCGTCGCGGACGCGGACGTGGTCGTCGACGCCTCCGACAACTTCCCGACGCGCTATCTCCTGAACGACGTGTGCCGATTCGAGGGAATTCCGCTCGTCCACGGCGCTATCTACAAGTTCGAGGGACAGGCGACGACGCTCCGTCCCGACGGGCCCTGCTATCGGTGTCTGTTCCCCGAAGCGCCCGAACCGGGGACAGTCCCCGATTGCGCGACGACCGGCGTCATCGGCGTGCTTCCCGGAACAGTCGGGTGTATTCAGGCGACCGAGGCCGTGAAGTTGCTTCTCGACGCGGGCGAGTCGCTCGATGGTCGGTTGCTGTTCTACGACGCGATGGACATGACCTTCGAGACGGTGCCGTATCGAAAGAACCCCGAGTGTCCGGTCTGCGGCGAGGGAGGACTGGACTCTATCGCTGATATCGAGTACGTCGAGAGTTGTGCGATTTCACTGGAGTGAGGGCAGCCAACTCACAATATTCATAGATTATTGACAGTTAAATGCTAGACGATGCGACGCCGAACGGCCCTCCAAACAATCGGCGCAACACTACTCGGAACAGTTGCCGGTTGTACGCAATTCGATGCCCAGCAATCCAACTCACCGTCGCCTGAAGCGAGGTCACCGACGACAGACGCTCCATCCGGGAGTCCCCTCCCCAAGGTAACGACAGACGCTTTCGAGTTTACTGCCACCGTTCTGCAACAAGCGACTGCGGAGCATCCCGCTCGATTCCGCCTCGCATTCACGAACACGAGCGAGTCGGAGCTATCGCTATCTGGAGGTCCGATTCTTCCGTTTTCATCGATTCGTGGCGAACAGCAGGACGGAGATGAACGACTACTCCTCATTCCCGATGAACGGGACTGGATAACACCGACAGATGGGGACGGAAACGTCCTCGACGTTCCACTCATCCCACAATCACGAACCAATGGCTGTTGGACGGCCACATACGACGGGACACTCCGAAAACAGACCTCACTCCATACACAGGTTTCACCGGGAGAAACCGTCAGTCACGAGTATACGCTGTTGAACTGGGCGACTGACTCGTGTCTTCCCGCCGGTACGTGGACGTTCACTGACGAGCAGGTGGTGAGCTGGGAAGACCAGGCTGCGGAGTTTGAGGCCTCTTTCGAGATTTCTGTACACCGTGGTTCAGACGAAACGGTCGCAGTCGACGTACCAGAGCCAACGATTCGAAAACACACGCAGTAACCTGTAGCAAAGCGGTCGAGAGGAAATATCGAACCCTCTTGTGTCCACCTACCGGTCGAAGTTGAACGTGCTGTCCGAACTGGCTTCGCCCGACCCGTTTTGACCGTTCGCAACGCTGCTATCTGACGAAGAACCGGTCGCACCGCCGTCGGTACCCGCCGAACTGAGGTCGGAGACCTCCGATTCGAGTGTCTCGACTTCGTCGACCGCGTCGGCGTCGCCGCCGACGAGTTCGTCGACGCGCTCTGCGAGGACGTCGAGTGCCATGGTCTGGTCCGTCGTCGCGTCCGTGATGTTCGAGGTGGCGTCTTCGGCAGTTCGGGCGTGTTCCTGTGCCTGCTGAATCGTCGTCGTGACTTCCTCGATGTTGGTCGCCTGTGAGTCGGTCGCGCGGGCGACCTCCGAGATGCCGTTTGCGGCCGTGTCCGCCGCGTTCGCAATCTCGTCGAGGGATTCGAGGACGTCGCCGATTTCGCCGGAGGCGATTTGAATCTGCTCGTGGGACTGCTCGGAGGCCATCACGGTCTCGTCGGCCTGTTCTTGAATCTCTTCGATGCTGGTGGCAATCTCCTCTGTGTGCTCGTGGGTCTGGTTGGCGAGTTGCTTGACCTCGTTGGCGACGACCGAGAAGC
The DNA here is from genome assembly GCF_000336955.1 of Haloferax larsenii JCM 13917. Taxonomy (GTDB): domain Archaea; phylum Halobacteriota; class Halobacteria; order Halobacteriales; family Haloferacaceae; genus Haloferax; species Haloferax larsenii. Next base: position 5,205 of record NZ_AOLI01000030.1, on the reverse strand, counting down.
CTTCACCCGCTTCGCCCGCGCGGGCCGCTTCGATGTTCGCGTTGAGCGCGAGCAGATTGGTTCGGTCGGCGACTTCCGCGATGACCTCGACGACCTCCTCGATTGCGCCCATCCGCTCTTGGAGTTCCATGACGCTGTCGAGCAGTTCGTCCGAGATATCGATGACTTGGTCGGTCGCGGTTCGGATACTCTGGCCGGCCTCGCGTCCGTTTTCGGCGGCCGCCTGCGCCTGATTCGCCGCCGAGGCGACTTCGTCGGAGGTGGCTGCAATCTCTTCCATGCTGGCCGAGAGGTCCTGCATCTCTTCGGCACCCTTCGAGAGCAGTTTGGTCTGTTCTGTCACCTGCGACTCGATATCGGTCGCGGCGGTCGCCGCCCGCTGAATCGCCGTCCCGAGGTCGGCAGTCGTGTCGTCGACGTCGGAGGCCAGTCGTTCGAATCGCGCGGCCATCTCGTTGAGGTGGTCGAGGACGAGAACAACTTCGTCGTCGAGGACGTCGTGTTCGTCCGTGAACTCCGCGCGCGCCGAGAGGTCCCCCTCGGTGATGCGCTGCATCGTCGTCGACACCTCGTCGACGAGTGCGAGCGACGCTTGGCCTTTGATTACCTCCTCGGTTCGGTCGTGAATCGTCTCGATGACGCCGACGAGTTCGTCGCCCTCGAACAGCGGTCGCGCCGAAAAGGAGATGTGTCGCTCGTCGCCGTTTCGGTCCACCATCGTACTCGAATCCTCATAGAGGTACTGCGACTCGTCGGCGAAGGTGAGACCGTACGCTTCGTCTGCGTTTCGCGGCGCGTCGATAATCTTGTCTGCGAGCGTCTTCGCTCGGCGGCCGTCGGGGTAGAAGAGTTCACTGACGTGTTCGGACCCGAGCGCCTCGTCGGCAGAGACACCCGTCAGCTCCGAAATCGGCTTGTTCCACGCGATGACCCGGTTGTCCGCGTCGAGCATGAACACCGGTGTCCCGACCCCGTTGAGCAAGCCGCCGAGTTGCATCTGCTCTGCGGCGGGAGTCACCGTATCTCCCACCGCCAACTGTGCGCCACCGTCAGCACGCGTCTGAGTCCCAACCCTAGGGACCAGCGCCGCAATTCGCGAAAGCAGGCCCATATGTTGCTTCCACGAACATTTCCAATATAATGCTATGCAATTAGTTATCATGCATGATAACAGAAAGGAGGGCCGAGGTGCCACGAGAGCCAGGTATTGACCGGGACGATACCAACCAGATGAACTAGTTTTCGGCGATGTGTCAGCGTGTGGGAGAAAAGGGGCCGCCGGTAGCGTCGAAAAGTGAGTCGTCGGAGTTCGTTCGCTACTGAGTGTCGTCGTCGCCGCCGTCAGTGACGGGCGACTCGTTCAGTGGCATCTCGGCAGTGTCGACTCCGTCGTCGTCGATTTCGACTGATTCGTCCAGTTCGGTCTGCTGGGCGTCGACTTCGAACGACGAGATGAGCGACATCAGCTGTTCGGCCTGTGAGGCGAGGCGGTCGGTTCCGCTGGAGACCTCTCCGAGGGAGGCCGTCTGTTCTTCGGCGGCCGCGGCGACGGATTCGGACCGTGCTGCGGTGTCGTCGCTGATGTCGGTGACGCGGTCCATCATCGACGCGACTTCCTCGGTCGAGGCGGCCTGTTCGTCGGTCGTCCGACTAATTTCGTCGACGCCGTCCTTGGTCGCGCGGACGTTGTCGACGATGGTGTCGAGCGATTCGCGAGCGTTTTCGACCGCGTCGACGCCGGATTCGACGGCGTCTTTCGTCTCCCGCATCTCAGTGACCGAGGCCTCGGATTTCTCTTGGACCTCTTCGATGGTCGCTTCGATTTCTTCGGCGGACTCCTTGGTCTCTCCAGCGAGGTCTTTGACCTCGTTGGCGACGACCGAGAAGCCTTCACCCGCTTCGCCCGCGCGGGCGGCCTCGATGTTCGCGTTGAGCGCGAGGATGTTCGTCTGCTCGGCGATGTCGGTGATGAGTTCGACGATGTCGCCGATTTCGGCCATGTGCGCTTCGAGTTCTTCGATGCGTTCGGCCGTCTCGGAGGTCTTCTCCTCGACGTTCTCGATGGAGTCGATAGCCTCGACCGTGGCGGTGTGTCCCGCCTCGCTCGCTTCGAGCGTGTGTTCGGCCGTGCGTTCGAGTTCGCTCGCAGAGGAGGCGACTTCCTCGATGGTCGCCGAGAGGTTGCTCGTCTCGTTCGTGGTCTGGCGGAGGTTCTCCTGTTGTTCGTGTGCGCCCTCGGCCATGACCTGGGTAGATTCGCTGACCTGCCGACTCGCGCGTTCGATTTCCTGCGCACTCGCGGTCACCTCTTCGCTGGCTGCCGCGACGGTTTCGGCGAATCCGGACACTTCGGCGATGGTGGCTTCGAGTTCCGTGGCCATCTGGTTGAACGACCGGGCCATCTCGTTCATCGCCTCGTTGTCGGCGTCTTCGCTCATCCGAGCCGTGAGGTCACCGTCGGCGGCGGCCGACAGTGCGTCGCCGAACTCCTCGGCTTTCGTTTCGAGTTCGACGATGAGTGCTTCGAGGTCTTTGTGAGTCTGACCCATCGCCTCACCGAACGACCCTGGCACATCCTCGTCCAACACGGGGTCGTCGAACTCTTTCGCCGCGAGGGCTTCGGCCTGGCCGGCGACCGTCGTCAGGTACGACTGCATCTCGGCGAACGAGTTGTACAGCCGTCCCATCTCGTCGATGCGGGCCGTAGAGGGAACCTCGCCGTCGACCTCACCGCTGGCAATCTGGTCTGCGTTCCGTGCGACAGTCGCGAGCGACTTCGCGGTGCCGCGGCCAATCGTCACGCCGACGAGGAACAGCGACCCGACCGCGAACGCGATGAGGTACGCGAGGTTACGCGTCACCGTGGTCTGGAGCGAGAACGCCCGTTCCGTTGGAACGTGGTAGGTGAGTACCCAGTCGGTGCCGGTAATGGGCGCGTACGCCATCGCGTACTGGCCCTCTTCCATGCCGGTCCGAGCCGAGACTTGCTTGTACCCGCTCTGGCCTTTAAGTGCAGATTCGATTGCCGTAACCGACCCTTCAGACGCGGAGTACTGTTCGAGAAGCGACGCCTTCCGGTTGTCCAGAAGGATGTTCCCCTCTTCGGTGACGACCTTCACGTCACCCGTCGGAATCGGCGATTCGAACTCGTGGGACCGCGCTTCGAGCGACGCGGTCAACACGATGAACCCGTTAGACTCGGTCACCGGTGCGGCGAACGCGATGACTGGCTCGCCGTTGACGTCGTAGGGTTCCGAGACGACTGGTTCGTTCGACCCCGCAATCGAGGCTGCTTGACCCGCCCACGTCGAATCGACAGCGTCGAGCGACGTGCCGCTCGTTCCGTCGGTCGTGCTGGCGACGACAGACATCGTATCCGCATCGACGTAGTGGAGCGACCGAACGTCACTCGGGAGTTCGATGAGCTTCTGTTCGAGCCATCGTTCGTGTTCTGCTGCCGACGTATTCGCCGGGCGTTCCGCGAGCGACGACGAGAGGAACGAGACGGTCGATTGCTTGGTTGCGGTCCAATCGGCGACAGAGCGCGCTTCGGATTTGGCGATGCCGCGAATCTCCTCTTCGGTCTGCGTCTCGACGACCGATTTGGTGTCGAAGTGGATAAACGCGCCTGCGGCACCCATCACGACGATAATGGCGAGGAGTGCGAGGCCGAACTTCGCCGCGTACCGGCGGCGAATCACGTTCGGCAAGAGCCGTTCGAAGGCGTCGGCTAACTGTTTCAGTGGTGAACTCATTGATTTCCTCCTGATTCGAAGAACTGCCGCTGAAGCAGCTCTAACTGCCTGACTTCGGAGCTTTGGACTTCCTCCACGACGTACGGGCTCAGCGGTTCGAGGTCTTCAGTCAGGTCGACACCGCTCGCTGCGCCTTGATAATTCAGCTCACGACCGGCGCTGGTGAGCGAACGGACACGGCTGAAGTCACCGACCGAAACCGTGTGTCCGGTTCCGCCGGAGACGGACTGAATCGTGTCGGCAATCGCCGAGCCGGTCGCCTCACCGGCCTTCTCCGCGGCCGCCGCCATGAGGAACAGTGCGTCGTACGCGTTGACAGCGTAGGCCGCAAGCGGCGCGATGTCAGAGAGCCGCTGTGAGAGATGGAAGTACCCGTCAGTGCGGACGCTCGAAAGCGACGCACTGTAGAATCCTTCGTAATACTTCGGAACGTCGCTTCCGAACATCCCCGCAGAGAACACCCACGGAGCCTCGTAGTCGGACGACCCGTACGCGTCGAGGACACCAGTCTCCTGTCCGGCCACACTAACGAAGCCGACTGCGTCGGGCGAGTTCCGGAACACCTCGTCGACGACGCCGTCGAACGACGAGGCGGTCGGGTCGTACCGAACGTCCGAAACGACCTCTGCGTCGGTGCTTTCCTTCATCGCACTGGCGAGACCGTTGCCGTAGGCGTTGTCGATTGCGAGAATCGCGATGGAATCGGCGTCCGCGTACTGCGGCGCGTCGAGAATTTTCGCCATTGCGATGGCCTGCAGCGCGTCACTGGGCACCGTCCGGCCGAAGTACTTCCGGCCGTCCGCTCGGCCAGCATCCGTGAGCGCAGGGCTCGTACTCGCCGGACTCATCTCCATGATGCCGTCCGAGGCTGCTTTTGGTGCGAGCGCGATGGACGCGTCGCTCACGAGTCCACCGACGAACCCGACGACACCCTCGTCGACGAGTGTCTTGTATCCTTCAACCGCTTTCTGAGCGTTTGCTTCCGTGTCGACGACCGTCAGTTCTACCGGCCGGTCGAGCACTCCACCGGCTCGGTTGACGTCTGCGACAGCCTGTTCCACTGCACGCATTCCGTGCGTCCCGAGCGTTTCGAGGGAGCCACTGACCGGCAGGACTGCCCCGAACCGAACTGGTTCGTTTCCTTGAGTACCGAGTTCCCCCACACACCCCGACAGCGAACCGAGCGCAACGGCGCTCCCGGCGGCGCGAAGAAGCCCTCGTCGATTGTACGAGCGAGTCACACCAGACCGACTAGCGAACCAGCATATAACTTTGGGCCGCCGATTATCAGTCGATATATTCTGATGTCAAATACATGTCTATATTTAGATTAAGCCCCGTTATTTGAGGGGTATGTTGGAGTGAGATTCACACTCACTCAAATAGACGGCGAGCTGATAGTATCCAAATGATAATTGGAGGCTGCCCAACACCGAGGCTGGGAACGATT
>NZ_AOLI01000029.1 GCF_000336955.1 Haloferax larsenii JCM 13917 | reverse complement strand
CTATATTTAGATTAAGCCCCGTTATTTGAGGGGTATGTTGGAGTGAGATTCACACTCACTCAAATAGACGGCGAGCTGATAGTATCCAAATGATAATTGGAGGCTGCCCAACACCGAGGCTGGTAACGATTAGTCTAAGCACCACAACTAATGGCATCGAAACATAGTTTATTTTTGTATGACACAATTTTCAGACAGAACGTTGCGTTGTGGAGCACTCGTCACAGCACTGCTGGTCATCGGGATGGCCGTTTCGAGCGTTCCCGTCGCAGGGAAAGTGGGCGACAGTGGTCAGCAGGCGAACTCGACGGTCCAGTGCCAAGTCTCGATGGACGTCGCGAGCATGGCGTTGATGACCAAGGGACTGCTCACGTTTTCCCCATACGGTGTCATCATCAAGGCAATCGAAGTGTTTCAGGAACCGGTCGGCTACGTTTCGGTTCCCGCGGGGGTGAACTGTAACACCGTCGTGGTCGCCTAAGCACCCAGACGGCATCGTTCCCGTCCGCACGCCATCGTAGCGTTTTATCCGCCCGCCGACCCACGTGCGCACATGACTACTCAGGGAATCGTCGGCCAGTTCCTCTCGTTGAAAGAGGAGACCGACGCCGACCTCCTCGCCATGCAGTGTGGCGACTTCTACGAGTTCTTTGCGGACGACGCCGAGACGGTCGGTCGCGAACTCGACCTCAAGGTGTCACAGAAGTCGTCGCACGGTTCGTCGTATCCGATGGCGGGCGTGCCGCTTGCCGACTTGACGCCCTACCTCAAGGCGCTGGTCGAACGCGGCTACCGCGTCGCCGTCGCCGACCAGTACGAGACCGAATCGGGCGACCTCCGACGGAAAATCACGCGCGTCGTCACGCCCGGTACCCTCCTCGAAACGTCGCGCGCTGACGCCCAGTTCCTCGCCGCCGTCGTGCAGGGTCGAAATAGCGGTCTCGGCCTCGCGTTCGCCGACGTGACGACCGGACAGTTCCTCGTGACCGAAGCCGACACCGTCGAGGACGCCGCGGCCGAACTCTACCGCTTCTCGCCGGTCGAAGTCCTCCCCGGCCCGGACCTCAGAGCGGACGACGAAACGCTCTCGCAACTCCGCGAAGCGACAGACGCCTCGTTCTCGCTTTTCTCCAGCGACGCGTTCGCCCCGGGTCGCGCTCGCCACGCCGTCCGCGAACAGTTCGGCGAATCGACCGTCGACAGCGTCGGTCTCGACTCCGAACTTGCGACCCGCGCTGCGGGCGGGATTCTCGCGTACGTCGAAGAGACGGGTGCTGGCGTCCTGCGGTCGATGACGCGCCTTCGCGTCTACCACCCGAGCGACCTGCTCGAACTCGACGCGACGACCCAGCGTAACCTCGAACTCACAGAGACCATGCACGGCGACCGCTCGGGGTCGCTGTTCGACACTATCGACCACACGGTCACCGCACCGGGCGGGCGACTCCTCCGCGAATGGCTCACCCGACCGCGACGCGACCGGGACGAACTCGCCCGCCGACACGACGCCGTGGAGTCGCTTGCGTCGGCCGCCCTCGCCCGTGAGCGCGTCCGCGACGTGCTCGATGGCGCGTACGACCTCGAACGCCTCGCCTCACGCGCCGCCTCGGGGAGTGCAGACGCGTCGGCGCTCCTCTCCGTCCGCGACACTCTCGGTATTCTCCCCGCACTCGCCGACGCTATCGAAGGAACCGAACTCGCCGACACACCCCTCGCGGACGTAGTCGCCAGACCCGACAGAGACGCCGCTGCAGACCTCCAAGCGGAGCTCGACGACGCGCTCGCCGAAGACCCACCGAAGACGGTTACACAGGGCGGGCTCTTCCAGAAAGGCTACGACGAGGAGCTCGACGACCTCATCGAGCGCCACGAGTCGGCGAAGTCGTGGATAGAGACGCTCTCCGACCGCGAGAAGCGTCAGAACGGCCTCTCGCACGTCACGGTCGACCGCAACAAGACCGACGGCTACTACATTCAGGTCGGCAAGTCCGTCGCCGACCAAGTGCCCGACCACTACCAGCAGATTAAGACGCTCAAGAACTCCAAACGCTTCGTCACCGAGGAGTTAGAGGAGAAAGAACGCGAGATTCTTCGCCTCGAAGAGGCGCGCGGCGACCTCGAATACGACCTGTTTCAGGACCTCCGCGAGCGCGTCGCCACCCACGCCGAACTTCTCCAGGACGTTGGCCGCGCACTCGCCGAAGTCGACGCCCTCGCCTCGCTGGCAGCCCACGCCGCCGGGAACGGATGGACGCGCCCGGAACTCACCGAACCGGGCGTCCTCCACGTCGAAGCGGGTCGCCACCCGGTCGTCGAGACCACGACCGACTTCGTCCCGAACGACCTCCACATGGACGACGAGCGCGGCTTCCTCATCGTCACCGGCCCGAACATGTCGGGGAAATCGACCTACATGCGGCAGGCCGCGCTCATCACGCTTCTCGCACAGGTCGGGAGTTTCGTCCCCGCCGACGAGGCGACTATCGGCGTCGTCGACGGTATCTACACCCGCGTGGGCGCGCTGGACGAACTCGCACAGGGACGCTCGACGTTCATGGTCGAGATGCAGGAGTTGTCGAACATCCTCCACTCGGCCACCGAAGAGTCGCTCGTTATCCTCGACGAGGTGGGCCGCGGAACCGCAACCTACGACGGTATCTCTATCGCGTGGGCCGCGACCGAGTACCTCCACAACGAAGTCCGTGCGAAGACGCTCTTCGCGACCCACTATCACGAGCTGACGAGTCTCGCCGACCACCTCGACCGGGTTGCGAACGTCCACGTCGCGGCCGACGAGCGCCACGGCGACGTGACCTTCCTCCGGACCGTCGTGGACGGGCCAACCGACCGGAGTTACGGGATTCACGTCGCCGACCTCGCGGGGGTTCCACGTCCCGTCGTGGACAGAGCCACCGACGTACTCGACCGACTCCGCGACGAGAAGGCCATCGAGGCGAAAGGCTCGGGGTCGTCAGAACCCGTACAAGCCGTCTTCGACGTGGGAAGCGGGCAGATGAAAGTCGAGAGTGAGAAGAGAGAACGGAGTCACGCAAGTGGTGCACCCCAGAACGGGTCGGTCGAGTCCGCAGCGGCGGTCGCAAGCGAGAGCGCCGAGAGCGCCGAGAGCACCGAAAGCACCAAAAACACCGAGAGTGCCGCCCCCGCCATCGACCCCGAAACCGAAGCCGTCCTCGACGAACTCGAATCGGTCGACGTGAACGCCACGTCGCCGCTGGACCTGATGGCGAAAGTGCAGTCGTGGCAGTCGAAACTGGAGGGTGACGAATGAGCGATATCGTCCAACTCGACGAGAAGACCATCCAGCGAATCGCAGCCGGAGAGGTCGTCGAACGCCCCGCCTCGGTCGTGAAGGAACTCGTCGAAAACAGCCTCGACGCGGACGCGACGCGCGTCTCGGTCGCCGTCGATTCGGGTGGCGTCGAAGGCGTCCGCATCCGCGACGACGGCGTCGGCATGACCGAAGACGAACTCGAACTCTCGGTGCGCGAGCACACGACGAGTAAGATTTCGGACATCGAAGATTTGGAGGCCGGTGTCGGAACCCTCGGATTCCGCGGCGAGGCGCTCCACACCATCGGGGCCGTCTCGCGGATGACTATTCGCTCCAAACCCCGCGGTGGCGATGTTGGGACGGAGTTGCAGTACGAAGGTGGGGAAGTCGAGGAGATTCGACCCGCAGGCTGTCCAGAGGGGACCGTCGTCGAAGTCGAGGACCTCTTTTTCAACNTGCAGTACGAAGGTGGGGAAGTCGAGGAGATTCGACCCGCAGGCTGTCCAGAGGGGACCGTCGTCGAAGTCGAGGACCTCTTTTTCAACCCCCCCGCCCGCCGGAAGTTCCTGAAGACGACGGCCACCGAGTTCGACCACGTCAACACCGTCGTCACGCACTACGCCCTCGCCAATCCCGACGTGGCCGTCTCCCTCGAACACGACGACCGCGAGGTGTTCGCAACTGAGGGTCGCGGCGACCTCGCATCGACGGTGCTGTCGGTCTACGGCCGGGAAGTCGCCGAGGCGATGGTCCCCGTCGAATACGACTCGGGGGACGTCTCGGTTTCGGGACTCGTCAGCCACCCCGAGACGACGCGGAGTACCCGCGATTACCTCTCGACGTTCGTCAACGACCGCTACGTCACCGCGCGCGTCCTCCGCGAGGCAGTCCTCGACGCCTACGGCGGGCAACTCGACGCCGACCGCTATCCCTTCGCGGTCCTGTTCGTCGACGTCGCCCCCGACGCCGTGGACGTGAACGTCCACCCACGGAAAATGGAAGTCCGATTCGACGACGAGACGCAGGTCCGGCAGGCCGTGACCGACGCCGTCGAAGAGGCCCTGCTGTCGAACGGCCTCGTCCGGTCGTCGGCACCGCGCGGGTTGTCGAAAGCCGACGAGACGCCTATCGCACCCGGTGGTGAAGACCACGAAGTCGGTGACGACAGCTCGGACGACCAGCGAGACGAGCAAGTTTCGCCATCTGACGACCCGCACGACGTTCACGCGGCGGCGACCGACAGCGAGGATTCAGCGGCCCGGCGACCGAGCGCGAGAGACGTACAGGCCACGCGCGACCGACCGCAGAGTCCAGACGATACCTCGCCGGACACCGACACGACGGCGACGGCCGAGTCGGCGGAGGCTGACGACGCGAACACCCAATCGCCGCCGCCGACACCACCCCGCGAATACGACCTCGCGCCCGGCCCGGAGCGAACGTCGCAGTCGTCGCTGGATAGTGGGTCGCAATCGTCGCTGGATAGCGGGTCGCAATCGTCGCTGGATAGTGGGTCGCAATCGTCGCTGGATAGTGGGCGGTCGTCGGCCCCGAATAGCGGGTCGCAGTCGTCGTCCGACTTCGGCGAATCGTCTTCGCTGAACACGGAGTCCGGCAGCGGCATCGACCAGCCAACCGACTCGACCGCGACCACCCCGCCGCGCCGCATCTCGGCCCCGACGACCCAGCGTGATTTGTCGGGCGAGGAAGCCACGCTCGAACCCGAGTTCGAGTCGCTCCCGTCGATGCGCATCCTCGGGCAACTCATGGACACCTACATCGTCGCCGAGACGAGCGAAGGGTTGGTCCTCGTCGACCAACACGCCGCCGACGAGCGAGTGAACTACGAGCGCCTGAAGGCCGAAGTCGAGGGCGACACGCCGACGCAAGCCCTCGCAGACCCGGTCGAACTCGAACTGACCGCCCGCGAGGCCGCCCTGTTCGAGGAGTACCGCGAGGCCGTCGCACAGGTCGGATTCCACGCGGGGCGAACCGGCGAGCGAACCGTGACCGTGCGGACCGTGCCAGCGGTCTTCGACGCGGCGCTCGACCCCGAACTCGTCAGGGATGCGCTGACCGCGTTCGTCCAAGACGAGTCCGAGGGAGGCCAACAGACGGTCGATGCCGTCGCCGACGAACTCCTCGCCGACCTCGCGTGCTACCCGTCGATTACGGGCAACACCTCGCTTCGGGAGGGGTCGGTCCTCGACCTGCTGTCGGCGCTGGACGACTGCGAGAATCCATACGCCTGTCCGCACGGCCGCCCGGTCATCGTGGAATTCGACAGCGACGAAATCGAAGCACGGTTCGAGCGCGACTATCCCGGACACGGCGGGCGACGCACAGAGGATTGAAGTCAGGCCGCCGAGAGAGTCGAACCGATGCACCCGCTGGTCTTCGTCGGCATTCTGTTCGGACCGCTGGTCCTGGTGGTTTCCTACCTCTTTACCGCCGCCACTGGGCCAAGCGTCCCCCCGTGGGCCGACCCTGTCGGCGAGGCGATTCGGTTCTACGGGACGGCGCTCGCCGTCATCGTCGGCCCGGCCGCGCTCCACATGGACCGCATCAGACTGGCCCGCGAGTCGAACTGGATACCGTCTCCGCTGTACTACCTCATCGGCGTTCCCTTCCTCAGTATTCCAATCTCGTTTATCTACCTCGTCCGGCGGCTGACCGGGGCGTGAGGGCGACGACGGGCCGTTGCCTGTTGTGCCGCCGCGCCGACTCGGTCGCGTGATTCGACGCCAACGCCGGACGTTTATACGGTGCCGTCGAACGCCTCTGCATGACCGACCTCGTGACCTTCGGCGAGACGATGCTTCGCCTGTCGCCGCCGCGTGGCGAGCGACTCGAAACTGCCCGCGAGTTCGAAGTGCAGGCTGGCGGCGCAGAGAGTAACGTCGCCGTCGCCGCCGCCAGACTCGGCCGGGACGCGGCGTGGTTCTCGAAACTCCCCGACTCACCGCTCGGCCGCCGCGTCGTGGGCGAACTGCGAAGCCACGGCGTCGCCACCGACGGCGTCGTCTGGGACGACGAACACCGACAGGGTCTCTACTACCTCGAACACGGTGTCGAACCGCGGCCGACGAACGTCGTCTACGACCGCGCGGACGCCGCGGTAACGACCCTCGAAACGGGCGAAATCGACCTCGATGCCGTCCGCGACGCCGACGTGTGTTACACCAGCGGTATCACGCCCGCGCTCTCTACGACGCTCCACGCGACGACGAAAGACGTGCTCGAAGTGGCACAGGAGGCGGGGACGACCACCGCCTTCGACCTGAACTACCGGACGAAGCTCTGGACTCCCGACGAGGCCGCCGCGGGCTACCGCGACCTGTTCGACGCCATCGACGTGTTGTTCGCCGCACAGCGCGACGCCGAAACCGTCCTTGGACGCGACGGCGACGCCGAATCTATCGCCCGCGGCCTCGCGGCCGACTACGACTTCGAGACGGTCGTCGTCACCCGCGGCGCGGAAGGCTCGCTCGCGTTCGCTGACGGCGACGTGTACGAACAGGGCGTCTACGAGGCCGAAACCCACGACGCAATCGGCACGGGCGACGCCTTCGTCGGCGGCTATCTCGCCAAGCACCTCGACGGCGGGGACGTCGCCGACTCGCTACAGTGGGCCTCGGCGACGGCGTCGTTCAAGCGAACCATCGAGGGTGACGTGGCCGTCGTCACGCCCGAAGATATCGAGCGCGTCGTCGCGGACGAGGGCGACGGCATTTCACGGTAGGCGCGGCCCGCACCGTTTTTCGCGGTACACAATCTCGACTAGCAGTGCGATTTTCGCACACTCCGACCCAACGACTAAGCGCCCTCCGCACCCGCGACACAGTATGACACACGTACTCATTATCGGTGCCTACGGGAGCGCCGGAGTCGCCGTCGCGGACAAACTGGTCCCGCACGTCGGCGACGACATCGACCGACTCACGCTCGTCGACGACGGCGACCCGGCGGGGGGCCTCTGCATCCTCCGCGGCTGTATGCCATCCAAGGAACTCCTCTCGGCGGCGGGCCACCACTATCAAGCGCGGCACGACGACCGACTCGACGGCGACGCGCCCGAGATGGACCTCGACGCAGTCGTCGAGACGAAAGACGAGCACATCTCGGGGTTCGCCAGTCACCGCCGGGCGGCGGTCCGAAAGCTGGCCGAGACGGATGGCGTCGAACTCGTCCGCGAGCGCGGCCGGTTCGTCGGCGAGCGTCGCATCCGGGCCGGTGACCGCGAGTTCGACCCCGATTACGTCGTCGTCGCTACCGGGTCGTCGCCGTTCGTCCCCGACCTCCCCGGTCTCGACGAAGTCGGCTTTTCGACCAGCGCGGACGTACTCGACGCGACCGACCTCCCCGACTCTGGCGTCGTGATGGGATTCGGCTACGTCGGCCTCGAACTCGTCCCGTATCTCGCGGAGGCGGGCGTCGACCTCACGGTCGTCGAGCACGACGAGCGCCCAATCGACGAGGGGGACCCCGAATTCGGTGATGCACTCCTCGATATCTACCGCGACGGCTTCGACATCGAGATTCGGACCGAAGTGTACGAAAAGCGCGTCGAACAGACCGACGACGGGGGTGTTCGCCTCCATCTCGACGACGGGTCGGCAGTCGAGGGCGACGAGGTGTTCTTGTTCACCGGGAGGGAGCCGAATCTCGGCGGGCTGAACCTCGACGCGGCGGGCATCTCGCCGGGTGAGGCCTGGGTGGACGACACGATGCGCGCCGTGGACGACGACCGAGTGTACGTCGTGGGCGACGCGAACGACAAGGAACCGATTCTCCACGTCGCCAAGGAACAGGGCTTCGTCGCCGCCGACAACATCCTCGCCGACATCCGGGGTGGTGAACTCACAGAGTACCACAACGTCCACCACCACGTCGTCTTCTCCGGGGCGACGGTGTACCCCTACGCCCGCGTCGGCCACTCGGCGGCATCTGCGGCGGACGCGGGAATCGACCACGTCGTCGTCACCCGAGAGGCCCGCGACGACGGAGTGTTCAAGACCAAAGCGACGCCGAAAGGATTGGCGCGTCTCGTCGTCGGAAGCGACGGCACCGTCCTCGGCTACCAGGGACTCCATTACCACGCCGACGTGATGGCGAAGACGATGCAGGTCGCCATCGAGATGGAACTCGACGTGCGCGACCTCCCAGACCGGGCGTATCATCCAACGACGCCGGAAATTCTTGACTCATTGTTCCGAAACGCATCATCTGAGTTGGATGATTGAGTAACGATAACGGTTATTTATAATCTACAAAGGGCCAGATTGAAATTACCTACCATGGAAGACGGTACCGGTAATGGCAACTCTCTCGTTCGAACCGCTGACCTACGACGACATTCCCGAGGATGAGCGACCGTCGCTCGTGCAGGCGCTCGTTCCCGTCGTCGGGATGCTCGTCTTCCTGAGTGTCGGGGTCATCTGGCTCGGCCTCGACCCGCAGTTGCCGCTCCTGTGGGGTATCATCCTCACCGGTGCGGTCGGACGATACTGGCTCGGCATCCCGTGGTCGCGCCTCTCGGAAGGTATCCGGGACGGCATCAACATGGGGATGTCCGCACTGCTCATCCTCCTCGTCGTCTACATGCTCATCTCGACGTGGACCGCGGCAGGGACGATTCCCGCGCTCATCTACTACGGGCTTGACTTCCTGTCACCGGCAGTGTTCCTGCCCGTTGCGACGCTGCTTTCGGCTATCGTCACCTTCGCTATCGGGTCGTCGTGGACGACGGCCGCAACCCTCGGCGTCGCCTTCATCGGCATCGGGTCTGGCCTCGGCATGCCGAACGCGATGACCGCGGGTGCGGTTCTGACGGGCGCGTACACTGGCGACAAGGTGTCGCCGTTCTCGGACACGACGAACCTCGCTGCCGCCGTCACCAACACGGAACTCCTGACTCACGTGCGGACGATGCGCGTCGGAACGAGCATCGCGCTCGCAATCTCGCTGGTCGCCTACACCGCCCTCGGTCTCACGGCCACGGGGAACATTCCCGCGGGGCGCGTCGCCGAGATTCAGACGGCGCTTGCGGGGTCGTACGCCCTCTCGCCGCTCGTCTTCGCACCACTCGTCGTCACGTTCGTGCTCGCGCTTCGCGGCTACCCCGCGCTGCCGTCTATCATCGCAGGCGTCGTCGCCGGAACGCTCACCCAACTGTTCGTGCAGGGGCCCGTCGCCATCGACACCTTCGTCGGCGCGTGGAACGTCGCGTTCGCCGGAACCGAACCCGCGACGGGCGTCGAGACGGTCGATTCGCTGCTCAACTCGGACGGTCTTCTCGGGTCGTCGTGGACGATGACGGTCATCATCGCGTCGCTCTCGCTGGGTGGTATCCTCGAACGAACCGGCTGTATCGCCGTCATCGCGCACAAGCTTCGAGTCGTGCTGACCTCGGTTGCCTCGCTCACCGTCGGGACGGCCGCCTCGTCGCTGGCGATGAACGCCATCGCGGCAGACCAGTACATGAGTATCGTCGTCCCCGGCATGAGCTTCCGCGGCCTCTACGACGACTTCGACCTCGAAAGTCGGAACCTCTCGCGGGCCGTCGAATCCGCCGGGACGACCACCAGCGCGCTCATCCCGTGGGGGACTGGTGGTGCCTACATGGCCGACGTGCTCGGCGTGCCGACGCTCCAGTACGCACCGTACTACTTCCTCGGGTTCCTCTCGCCGGTCATCCTCGTCGTCATGGGACTGACCGGGTGGCGAATCACGAAGGAAGGCTCGGACACGCAAGCCGGTCTTCGCGGCGCTATCGCGTCGTTCGCTGACGACGACGACTGAGCCGCGCGGCCTTTTTTCGGACACGCACCCCGGACCGGTAGTCGTATTTTCGTCCGCCGAGTAGCCGCGGCCATGGAGGTCACGACGGCTGGACAGTTTCGGGTCTACCGCAGTCCGCGGGACCGAGACGAGACGCTCTTGCTCGAACGCCCCGACGACGACGTGGACTGGACCGACCCCAGCGCCGCGACCGAGGCCGAGGAAGCGTTTTCGCCGACCTACGTCCCGTCAGACGGGTACGACGGCGAACTCGCCGAGACCGTCGCGGCGCTCGAACCCGGACACGTCGTGGACGCGACGCTCGCGTGGGACGACGGCGACCCCCGCTTTGCGTCGCTCGACATTCTCGACGAGACGCGATTCCGGTTCGTCGGGGCCGCAACCGGACTGTTCGACGCCGCCAAAGAGACGTGGCGTGCAGTCCAAGACGCCGGGGAAGCGATGGGGTCGCGCGTCACCTACAGCACCGAGCACGACCCGAACGCGGTGCTCTACGTCTTTGCCAAACAGTCCGGCGCGCGCGACCTGTTCGAGGAGTTCAGAGACGGCGTCCTCCCGCTGGACCCGCTCGTGGGGCGGGTGGACGAGCAGACTGACGCCCCCGACGCACCCCGTGAAGTGTTCGTGATGCGACCCTTGGACGAGTCGTTCGTCCTCGTCGCTATCGCGTTCGACAAAGCGGGGCTGTTCGCGCGGACGATGCGCGAGACGTACTGCGAGGGGTAGAGTGCTCGTCGCCGTCGGTCTCATGATTTTTTGTCGCCACCAGTCTGCAGCAGCGGCCTGAACACGCGACGGTGCTATTACATATGGATTCACGACTTCCGCTGAGACAGAACCAATATAAAATATAAACAATAGCAGTTGGATCAAATGAATGATATATTCATTTCACATTTCGTTGGAAGGGAATTGGAATTCCTCCATGCGAGTGGTTTGAATTGACCCGCCCTCCTCAAATTCTGTCTGAGCAGTAATTGAAATTGGGCTATCACTTCCTGACTCAAATGTAAGGACACCTGCTACTCCATTCTGATTTGTCCAACTCTGTTGCCACTGGTCAACGATGTCATTGACAATTAAATGGACTGTCGTTTGTTTCTCCCCTGTGTACTGGTGTTGACCCAATTCGATGCGTGGTGAAACAAACAGTTCCACAGTCCCATTTTTTCAACATGGTCTAATATGAACACACTTTGCTTGATATCTGATGGAACACCATTTCGGATGGTGGTTGACTGAACATGATGGTGAGTCGTTTTTTCCGTCTCATCTTTGTCAGCGATTGCTGAACAACCTGCGACAGCTATCGGGGTAGTAGCCGCAATACCACACAAGAAATCTCGTCGACGCATTTCTAGTCTGTGAGTCTTCTAGTTGGATAATTATCAATTTTCGCTCGGTAATCTACAGGGAGTACCAGAGTCCCGTTCACGGGTTGGGGTTCTCGTGCACCCAGCAGAACACAAAGCGTTCTGAGGATACGGTCACCGAGCTATTTAGAAATACGAAACCTCAATCCCACTCGGGTTCGACTTTCGCAGTCGGTTCTTCGCCCGCGAAGACGCGCTTGATGTCCGTCGCGGTCTGCTCGTTGACTTCGGCGCGGGCCTCGGCCGAACACCACGCGGCGTGGGGCGAGAGAACGGCGTTTTCCAGTTCGCGGAGGGGCGAGTCCTCGCGCAGCGGTTCCGTCTCGAACACGTCGAGTCCGGCGGCCGCGATGTCGCCCTCGCGGAGCGCATCCACGAGCGCGGCTTCGTCGATGACCTCCCCGCGGCCGGTGTTGACGACGATAGCGTCGTCGTCGAGCGCGTCGAACGCGTCGGCATCGACCATGCCGCGCGTCTCGGGCGTCGCGGGCGCGTTGACAGAGAGGTAGTCGGCGCGGGCGTAGAGGTCCGAGAGGCTGACGCGCTCGACGCCGTATTCGGCGAGGGTGTCGTCATCGACGTAGGGGTCGTAGGCGACGAATTCGAGGCCGAACCCACTGCACAACTCGGCGGTTCGCTGGGCAATCGCGCCGAACGAGAGAAAGCCGAGGGTGCGGCCCTTCATGCGGTGGAGTTCGCGCCCGGGCGTCGCGGGCCACTCGCCAGCGCGGACGGCCCGGTCGTAAGAGGGCGTCGCGCGGATACACGACAGGAGAAGCGCGACCGAGTGGGTTGCGACCTCGTCGGTGCAGTACGACGGGACGTTGGTGACGACGACGCCGCGGTCTGTCGCCGCTTCGACGTCGATGTTTTCGAAGCCGACCGCCGCACGTGCGACGACGGACAAATCGAGGGTGTCGAGCGCGTCCGCGGTGACGGGCGTGTTGATGTCGGTCACGACGGCGTCGGCGTCGGCCGCCTCGCAGGCCTCCACGAGCGCCTCGACCGACCCGAGTTCGGCGGTCGTGACGTCGGCCACGTCGCCGAGGACGCGACGCTGGTGGTCGGGGTCCACCATGTGAAAGTCGCTGAGCACGACAGCGTAACTCATGTTCGAGTGAAGAATTTCACCATGGCTACTTCATTGTGTCTCGGATTCCCAGAATATGACTGCTTCGAACGTTGATGACGGATTTTACGCGAGAGAATAGTGAGACGAGCACGGTCGGGTCAGTGAGTGGCGGAGTGTGTCTGGTCAGTGCTGTTGTGACCAGCGTTGGTAGACAGCAGACCCACCGAGGACGGCGAAGACGAGCGAGGCGAGAAGCGGAGCCCCGGCGTCGGAGAGGAGCGGTACACCGACGGCGACCGCTATCATGAGGACGATTCCGAGCGCCGCGAGTGCAGCGTAGTACTCGCTCCACGAGAGTTCGCCCTCGGGAACGACCTCCATGTAGACGGTGACGTCGGACGCTTCCTCCAGTGCGACGATTTTCGAGTTCTCGTCGTAGGAGACGATGTCCAGTTCGGACAACTTCGGGATGTGCGTCTGTTGGAGCGAGACGTACGCGCTCTGTCTAATATTTCGTGGAGGCGGCGTCTCCCCGGTCTCTGCCTCCGCAATACGCTCCGAAAGGTCACGGAGCGTCAGTTCGTCGGTGTCCTGTAGAAATTCGATCGCCATCCGTCGGCGGTCGTTACTCAACACCTCGTGGATGCGGGTCTCGGATAGGTCGGAATCAGATGTGCTCGCCATACGAGGATGCGACTGGTTCGTGACTGGTCGCTTCTTCTATATCAACGGTTCGCCTCAGTTATCTCGGCTGAAAACAGTCGCATTTGAGTGAATGTGTCGAAATCGCCCGACACGAGTTAGTTTGCGGGGGGTTTGGCCGGGGTCCTTGAGTCGTCTAATTCTGCTGAAATTTAGTGTCGAAGACCGGAACTCACCGACACTCTTCCGACACACCGACTTACTTGATACCAATATTTATCATTCGAAGGCACCCGAGTTAATATATGACCGTCGTCAGTGTCTCGATGCCGGAGGAATTGCTCGAACGAATCGACTCGTTCGCCGGAGAACACGGATACACCGGCCGCAGTGAAGTCGTCCGAGAGGCGGCGCGAAACCTCCTCGGAGAGTTCGAAGACAAGCGCCTCGAAAACCGCGACCTGATGGCCGTCGTCACGGTTATCTTCGATTACGAGACGACGAGCGTCGAAGAGCGGATGATGGGACTCCGCCACGAGTACGAGGGCCTCGTCAAGTCCAACTTCCACAACCACGTCGGCAACCACTACTGCATGGAACTGTTCGTTCTCGAAGGACAACTACAGGACATCTCGACGTTCGTCGGGCGGATTCGCGCGACGCGAGACACGCTGAGCGTCGATTACTCGGTGATGCCCATCGACGAGTTCACGAACGTCGTCGACGAGTGACCACCGAATTCGACGGGCGATTCTGACTGTTCAGTCGTCGTCACCCCACGCGACGTCCGAGGGCGCGTCGGCGTCCTGACGACCGAGCATACTGTCGCGGAGGTCCGACTCGATAGCTTCCAGCGACCGACCTTTCGTCTCGGGGACGAACACGTAGGTAAAGGCCAGTGCCACGGCACTGAGAATCGCGTACACCCAGAACGTCCCGGCTTTCGTAATCGCGCCGACCATGATGGGGAAGGTCAGCGAGACGGCGAGGTTGGCGACCCAGTTGAACACGGTCACGACACCCATGGCAGTCCCGCGAACCTTCAGCGGGTACACCTCCGAGATGAGGAGCCAGAAGACCGGGCCGAGGCCGATGGCGAAGAACGCCACGTAGAGCATCAGACTGCCCGTGGCAATCCACCCGACGAGGCCCGACAGGCCGGGGAGGTAGAACGCTGCACCCAGACCGAAGAGCGTGAGCGTCATCCCGACGAGACCGACCGACAGGAGCGGACGCCGCCCAGTTCGGTCGATGAGCAAGACGGCCACGATGGTCATCACCACGTTGACGACGCCGATACCGACCGTGGCGAGGATGGACGCCGAGGACTCGAAGCCGGTCGATTCGAGGATGGTCGGCGCGTAGTAGATGACCGTGTTGATGCCGGTGACTTGCTGGAGCACGGCGAGGCCGACACCGACGACGAGCGCCGGGCGCATCCACGGTTCGAGGAGGTCGCGGATGCTCCCGTCTTCCTGTTCGATAGTCTCCTGAATCTCGTCGAGTTCGGCGCGAATCTGGTCGTCGGTGCGGGTTCGCGAGAGGACGTCCCGTGCTTGGCCTTCGCGTCCGTGTTCGACGAGCCAGCGGGGACTCTCCGGCATGAACACCATTCCGGCACCGAGGATGAGCGCGGGGACCATCCCCGTCCCGAGCATCCAGCGCCACTGCCCGGCGTCGGCAAAGGCGTAGTTGACGAAGTACGACGAGAGGATACCGACGGTGACGGCGAGTTGGTTCAAGGAGACGAGCGACCCCCGAATCTTCGGTGGGGCAATCTCCGAGAGATACAGCGGGCCGACGATGGACGCAAAGCCGATAGCGACGCCGTCGATGAGACGCCCGACGACCAGCACCTCGACGGTCGGTGCGATAGCCATCACGAGCGAGCCGACGAAGAACACGACGGCGCTGACGAGAATGAGTCGCCGCCGACCCCAGCGGTCGGCGAGGTGTCCACCGAGCGCGGCACCGAACGCAGCGCCTGCGAGCGCTCCGCTCACGACGATACCCTGGGCGAGCGGGCTCATCGTGAACGTGTCTTTGATGTACAGGAACGCCCCCGAGATGACACCCGTGTCGAACCCGAAGAGAAGTCCGTTGAGCGCGGCGAGTGCGGCCGTTACGTAGACGAACCGGTTTCGTCCACCCCCGGAAGCTGATGAGACACTATCGTCTGTCATAGTTCGTACTTGACAATGACATTTCTGCGGTGGGATTAGAAATGCTGCGACATTTTATCAAACAATAAATATGTACATTATCGACCACTATATTACTCAAAATCGCATGACAGCAGTCGATTTTGAGGATTATAGTGAATTTATAATAGATGGATTTGACAAGTACTCTACTTAGTATACGTGTGAATAGAATACCGTAACAATTCGGATAATTCGGTGATTTCGAGGACACGTTCCGCCGAACAGAGATGGACTAATGAGCGAGCGCGCTCCACTAGTGACTCAATGAGCGACCCTGTCCCAATCGTGATCTACACACGCGAGGACTGCCACCTCTGCGAGGTCGCCGAAGAGACCATCCGCGAAGTCGCAGCGTCCGAGGACGTTCCGGTCGATATCGACGTCGTCGACGTGGACACAGACAGAGCGCTCGCGGAGGAGTACGGCGACCGAGTCCCGTACGTCTACGTCGACGACCGTCCGGCGTTCAAATTCCAGGTCGACCCCGAGCGACTGCGAGAAAAGCTAGACGCGGCCGCCGACTGACGGGCGATTCGACCACCGAGAGCGGCAACCCAACACCATCGTCAGTCGTTCTGTACCTCCTGTTCGTGGGAAGGAGTCTGCACCCACCCGACACCGCTGAACTCGAACCGAGCACCGCCACAGTCACTCTCGGAGAGGTGAATCGACCAGCCGTGTGCGTCGGCGATGTCTCTCACGATAGCGAGACCGAACCCCGTTCCGGTACTGCTGGTCGTATAGCCGTGGTCGAACACCTGCTCTCGTTCGTCCTCCGAAATTCCCGGTCCGTCGTCTTCGACGTAGAACCCAGAGCCGTCGTCGAGTCGGTCGACAGTCACTTCGACTGCTGACCCACCGTGTTCCACTGCGTTCCGAAAGAGGTTCTCGAACAGTTGGAGCAGGCGACTCCCGTCTCCGACGGCGACACCCAGCCCGTTCGCCTGGAGTGTCGCGTCGTTCGTCTCGACGAAACTCCACGCGTGAGTGACCACGGACCGAAGTTCGACCGCCTCCCGCTCGGCGATGGGCGAGCCGTGGCGAGCGAGCGTGAGCAAGTCGTCGACGAGCAGGTTCATTCGGTCGAGCGCCGTCTCTATCTTCTCGAAGTGCGCTGGGTCGTGCGTATCGAGCGCGATTTCGAGGTACCCCTTTGCGACCGAAAGCGGGTTCCGAAGGTCGTGAGCGACGACCGAGACGAACTCGTCGAGGCGTTCGTTTGCGGCCGCGAGTTCGGCCTCTCTATCTCTGAGTTTCTGTTCGCGCTCGGCCCGCTCGATGGCCGACGAGACCGTCGCCGAGAGGATACGAAGCAAGTCGACGTCGATATCCGAAAACGAGTCCGACTCGCTCGAACCAGCGACGAGCACGCCGTACTCCCCGAGCGGAACGTGCACTTCGGACTCGAACGGCGTGTCCGGGTTGAAGACGTCTGTCTCCGTTTCGAGGCGGTTGTAGACCTGTATCTCTCCCGTGTCGTAGGCGTCCCAGACGAGCCCCGTGTCGGGGGTGAAAAGTGGCGCGTCACCGACCATCGCCCGCGCCGTGTCGCTCTCTGCGGCCGGGACGAGCGACTGGCTCTCGTCGTCGTAGTACCAGACGGCAGCAATCGGCCACCCGACCACCTCTTCGACAGCATCGACCGCGACCGATGCCACTTCGTCGCGCGTCTCGACTTGAAGCAGGTCGCGGGCGACCGACTGGAGGTCGCGGAGTGCGGATTCGAGACGGGCGCGGTCTGTCACGTCGATTGCGACGACGATGGCCTCCTCGACAGTTCCGTCGTCGTCGAAGACTGGCTCGGCCCACGCTTCGAACGTCTGGCCCTCGACTTCGACCGTGAAGTTCACCGCCTCGCCGTCGAGCGCGCGACGCATTCCATCGACGATTGCTGGCACGTCGGCGTAGAGGTCGAAGATAGACTCCCCGGCGGCGATTTCCGGCGTTATCGAGAGCGGCTCCAGCGCCTTCCCCTCGGAGAACGTGACGATTCCATCGGCGTCGACGACAGCCGAGGCGACCGGGAGGTTCTTGACGAGTGTTTGCAGCCGTGTGTGTCGGGCACGGAGTTCTTGGGCCGCCTCCCGTTTCTCGGTCGTGTCGCGGAAGTACACCGAGAGTCCCGACTCCGACGGGTACAGTCGTGCTTCGTACCACGCGTCCGAGAGCATGCCGTGAAATTCGAGCGTCTTCGGCTCGCCGGACGCCATCGCTTCGAGGTACTCCTCGTGCACTTCGGTGCCGACCAACTCTGGAAACGTCTCCCAGAGGTGGTCGCCGAGTTCGACGTCGCGGGTCCGGTTCATCAACGCCTCGGCACGGTCGTTGAAGTAGGTGAGGTTCCACTCGTCGTCGACAGCGAAGAAGGCGTCCGTCATCCGCGAGAAGACCGCTTTGTGCTCGGGGTCGAGACGCTCGGCGTCTGTCCAGTCGCGCACGCAGACGGTCAGCCCATCCTCGTCGGGGTAGATGCGTGCTTCGGCCCGAGCATCGAGCACATCGACGAACGTCTCGATAGTCTGTGGCTCCTGTGTCGTCATGGCGCGTTCGAGTGCGTGAGCGATGTCGGTCTCGCGTGCCTTCGGGAAGAGTTCGCGGAGGTCGTGGCCGCGCACCTCCTCGGCCGAGATGTCCGTCTGTTCCTCCAGCGGTTCGTTCCAGTAGACGACAGACCAATCGTCGTCGACGGCGAAGACGCCGTCTGAGATTCGTTCGTAGACCGCTGCGAGGGTCGAATCCGACTCGACGAGCCGTGACTGAACGCGGTGTTGGTCGACAGCGTTTCGGATTCGGCTGGCAAGGAGGCGGAAGTCCTCGTTACCGCTGTCGCGACGAACGTAGTCGCTCACGCCCATCGAGATGGCGCGGCTGGCGACTGACTCGTCACCGTCGGCGGCGTAGAGAATACACGGAAGCGTCGGAGACTGTGCGCGAACCGCCGTGAGAAGTCCCAAGCCGTCACCGTCGCGAAGGTGGTACTCGCAGACGATGCAGTCGAAATCACCGGTTTCGACAGCCGAGATACCGTCGATGAGAGACGTTTCGGTTCGAACGTCGAACGCGTCGACGTGCCGTTCGAGTGCCGTCTCGACTAAGTCGGCGAAATCCGGGTCCCGACCGACGTAGAGGACAGCCAAGGGAGAGTTGTCCTCGGTCGGCGGTCGTTGTTCGGGACCGTCCATACGAAACGTGCGAGAGGTAGTTCAATAGAAGTTGTGGCACTCGGTGAGGTTTCGGGGACGTGTCGGTTTCCGTCAGCGCCGACGGGGCGGTGCAGTCAGCCACCAGCCGAACACTTTCGACCAGTACTCCTCGGGGTCTGACGGCGGTTTCTTCGTCTCGACGTGCGTCTTCCCTTCGAGCAACTGGCGTTCGACGACGTTTCGAGCGAGATGCAGCGCGTGCGACGCACCGTATCCCTCACCCGTTCCGAGGAAGTGGCCCTTGTCCGTGTAGAGCCGTACCCGAGCCAGGATGAGTGGCGTCCCACGAAGTTTCTCGTCGTGTTCCTGCAAGTGGACGTTGGCTTCGAGCAGCGTGATGCCGCCGAACTTCCCGGTCAGTCCGTCTATCATCTCGACGACCTCGTCGCGGGAGATGTCGTCCAACAAGTCAACGTTCGTAATCTGGACGGGCGGCCGCGTCTCGCCAGTCCACGTCAGCGAGCGAAGCACGTCTGTTTTGGTGACGATTCCTGCGGGCGCATCCTCCTGAATGACGATGAGCGACGAGACGCCTTCGGTCAACATTCGTTCGACAGCGTGGTCGAGACCCTCTTCGGGGAGTGCCGTCTCGATTGGCGCGCTCATCACGTCGGCGACCGGAAGGTCGAGCAAGCGGTCGATTTCGCCGGCTCGTTCTCCCATCCCACCGGGTGAACGGAATCCCGGCCCAGCCTCGCCAGCGGCGACGTCGAATCCGTCCGATGCGCCGCCCGAGGCCTTATCGACAGCTCTCGTCGTGAATCCAAGCACGTCGTAGAGGCTGACGACGCCGACGATGGTGTCGCCGTCGGTGACGGGAAGGTGGGTGATGCGGTTCTCGCGGAAGGTGTGGAGCGCTTCCCCGAAGGTGGCGTCTTCGTCGACGGTGACCAGCGAGTCGGTGTAGACGTCCTCGACGGTCAGCACGCTGAGGAACTCCTGTACCTCGGACAGCACGTCGTCGGCGGCGACGATGCCGACGAGGTCGTCGGCTTCGAAGACGGGGAGGACCTCACTCTGGCTCGCGAGGATGAGACGGGCGACCTGCCGAACGTTCTCGTCCGGCGTGACCGTCGCCGGGTGCCAGAGGATACTCCGAGCCTTGGCGTCGGGGTCGCGGTGGGTGGCGTTCAACTGCCGCAGCGTGACCAGCCCGTGGTACTCGTCGTCGTCGGCGACGACGATGGCCTTCGTCCCCGTCTCGTGGAACACGCCCTGTAACTCTGAGACGCGCGCACCGGGGCCAACAGTCGGGAACTCGTCGGTGACGATGTTCGAGATGTCCATGTCCGATACTACGGCCGACGTGCTGTTGAAGTTTGTCAGCAGAGAAATCAGTCCGTCTCAACCGTGGGAACGGTTATGCGAGTAGTTGTCATATGTGGACACGGTGACAATCACGTGGAACCCGTCGAAATCGAGCCGGACGTGTACGAGATAGCGCGGACAGGGGAGATGCGAGTGCCTGCGCGTGTCTACGGCTCGGAATCGCTCGTCGAAGCGATGCGAACAGCAGACGACCAGACGCTCGCCCAGATTCAAGACGTTGCGACCTTGCCGGGCATTCAGCAGTTCGCGGTCGTGCTCCCCGATGGCCACCGCGGGTACGGATTTCCGGTCGGGAGCGTCGCGGCCGTCGACGCGGACGACGGCGTCGTCAGTCCCGGCGGCGTCGGGTTCGATATCAACTGCGGCGTCAGACTCCTCAGGACCGGGCTCTCGTTTCACGAGGTTGCCGGGCGCGAGTCGATGCTCGCCGACCGCCTGTTTCAGACGATTCCGACGGGCTTCGGAGCGGGAAGCTACCTCGACACCGACATCGCAGACGTTCGCGGGATTCTCGAAACGGGCGTCGAGTGGCTCCTCAACGAAGGTCACGCGCGGAAAGCCGACCTCGAACACTGCGAGGAGAACGGCCGCCACCCCGGAGACCCGAACGCGGTCCCGACGGAGGCGTTAAAACGAGGCGTCGACCAGGTCGGGTCGCTCGGGTCCGGGAACCACTTCCTCGAAGTCCAGCGCGTCAGTGAGGTGTACGACTCGGCCGCGGCGGCGGCGTTCGGCATCGACCTCGACGAAATCGTCGTGATGATTCACGCCGGCTCTCGCGGACTCGGCCACCAGACGTGTTCGCACTACATCGACGAGTTCGAGCGCGCGTACCCCGACCTCGCCGAGTCGCTGCCGAACGAACAACTCGTCTACGCGCCGGTTTCCGACCGACTCGCCGGAGAGTATCGGTCGGCGATGAACGCCGCCGCGAACTTCGCGTGGGGCAACCGACAGGCAATGACACAGGCCGTCCGCGAGGTGTTTTCCGACCTGTTCGAAGACGCCGACGTCCAACTCGTCTACGACCTGGGACACAACATCGCCACAGAGGAGCACCACGCCGTCGGCGACGACGAACAGACGCTTCTCGTCCACCGAAAAGGGGCGAGTCGGGCGTTCCCCGCCGGCCACCCGGACGTGCCCGACGCCTACGCAGACGTCGGACAACCGGTCTTCGTCCCCGGGGACATGGGCTCTCGCTCGTACGTGCTCGCTGGCGGGTCGCGGTCGCTCGAACGCAGTTTCGGGTCGGCTCCACACGGTGCCGGCCGAGCGAAGTCGCGGACGAAGGCGAGTCGAGAGTACGCTGCTGGCGAACTACAGCAGGCATTGCGTGCCCGCGGCATCTTCGTCAGGGCACAGTCCGGCGAGACGTTGACCGAGGAGTCGCCCGGCGCGTACAAGAACGTCGACGAGGTCGTACACGTCTGTCACGAACTCGGACTCGGGACGAAAGTCGCCCAGACCACACCACTGGCGAATATCAAAGGGTGAAGGCTCCATTCGAGCGTACTGCTTTGGTCATGGCAACCGTTGAGATAGGTATGGACGCAGATAGGGAACTCCTCCGGCGTGCTCGTGACAATCTCGACGGCTGGATATACGCCGCTCGAGACGAGGCGTACCACGACCTGTTCACGGGAGACGACGCCGCGGTCACTCCAGAAGAGCGCCAACTGCTCGACGACATCGACTCGGAACTCTCGGTCAACGGCGACGAGGGGCTTTGGGGCGCAGACGAGTACGAAATCGTCCGCGGCCACCCGAAGAACCACCCGCTTTCGGTCGTCTGTACGCAACACCCCGAAATCCCCACCGAATGGTCACGAGGCGAGACGAGCCTCACCGAACCCGAACGCGAGCAGTTCAACGACCTGCTGTGGGACTACTGCGAACGGATTCGTCGGTACGTGCAAGACGAGGTCAACGAGTTCGTCGGTGCCGCCGGAATGCCAGAGAACTGACCCCTCGAAGCCGAAGCGCACGTCCTGACTCCCGACTCCCCTATTCAGGTCCCACACCGCAGTTGTTCGCCCCCGTTCCGAGATAGTGAGAACAGCTACTCGTTTCAAGGCTGCTGGTGCCCTACACCCAGTAATGGTAGATTCCGACCCGTTCGGTGCCATCCGTGAATTCGAACACGGTGACACCACGTACAAGATGGCGGACCTGACGGTCCTCGAAGAACAGGGCCTCTGCGAACTCGACAAGCTACCGGTCAGCATTCGAATCCTCCTCGAATCCGTCCTTCGGAACGTCGACGGCGACACGGTTTCCGAAGCCGATGTGCGAAACGCGGCCTCGTGGGAGCCCGACGTGCCGAACGTCGAAGTCCCGTTTACGCCGTCTCGCGTCGTCCTGCAGGACTTGACGGGCGTTCCGGCCGTCGTCGACCTCGCAGCACTGCGCTCTGCGGCAGACCGCGCCGGCGAAGACCCGAAACTCGTCGAACCCGAGGTCCCGTGTGACCTCGTCATCGACCACAGCGTGCAGGTCGATTACTTCGGCAGCGAGGACGCCTACGAGAAGAACGTCGAACTGGAGTACGAGCGAAACGCCGAGCGCTACAAGGCGCTCAAGTGGGCGCAGAACGCCTTCGACAACTTCAGCGTCGTGCCGCCGGGAACCGGCATCGTCCACCAGGTAAACCTCGAACACCTCGGGCGAGTCGTCCACGACCGCGAGTGGCGCGATGACCAGTGGCTCCTGCCTGACACCCTCGTCGGCACCGACAGCCACACCCCGATGATTGGCGGTATCGGCGTCGTCGGCTGGGGTGTCGGCGGCATCGAGGCCGAAGCGGCGATGCTCGGCCAGCCGATTACGATGAAGCTCCCCGAAGTCGTCGGCGTCAAACTCGAAGGCGAACTGCCCGAGGGCGCGACGGCGACCGACCTCGTGCTGCACGTCACCGAGCAACTCCGCGAGGTCGGCGTCGTCGACCGCTTCGTCGAGTTCTTCGGCCCCGGCGTTCAGAACCTCTCTGTCCCCGACCGGGCGACCATCTCGAATATGGCCCCCGAACAGGGGTCGACCATCAGCGTCTTCCCGGTGGACGAGGCCACGCTGGACTACCTCGAACTCACCGGCCGCGACCCGGAGCACATCGAACTCGTCCGCGAATATCTCGAATCGCAGGGCCTCTTCGGCGAGCAGCACCCCGAGTACACCGAGACGGTCGACGTGGACCTCTCGGCTGTCGAACCGAGCCTCGCCGGGCCGAAGCGCCCGCAGGACCGCGTCCCGATGGGCGACATGAAGTCGCACTTCCGAAAGCTCGTCCACGGCGAATTCGAAGACCAACTCGACGACTACGACGAACGCGAACTCGAACAGTGGTTGGGTGAGGGCGGGAGCGACCCCGAACTCGCCGGTGACGGCGGCGCGGCCGCCGCAGTCGAACCCGACGCCGACCTCGACCCCCTGACGAAGCGCGTCGAAGTGGACCTCGGCGACGGCGAGACGGCCGAAATCGGCCACGGGAGCGTCGTCGTCAGCGCAATCACGAGTTGTACGAACACCTCGAACCCGTCGGTCATGGTCGCCGCGGGGCTCCTCGCCCGCAACGCGGTCGAGAAGGGGCTCGACGTGCCGAACTACGTCAAGACGAGTCTCGCGCCCGGAAGCCAGGTCGTCACGGAGTACCTGAAGAAGGCCGAACTGCTTCCGTATCTCGAAGATCTCGGTTACGACGTGGTCGGCTACGGCTGTACGACCTGTATCGGCAACGCCGGGCCGCTTCCCGACCCCATCGAGAACGCTATCGACGACCACGACCTGTGGACCACGAGCGTCCTGAGTGGCAATCGGAACTTCGAGGCGCGCATCCACCCGAAGATTCGCGCGAACTACCTCGCGAGTCCGCCGCTCGTCGTCGCCTACGGCCTCGCCGGACGGATGGACATCGACCTCGAAACCGACCCACTCGGCACCGACGAAGACGGTGAGCCAGTCTACCTCGCCGACATCTGGCCGGACGCCGACGAGGTCCACGAGACCATCCACGACAGCGTCGACCCCTCGATGTTCCGCGAGAAGTACGCGGAAGTGTTCGAAGGCGACGAGCGCTGGGACGCGCTCGAAGCGCCGACCGGCGACGTCTACGAGTGGGACGACGAATCCACCTACATCCGCGAACCGCCGTTCTTCAAAGACTTCCCGCTGGAGGAACCCGGCGTCTCGAACATCGAAGACGCCCGCTGTCTCATGACGCTCGGCGACACCGTGACGACCGACCACATCAGCCCCGCCGGGCCGTTCGGCTCTGACCTCCCGGCAGGCCAGTGGCTCATGGACCACGGCGTCGATCCCGTCGACTTCAACACCTACGGCTCCCGCCGCGGGAACCACGAGGTGATGATGCGCGGGACGTTCGCCAACGTGCGCATCGAGAACCAGATGCTCGACGGCGTGGAAGGCGGCTACACCATCCACCACCCGACGGGCGAGGAGACCACAGTCTTCGAAGCGAGCGAACGCTACCGCGAGGAAGACACCCCGCTCGTCGTCCTTTCGGGCGTCGAGTTCGGGACCGGCTCCAGCCGCGACTGGGCGGCCAAAGGCACGGACCTCCTCGGCGTGAAGGCGACTATCGCCGAGAGTTACGAGCGCATCTACCGCGACAACCTCGTCGGGATGGGCGTTCTGCCGCTCCAGTTCGAAGACGGCGACTCGTGGGAGTCGCTCGGACTCGACGGCTCTGAGCACTTCGACATCCGCGGGCTCGACGACGGTCTCGACGTCAACGACGAACTCACTGTCGTCGCCACGAAGGACGACGGAACCGAAGTCGAATTCGACGTGACCGCACAGGTCGGCACTCCGGCCGCGGTTCGATACGTCGAAAACGGCGGTATCCTCCACTACGTCCTACGCCGCCTGCTCACGCAGGACTGAGGGCGTTCCGGTAGGGTGACTCTCCGACGAGACGACTGCTACTGCTCGTCGCGGCTTTCGTCGCGGCCCTCGTCGTACCCCTCTAAGAAGAGCGCGATTATCCCGTAGCCAGCGCCGACAAACAGAAGAAGACCGAAACTCCCCCACAGGAGGTTGCCCGTTGCGAGTTCCCGAAGCAACCCGAATCCGAGTATCGCAACAATCGCAAGCAGGGTACCAAGGATTCCTCGCTGGAGGGCGGACGCGAACTGACCGGTCTTCGAGTCGGTAGCGGGCACACTATTTTCATACAAGTGACATATATAAAGAACTTCGGTCCCTCGCTGCGCTCCACCGAGCGTATCTTCATGCCGTCTGGCGGCGTAGTTCGTGCAGCAATGTCTACAGTCACACCCACCGTCCGACCAACTCGGTCAGTGCTCGCCCGGCGTGGTCTCACGGCCGTCGTCGGCTCCGTCGCAGCGAATGGGCTGCTCTTGGCGCTGGTCCTCGCAAGTGGCGCAGTACAGCCGTTCATGCCGCTTTCGTACCCGCCGGTGCTGTTTCTCTCCGCGGTGGGAGCTATCGGTGCGACCCTCGTGTATGGAGTGCTCTCGCGACGCGTCGAAAATCCAGACCGGACGTTCCTCCGGGTCGCAGTTGCGGCGTTGGTGCTGTCGTTCCTCCCGGACATCGGCATCCTCTTCGGTGACCCGCAGGCGACGATTCCGGGCGTGGTCGCCTTGATGGCGATGCACGTCGTCGTCGCTGCAGTGTGCGTGGGGACGTTGACGAAGATTGGCCGGAAGTGACGCGTCGGTGAGAGACCGAGAAGACGGCGTTGTCCGACGACTGCCCGACAAAAACGAGAGACTGTGTTTGGCGGCGCTATGCTCTGGGTTCGATATTCTGGTTCACGTGGAAGAAGTTCTCGGGGTCGTATCTCGCCTTGACCTTCTGTAACCGCTCGAAGTTGTCGCCGTAGGTGGCGCGAATCCGGTCTTCCCCTTCCTCCATCATGAAGTTGATGTACGACCCACCGAGCGTGTGGGGGTGGACTGCCTCCCAGTAGTCCGTGGCCCAGTCGGTCAGTTTGTCGACGTTCGCCGGGTCGGGGTCGACGCCCGCGACGACCATCGACCAGTTCGCGTCGCGGGCGGACCACGCAGTCTCGTCGGCGTCCACGTCGTGGACGGCACCGTCGATGGGATAGAGGTGCATCGCCGACTTCGCCGTCGGCACTTCAGCGAAGCGCTTGTGGGCGTCGACGGCTTCGTCGCTCAGTTCGCGCACGAAGTCCCCTTTCCAGTACCACTGGTCTCCTTCCGGGTAGAGACCGTCGAACATCCCTTGCAGTGCTGGGTACGGCATCTCGCCGACGTGCTCGAACATCGGTTCGGCCACGTCACGGGCAGTCTGGAGCATCGACTCCGCCTGCTCGTCGTCTCCCGTGCAGCACCACATCAGGCCGCAGACCTTCTCGCCGTGAATCGCTTCGGGGAACGGGTCGCCCGGTACTTCGGCGACGAGATAGAAGGCGTACACGTCTCTCGGTGCCTGTGTTATCCAATCGCGGTACCACCGCATGGTCGTCTCGAGTTCCGAGAGCGGCCAGAACATCGGTCCGGCGATGACCGTGTCGACCGGATGTAACTGGAATTCGAACGAGGTGACGACACCGAAGTTGCCGCCGCCGCCCCGAATCGCCCAGAACAGGTCTTCGTTCTCGTCTTCGCTCGCGCGAACCATCCGGCCGTCGGCCAACACCACGTCCGCACCGACCAGATTGTCTATCGTCAGGCCGTACTTGCGGGTCAGGTATCCGTGTCCGCCACCGAGCGTCAGTCCCCCGACGCCAGTCGTCGAGATGATTCCGCTGACCGTGGCCATCCCGAACGCGTGGGTGGCGTGGTCTACGTCACCCCACGTACAGCCGGCTTCGACAGAAGCCCTCTGCTTGTCTGCGTCGACGCGGATTCCGTTCATCTCCGAGAGGTCGATGACCAGTCCGTCGTCCACCAACGACAGTCCCGGTCCGTTGTGACCGCCACCCCGAACCGCCGTCTCGATTTCGTTCTCGCGGCCGTAGTTTACTGCCGCGATGACGTCCGCGACGTCTGTACACTTTGCGATGAGTCGCGGACGCTTGTCTATCATCGCGTTATATATCGCTCGTTCGTCGTCGAACTCCGAGTCGCCAGGTCGAATCAGGTTACCCCGAAACGAATCCCGGAGTTCGCCGGGTATCGTTGCATCGTCTCTTGCTGTTGACATAGTTTTTTCACGCGCACCCTTCCCACCACTTTCATTCAGTCCGAATGCGGATAGTGCGCTACCGGTAGTACATCGCGCAGTGCGTTATTCGTTACCATTTGTCACTCTCATTCATTTAATTCCACAATTCTGATACAAAATATCCAGAATAATTGGTCGTCCTCGTTTCGAGAGTACCTTCCGCCGAGCCACGACGTGCCGGGCCCGGTACCCGTTCGAGTACGTCGCCACCGACGTCTCAGACGCTGGCAAGCGCTTGTATCCACTTCTCGTCTTCTCGGTCGATACTGACCGTCCCGAAGCCCGCTTCGTCGAGAAGCGACCGAATCTCCTCGGGACGGTAGCGTTCGAAGTACCGGCCTGCGGCGTCGAATCCGCCCTCGTCGCCGTGTTTCAGCGACAGGTAGAGCGTCCCGTCGTCGACGAGCACTCGTCTGAACTCGCGAAGCGTCTCGGGTGCGTCTTCTCGTGGAACGTGGAGGAAAGATGCACAACTCCAGACGCCGTCGAAGGTGCCGTCTGCAAACGGGAGTCGTCGCATGTCGCCACGGGCGAACGAGGCCGCGGGAACGTCGGCCGGCGCCTTCTCGACGAACGACGCCGTGAGGTCGAAGCCAGTAACGTCGAAGCCGTCGTCGCTGAAGGTCCGTGTATCACTGCCGGGACCGCATCCGACGTCCAACACGCGCTCGCCCGAGAGGGCCTCGTAGAACTCGTCGCCGAAGCGTGCAGCGATAGATTCGGAGCGATACTTCTCGACGTACGCGTCCGCGTGACTCTCGTAGACGGTCGTCGTGCGAGAGACTTCGTCCATGCCACCCAGTCAGCGACGACGATTGTCAATTTTTCCACAGCAGTCGTCGTGCTCGACTTCTCGACCGTTATCGAACGTGGCTGTACTTTGGGACCGGGGCACCAACTGTGAGCAGTGTGTCCGACCAAATCCACGCTCTGGGTTCCTTCGTATCGCAGATGACGAGTCCTCCCTCGTCCCAGTAGCTCGCGATTCGTCCGCTTTTGGAGGGCTCGTGTGCTTCCTCAGTCATGTTCTTCGAAGAGTATTTCGTGTTCGGGTGGGTGAATTCCCGTTTTCGTTCCCACCCGACGAGAATCACGGACTCCGACGCTCCGAAGTTCTCCCCGCACCATCTACGACGAGCGACAGCCGATTTGACATCCTCCTGCGCCTGAAGACGCAGGAACCCCGAGCGTTGAGAGTTTCAGGTTCGCAACCATGACTCTGCCACTTTTCGGGAACCCATTTAACCCAGTCGTCGTGGTCAGCAGCTGACTGGCGGTGCCAAACCGCCGTTACTCCTATCCTCGGCGTCGTTGACTCCCATCTGTTGTTTTTGCCAGCAGGGAGTCCACGTCGATTCGCCGGACTTGGAGTTACCTTGGCTTGCTCAACCAACCGG
>NZ_AOLI01000028.1 GCF_000336955.1 Haloferax larsenii JCM 13917 | reverse complement strand
CGGATACTGTCTCATTAGTGGCGGGTAGACCGCCTCCGAAGGCAGTTCGGAATCGCTCCGTTCCGACCTGACCTTACTCATTGATATGAAGTTACAATACTTGGAACTGCGGATTTTGGAAACTCAGGAATGCCATCGAAGGGGGTTCGTGTAGGATTTTGTCGGATTCATCCTGACCCTAAAGAGTCAGGTATTCTCCTCGATTTCGTATAATCTCCTTACACACCCCTAGTCACAGTGTTTTTCTGTCAGAGTTGATTCGAACGTGATACCCGCCAGACCGTCCGTCACAGGACACTCTGGACACATCTATCAATGCGTACTGAATCACGAGAATCGGTGACCGACCTGCAGTCGGTTTCCACGTTCGACGACTTGACTGGCTATGAAGACGGCCGCGCGTTCGTCATCTGCGACACGAAGAATCCGAACGCGTGGATTCGCTCCGACGAGACGCGACCGGTCTCGGACTGACGGCTGCACTGACGACGGCGGGCACACAGTGACGCCTTCAGCGTGAGAGCCATCGAGAGCGACTCGGCTCAGCGGCAGTCCTGACAGACGTACTCTGTGCTCGCTCCGAGGTGTTCCCACTCGGGACGTGCGATGTATGCACCGCACTCCGCGCACGCGGTCCAGTAGACCTTGTGGTCGTGTTCGAGGATGCGACCACCCGAGGCACCCACGTCCGCCGCGTCGCGGCCGACGACGACGTGCGTCTCAGTTACTTCCGTGACCGTTCCGTCGAACGGCGCGTGCTGGGCGTTGCTGATGCCCGCTTGTCCCGGAACGGAAATCATCTCTCCCGCTTCGACCGTGTCGCCGACGTCGACGATTGGTCGGCTCTGGTCGACGAGTGACCCGAAGTTCGGGTTGGTGAGAAGCGGGACGCGGGCCTCGTCGGGTTCGAGAGTAGTCGGCTCAGTCTCGTGGTTTCCGGGCCAATCGCGTGCCTTGAGGACGTTGATTCGTTCGTTGCCCAGCGTGTTCTCTTCGGCCTCGTCTTCGTCGAGGACGAGCAGACAGTTGGTGCGTTTGGTGATGCCGAACTCGTCCGGGGACTCCTCGATTTCGAAGCACCACCCGGGCCCACCGTCGGCGAGAACCTCGTCATCCCGGAGGTCGTCAGGTGACCGCCCGGCGGCTTCGAGCAGGGCCGACGCCGGAGTTCCGACCGGAACCTTCAGGAAGCGATGGTGGGGCACGTTTCCGTCCACGTGGACGTACTTGTGCGTCACCGACTTCCCACTCTCCAGCGCCCGGTAGATGTTCAACACCGTCTCGGTGTTCTGGACGAGCCAGCCCTTGTCCATCGGCAACTCGTCGCGTAAGGCGACGCCAGCCACGATGCGGAGCAGCACGCTCTCCATTCCGTACTCGTATCTATCGTCGGTGTACGCGACGACGATTCCCGACTCCTCGGAGGCGTCTATCGGCAGGTCATCCGGGAGGTACACCGTCGGGTCGGCCGCGGCCTCGAAGTTCTCCATCCAGTCGTCTCGCTTCGACTCTTTCGCACACACGACGACGAGGTCGACCGTGTTCTCCAGAAGTAACTCGAAGAACTCGGCGTACAGTTCGGCGTGCGCGTCGCCGAGCCATTTGTCGATGTAGTAGTTCGGTTCGCTCTCCTGGTGGTTCATCAAGAGGGACGACACCTCGTCGATACGCTCCCACTTCGCATGCGTCGGGAACCCAGCACCGCCCGCCCCGGCGATACCAGCGTTCTTGAGCGTCGTCGCGAGCGCTGATACGTCGGCCTGTTTGAGGTTCTGAAGGCTCACGCTCATGGTTCTAGGTAGTAATATGCGTGGTCGTATTCATACCAGTTTCGTTATTCATAACATATATAGAATGCTTGCTAGATAATGTCTCTCAATGTTGTGGAGGACGAACATATTCGATACCGTTCTTCCACCCTCGGAATCGCTGCGTCTCTTAATCGAACGTGCTCGCGAAGGGCTAGCTGTACCGATGACCTCCATCTCACCCACCACACGGCGGCGACTACTCTCGACAACTGGGGGCGTCCTCGTCACGGGCGTACTGGGAGGCTGCCTCGGAGGGTCGAAGCCGGGCGGCGACGGGGCTGCTCCCAAAGCGAGCGACTCGGGCCTCCCATCGCGGGTGGAGGTCACGATGACATCCCGACCGACGCCGAAGTTCGAACCCCGTCTGGCCCACGTCGCAGTCGGTGGGACCGTCGTCTGGACGCTCCACTCCGGCGACCACGACTCGACGGCGTACCATCCAGACACCTACGGTCCGGACCGTCTCCCACCCGGCACCGAACCGTGGGCCAGCGACACGATGAGTTCCGTGGGCGAGACGTTCGAACGGACCTTCGACACTCCGGGGGTGTACGACTACGTCGACACACAGGCTGTCTGTACGGCCCACGAGCAGATTGGAAACGTCGGCCGCGTCGTCGTCGGATGGCCGGAACTCGACCCGGAGGCACAGCCCGCGCTTCGACCGCCGCAGTCTGAACTCCCGCGAATCGCGCGAACCAGAATCGAGGAGTTGAACGACCAGACGCACTCGTTGCTGTCGAACGAGAGCACCACACCCACAGAAGAATCATGACTACACCATCACGCCCCGTCAGCCGACGAACAGTGCTGCGGGCGGCTGGCGTCGCTGCAACCATCGGCGTCGCCGGGTGCCTCTCCGGACGCGACCGACCAGCAAACGTCACCTTGGACCCGCCGGAGAACTATGACAAACTCGTCGAAGCCGACCTGCCGTATCCAATCTACGGCGAGAAACTGCCGGCCGTCACCGTCCCCGGCGTCGTCCACGACCGACCGGTCTCGACCCGGGAGTTCGTCGGCGAGCGTCATCTGCTCTTGACGTTCGTCTACACCCGGTGTGACGGCATCTGTCTCAATCTCGGACAGAACCTCGTCCACGTGCAAGCCCACGCTGCTGACGCCGGTTTCACCGACGAAATCGCCGTCGCTGGCATCTCGTTCGACCCGGAACACGACACGCCAACCAGACTCCGGACGTGGGGTGCGAAACGCGGCCTCGAGTACGACCTCGGGAACTGCTATCTCCTGCGCCCCGAGTCACCAACGCGAGCGAGAACCGTCGTCGAGGACACCTTCGGCGAGGCGTACAAACACGAGGAAGGAGCCGAGATGCCGTTTCTCCACAGCGGTCTCATCCTCCTCGTCAACGACGAAGGCGTAGTGGAGCGTTCGTACGCCGGCGACCCACCGAACCCCACCACAGTTCTCGACGACGTCGAAGCACTCGTGGGGGTGTAGACGATGCGCCGCCGCGACCTCCTCGCCGGACTCGCCGGTGCGGCAACACTGGGGGCTGGCGCTTACGCCGTCAGCGGGGGCAACGGGTTCGGTGATGAACCCGAAGGTGTCGAGCCAGTCGCGTTGACTGCCATCGAGGCACCGGGAAGTCACGGAGAGACGCTGACGGTTCCCGAGCGGGGTCGCGTCACACTTGTCGAGTTCTTCGCCACGTGGTGTGACGTCTGTGCCGCATCGATGGCACCGCTCGGGAAGGCCTCCGACAGCGTCGGCGACGACGTGCAGTTCGTCTCCGTGACCAACGAACCGCTCGGCCACGCCATCACCCGCGCCGAGATTCGTGAGTGGTGGGTCGAACACGACGGAGCGTGGCCCGTGGCACCCGACGAAGACCTCGCGCTCACAGAGGCGCTGGGTGCCAGCGCCGTTCCGATGGTCGTCGTCCTCGACGCCGACAACGTCGTCACGTGGACCGCGAAAGGCAAGCACTCGGCGGAGACACTCGTCTCTCGCATCGACGAGGCCCGCGGAGGACACGATGATTAGCCCGGAGACCGCAGGCGCGGCCACGCTCGCACTCGGCGCGTCCGTGGCGACGTTCTTCTCGCCGTGTGCGTACGCCCTCCTGCCGGGGTACGTCGGCTATTACGTATCGAGCGTCGAAGACGAACCAGACGCCGATACGCCGGTCGTCGGTGCCACCGTCCGCGGCGCAGCGGCATTCCTCGGCGTGGTCGTCGTCTTCGCCGTGTTATCGGCAGGGATACTGCTCTTGGGACGGTCAATCGAACCCGTCCTCGGCGTCCTCGAACCGCTCGTCGGCGTCGGCTTACTCGCTCTCGGTGTCGCAGTTCTCGTCGGCTACAGCCCGGATATCCACGTCCAGTTACCAGAGCGCCGGGCGTCGAAACTCGGCTTCGTGCTGTTCGGTGGCGGCTACGCTATCGCCGCCGCTGGCTGTGTCGCACCCGTGTTTCTGGCGATTGTGCTTCGAGCGGTGACGTTCCCGCCCGGTCCGGCACTCGTCGTCCTCGGCGCGTACACGGTCGGCTTCGGCGGACTCCTTCTGGGTACGACTGTCGCTATCGCGGTGGGCCACAGAGGGCTTCTGGACTGGCTCGGTCGTCGACAACGGTATCTCGATGCAGTCGCTGGCGTGGTGCTCGTCGGCGCAGGAATCTGGCAGGTCGTGGTCGCGCTCTGATTCGGTTAGTGTTAGTCGCGGGTGAGCGTTCCGAAGGAGAGTGCCGCGACGACGGTCAAGAGGTCGGCCGTGACCGATTCGAGTGCCAACCTCCAAAGTAAAACGAGGAACGGATGGAATGAAGCGACGTTCCAAAATTCGGACCGGGTGACCAGTGCCAGCAAAAGATTCCACTTGATCGTCCGAAAGACGAAGAATCCAGTGGCCTGTCCAAGAAGCGACCCAGTAAGTATGGCGACGACGACTCCGGGGAGAATAGATTGTACGTCGAGTGGCGTGTCGAATCGGCGAGCGGCGACAAACAAGACGATAAATAGAGTAACCGGGTCAAACGGAAAGGCACCCAGCACGAATACAATCCACTCGAACAACGAGAGACTAAACGTGTGAGATTGCACACCGTTGAGGTAGACTCCGTACGTCGCAGTGAACCCGCGAAAAAACAGGATGAGAGCGATTACCCCGAGCGTGATTGCGACGTTCCGGTCTCGATAGGGGTCGAGGAGGGACGAGTAGCGAGACATCGTCCCCAAACATTCTATGAAGTGACATGTGTCTTTGGTGTCACTGTCTCGCCCACACTCGGCCACAGCCGAGTCGATAACAGAAGGTTATGGGCCCCACGGGGTTCGAACCACGGTCGCAGCAGAGCTGCTCCCTGATTCGAACCCCATCGGGGCGTGTTCGGCCCTCGCTGTCGCTCGGGCACTTACATGGGCCCCATGGGGTTCGAACCCATGACCACCCGGTTATGAGCCGAGCGCTCTGACCAGACTGAGCTAGGGGCCCTCGGTCGATTCTTTTCCGGCGTGCCTCTTATGTCTTATCAGAAGGCGTCGCCGAAAGGTACTCGACAGTCCACCGGCTCAGGACGCGAGAAACGAAGAAGCGCCGCCGCCAGGACTCGAACCTGGGACCACCTCGTGACTGCGGACGGCAGCCGAAACTGCAATCCCTAACAGCGAGGTGCTCTACCAACTGAGCTACGGCGGCTCTCATTTCTGTGTACCGACGACTGATTGAAGTGGATTTCGTTTCGCTTCGGAGAAGTACGACTGTCGAACCACGAGAGCGTCACGAAAGAGACGTGTCACTCGAAGGCGTTGAAAGTGAGAGAAGCGCCGCCGCCAGGACTCGAACCTGGGACCACCTCGTGGCTGCGGAAGACAGCCGGAACTGAATTCCCTAACAGCGAGGTGCTCTACCAACTGAGCTACGGCGGCTTTCGTCTGCACTCCTTCGTATTCGACGTTTCTTGATAGGGCTTTCGTTTCCGCACGACGGCTGTCGGGTGCCATCGTCTCACGCGGCCGCGGCAGCACCGTCACGCTTTCGCCCGCAGGCGCGGAAGCGTCGCCCATGACGAATTCGGACCTCGATGCAGTCGTCGCCGCGGTCCGCGAGCGCATCGACCCCGACGAGGAGGAGCGTCGGGCGCTCGCAGATGCGGCGGCGGAGTTGGAGTCACGCGTCTACGACGCCCTCGACGACCTGCCGGTGGACGCCGACGTGCTCCAAGTCGGCAGCACCGCCCGCGGGACGTGGCTCTCCGGCGACCGCGACATCGACCTCTTCGTTCGGTTTCCCGAGGACCTCCCGCGAGACGAACTGGAGTCCTACGGCCTCGACGTCGGCCACGCAGTCCTCCCCGACGGCCACGAAGAGTACGCCGAACACCCCTACGTGAAAGGCGACTACGACGGGTTCGACGTGGACCTCGTGCCCTGTTACGACGTGCCCACCGCCCCCGATATTCGCTCGGCGGTCGACCGCACACCCTTCCACAACGAATATCTCGTCGAACACCTCGACGACGACCTCGCGGCCGACGTGCGCGTCTTCAAGCGCTTCCTGAAAGGCATCGGCGCGTATGGGAGCGACCTCCGTACCGAGGGCTTTTCGGGCTATCTCGCGGAGTTGCTCATCCTCGAATACGATGGGTTCGAACCGCTTCTCCGCGCCGCCACCGACTGGCACCCGCCCGTCGAGTTCGACCCGGAAGACCACGGCACACGGTCGTTTTCGGACCCACTCGTCGTCATCGACCCGACCGACCCCGAGCGAAACGTCGCGGCCGTCTGCTCGGCAGAAAACGTCGCCCGCCTCCAGCACTACGCCCGCGACCTGCTGTCGAACCCGCGCGAATCGCTCTTCTTCAACTCCGCGCCGCCCGCACTCGACGCCGACGGCGTCCGCAAGCACATCGACCGGCGCGGAACCACGCCGCTCGCCATCGTCTTCGACGCGCCGGACCTCGTCGACGACCAACTGTATCCGCAACTCAGAAAGTCGATTTCGGGGGTCGCCGACGGGCTCGACCGACGCGGGTTCGACGTGTTCCGCGCGACGACGTTCGCCGCCGACGAGGCCGTGTTGTTCGTCGAACTCGCGGTGTCCGAGCGACCCACAGTCGAACGCCACGTTGGGCCGCCCGTGCACGTTCGACAACATGCCGAAGGCTTCTACGGGGCGTACGCCGAGGGCAACGACCACTACGGGCCGTTCCTCGACGGCGACCGCTACGTGGTCGAGCGAGACCGGGAGTTCACGTCCGCAACCGACTTCGTGACGAGCGACGCGCTGTTCGACGTGGCGCTCGGAAAGCACGTGGAATCGACGCTACGAGAAGACGGCTACGAGGTGTTCGTCGGCGACGAGGTGGCCACCCTCGCCGAGACGTTCGGCGCCGAGTTAGGTCGGTTCTACGCCCCGAGACCGTGAACGTCGCGAATCTCGTCGACTAAGTCGATATTCTTCTGCTCTGGGTCCTCGTCGGGGTCCATCGCGAGTCGGCCGTCGAACGTCTCGTGGACGATAGCGACGCCCTCCGAGAGCGTGTCAAGCCCATAACCGCCTTCGAGAACGAACGAGAGCGCAGTGTCGGTGTCGTCACACAGGTCGCGGACGCGTTCTGTGAGCATCGCGTACCCCTCAGTCGAAACGCGCATCCGCGAGATTGGGTCGTGGCGGTGGGCGTCGAAGCCAGCGCTGACGATGAACAGGTCGGGGTCGAATCGCTCGACTGCGGGGGCGATAGTCTCCTCGAACGAGTAGACGTAGTCGGCGTCGCCCGCGCCAGCGCGAAGCGGGATGTTCAGCGTCGTCCCTTCGGCACCGTCCACGCCCGTCTCGTCAACCTCGCCAGTCCCGGGGTAGAGACCGTCTTCGTGAATCGACGTGTAGAAGACGTCGTCGCGGTCGTAGAAGATGTCCTGCGTGCCGTTTCCGTGGTGGACGTCCCAGTCGAAGATGGCGACGCGCTCGGCGAGGTCGTCGTCGATGACTGCCTGTGCCGCGACGGCCGCGTTGTTGAAAAAGCAGAACCCCATCGCGTCGTCTTCGACAGCGTGGTGGCCCGGCGGGCGGCCTAAGGAAAAGGGCGTCCGACGGCCGTCGTCGCCGGAGAGTGCGGAGCGAGCGGCCCACTCCGCGAGTCCCGCAGACGCGAGTGCAGCGACCCACGTCTCCTCGACGGCGACGGTGTCTGGGTCCCAGTTACCGCCGCCGCCGCGACAGAAGTCGTGGAATTCGTCCACGTAGTCGTCGTCGTGGACGGCCGCGACGGTGGATTTCACGGCAGGCGCGGCTTCGACGTATTCGACGCCGTGACGCTTCGCCAACCCGCGCCGAATCGCACGGAGTCGGTCGGCAGTCTCTGGGTGTCGGGCCCCGGTATCGTGGTCGAGACACGATTCGTTGTAGCCGAAGCGCATTATTCGAACAGGGAGAAGTAGGTCTCGATGTCCTCGGCTTGCACGGTTCGGCGACCGGCGTGGTGGGTGAGCTTGACGGCGGCACTCGCCACGTTGGTCGCGTAATCTTCGAGGATATCGGCCAGTGCGATTCGAGCATCCATCGCGACCCGGTAGCGGTCGTCGATTTGGAGGCGAGCGATGCGGTCGATTGGTGCGACGGGGAGTTCGAGGTCGTCGCGCTCGACGACCTGTTCGACACCGAAGTCCTCGGCCATCAACGTCTTGCGACCGTCTTCAGTCGCCCGCTCGGCCGCGTCGATTGCCAACTCGGCGCCGTGTTCCTGAATCCGGCGCGCGAGCTCCTCTGCGGCACCTGCGCTGACGCGAAGGTTGCCCGCGTTCTGCCGGATAATCGCGTCTACCGGGGCGAACGGTAGCTCGACACTCATACCCACATATCGGGTCCGACCGGCGTATAATCCTTTCCGTAGCGGCGTCCATTGGATTTTACAGACCGCTGGCTCACCCGAGTCCCACGATTGGTATCGGGGTGTGACGAACACACCCGTTAGAGTGGACGCTCGTTACCGCTTCGCGCCGGTGTGGACTTCGACCGAGTCGGCACTGATTCGACCGTCGGTCTCGGGGCCGCTGACGGTTACTTCGTCACCGAGACCGAGGTCGGCGTCGGTCTCGACGGTTTTGGTCTCCGAACCGTCGTCGAGGATGACCGGGTTCCCGGCCTGAACGACGGTGCCGGTGAACTCGACGACTTCGCCGCTGGAGGTCGTTGTGTCGTCGGCCGACTGACTGGACGAGGTGGCCGCGGTAGTCGAGGTAGTCGAGTCGGTCGATGCGTCAGACCCACTCGACTCGCCCGAGAACGCGCCGAGACCTTGGGAACTCGTCTGGTCTGCGCCAGCGTCGCTGTCGCCACCCGCGCCTGCGGGTGCGTCGTCCATGACGGTTACAGACGAGCGCCAGCCGGCGGACGCTTCGAGGTCGTCCTGCCAGCCGTCTTTGATTTCCACGTCGGTGATGACGACGTAATCGGCGAGGTCGACGTCCGTGTCGGCTTTCTCGCCCCAGAGGGCGACGCGGATGTCACCCGTGTCGTCGCGGACGCGGATGTTCCGAACCTGTCCTTCGGAGCCGTCGTCGCGGTCGAACGTTCGCTTGGAGTCGGATTCGATGACGCCGCCGGCGATATCGACGGTCTGGCCGAGTTCGAGGGCACCGATGTCGGTCGTCTCGGGGACGTACTCGATGTCTTCGTCGATGACTTCGACAGCGCCGCGCGACCCGACGTGGAGTTCGAGCGACCCGTCGCGCTCGCGGACGTAGCCGTCGACGACTTCGACCGACTGCCCGGCGTCGAGTTCCTCGACGAGGTCGGCGCGCTCGTCCCACATGGTGACGCGCACGCGACCCGTGGCGTCACCGACAGAGAGGTTCGAGACGCGGCCTTCGGAGCCGTCGTCGCGGTCGAACGTGCGGACGGTCCCGACGTCCAGAATCTTCCCTTTGAGGTTCACGTCCGAGAGCCCGAGTGCGAGGTCCTCGACGCGATAGGTGTCGAGCACCTTGACGTCGACTTCGGCGTCGGGGTCCTCTTCGACCTTGCTCGCGCTGACTTCGACGCCGCTGTAGCCGTCTTTCGGGCGGCCACCGATGCGGAGGACAGTGCCGACTTCGAGGTTCTCTTCCGCGCCGGCGGCCATCTCGTCCCACAGCGAGACGCGGATGCGACCCGTCTCGTCGGCGACTTCGATGTTGAGGACTTTGCCGTCTTCGTCCTCGCCGTCGCGCTCGAAGGTTCGAACGTCGCCGACGCTGACGACCTTGGCGAGGAACTTCACGTCCTCCATGCCCGGTTCGATGTCGGCGATGCCGTTTACCTCCTCGTCGCGGAGTTCGTGAGCGATGAGCATCGCCGCCGTCTCCTCGTCGGCGAGACCGCCCATCTGCTCGACTTTGTCGTTCACCGCGGCCTCGAACTTCTCGAACTCGACATCCGTGTCGAGGTCGTCGTAGACGTCTTCGATGACGCCCATCAGGCGTCACCTCCATCGACGAAAGACGCACCGCGTCGCAGAACACACGTCGTACTCATTCTATGCACGAACAGGGAAGGCCGGCGCTTAAGCGTTGTTTT
Source organism: Haloferax larsenii JCM 13917 (assembly GCF_000336955.1). Taxonomy (GTDB): domain Archaea; phylum Halobacteriota; class Halobacteria; order Halobacteriales; family Haloferacaceae; genus Haloferax; species Haloferax larsenii. The sequence goes on along the minus strand of NZ_AOLI01000028.1, from coordinate 33,480 downwards.
CCTCGTGATTCGGGCTTCGAAAAGCCCCCTCGAATCGAGTGACATAGCGGGGGTGGAGCCGTCTTCCGTGATGAACCTTCGGTGGGCCGTCGAAAGGGGCGACTGCGAGAAGTCGTCAGGCGTCGTCGAAGTCGATGCGGGCAATCTCCCGGCGACCGTCCACGTCGTCGTGCTCGACGACGACCTCGCCGGGGAGGCCATTCGCGAACTGAAGTCGGGCCTCGTAGCCGACAGGCTTGAGCGCCTCGGTACACGCCTCGTCGGGGTCTCGGTCCTCGACCGTCTCGACGAGAAGCGACGCCACGTCGGATTCGGGGTCGTAGGCCACCCCGCCGAGTCGAGCGATAGCACACCCGTTTGCACCCCAGAGACAGCCCTCGACGAGGACGCCAGTCGAGACGTACGTCGCCCGTGCAGCGCCGCCCTGCGGACAATCCGGGTCGTGCCGCGGCGAGAGTGATTTGTCGACCAATCGTGGTTCCGTCGGAGTCGGCGTAGGCGTCGATTCGGTGGTTGTGGTCTCTGTGCCGTCGTCGGTTGCGTCGTCGCTCGTACACCCTGCGAGGGCTGCACAGAGGCTTGCGGTCCCGGTGAGCAGGGCGCGTCGGTTCACGACCAAAGGTACAGCGGGGCGGAAAAAAGTCCTTGTGTCGGGACACGTCGCAGACGGACCGAGGAGACGCCCGCCCCGCTATTTCCGTGCTTCTCCGTGCCGTGGTCCCGCGGTTCACTGGGAGTCAACATCGTAACCGTCTTAAGTAACCGTCGAGTACCGAAGGATGCAGCAAGACAGTCCTGGTAGGGTAGTGGACTATCCTCTTGGCTTGCGGAGCCAGGGACCGGAGTTCAAATCTCCGTCAGGACGTTTTCCTTCCGAACACTAATCTTCGAGAGACAGCTGTGTCTCTCGGTCGTAACTCTAACTCAGTCCCACGGTACGGCGCAGTCGCTCAGCGGCCAGTCCGGCAAAAAGTGAGTGTTACTCGTCGTCGTACGGTGGTTCGAGGTGTGGTGCGTCGTCTTCGTCGGGCTGCGTGACCGACGAGACGGAAGCGGGGCTCTGTGGGCGGGGACGGGGGGCATTCTCAGTCCGAGGTTTCGACGACCACTCTTCGTTGCAGTCGGGGCAGTAGTTGCCCTTGTAGGCTCTGGAGAACAGGTACGCGTCTCCACAGCTGATGCAGACTGGAGAGGGGGTCATTAATCGACACCTCGGCTGAGGGAGGAGAGGGCATTCATGTGCTACCATATCACATATGTTCTGAAGAGGGATAAGCATGTACACCCTACCTATCGAGGGAGCCGGTTCCCGCGGAATCTTTACTCGTCGCCGGCAAACGACGACCATGGACGATTCGCTTCGCGCCGGTCTCGCCATCTACAACGCCGGTGCCTTCCGGGCGGCCCACGGCGCGTGGGAGTCGCGGTGGCTCGACCTCCCGGACGGCAGCGCCGACGAGCGGTTTCTCCACGGACTCATCCAGTTCACGGCGGCCGTCCACCACGCGCGAGAAGAGAATTACTCCGGTGCGACGGGGTTGGCCGAGAGCGCACAGGCGTATCTCGACGGGTTAGCTGACGACTACCGGGGTGTCAACCTCGGCGACGTTCGGAACTTTCTCTCCACGCTCGAAGCTGACCCTGCTGCCGCACTCCGCGACGGGCCGGTCGCGCTCCGCCACGACGGGCAGGTGCTTACGTACGACGACCTCGACTTCGACGCTATTGTCGTCGCGGCCGAGACGCTCGCCGAGGAAGGAGCGGGTTTCGACGAGTCGGTCGTCGAGGACGCGATTGCCTACGCCCGCGAGGAGGTCGCAGACGGAACACAGACGCAGTACACCGCACAGATGTTCGACTTCGTCCAAAACGAGGCCCAACGAGGGCTGGTCTACCAGCGGCTGGCAGAACACGTCCGCCGGAAGCGACGACGCGAGGACGACGTGACCGGACTGTTCGAGTGACTCGTTACGGCTCGCCGTCGGTTCCGGGCGCACCGACCAGTGCCGACACGAGGTTGGCTTCGATTCGTTGCAGATGCTCACTCACAGTGCCGGGTGCCACGGCGAGTTCGGCGGCGATGTCCCGGTGTGTCGCTTCTCGGGGGACCTCGTAGTAGCCAGCCCGGACTGCGACGTCGAGAACCTCGCGCTGGCGGTCTGTGAGCGACGACAGCGGGTCGTGGGCAGACGCCTCGTATCGGCCGGTGCGAACGAGCGAGACGTCGATTTCGGCCGGGATAGTTGTGATAGCCTGACTCAGTGCGTCCTCGGTGCCGAGCAAGGTGAGTTGTGCCGAGAGGTTCCCGTTCGACCGGGCGAAGGTGACCGGCCACGTGAGGACGACTGCGTGGTCGAAGACGACCGCCAGCAGTCGGTCCATGAGCGGCGACGACTCGTAGTGGATGTACGCGATACCAGCAGCAGAGACGTCGAACGCCCGGACTTCGGAAATCGAATCGAGGATATCCCGCGCCGCGTCGAGGTCGCCCCGGAGGCGACTCAGTTCGGTGTAGCCGCCGTCTCCGACCGAGTTCACGTAGTGGAGTGACTCGATGGAGACACCCGCGTCGTCGGTGAACGCTGCTGTCAACGGGTGCAGTTCGGTGTCGTCCCAGCCGAGTCGCAGTGTGGTGTATCTCATCGTCCAAGTTCGGCGGCGGCGGTGCTGGCGCAGAGTGGGTAGACTGAGATTATAAATACACCTCGTATGCTCGGAGTCAGCCACATCTCGTCAGTGGACGAAAGTGTAGCTATGGCAGCAACCGCCGCTCGACGAATCGCACTCTTGTTGACCGTCGTCACCCTGCTTCTCGTCTCGCTCGCGCCGTGGGGACCAATCGAGACGCGGTCGTTCGAACACCTCTCTCCGGCCGTCTACTGGGGATTCAACGCTTTTCTCATCCTGTTGGGGCTGGGGAGCTTCGCCACCGCGTATCGCCTTTGGTCGGGAAGTACTGACGCGCTACTCGCTGCGGTCGTCGCCGGGGGACTCTACATCGTCGTCTACGGCCTCGATTTGGCTGGCATCTTCCCAACGTCGCCGGACGCGATGCCGCCGCTATTGTTCGCTATCGAAGTCGTCGATACGGCGCTCGCGGTCGTGCTCGTCGTGTACAGTTACGTGGTCTGGAATCGGGCGAACCCACAGCGCGGGCGGGCCGAGACCCGGACGTCCTGACCAGCGGCGGGCACGCTGGTCGCTGTGGAATCCGTCGGTTCCGAAAAAACGCACCAGCCCTGAAACCTACGCTTCGTCCAGCGGTTCGCCTTCGAAGGTGAACTCCGCGGAGTTGTCCTGTGGGTCGTAGCCGAGGACCTCACGGGCGCGGTCGATGGAGTAGTACTTTCGGTCGTTGTCGGAGATGCCGTAGACGATTTCGAAGTCGTAGTCGGCGTCGATGCAGCACGCGAACAGGTGGGCGCAGTCGCGGTACGAGAGCCACATCGCCTGGCCGCGTTCGTACTCTTTCGGCGGGTGGTGCTGGGTGAGGTTGCCGATGCGGACGTTCACGACGGAGATGTCGTGGTGGTCGTGGTAGTAGCGGCCGAGGGTCTCACCAGTCGCTTTGCTCACACCGTAGAGGTTACTTGGGCGGGCGAGTTCGGTCCCGTCCAGTCGGAACTCGTGGTGGGGTCGGTACATCTCCGGCGTCCGTTCGTCGGTCTCGTACGCACCGACGGCGTGGTTCGACGAGGCGAACGCGAACTTCTCGACGCCCGCGTCGATAGCCGCCTCGAACATGTTCTGCGTGCCGTCGATATTGTTCCGAAGGACACTGTCCCACGGTGCCTCGGGACGCGGGTCACCGGCGAGGTGGATGACTGCGCCGACGCCCTCGATGGCGTTTCGAATCGCAGTCTCGTCGGTGATGTCCGCGACGTAGACGTTCGTCTGGTCGACGGATTCGGGTATCTTCTCGTCAGACAGCGGCTCGCGGTCCAGCAATCGCCAGTCGTAGGCGTCGCCGATGTGCCCCAGTATCGCCTGGCCGACGCGCCCGCCAGCCCCCGTCAGCAAAACCGGCTTGTCCATTCGATTCTACGTCCGACAAGCGGGACTAAGTAAGGACCGGTTCGCGCCCGCGAGCGGCCCGACCGGCGAACTTTAGGCCCGAGCGACAGACTCGCAGACATGGTCACTGACCCGCAGTCTGCCTGTTTCGAAGCGGGCATCAAGTTCGGCTCGCTCTACCACCAGTTCGCCGGGACGCCGGTGTCTCCCGACAGCGCTCGAAGCCTCGAAGAAGCGATAGCGGAGTCCATCGAGAACCAACCCCACTGCGAGTCCGTCACTGTGGACATCCTCGACGACGAACTCGAAGCCAAACTCGCCGATTCGACGGCCGACTACACCGAGCTCACGGGGTCGCTGATGCGCGTCGAGATGCGAATCGAGTACGAGGACGTGACCGTCCGCACGAAGATGGAGATGGAAGACGGCTACCCGCTGATGAAACTCGTCTCGGTCGAGGAATGAGCCCCCGAATCGCCGCTCGCGGCCTCGTTGTCTACGATGGAACCCTCCTGACCGTCCAATACGGGTCCGGCGACGGCGAGCGTTGGTATTTGACCCCCGGCGGGGGACAACAGACGGGCGAGTCGCTCTCGGAGACGGTCCGCCGCGAAGTCCGCGAAGAGACAGGGTACGAGGTCGAGGTCGAATCGCTCGCGTTCGTCCGAGACTACATCCCGTCGAATCACGACACGGACGAAGACGAGGATGAGGGTGGAGCCGAGGACGACGACCACCGGGTAGACCACTTCTTCTGGTGCGAACTCGTCGATGACGACCCTGTCCAGCCCACGGTGAGAGACGCAAAACAAGTTGGCGTCACGTGGCTCGCGGTGAACGAACTCGACGACTACTGGTTTTTCCCGCGTGAACTGCCAGACGCGCTTCAGCGTCAAGTGAAGACCGCGAATCGAGAGGCGCGATATCTCGGTGACATTCGCTGAGTAAATCGGCCGCGACCGCGACCGAGTCCCTCGATTTTACTTTCACTTTCGGGGTTGTTTTTAAACCCCCACGTGCCGAATGTGCTGGCATGAGTCAAAGTACGCTCGGCGACGACGACCTGTTCGGAGAGGCGGCAGCGGAGATGCGAGCCGACGTCGAGGAACACCTCGGCGAGGCACGCGCGGCCTTGCCCGATGCGGACGACGTGTGGGACGCCGAAGCGGACAACGTTCTGGGCGTCCTCAACGGCCTCCGCTCGTCACTGGACGTGGACGGTGCCGCAGAGCACGTCCGGCAGGCCAAGAAGTGGTACGTCATCGGCGAGCGCGCAGATGCGTTCGACGACCCCGAGGACCTCGAAGAAGCCATCGAGGAACTGCAGGAACTCCTCGAAATGGTCGAGGACGCACACGAACTCGTGGGCGAACTCACCAACACGATGCCGCAACTCCGCGGTGCGCTCACCGAGGCTGCCGAGACAGCAGACGCCGACGAAGAAAGTGAGGAGGAAGAAGAGGAAGAGGAAGAAGAGGAAGAAGAGGAAGAGGAAGAATAGGGTAATCGGGTCGGCCTCCGCCGACTGCCTCGCCTCAGTCGAGTGATTTCTCTCTTACTGCCGTCAGCAACTTCGCAAGCGATTCAGCGGCGAGCGACTCCAGTTCCGCGCCGCGTTCGGCGTCGCCGTCAGCCGGGTCGCCGACGACGCCGTTTTCGGTGAACTCGTCGGAGTCGTGGGCGAGATTGACGCCCGCAACCCACTCGCCCCAGCGGTCGGCCGCACCCTCGCGGGCCTCGTCGATGCGGTCCTCACGGACCAGTTCGGGGTGCGTGTGTCGGAGGAGTGCGGTTTCGAGCGGTCCGCCGTGACCCATGTCCGAGGAGTGGTCACCGACCGCATTGAACCACGTGAACGAGACGGCGTAGGCGTCTCCGGTTCGGGAGAGGCGGCGACAGCATTCTGCGAGGGCTTCGACGTTCCCGCCGTGGCCGTTGACGACGACGACGCGGTCGAAGCCGTGGTGGGCGAGGGAGTCGATGGTCTCGCGGACGTACGCGCGGAAAGTATTTGGGGAGACCCAGAGTGTGCCGTCGAAGGCGCGGTGTTCCTCGGCGACGCCAACCGGAATCGTCGGGGCGACGAGCACGTCGTCGTCGAAGGCCTCCGCTCCAGCGCTGGCGACTGATTCGGCGTTGAGAGCGTCTGTGCCGAGCGGTGCGTGCGGGCCGTGTTGCTCTGTGCTTCCGACCGGGAGGAGCGCGAGGTCGGTGTCGAGGTCGGCGACCTCGGTCCAAGTGGCCTCGGAGAGTCGCATGCCGGGAGAAAGCGGGGCGCGGCCTTAGTGGTAGGCGCTTCGGGCGAACGAGCGCGGTCGGTCAGTCGTCGCTCGCATCGACTTCGGCCTGGCGGCGGGCGGCGCGCTCGACGAACTCGTCCGGAAGTTGGTCGATTTCGCCCGCCTGCACGCCCCAGAGGTGAGCGTAGAGGCCGTCGTCCGCCAGCAAGTCGTCGTGGGTGCCGCGTTCGACGATACGGCCGTCTTCGAGGACGACGATGGTGTCTGCGTCCTTAATCGTCGAGAGCCGGTGAGCGATGCTGAAGGTCGTCCGGTCTTCCGTGAGCGTGTCGAGCGACCGCTGGATGAGCATCTCGGTCTCGGTGTCGACGTCCGAAGTCGCCTCGTCGAGGACGAGGATATCGGGGTCTTTGAGAATCGCGCGGGCGATGGAGACGCGCTGGCGCTGGCCGCCCGAGAGTTTCACGCCGCGCTCACCGACTTTCGTGTCGTAGCCCTCCGGGAGATTCGAGATGAATTCGTGTGCCTCGGCGGCCTTCGCGGCCGCGACGATGTCCTCTTCGTCGGCGTCGAACGTCCCGTAAGCGATGTTCTCGCGGACCGTCCCGTAGAACAGGAACGTCTCTTGGCTGACGTAGGCGATGCGCTGGCGGAGACTAGAGAGCGTCACGTCGCGCACGTCCTGTCCGTCGATGCTAACGGTGCCCTCGTCCGTGTCGTACATCCGCATGAGGAGTTTGAGGATGGTCGACTTGCCCGCTCCCGTCGGGCCGACGAGGGCCAGCGTCTCGCCGCCGCCGACTTCGAAGGAGATGTCTTCGACGATTGTCTCGTCGTCGTCGTAGCCGAAGGTGACGTCGTCGTACTCGACACGACCGTCGGTGACGGTGAGGTCCGGGGCGTCTTCTTTCTCGGCGAGGCGGGCGGGTTCGTCCATCAGACCGAAGATGCGCTCGCTGGAGGCGTGGGCACGCTGGTACATGTTGATGATTTGCCCGAACTGGGCGAGCGGCCAGACGAACTGCTGGGTGAGCAGGATGAACGTGACGAACTCACCGACTTCGAGTTCGCCGGTGAACGGGCCGGGACCCTGTCCCTCGATGACCCACAGGCCACCGACGACGAAGGTGAGCGTGAAGCCGATACCGGCGAGGATGCGGAGCGCCGGGAAGAACTTGATTCGGGTGTTGATGGCGTCCCAGTTCGCGCCGAAGTAGTCCATCGAGACGCCGTCGACGCGGTCTGACTCGTGAGACTCGGCGTTGAACGTCTTGATGACCTGAATGCCACCGAGGTTGTTTTCGAGGCGGGAGTTGAGCGTGCCGACCGACGAGCGAACCTCGGCGTACTTCGGCTGGATGATTTGGACGAACTTCCACGTGAAGACGGCGATGAGCGGAACCGGAACAAGCGCGACGAGCGCGAGCTGCCAGTTGTACGAGAGGAGGACGACCGCGATTGCGAGGACCATCACCGACAGGCGGAAAAAGGAGTTCATCCCGTCGTTGAGGAACCGTTCGAGCCGGTTCACGTCGTTCGAGAGGATAGACATCATCTCGCCGGTCTGCTTGTCGGCGAAGAAGTCCATGTTGAGCCGTTGCATCCGGTCGTAGGTGTCGGTGCGGACCGCGTGCTGGATGTTCTGGGCGAAGGAGTTCCAGCCCCAGTTACGGAGCCAGTGGAACGCGGCCCCGCCGAGGAAACTGAAGACGATGATGCCGACGGCGAAGAAGAACTGGCCGCTTCTGGCGGCGGGAACGAATGGTGCGAGCCACGCTTCGGGGACGACGGGGAACGCCGCCGCGAAGGACTTCTCCTGTCGGATGATGGCGTCGATGGCGAGGCCGAGGACGACCGGTGGAAGGAGGTCCAAGACGCGAGCGACGACGCTAGCGACGACGCCGAGGACGAACTGCGGGAGGTTCTCCCGTCCGTACTCGGCGAAGAGTCGTCGCATCGGGTTGTCGACCCGCTCGCGCTGGTCCTCGAAGGGGTCGTCGTCCGAATCAGCGGGCATGCCAGTGTTGGAAGGGACGGCGACAGTAAAGGACTCGGGTGGGGGCGCGCTGCGCCGGTTCTACAACTGACGGGCTTCGGTGTCGGGGTCGACGCCCGCGTCGTCGAGGTCCTGTCGCACGCGCTTGCGGAGGGGGTCGGGCACGGACTCTCTGCCGACGGGGACAGCTACCTCGCCGTCACCTTTCACTTTCCAGTAGAGGACGCAGTTCGACGGCTCGTAGTATTCGATGCTGTAGGCGTCGTCAGCGCCGCGGTAGTGGACGCGCGCCGCGAAGTCCTCGGCGCGCCAGCCTTCGAGGTCCGCCAGTGCATCGACGTGTTCGCCCATACCGGGGACAGACACCCCGCCCCCTCGGACGTTTCGCTTTCAGTCGAGGACGACTCGGTCGCCTTCCTCGATACCCGTCTCGTTGGTGTAGCCATAGGGGACTTCGAGCACGTACGTCCCAGTCCCGCGATAGCGCGTGAGGTCCGACTCGCTCGTCCCTTCGGGGTCGAGTTCGGCGTGGTGGATGGTCGTGATGGTGCCGTTTTCGGCGACGAAGATGATGTCCAGCGGGAAGTCCATGTCACGCATGACGTAGGCGTAGGTGCCCGACGAGTCGTGGACGAACCACATGCCTTCGCCCGCTTCGAGCGATTCGGTGTCGCTCAGCCCGGTGTAGCGCTTTGCGTGGGTGTCGGCGACGCGGGCGTCCACGCGCGCGAGTGTGTCACCTGTTTCGTCGTCGACGATGGTGAGCGTGGTTCGCTCGTAGTCGGAGGTCGACCCGGGGACGATGGCCGGGTTCATGAGATAGACGACGCTTCCGGCCGCAACGAGGACGGCAGCGAGGAAGAGGACGGGTCGCGCCCGAGAGGTCATTAGTTGGGTGGTAGCGTGCCGTATGTCTAAGGGTTCCGGGGTCTGGTCGAAACAACAACCGTTATGAGCGCGAGCGGATTGCTTGCAGATGCAGGGCTCGTGGTCTAGTGGTTATGACGCTTCCCTTACAAGGAAGAGATCGGTGGTTCGACTCCGCCCGAGCCCATCAGATTTTGTGACGAACCGAACGGTGAGTCACAAATCTGTTCGCGAGGAAGGAGTCGAGCCAGGGAGCAACCCGGAGGGTTGCGACCGAGGTTCGACTCCGCCCGAGCCCCACAACCCCCAACCTCACCAACACGAACCATTTTACCCGAGACCGAAACCACACCTACCTAGTGACCATCAGAGCCCGCGCCCGCAAACACCCGTACTCGGTCGTCGCCGTCTACACCTATGCGATAGCCATCTTCATCGCCTCGGCGATACAGCCAACCGGGGCCGACCTCGCCGCACTGGGGCCACTCGGACTCGTCGGCATGGACAAGTGGCTGCACGCGGGTGCCTACGCGGGGTTGGGATTCGGGGTCGCGGCCGCCCTGCGCGCCCAGAGAGCGACGGTCCTCCTCGCAGCCATCGCCATCGCAACTGCCTACGGCGTGGGCGTCGAACTCTTTCAAGTGATGGCACCGAATCGGATGTTCTCTGTGGCAGATATGCTCGCCAATGCACTCGGGGCAGTGGTCGGTGGGCTTCTCTGGTCGGTCGTGAATAGTTTCGAATTCGATACTCGGGGGTAACATTATCATACCCTCTGCCGAACGTGGGTCCACCAGAGGCACAATGGGTATCGAACGACTTTCACGGGCACTTGGAATTGCGGGCGCAACCCTCGCGGGGGGCTACCTCCTCGCATTGCGGCCGTGGCACAGACGATGGGGAACGACCGACGACGAAGCAGCAGAGACACTTCCGGGCGACGACTTCGTCGACGATGCGGACTGGGAATCGACGCGAGCGATTACCATCGCCGCACCAGCGCGGGCGGTCTGGCCGTGGTTGGTGCAGATGGGACAGGGCCGCAGCGGATTCTACAGTTACGAACGACTGGAGAACCTCTTCGGACTGCAGATAGACGACGCCGGGGGCAATCGCCCCAATCAGCAGCAACTCGACATTGGGGACGAGGTGCGACTCGGCCCGCGCGGGTCGGGTCTCCCCTCGTTCCACGTCGCGGTCGTCAATCCCGGGCAAAGCCTCGTGTTGAGCGCGCCCGGATGGGAAACCGGCGAGAGTGACGCGACGTGGACCTTCGCACTGCACGAGGTCGCCCCCGGAGCGACGAGGCTCGTCATTCGATTCCGCGGGCGTTCCGAGACGCTGTACGGGCGAATGATGAACCGCCTCGTCACCGAGCCGATACAGTTCCTCATGGAACGGAAGATGCTGAAAGGCATCCGAACTCGCGTCGAACGCGGGCGCTCGGCCGCGATGAACGGACGGTATCGCTGACCCGACGCCGACGGCCGATTCGAAAGTCTTTTTGACTGGCTCCGGCTTCGGAAGAATGCGAGCCGCCTTAGCTCAGACTGGGAGAGCACTCGACTGAAGATCGAGCTGTCCCCCGTTCAAATCGGGGAGGCGGCATTTTCCTGCGAACTACCGAGGGAGCGACGCGACCGAGTCGTGAGCAGTGAAACTGTTCCCGACCGGATTTGAACTAGACCGGGAACGCGCAGCGAAGCGAGCACTTCCGGGCGTAGTTCACAATCGGGGAGGCGACATACTTTTTCGGCGTAATTCCCATTCATCAGTCTCGACTAAAGGTCGAGCTGTCCCCCGTCCCCGTGAACGGAAACAGTGTGCAGATTCGGGAGACGGCGGCTGGAAGTTCGGGAAGGAAAGAAACAGCCAGAATCACCGCCAAAGAGTGTCGTCAGTAGGTGTCGAAGACAACACACATCCAATTCTGATTATGATGCCTCGATAGATTTGGATTCGGAGCTGGTTATTGGCTCCGTTCGTTCACAGCTTCACAAGACTTATGAGTGCGTCGTGCGGGTATCCAAAGGCAATGGCGAAAGGTAAGGTTGACTTCTTCAACGACACTGGCGGTTACGGTTTCATCTCTACTGACGACGCGGACGACGACGTGTTCTTCCACATGGAAGATGTTGGCGGCCCGGACCTCGAAGAGGGACAGGAAATCGAATTCGACATCGAACAGGCCCCCAAGGGTCCCCGCGCGAAGAACGTCACCCGCCTCTAAGCAGGTTTCAGTTCCACGCGGTACTCTCACAGACGAACGGACTTTCTTCGGTTTTTCACACCACTGAGCGGCGGCGCTCGCGAGTCGTTCCGAGCCACGACCCGACGGTCGAGTATGCGGAAAGATTAACCGTCCGTGGGACCCCCATACAAAGGCAATGGCGAAAGGTAAGGTTGACTTCTTCAACGACACCGGCGGTTACGGCTTCATCTCGACAGACGACGCGGACGACGACGTGTTCTTCCACATGGAAGACATCGGCGGCCCGGACCTCGAAGAGGGACAAGAAGTCGAATTCGAAATCGAAGACGCCCCCAAGGGCCCGCGCGCGAAGAACCTCGAGCGACTGTAACTCGCCGAGATTCCCGCAGCGGTAGGAGTATCGAGTTCTGAGACATTTTCTAACATCTGCGAGTGGCGACGCTTGGCGACCGTACCCCAAACAGTTGTGCAGTGTGTGCGTCGGACCATCGCGAAGGCAGAAGGCTCATATCCGCTGGCAGTTGTGCATAAATAGAACAACAATGTCTGACGAGGGGGAGTCACCAGAACCGCCGTCGCCACCCGACTCACACATCGGTGCAGGCGTCTTCGAGGAGTCGATGGGGCCGGGGTCGTCGTTTGCCCACCTGTATCGCGGTGAAATCCACCGAATGAAGTCCTGGCGCGAGCGGTTAGACAGGACGAGCAACTGGGCAATCACGCTGATGGCCGGTATCCTCACGTGGTCGTTTTCCGCACAGAACCACCCGCACTACATCATCCTGCTCGGCGTCGTGACGCTGAGCATCTTCCTCTGTATCGAGGCGCGTCGGTTCCGTGCGTACGACATCTGGCGGTCGCGAGTGCGCATGTTCCAACAGAACGTCTTCGCCTACGCGCTCGACCCCGAGGGTGGTGTCGTCGACGACAACTGGCGGCAGAAACTCGGTGACGACTACCGGACGCCCAACCTGAAGATACCGTTCGAGGAGGCGCTCGCCCACCGACTCCGGCGTGTCTACCTCCCGCTGTTTCTCGTGATGCTCGTCGCGTGGGTCATCCAACTGACCGCGTACGCCGACCAGACGAGTCTGGTCGCGAGCGCTGGCGTGGGAGGTATCCCCGGCAACGTCGTCGTCGCACTGGTCGCTGGGTTCTACGCGACAATCGGTGTCGTGGCGTTGCGCCCGCGGGACTGGCACGTCAACGGTGAGCTGATTCCGAGCGACGTGACCGGGTGGGAACCGACCGATACGTAGGGCGAATTCGAAATCGTTTTTTCGTCCCTGTGCTTCTTCCAAGTTGCGCCGCCTTAGCTCAGACTGGGAGAGCACTCGACTGAAGATCGAGCTGTCCCCGGTTCAAATCCGGGAGGCGGCATTTTCCTGCGAACAACGTGAGCAGTGAAAATGCTCGCGACCGGATTCTGAACCCTGGAAGGCACGCGCAACGAGCGAAGCGAGTGAGCATGTCTTCCTCCGGTTCAAATCCGGGAGGCGGCACTTCTCTGAACCCGACCACCGAGCGAAGCGAGCATTTCCGGGCGTGGTTCACAATCTGGGAGGCAGCCGTGTCCTGTAAGCGACAGCGCACGTATTGCACGGAAGGACACAAAAAGTCGATAGCGGAACTTTGTGACGACTTCGTGGCGAAGTGACTGTTCAACACAGAACGGCAGTGACCTTCCACAGAAATCGCCATTATTCCTCGCCCAACAGTAAATTACTCAAGATAGTCTAGCAAGTCGAACATTTAAATGAGTGTGAATAAACCAATCAGTTGCAAATGTTAGAAGATGGTCTGAGTTACCCCCTCTCTGGGGACAACACACTCGGTCGCATTGTTATCGGTTCACTGCTCGTCGCCGGGAGCATCTTGGTTATCCCGATGTTCCTCTTGTTCGGATATCTAGTTCGCGTCCTCGAATCGACTGCACGCAACGAACCGGAGCCTCCGGAGTTCGATGATTGGGGGAAGATGTTCGTCGATGGCCTCAAGGGAGTCGTCGTCACACTGGTATATGGAATCCTCCCCTTCGCACTCATCGGTGTCAGTCTCACACTCAGCGTCGGTGGTGCGGGGAGCGGAAACGACGCCGCTGCAGGCATCCTCGGCGGCGTCGGTGTCATCGGCCTCTTGGCGAGCTTCGTCGGACTGTTCGTCCTGTACTACCTCGTCCCTGCTGCGCTCACGAACATGGCCGTCGAAGACAGCATCGGCGCAGCGTTCGACTTCTCGCTTCTGAAAGACGTGCTTCTGAGCTTCGACTACCTCATCGCGTGGCTCATCCCGTTCGGCATCGCGTTCGTCGCGCAGCTACTCACGAGCGCACTGGTGACGTTCACGTTCGGTATCGGAATCATTCTCGTCCCGACCGTCCAGTTCTACGTCAACGTCTCCGTGTTCTACATGTTCGGCAGCGCGTTCGGGAAGGTTACCGGAATCTCGCCCTCTCGCTCGGCTAGTACCGCCGATATCGCGTAACGACTCTCCAACGACCTCGTCGAGACGTTTTCTTCGCCCAATCAACAGCCCACGGCGAACTCAGTTGTCGACAAACGAGAGTCGCACTTCCAATCCGGACGGAGAGACAGAGACCGTCACGTCGTCGATAGCGCGTTCGTACTCGGCAGTGTGCTTCCCAGACCGGCAGATACGGAGTTCCTTCGATACGAGGTCGGAATCGGTGAGTCGGTCGAGCTTCCGGTAGGTCGTCGAGAGCGGCAAGTCACATGCCTCGGCGAGTTCGCTCGCGGACATTGGGTTCCCCTCAGTCGCATCGAGAATACGTCGGGAGTCAGGGTCGTCGAGCGTCTCGAAGAGGACGTCGATGGTCTCCTGGTCGTCGACCACGACTTCGGAGGGAGACCCACTAGTGTGCGAACGAACAGACGGCGGAAGCGTTGCCTGACTCATACTCCAATGAACTCGCTAAACCGGAACGAACGGTCATCCCCGATAGCAGGGGTGGTTTATATACCCCGCGTGGAGGCGGCGACTGACGACAGAGTGGAGTGGAGTAGAGTGGAGTGGTATGGTACGTCATGGCCTGTTATGCCATGATATGGTGTGGTGTAGTCAGGACCCTTCTTCGAGAATATCTTCGAGTAGTTTCGACTGGGCGGCGACGAGGTGTTCGGCGAACGTCGATTGGTTGATGTCGAGGGTCTCGGCAATCTCGGTGGCGTTGGCCCGTCGCGGGCGCTCGAAGTAGCCCATCTCGTAGGCAGTCTGGAGAACCTCTAACTGGCGGTCGGTGAGTTTCCCGCGGTTGACGAAGACGTTGTCCTCGGCAGCCTCCCCTGTCGGAGAGCGGACGAGTCGCTTGATATCTACGTCGGGGTACCGGTCGCGGAGTTCACCGATGACCGCCTGTAGTTGGTCGTAGTCGCTCGCGTGAAAGACGAGCGTGAGCGACCCGCGGGCGGTGAAATAGCGGTCGATTGGACAGCCGAACTCGCCGAGACACTCACACGGGCAGTTGGCACTCCCGTCGTGTTCGATTCGGTAGACGTGCGTGTCACCGTAGGAGAAGACAGATTCGACGGGGATGTCGTCGGGAACGTCCTCGGAGTCGACGACGAATTCCGAGATGCTGACGGTGTCGGGCGTGGGTGCGACACTCGTCGAAACCGAGTGGACGGTCGAGTCGGTCGCGTACGCAACCGCCGTAATCGGGCAGATAGATGGCGAGTTGAACTCGACTGTCGCACGTATCCCAGCAGGCATCGCACTACGCCCGAGTCGGCAGTCGACGTACTTGAGTTTGCGGGTCCCGGCGGGTGGTTACGTCGGGACGCGAGAGGCGAATGTATCGGGTGGGGAGACGAGTGTATCGAGTGGAGAGCCGTCCGAGTGGGTCGTCCCACCCAGGGGTCTCATTCTTCGTCTTCGTCGACGACGACCTCACGGCCGCTCAGCGTCTCGGCGTCGAGTTCGAAGAGCTGGATATCGAGGTTACGCTTCGTCTCGCCCCAGATTTCGAACAGTGGTCGTTTTGCATCCCCGTACTGGACGATGTGTTCGACAGTCATCTCGTCGGGGTCGACCTGATTGAGCGTCCCTTCGGCGATGACGCTCCGGTAGGTTCGGCCCGCTTCCTCGTAGATGACGAGGCGCGCCTGCGGCGACGAAGTCAGGAACTGCCGTTTCTCGCTTTCGGGCGTCGAGACGAGGCGGAGGTAGAATCGCTTCGATTCGGGGTCGTACCCGTAGGAGATAGGAATCGCGTACGGCTCGTCACTCCTGGCGAGCGTCAGCACACCGGTCTCGTGCCGGGCCAAAAGCTCGTCGATAGCGTCAGACGAGAGTTCAGTCTGCTGGTCCAAGGACATCTGTTATACCCCTCAAACTGGGGTGACAAGTAATCACTGTTATCTTTGTGTCACGGGCGACGAGCCCGGTCGAGCAAACCGCAGACCCGCCCGAAGTAGTGAGGAGAAGCGCGCCGACTGCTCACGCGGTCGAAAACGATTGCTGTGAGACGGTCGACCCACAGATGACACACCCGTTGTCGATGAGCGCGTCCCGCATGGAGGCGTTGACCATCATGGACTCGCCACACTCCGGGCACTCGAAGGTGTAGTCCGCGCTGTCGGTCATGGTAGTTTGTAGTACGGTAAGTCGTAGTATATGTAGTCTGCTGTTTCTCCGGCGGTGAGAACTCCGCGAAGAATGAAACTCGCTCCGACACTACTACGTCATCGCTGCCGAGAACGCGTCGTTCGGGACTGTCGACGTACAAACTGGACAGCCCCGTTCCAAGAGCGCGTCTCGCATGCCACCGTTTACTTCGAACTGTTGTCCACACTCCGGACAGGTGAATTCGTATTCTTGTTGTGAGTCAGTCATGATTAATCGACCTCTGGTGACGCGTGTGCATCTTCGAACCCCGTTTCGCGGACAGTAACCGAGATGTCCCGCATCAGTTCGAAGCCGGCCGCACCGAGTTCGGAGCCAGACATCTCACTCAGCGCTCCTCGGTGGTCGACCCACCGTCAGTCGCAACGTTTCGGAACTCGACGGCGACGTCGCTGCCGGCCGCGAGCGACAGCGACAGCGTGTCGAAGCTCGTCGAGTACTCGCGCGGGTGGTGGTTCGCCGCCTGAATCCGGCGACTCTCTTCGAGGAGAGACGCCTCGGAGAGCGTGCCAAGCTTCCTGTACACCGTCGAAAGCGGCACGTCACAGGCGTCTGCGCACTCTTGGGCAGTCATCGCCTGTTCGTCACAGGCGGCGAGGATACGCCGGCTATCGTCGTCGCTGAGGGCGGAGAGGACGACGCCAGGGTCAGCGTTGTGGGAGTTGTGAGCCGCGACACCACCGATGGACAGAGACGACGAGTTCATACTTCTATTGACGGCCGTATGCCGGAGGTATCCAGTCCCGCGCTATCCGGGGTGGTTTAAGTAGGGGTTCGAAAAGAGGGCGGAACGTCGCGTTCAGTTAGGGGTCTCCTCGGGGATGCCCGCGAATGTCTTTTCGAACCGCGAGCGCAGCGTCGTCTTCTCCGTCGTTCGTTCAGTGTGCATGCTCGACGCTCGGGAGGGTCACCCGCGTCCACCGGCCAACTTCGCTGCGTCGGGGTGCCCCCGAAGACGCAACATCGCGAACGTGCCGATGGCAGGGCCGACCGCGAGCGGCGCGAACGCCCATTGCCAGCCGACGAGGTCGGCGACGACGGGCGTGAGTTGAATCGAGACGACGGTCAGGAGGAATCCAAACGCCGTCTGGAGCGTGAGCGCGGTTCCGAGGTAGCTCGGGTCCGCAAGTTCCGAGACGGCCGCAGAGAACTGCGCCGAGTCGGCGACGATGGCGAATCCCCACCCGAGGACGAAGGGGACGACGACGAGCGGCGACGCACCGAAGACGAGCCCCGCGAGGAGACTGGCGAGACCGCTTCCGACCATGCTCACGGCCGTGACGGTAGTCCGACCCCAGATGTCGGCGGCGCGGCCCGCGACGAGTGCGCCGACGCCACCGATGGCAATCGCGCCGAACGCGGTGAGAGCGGCGGCCTCGGGAGTCGCCTGTGGGTGGGAAGAGGCGTCGAACGCGAGCGTGAGAAACACCGGGAGCCACGTCCAGACGGCGTAGAGTTCCCACATGTGTCCGAAGTAGCCCGTGTTGGCGAGGAGTGTCGGTGGGTCGCGGAGGATGCGCCGCACCGCCGCCGGGTCGAACGGGGCCGCAGGGGACTGATACGGACCGGGGCGAACGCGAAGGACGAGAAGCCCGCCGACAGTTGCGAGAGTCGCCGCCCCGAGGAGGACGAGTCGAGGGCGGTCGATACCGCCGACGGCACGGAGTAAGTGCGGCAGGGCGGACCCGACAGTGAGCGCGCCGATGAGCGTCCCGATTGCGAGTCCTCTCCCCTCGCGGAACCACCCCGCGACGAGCTTCATTCCGGGTGGATAGACACCGGCGAGTGCGACACCCGTGAGAAACCGCAGCGACAACGCCACCGCTGGCGATTCGACGACGGTTCCGAGCACGACTGTCGCGGCAGCACCGACCAGCGAAGACCCCGCGAGGAGATATCGCGGTGGGACGACGTCAGAGAGGGTGAGCGCCGCGGAGGCGAGCGCGCCGACGACGAATCCGAGTTGGACGACCGTCGTCAACCACGCGGCTTGACTGAGGGTCAGTCCCCACTCGACTGCTAGTTGCGGAGCCACTGCACTGGCGCTGAACCACAGCGACATGACAAATAGCTCCCCGATGGCGACGACAGTCAGCGCGTACCACTGCGAGCGATTCACACACGATACGACGAGGGGCGAAATAAAAGAACAACTGCGGCAGTGCGTTCGCTCCGCGCAGACGGGCGCTTTACGCCTGTCGACGTTGGAGGCCGGAGCAGTGGTCGATACGGAGTTCCCACCCGAGCATATCCTGCATGGGGGAGGTCTCAGAGAACAGGCTCGGGAACCAGGCGTTGTCTTCGAGGATATCGTTGACGCGCTCCCAGTCGTCGTCCTCGATGTGGTGGAGTTCACCCTCGGCGACGACGCTCCGCCACTCGAACCGCGACGGGGCTTCCCAGACAGAGAAGCTCGCGCGTGCGGTCTGCTCGGCGAAGTCGGACTTCTTCGAGGACGCTCCCGGGCGGAGGAAGACGAAGTAGAGCTTGCCTCGCTCTTCATCGTACCCGAACGAGATGGGAATCCCGTACGCGACACCCTCGTCGGCGAGCGAGAGTACGCCGACGCCGTGGTCGCGGAGCATGCGGTCGATTTCCGAGTCGGTCATCTCGACTCGATTGCTCTCCGGATATTCGGGGGCCATGCCACATATACGCATGGAAGCGACATAAGCGTAGCATCGAGTCCCACGGCTCGGGCGACGACGCGGTGTTTATCCCCCGTGACGACGAACCGCACGACGACATCCGGATGACGGTGAACACACTTCACCGACCGACCCATCGCGACGCGCTCGTCCATCTCGAAGCCGCCTTCGAGCGCGAAGACATGATTACGGTGTTCGGTCGCTGTACGGTGGATTACGACGGTCGCGCGACGAGCGAACTCGGCCCCGGCGACCGACTGGTGATTCTGAAGCCGGACGGCTCCATCCTCGTCCACACCGACGAGAAGCGAACGCCCGTCAACTGGCAACCGCCGGGGTGCGAACACACCGCCAGCGTCCGCGACGGTCGCCTCCGCGTTCGAAGCACGCGCTCGAATCCGGACGAACGACTCGACGTGTTCTTCGAGCGCGTCGACCAGTGTGCGACCTACGCCGTCGACGACCGAAGCGACCTCGAACTGTTCGGCAGCGAAGAGGACCTCAGACAGCACATCCTCTCGGACCCCGACATCCTCGAATCCGGGTTCGAACCGCTCGAAACCGAGCGTCAGAGCGACGCTGGCCCGGTCGACATCTTCGGCGAGGACGCCGACGGAAACCCCGTCGTCGTGGAGTTGAAGCGTAGGCGGGTCGGTCCCGCCGCGGCGAGCCAACTCCGCCGATACGTAGACGCGTTCCACCGCGAGTTCGGCGACGGCGAGACGATTCGCGGCATTCTGGTCGCACCGTCGGTCACCGACCGAGCCGCGGACTTACTCGAACGAGAGGAGCTAGAGTTCGTCGCGCTCGACCCGGAAACGGGCGAGCGACCGCCCGAGGCTGACGACGAGAGTGAGTCGAAAGACGATGACGAGGGTGGGTCGAAAGACGACGAAGCGTAGTCAGAGAGGGCGAAGAATCAGTCGAGACCGGCTACGCGCGCGAAGTTATCGATAGTCTGTGCCGCGTTCACGTCCGAGAAGTCCCGTTCGCCGTCCGTGTCCGGCCAGCCGAAGTCGTCTGCGATGCGGTCGAGAAGTGACGCCGTAAACTCGGGATGGTACTGAACGGTCCAGACCGGGAGCGACTCGTGTCGGGTCGCGAGGTGGTCGTAGTAGTCTGCCGAGCCGATGGTCTCCATGCCGTCACCCGGTTCGACAACGTAGTCGCCGTGGACGAGTGGGGTTCGTTCGGAGAGGCCGTCGAAAAGCGGGTCGTCGTCGAATTCGACGTCGACCAGTCCGCGTTGTTGGTCGCCCGCTTCGACGCTGCCACCGAAGGCGTCGTTGACGAGTTGGTGGCCGAAACAGATGCCGAGCGTGGGAATCTCTCGGGCAGCGAGGTCGCGGACGAGCTTTCTGGCACCGTCGATCCACGGCCGGTCGTCGGTCTCGTAGACACCTGCGGTGCTCCCGCTGACGATAGCTGCGTCGACACCCGAAAGTGCCGGGAGGCCCGCATCGGGTATCGAGTGGACGACGCCCTCGCGCCCGTCGAGCGCCATGGTGACGAGGGCATCCGTGAAGTACGTCGGACCGTCCGACGGCATGGTGTCGCAGACGAGCAACATCGTCCGAAGCGAAGTGTGGAAATCTGATAAGACTGTCCATCGGTATCACGAGCCACGAGCTGTGTCAGGAACACGCCGATTCGGTTCGGCGGGGATGCGCGTGTGAGGAAATCACACGACGAGGCGGCCGAACGACGCTTCGAAGCGTTTTTAGCCCGTGTGACCCTCACACCTCACAAGTAACTATGTCAGACAAACCCGCCTCTATGTACCGGGAGATCAAGAACCCGGCGTACACGCGACGCGAGTACATCACGGGCATTCCCGGTTCCAAAATCGCACAGCACAACATGGGCGACCTGCAGGCGGACCCCGAGGACTACCCCGTCGAGATCAGTCTGATCGTCGACGAGGACGTCCAGATTCGCCACGGTTCGCTCGAATCCGCGCGTCTGTCGGCGAACCGCACGATGCTCAAGAACGCCGGCGAGAAGCAGTACAAGATGGTCCTGCGCAAGTTCCCGCACCACGTCATCCGCGAGAACAAGCAGGCGACCGGTGCCGGTGCAGACCGTGTTTCCGACGGGATGCGCCAGTCGTTCGGTAAGGTCGTCGGGACCGCCGCTCGCATCCCCAAGGGCGAGAAGGTCTTCACCATCTACTGCGACGTCGAAGACGCCAAGACCGCGAAGGACGCCTTCCGCCGTGCGTACAACAAGATGTCGCCGCCGTGCCGCATCGTCGTCGAGCGCGGCGAAGAACTGCTCGTCGCGTAAGTTCGCCACGAACCAGCCACTTTTTGACCTGGCGCTGCCCCTCGTAGCGTATGCTTCGGCTGGCCGTCACGACCAGCAGCGAGACGTTCGAGCGGATGCGCGAGCCACTCGCGGCGCGCGGTATCGAGGTGGGTCACCTGCGCGCCAAGCAGTTCGCGCTCGACCTCGGTCGCTCCCCGAGCGACGAGTTCGACGTCGGATTCGTCTTTCCCACGCGCGCGATGGAAGGCGGCGTCGTCGCCGCCCGGCACGACATCCCGTGGGTGAACACCCGCGAGGACGTGTTGATGTCGCGGAACAAGGCGGGCGTTATCGCACGACTCTCTCGTGCCGGGCTGCCGGTCCCGGAGAGCGTGTACGTCTCGAATCCGACCGACGCTGAGGACCTCCTCCGGGCCGTTTCCGACGCCGATATCGACTACCCGGTCGTCGTCAAACCGAACTCGACGACGCGCGGCGTCGGCATCGCGAAAGCCCACGACCCCGACTCACTGCTCGGTCTCGTCGACCACCTAAACCTCGTCCACGACTATCGAGCCACCGGCGACAAGTCGTATCTCGTCCAGGAGTGGCTGCCCGACGCCCGCGACTATCGCGTGATGGTACTCGACGGTCGGGTGGTCGGAGCAGTCGAGCGCAAATTGCCTGCCGAGGCACGCGACGAGGGGCGATGGAAACACAACGTCCACCGCGGAGCCGACGCTGTCGGCGTCGACGTTCCGGACCGACACCGCCGACTCGCCGAGTCGGTCGCCGACGAACTCGGGATTCGCTATCTCGGCGTAGATCTCCTCGAATCTGACGGGCGAGTCGTCGTCTCGGAGACGAACGCACGGCCCACTATCGACGACGACGCGAAGTACGAAGCGGGCTTTTTCGACAGACTGGCGGCGCTGGTCGAACGGGTCGCAAAGAAGTCGTAAGTCGGCCGTCTCCGGCGGCGAGCGCGTTACTCGACGTCGATTTCGGCGGAGTCCTCAGAGCGGTCGAACGTGACCTGCAGGACGCCGTTGTTGAAGGTGGCGCTCGCGGAGTGTTCGTCGACGTGTGCGGGGAGGCGGACACGTTCGTCGTACTCGCGGCGGTCTCCGGCGGCGCTGATTGTCAACGTTTCACCGTCGCACTTGAGGTCGATTGCGTCTTTATCGACGCCCGGAAGGTCCGCGACGAGTCGAAGCACGTCACCCTCATCGTACACGTGGATGTGGGTTTCGGAGGCGAATCCGGCGTCGCCTCTCGTCATGTCGTTCATCATCCGTTCGATTTCGTCGAAGATGTTGTCGAACGGGTCGTCGCGGTCGTCTCTGACCATGGGGCCGCTATGGAATGGGAGGTTATAACGTTTCTGTCCGCGACAGTCACATCTTGGAGAACCGGCACGAGGCGGAAGTATACGGCCGCTGACGACCACTTCGCCGTCCCCCGACGAGCGGAGTGATTTGTTTGGTTTTGATTGGTTTTTGTTTATGATTGTTCGGGGACGACAGCTCCCGCTTGATTCTCTGCGTTTTCCGAAACAGATATACTGTTGGCACCTGGATATCTAGCCGGTAACTACTCGAACATGAGTGAAATTTCTTACCTCAACGCGGACGAGAGCGTGGACGAGTCGGACGTGGTGCGGGTGGCACTCAACGGGTTCGGCCGAATCGGTCGGAACATCTTCCGTGCCGTACAGGAGAACCCGAAGGTCGACCTCGTCGCTATCAACGACGTCATGGACTTCGACGACATGGCGTACCTCGCGAAGTACGACTCCGTCATGGGTCGTCTCGACGGCGTCGAACGCGACGGCGACTCGCTGACCATCGGCGGCACGTCCGTCGGACTCTACAACGTCCAGAGCCCGGCAGAACTGCCGTGGGACGAACTCGACGTGGACGTCGCACTCGAATGTACGGGCATCTTCCGGACGAAGCAGGACGCCTCTGCGCACCTCGAAGCCGGTGCTGACAAGGTCGTCATCTCCGCCCCGCCGAAGGGCGACGAGCCGGTCAAACAGCTCGTCTACGGTGTCAACCACGACGAGTACGCGGGCGAAGACGTCGTCTCGAACGCCTCCTGTACGACCAACTCCGTCACGCCGGTCGCGAAGGTGCTCGACGAGGAGTTCGGCATCGAGAACGGTCTCCTGACGACCGTTCACGCCTACACGGGCAGCCAGAACCTCATCGACAGCCCGCACGCAAAGCAGCGTCGCGGACGCGCCGCCGCCGAGAACATCGTCCCCACGACGACCGGTGCCGCACAGGCGGCGACCGAAATTCTGCCCCAGCTCGACGGCAAGCTCGACGGGATGGCGATTCGCGTCCCCGTTCCGAACGGGTCGCTCACGGAACTCGTCGTCCGCCTCGAAGACAAGCCCTCGGTCGAGGAGATCAACGACGCCTTCCGCGACGCCGCCGACTCCGGCCCGCTCGCTGGCGTCCTCGGCTACACGGACGACGAAGTCACCTCGCGTGACATCCTCGGCCTGCCGTTCTCCAGCACCGTCGACCTCAACACGACGAACCAGGTCAACGACGGCGGTCTCTACAAGATTCTGACGTGGTACGACAACGAGTACGGTTTCTCCAACCGGATGCTCGACGTCGCACACTTCATCACCCACCAGTAACCACGTCCGCGAACCGGCCGCCGACTCGGCCGCGACACCCGTTTCAGAGTCGACCATCACACCGACCGCACAGTCCACGCCTTCGGTCCAACCCGACCACCACTAAGTAACACCTCTTCGTTCTCTCACCTGATGTTCAACACCCTCGACGACCTCGACTCAGAACAGCGCGTCCTCGTCCGACTCGACCTCAACTCCCCCGTCGAAGACGGCGAGGTACAGGACAACCGTCGCTTCGACCGCCACGCCGAGACGGTCCGCGAACTCGCCGAGGGCGGCCATCGCGTCGTGCTCATGGCCCACCAGGGTCGCCCCGGCGGCGACGATTTCGTCTCGCTCGAACAGCACGCCGCCATCCTCGCCGAGCACGTCGGCCACGACGTGCAGTTCGTCGCCGACACCTTCGGTGACGAGGCCATCGACGCCATCGAGTCGCTGTCCGCGGGCGAGATTCTCCTCCTCGAAAATACCCGGATGTGCGACGAGGAACTCCCCGAGGAAGCACCCGAAGTCAAAGCCGACACCGAGTTCGTCCAGACGCTCGCACCCCTGTTCGACGCCTACATCAACGACGCCTACTCCGCCGCCCACCGGTCTCACGCCTCTCTCGTTGGCTTCGCGCTCGAACTGCCAGCCTACGCGGGTCGCGTAATGCAGACCGAGTACGAAGCGAACTCCGCAATCGCGACACGCGAGTTCGACGGGCAGGTCACGATGGTCGTCGGCGGGACGAAAGCGACCGACGTCATCGACGTGATGAACAACCTCGGCGACAAAGTCGACCGCTTCCTCCTCGGCGGCATCGCGGGCGAACTGTTCCTCCGCGCCGCGGGCCACGATGTCGGCTTCGACCTCGACGGCATGGACTTCTTCGACGACCAGTGGGAGGCCAACCGCGAGACCATCGAATCGCTCCTCGACGAGCGCGGCGACCAGATTACTCTCGCAGCCGACCTCGCGTATGAAGACGACGACGAGCGCGCCGAAATCGCCGTTTCCGACATCGACGAGAAAGACCGCGCCTACCTCGACGTGGGAACCGAGACGGTCGAGACGTACGACCCCGTCATCCGCGACTCCGAGGCCGTCTTCGTGAAAGGCGCACTCGGCCTGTTCGAAGACGAACGCTTCTCTGCCGGGACCGTCGGCGTCCTTCGGGCCATCTCCGAGACCGACTGCTTCTCGGTCGTCGGCGGCGGCGACACCTCCCGCGCTATCGAGATGTACGGCATGGACGAGGAGGACTTCGGCCACGTCTCCATCGCTGGCGGTGCCTACATCCGTGCACTGACGGGTGCGCCGCTGGCTGGCGTCGAAGTGCTGACGCAGGACTGACGGTCGAGCTTAGGAGTCTGCGTTCTTTTTCGTGACGAGACTGGCGGCCCCTTCGACGAGGGAGACC
Source organism: Haloferax larsenii JCM 13917 (assembly GCF_000336955.1). Taxonomy (GTDB): domain Archaea; phylum Halobacteriota; class Halobacteria; order Halobacteriales; family Haloferacaceae; genus Haloferax; species Haloferax larsenii. The sequence goes on along the minus strand of NZ_AOLI01000028.1, from coordinate 8,557 downwards.
ACGCCAGTTGCGAAGACGAGGAGCGTGAGCAGTGCGCCGAGAGATCCACCATCTGAGAAGGAACCAGCCGCACGGACCGCAAGCGTATGGAGTGCGCTGTGTGACGAAATTCCGATGAGCACAGCACCGACGAAGACGGCACCGCGGTCGCCAGTTGCGAGGACGAGAACACCCGATTCAGTCTCATTTGGTGGCTCGTCGTCGCGGTTATCGTGGTCATCGTCGCGGTGGCGATTCGGGTCACCGCTCATAATCCGACCTCCGAGTGGATGGCGAAGTGGGACATACCGACAACGGCGGGCGCTCGGCACATAAGTGTCGGCGAACGTTGATATCCGATGCCACCAAACCAACTGGTATGAAACTCGGCGTCGTCTCCGACACGCACGACAACCTCGACTCCGTCGAGGCGGCGGTAGCGTACTTCGAAGCAGAAGCCGTGGACGTGGTCGTCCATTGCGGCGACATCGTCGCACCGTTCTCTGCGACCGCGTTCGACGCGGACTTCGACTTCCACGCGGTTCGCGGGAACAACGACGGTGAGTGGAAACTCCGCGAAATTGTGGAGTCGTTTGGCACTTATCACGACGATTTCGCGCATCTGACGCTCGCTGGTGAGGAGATAGCCGTCTACCACGGCACCGAAGCGGGGCTGGTGGACGCACTCGTCGAAGCGGGGTCCTACGACTACGTCCTCCGCGGGCACACCCACGAGCGGGTGGTCGAACACGACGGAGAGACGACGCACCTCAACCCCGGCGGGCTTCCGATTGCAGGTGCTGACGACGACTTCCACGTCGCGGTCGTCGACCTCGGGACGGGGGACGTATCGTTCGAAGCGCTGTGAGCAATAAACGACCGAAAAGAGGCTGAACAGACGATTCGCCGATTAGTCGTCGTCGGCGAACTCCGCGCGCGCCTGCTCAGAGAACCCAGAAGGGTCGCCGGAGATACCGACGCCGAGTTGGCGGTCGGTGCGCTGCATACTGGTCTCTTTGTCTTCGAGGTCGAACATCGCGCGGATGGCGTCGACGTTCTCCGGAATCACGTCGGATTCCTGGTGGATGGCCTGGAACAGATAGAGGTCGCGGCCGTTCACGCCGATGGATTCGCCCCACACGCAGTTCTCCCAGAGGTCACCGCGCGGACGGCCGGCGTCGAGTGCGAGGTCCTTGAGCTTCCCTGCGCCGTCGATGCCGAGGCCTTCCGGAATGACGTAGATGCGGTCTTCGTCTTCGAGCAGTTGGCGGACGTGTGCGCCCGTCACGTCGTCGCCGAGTGTGACGTTCAGCGCGTGCACGTGCATCAGCGTCGCCGGAACTTTCAGTCCGAGCGTGTCGATTTCGAGGTCGGGGAAAATGGTCTTGACGTCGGGACCGTGGTGCGAGGGAACTTTAATCGGGTTCGGGAGGATGTCGTTGATTGGTCCGCGAGAGTTCTGTCCCGGGTCGCCGCCGCGGCGAACCAGTGTCGCGCGTACCTTCTCGACGCCGTACTCCTCTTCGAGCGGGGCGATGACGCGAGAGAGTCCGGTCGTGTTACAGGAGACGACGCGGACGTAGTCGGCGTCGCGTGCGGCGTCGAAGTTCGAACGAGCGTTGAAGCTCACGTCCGCGACGTCCGCGCTCTCGCCGCCCTGGAAGATAGCGGGCGTGTGGTGGGTCTCGTACAGTTCTCGGTTCTGCTCCCCGATGCCGGAGGGCGTGCAGTCGACGATGATGTCCGCTTCCGCGACGAGTTCGTCGACTTCACCGGCGACCTCGATGCCGGCTTCGGCGAACAACGGAGCACGTTCGGGGATGGCGGCGTACATCGGATAGCCGCGCTTGACTGCGGTGTGCGCTTCGAAGTTGGGCTGGGTCTTGGCCACGCCGATTATTTCCATGTCGGGCTGCGCCTCGACCGCGTCGGCGACGCGCTTTCCGATTGTACCGTAGCCGTTGACACCCACTCGTATCATGGCTGAAACACGGCCGCAGCCGACCATAGTTATTTCGATGGTTAGTGGGTAGAAATTAACTCCGATGTGAGTGAGTCGTTGGACAACTCCCGGGGTAAATTACCTCGGGGTCAAGCCCCGAGGCTTTCGCGTGGGCTCCCGTTCTAACCGTTAACAACGGTAGGCGAATATTCGCCGTTCACGTTCAGCGTCCCGCGATTCAAGCGCACATCTACGGGTGCGCCTCCGTCGTTTGCGTTTTGCCGACGACGGAGATACTGCAAACCGATGTTCTTTGAAGCGTTGTAGTCAGCGTGGTTCTCGTATCCGCACTTCTGACAACAGAACGCTTCACCAGACCGATTCTCCGGGTGGGTAAACCCGCACGTCGAGCACCGCTTCGACGTGTTCCGTGGGTCAACCTGTACGACTTCCACGTCGTACTCCTCTACTTTGTATTCGATGTACTCGTAGAGGCGTCTGAACGCCCAGACGTGTTGCCACGTCGCCTCCGGAATGTTCTCCCGAATATGCGTCAAGTCCTCGAACACGATGTGTGAGCAGTCGTGTTCGACAGCCTCCGTGATGAGTTCGTTCGCCACCGTGTGCAAGTAGATCTCGAAACGTCCAGTCTCTTTGCGACCCACTGATTCGATGTTCTCGTGAGCGTGACGCGAGCCACACTGTTGAAGCGACCCACGGCGTTTCTCGTACTCGTTTCGCCAGTGGTTGAACTCGTCTGCCGACCAGAATCGCCCAGTTGAAGCGACGGCGATGTTGTTGACGCCCAAATCCACACCAAGGACTGTTCTGTGCTTGGACTCGGATTCGGACTCATCTGCTTCGACCTTCCGCATGGAAGCGTGCAAGTACCAGTCGCCGTCTCGGTACTGTAAGTTCGCCATCCTGAACTCGAAGTCCTCGTCGGAGACGTACTTTGTCGGCGGGGTCTCCGAGTCGTTGGGGAGGATGTAGTCGCACTCAATACGTCCGTCTACGGTGGAGAGGGATACGTGGTCGCGGTGGAACGTTGCACTTCGTTTGTCGTACACCGCGCTGTCCGCTGAGAAGTAGGGTCGTGACGTGTTCTCTCCACGTTTGAGACGTTCAACTCCGCTCTTGACGGCTTCGACGGCCCGCCTGATGCCTTTCTGAACGAGGTTGGCGGTGAGGTTGGTTTCGTCGCGGAGTTGGTCGTACAGATCGCGTTCGGCTTTGGCTTTGGATGTAACGTGGTATCCGTCGTCGCCGTGCCAGCACCACTCCGAAGCGGTGTTGGCGCAGTGTTTGAACTGATCGACAGTCTCGCGGAGGAGCGGGTCGGATCCATCGGGTGTGTCGAGTTTGATGACGGCGGTACGACGGTATTCCACTGTGTTTCACATATTGAGCTGTGGTTATTTACTAGTTGGGAGTCAGGCTACCATCGTAGCGTGGTTTGTGTACCGAGTTGTCGGCTTCCTCCCCGAGGTCAAGCCTCGGGGCATCCGCCTTGACTTTTCTGTGAATTTCGGGGTGGTTGACAGGCAAAATTCGCCGACTGCGAGGCGGCGGGCAGAAACGAACCCACAGTTGACTCGCGGATGGGAACGCCTAACCGGACCGCTATCACACGTTCGACCATGGCAATCGACGACTCCGACCTCCGCGCCGCCAGCGAGACGGCGGTCCACCAGTGTCTCGACCTGCAGGCTGACGAATCACTCGTCGTCGTCACCGACGACACGCGCCAGCGCATCGGCGAAGCCCTCTACGAAGTCGCAAGCGAAGTGACCGACGACGCCTCCATCATCCGCTACCCGCCGGGTAACCAGCACGGTGAGGAACCACCCGCACCGGTCGCCGCGGCGATGGCCGACGCCGACGCCTTCCTCGCACCGACGTCGAAGAGCCTCAGTCACACCCGCGCCCGCGGTGACGCCTGTGACGCCGGCGCTCGCGGCGCGACCCTCCCCGGCATCACCGAAGAGGTGTTCGTCACGGGCCTCGACGCCGACTACGACGCGATTTACGACCACAGTAAAGCGATGCTCGACGCCGTCGGCGACGCCGACGAGGTACGAGTCACGACCGAGAAGGGCACGGACATCACCTTCGTCCGCGGCGACCGCGAATGGCTCGCCGACACCGGCTCTATCGCCGACGCCGGGTCGTTCTCGAACCTCCCCGCGGGCGAGATTTTCCTCAGTCCCGAATCCGCGACCGGAACCTTCGTCGTGGACGGGACGATGATGCCCCACGGCCTCCTCGACGAAGGGCAGGAACTCCGCTTCGAGGTCGAAGACGGCTTCGTCACCCACATCTCGGACGACGACATCCGCGAGCAGGTCGAGGAGGCCGCCGAAGAAGTCGGACAGGACGCGTACAACCTCGCTGAAATCGGCATCGGCACCAACGTCGGCGTCACCAACCTCGTCGGCTCGGTCCTCCTCGACGAGAAGGCCGCCGGAACCATCCACATCGCTATCGGCGACGACGCGGGAATCGGCGGCGACACCGACGCGCCGCTCCACCTCGACGGTATCGTCCGCAACCCGACAGTCTACGCCGACGGCGAAGAAGTCGACCTGCCGCAGCCCTGAAAGTCACACTAACACCTCGCGCCCCCTGACAAGCCACGCTGACTCCTGTTTCACCCGTTCCTCACGCACCGCCCAAGGGCCGAGACGGCGCACGCTTCGAGACACAGGAGTTCGCCGCTCCCGAGTGCGACGTAGCCCGCGCCATCGACGACTGCGAACCCAGAGACGGTCGCAGAGCGGGAGACTCGCCCGGACCCGCGGACCCGCCCGGAGGCCGCATCCAACGCGTAGAGATAGTGCGGGCGGCTGTTTTCCGCACGATGCTCTGCGAGGGCGTAGACGACGTCTCCGGCGACTACCGGCGTCCAACTGAGCGAGACACGGGGAGTAGGGCCGAACGACCAGACGAGGTCGCCGGTGTCGAGGCGGCGCGCGAGTAGCATTCGGTCGGCACAGTAGTAGACGCGGTCGTGAGCGACGGCGACGCCAGCCTCGGTGTGTCGGACGCCCGGCGCTCGCCAGCGAATCGCTCCAGTTCGGCGGTCGACCGCCGCGATAGCTTCAGGGTCGCCGTCGAGTGGGACGAGTAGCGTGTCGCCCGCGACTGTCACGGGGCCTGCAACCGGGAGCGAAACGGACCACTCCCGTCCACCCGTCTGGAGGTCGAGCGCGACGACCCCCGCGTCGCCCTTGAAGAACGGGACGTAGACCGCCCCGTCGGCGGCCGCGAGCGTCCACGGTATCTGCCGGGAGTTGAATCCGACGCGCCACCGTGGGGTCCCAGTCTCGGCATCGACCGCGGCCACGCCAATCGGCGGCGTTCGCTCTCCGTAGGTGGCTGTGACGGCGACACCGTCGGAGACGACCGGCGGAGCCGCAATCGGGTACGGCTGTGCCGTCGTCGGAATGGGGTGTCGCCACAGGCGGTCGCCGTCGAGCGAGAGCGCGTAGAGGGCTTCGAGCGTCCGGAGATAGATGCGGTCGGCGACGACCAGCGAGTCGTGGTGATACGCGAGTTCGTCGTCGTCGGCCACGGAAACGATGGTCCGCCAGCGCTCTGCACCAGTTGCGGCGCCGAACGCGGAGACGACCGACTCGTGAGGATTTCCCCTCCCGCCGCGCGTGTGGAGGTAGTAAACTACCCCGTCGGCGACGACCGGTGAGGTCGTCGGATACCCGTCGAATACGTCCGCACGCCACGCGGCGGTGAGGGGGCCAGTGGGCCCAGTCGCCGGTGAGAACCCGGTTCGGGCGTCGTCGAATCCGGGGCGCGACCACGTGCCCTCGTAGGTGGCTCCGTCGCTGGAGACGCACCCGGCGGTCGCCGAGAGTGCGGACGCGCCGAGGGCTGCGAGGAACTGGCGGCGGGTGGGGCCGGACACAACCTAGAGTATTGGTCGCGCAGGCGGAAAAGGGTCGAACGTCGAATAGCTGGACAGCACGTGCGGGCGTCGGCCATCTCGATTACCCGATTAGACAGTGGTCGAAGACGCCCGCCGCACAGTCTTCGAAGCAGACGAGTTCGCCATAGCTGTGCGAGAGGTAAAGCGCGCCCTCGGCGACTGCTGGGGTTGACGTGTCGGGGGCGCCATCGTTCCACGGAATCACCCGTCCGAGTTCAGTTCCCGACTCGGGGTCGAGAACGAGGAAAAATGCCCCATCGCCTTCGTTTTCGCCGAGCGAACGATACGCGCTGACGTATAGTTTGTCGGCGGCGATGACGGGTGTCGACTGATGAATATAGCGGTCGTCTGTGCCACCGACCCGCCAAACCTCCTCGCCGGTGTCGAGTCGGCGTGCAACGAGATACTGGAATTCGTTGTGATAGACCCGTGTTCCGTCCGTGACAATGGTCCCTTCGAGCACCCCGGCGTTGAGGTCGACACTCCACTGTTGGGTTCCAGTGTCGATATCGAACGAGTACAACCGTTCCTCCGCTCCGTGTTCGGAAAGGACGAGTAATTGGTTGTCAGAGACGGTGACCGCCCCAATAGGACCAGCGTCGTACGTTTCTATCGGCTCACCAGTCGTCGCGTCGAGCGCGAGGACACGACCATCGCTGGAGAGCGGTGCGTAGCACGTGTCGCCATCGAGTGTGAGTCGCCAGAGAGCCCCATCGAATTTCTCTAACGACCGTTTCCAGACGTGTTCGCCGGTATGACGGTCGATTCCGTACATCATCTCGGGTTGGTTACTATCCTCTGTCCCGTACGAACCGGCAACGACGAGGTCGTCAGTGACGACTGGTGATGCGTGGTCGGGCAGCGGTTGGTGTGGCCCGAGATTCTGGAACGTCCACAGGAGTTCACCGTCGGTCGAGACAGCCTTGACGCCGTCGTGTGTCTGGGCGAACAGTCGGTCGCCATCGAAGACCGGCGGGCCCTGGTGGTAGAGATAGTAGAACTCGTCTGTCTCCCAGAGGCGCGTCTCCCACTGCGTCTCGCCGGTTTTGGCGTCGAACGCCCCGAGCCACGTCCCACCGGACTGCTCACGTCGCGCCTCGCGAGAATCGAGATGGTAGACTGTGCCGTCGGCGACGACCGGCATCGTCGGTGGGAACGCGTCCCGCATCTCCCGAGACCACGCAATGTAGGCATCCGAGCCGGGGCCCGAAACGTCGGTGACGTACCTGTTCGTCTCGGGGGGCCAACGCCCCTCGTGAGATGGTCGGTCGTAGGTCACACACCCGGCAGTTGACGCGAGACCGGCAGCACCGAGGGTGGCGAGGAACTGCCGACGAGATGGGGAGGGCATGGCAAAATAGTCGAATATCCAATATGAAAAACGAACCGGCCGCGACCATCTGGTTCCCACCTCAAGCATCAGCGCCCGCCCACTCCTCACCAGCATCACCACCCACTCCTCACCAGCACCACCACCCACTCCTCGCCATCGACTCCCACGCGCACGAGGAGAAAGGCGGCTTTTTACGGCCTGATGGGGTAACACCCTCTATGAGCCTACCCGACGCCGGTGAGCGCGTCCCTCTCTCCTGTCCGACGTGCTCGCCCGACGAACCCACCGTCCACGAGGTGCTGAAGCCCGGCGGTCACTCGACCGTCCGCTGTACCGAGTGCGGTCACGTCCACAAAGAGAAAATCGAAGTCCCGAACGAAATCGACATGAACGTCGTCGTCTCGCAGGACGGGTCGTCCGTCTCGACGAAGGTCTCCGCGCCCGCCGAGGCCGAGATTGCGAAAGGCGAGGAGTTCATCGTCGACACGCCCGAGGCGATTCAACTCGTGCGCATCACGGGCATCGAAGTCGGCCCCGAAGAGCGCACCGAGGAAGCGCAGGTCAAGGACGTGAAGACGGTCTGGACCCGCGTGGTCGACAACGTCGCCGTCAACGTGACCGTCCACCCGAAGGACGGCAAGCGCGAGGACACCCGAAGCATCACCGTCAACGTCCCCGGCGACTACGAGTTCGTCGTCGGCGAGACCGAGTCCTTCGGCGACGAAGAAGTGGAAATCGAAGGGCTGGTCGTCCGCGAGGACGCCCCCGAATACCGCCACGGCAAACTCGACCACCCCGGCGATATGGTGTACGCGAAAGACGCAAAGCGCGTCTACGCGCGGGACCAGACCTCGACCGCGTGGTCCGCCTGGTAAGACGGCGACTCCGGCGACGCCCGTCCGCGGAACACGAAATCACCTAACTTCTCGCACCTCGTCGGTGCGGACATGCCTACCCGCGACCGGTCGCGTTTCTCGGTCGAATCGCTCGCGCTCCTCTGGGCCGCCCGCGAGAGCGGCGTCATCGACGCGCTCACGACCAGCGCCGGGACCGTCGAAGCCGTCGCCGAGACAGCGGCTATCGACCGCCGCGCAGCCCGAATCACGGTCGATGCGCTCGAATCGATGGGCTTCATCAAGCGCGTCGGCGACGAGTTCGAGATTACGAATCGCGCGCTCGGCTTTCTCGCAAAGCGCGACGTTCGCTCTATCGGCCGCCTTCCGAACGCGCTCGACAGATTCTCGCTCTACACCGACCTCCCGGAGACGATGCAGACCGGAGCGCCGCCAGCACTGCCAACCGAGTGGACGCGGAACAGACTCGGCGCACACGACGACAGTGTAGATCGGAAGAGCGGTTC
>NZ_AOLI01000027.1 GCF_000336955.1 Haloferax larsenii JCM 13917 | reverse complement strand
TGAACCGCTCTTCCGATCTACACTGTTGTGCTCGACCTCGCAGGTGCATCGGGTGTGTTCACGAGAGAGTTCCTCGCGCGGGGGTACGAAGTGACGTTCCTCGATACCCCGAAGACTGTCGAGGTGGTTCGCCCGCTCCTCTCACGTGCCGGTGCCGAACTCGTCGCAGGCGACCCCACGGACCCACCCGTAGAGAACTTCGACCTCGTCTTCGTCGGCGACGCGTTCGCCGGGCGCGACGCAGACGAGGCGGCCGAAGTGGTCGCGGCCGCGCACGACGCCCTCGAACCGGGCGGGACGGCGGTGTTCGTCGATGCACTCCACGGCCGGTGTTCGACCGCCGCGACGACACAGGCCGCGGTCGACGCGCTCGCACTCGGCCGCGGCGACCTCCACGACGAGTCGACGGTCCGGTCGTGGGTCGAATCGGCCGGATTCGCCCGCCAGACCGTCCAAGACGTGCCCGGAACCGACTTGCAGGCGGTCGTGGCCGAGCGTGCGGTTGATTAGGGGCGACCGCCGAGGCTTTGTATGGACCACTCGGTGCTGCGCGAGGACATGGTCGACGGGTTAGAGCACTCGCTCGACCAGTTCGACGAGGCCGTGGACCTCGCCATGCGAAACGTCCCGCGCCACGAGTTCGTCACCGACTCGCCGTACCAGAACAAGCCGACGGCACACCGGAAGACGAACACGACGATTCTCGCACCCACCACCGTCGCACGCCTCCTGACCGCGCTCGCCGCCGAACCCGAAGACGACGTGCTCATCGTCGGCGCAGGCGTCGGCTACACCGCGGCCGTCCTCGCGGAAATCGTCGGCGACGCACACGTCCACGCCGTCGATATCACCCGCTCGCTCGTCTACGAAGCGCGAACGAATCTCCAGCGTGCGGGCTACGATGCCGTCCTCGTCGACTGCCGCGACGGCGCCGACGGCCTCCCGGAGTACGCTCCCTACGACCGGATTCTCGTCGAAGCCTCGGCCGTTCGACCGCCGCGACGACTGCGCTCGCAACTCGCGGCCGACGGCCGACTCGTCATGCCGAAAGGCACGACCGACCAGACACTCGTCGCCATCGAAGGTGGCGAAGTCGTCGAGACGTTCGGCCCGCTGCAATTCAAACCGCTCCTCGTCGATGGCGAGCAGACGGGCGGTGTCGTCCGAAACCGGACGAAGCGCGAAGACCCCGAGTACGAGGGCCGCGGGTGGCACGCGGGAAGCGGTTGGGAGCAAGAGTGGATTGACTGGGGCGGCCACAACTGAGCGGCTGTTTTGCCAATGTATCCGGACCAGTGACAGTCACGATTCCCCACTTCCGGGAACCGTCGTACGTCGCTATCCCCGTGTAACGCGTACGCATACACGGTGACAAACAATGGAGAAAAACGTCGGTGGATACGACAGAATTGCCCGCGCCATCCTCGGACCGGTGCTCATCATCGTCGGTGCCGCGGCGCTCGCGGGGTTCCTGACCATCGCTGCGGGGACGCTCGGACTCGTCATCGCGGGAGCGCTGCTCCTCGTCGGGGCTGTGCTGGCGACGACCGCAGTGACCCAGAAGTGCCCGCTCAACGACGCGCTCGGCTTCAACACCTACAAGGGTGAGATGAAGGCTGAGACCGAGGCTCCGGTCGAACCCCGGATGCAGTAACTATTTCTTCGGAACGGCATCCGACCGTGACTCCGAGGCGCGTCCGCGCTAGGATTTGAGGCCGCTTCCCGTCAGCGGGACGACCACGTCGTCTTCGGCGTCGATTTCGCCCATGGTCCGAAGTTCGCGGAGTGCCGCGGGCGCGACGGCGCACGTCGGTTCGGTGTAGAACCCGTGGCGGTGGAGTCTGTCGAGTTCGTCTTCGACCGCGTCGGCCGAGAGCGCGACCGCGTCGCCGCCGGTCTCGTCGAGCGCCTCGTGAATCTCCGTCACGCGAACGGGGTTCTCGATTTGGATGCCGTCGGCCACGTCGTTGGTCTCGTCCGGCGTGTGGTGTCTCGCGTCGGCGATGGGGGCGTATCCGGCGGCCTGCGCGCCGTACAGTCTCGGAACGCGGTCTATCCATCCGGCGTCGCGGAGCGCGCGGAAGCCGCGGTACGCGCCGAGGAAGAGCGTGCCGTGACCGAGCGGGGTGACGATAGCGTCGGGGACGTTCCAGTCACGTTGGGCAGCGATTTCGTAGGCGACGGTGGCCGTTCCCGCGAAGAACGCCGGGTTCCACGCGTGACTCGCGTACCACGCGTCGCCGGTTTCGACCGCCTCGACGCAGGCGTCGGTCACGTCCTGTCGGGTGCCTTCGACGTGAACTGGTTTCGCACCGGCGCGTTCGATGGCCTTGACTTTCGAGGGCTTGACCGACGCCGGGACGTAAATCTCCGCCTCGATGCCCGCGCGGGCGGCGTAGGTCGCGACGGCGGCCCCGGCGTTCCCCGAGGAGTCTTCGACGACGCGGTCGATACCCAGTTCGGCCGCGAGCGAGAGCATCGTCGTCGCGCCGCGGTCCTTGAACGACCCGGTCGGGAAGACGTATTCGAGTTTGAACGAGGCGTTCCACTCCGGTGCATCGACGAGCGGTGTCATCCCCTCGCCGAGGGTGGCGCGTGGGTCGGTCGGGAGGAATTCGTCGAACGCCCAGAGGCCGTTTCGGTAGTCGAAGTCGGCGTCGTCGGGAGTCGCCGCGTCCGGGGACGGCGGGGTGGCGAAGTCGAGCGGCGCACCGCAGGTGCAACGCCAGCGCCACTCGTCGTACGTCGAATCGCAGGTGTGACACGCGAGACGGAGGTGAGCGGGAAGTGAGTGTGCAGACATCGGTCAGTAGGTGTCGGTGTTGATACCCACAGAACAGACGTATTCGCCGGTCGCGACCTGCGGGAGTCGGCGCGAGCGCCAGAATATTCCGGCGTGGTCAGCCGTGACGCGGGCCTTGAGTTGCCCGAACACGTCTGTCACTTCGAAGAGAACGTCGCCGGCGGAGACTTCGTTTCCGAGCTCCTGTTTGAACCGGACGAGACCGCCTGCGGGCGACCCGTACTGGTCGAAGCCGCGGGCGCGGGTCTGGGATTCGAGTTCGACGTCGCCGTCGAGGAATCCGTACTCGTGGAGGACGTTGTAGACGCCACTGACGCCCTTCTGGATGCTCTCTTCGTCCCAGCCGACACAGCCGCCGAGTTCGGGGTCGATAGTCGGGATTCCGGCGTCGGGACCAGCGCGGGCGAGTTGCCCGTCCGGGCCTTTCTGGTCGAGGACGTAGCCGCAGCCGAACGTCTTGGCGAGTCGCAGGCACTTGGCGTGCATGCGGTGGTGACGACCACAGCGCACTCGGACCTCGTTTATCATCCGACTGGTCGACCCTTGATGGAGGTCCAAAATGAGGTCGGCGCGCCGGGCGACCTCGAACGTGGCCGCGGCGATGCGCTCCGAGGAGGTGCCGCGCTCGTCGCCGGGGTACGCCCGGTTCATCTTCGTGTCGTCGATTGGGTTCCGGTGTTGTGCCACCTGAAACGCGTGGTAGTTGACGATGCCGACGACGAGAATCGTCCCAGAGAGTTCGGCCGGGTCGAGTTGCGGGACGACCCGCTGGATGACGCCGACCCCGTTGAGTTCGTCGCCGTCGGAGGCTGCCTGCATATAGAGCGTCTTTCCGGGAGACGCACCGTTGATGACGGCGACGGGCAGGCCGACAGTCGCGCCGTCGCGCGATTCACCCACCTCGAGACGGCCCACGTCAATCTCCCCGGGGGCCGCGCTCGCCGTTCCCAAGGTAATCATACCGCGAAACTCGGACCCATTTCCCTTTAGGGGTTCGGTCCGGCGAAATCGGCACCGAAGCGGTGGCGCTTTGGTCGCCGGGCCGTAACCTCGGGTCGTGACAGACGACGTTCCCGAACGCCCACCGACCGCCACGCTCGTCGAGGCGCTGGACGTGCCCCGAAACGCCGCTATCGGCGTCTCTGTGGGTCTCGCGCTCGCCGTCGGTGCCTATCTCTTCCGCGTGCTGGAGTTGTTCGGCCCGTTCGCGGGGACGCGCGAGTACCCGATTCTCGGGCCGGAAGGCTGGTTCCTCATCCTCGCGTTCGTCCTCGCGTCGGCGACGGCGCTGCTCGTGGCGACGGTGCTGACGCTCGTGTCCGCGTATCGGCTGAGTAAAACGCTCTAGGTCGGTTCGGCGTCTCGTTAGGTCGGCTCGGCGTCTCGTCGCGAATCACCGACTCGAACGAGGTCGTTACTCGTCGAACTCACGTTCGTCGCCGACGAGTTCGCCGAGGCGCTCGGCCCCCGCACGGGTTCCTTTGGCGATGATGAGGTCGCCAGCGTGGAGTCGCGTCGTCGGCCCCGGCGAGACGACCCACTCTTTGCCGCCCGCGCGTCGGACTGCGATGACACGCATCCCCGTCTCGGTCTTGACGCGCCTATCGCCGAGCGTCGCGTCGGCGAGATGGCTCCCGGGCGCGACGCGAAGGCGGATGATGACCTCGTCGGACTCCTTGACCGCCGCGGCGACGACGGGGTGTGCGTCGATACCCCGAAGGACGCCTTCGGCGATTTCGAGCGCGGCGTCACTTATCATCTCCGTCGCGCTGGCGAGTTGGACCAGCCCGCGAAGCGAGACGGGGTCTTCCACGCGACTCGCGGCGCGAAGCGTCCACGCCTCGAAGCGGGACTTGAGCGCGTCCACTTCGGCTTCCAGTTCTTCGACCTCTTCGGCGACGCCCTCGCTGTCGAACAGCACCGCGCCGTAGGCGAGGTCCACGGCGAGTTCGCTCATGTCCTTCATCAGGACGATGGAGTCGACGGCGCGTTCGAGGTCGCCGATGGCCGGTTCTTCGAGGTCCGGCGGGTCGTATCTGAGTCCGGTCGCCGCCTCGTGGACCGTCCGAAGTCCGTCGTCGCGCCCGCGCAAGAGAAGGATGTCGTCCGCCCGGAGGACCGTCTCGTGGTGGGGGTTCGTCACCCACTCGCCAGCGCGGTGGATGGCGACGACACGGACGCCAGTCTCGGTCTCCATGTTGATGTCGCCGAGCGTCTGGTCGGCGTAGGAGGAGTCGGCGGTGAGTTTGCAGCGAATCGTCGTCTCGACCGCTTCCGGGAGGGCCGCGCGGATGGCGTCCGGGAGGCCGATGTCTTCGATGACGACCTTGGCGATGTCGCCGGCGGCGTCAGAAATCTTCTCCGCGGCGCCGACGACGCCGAGCACCGGGGCGAGTTCCTCGGCGTCCTCGGGGCTTCGAGCGGCCATCATCAGGCTCATCCGCGCTTGCAGTTGGAGGATGTCCATCCGCTCTTCGAGGTCCAGCACCTCGGCCGCGAGTTCGTCGTTCGCGTGGAGGACCGACGAGTACGAGAGGTCGATAAGTAGCTCGGCCGTGTCCTTCATCTCCGCGAGCACGGCTTTCACGCTGACGGGTTCGTACTCGACGTCCTCCGGATTCATGCGCCCGCCTTCACGACGTGACGGGAAAAGACTTGCCAGGAATATCGGTGCCACCGTTTCTCGCGTAGTCTATGCCGCCCACCAATATGACCTCTCCGCGAGTCGCGTTGCTAGCCGCTCCGCCGAGAACCGGCCACTATCGCCGGCAACGACCCTCACGAATGATGATGTATACCCACATTCTAAGGATATATAAATCCCCCAAAATTATCGACGAACGTCGAACGTGAGTATAGACAGCACGGTCGGGGAAATCGCCAGACGGCGCCGGGGCGACCACCAATTGGTGGTCGGTAACAAATCCGTGGAAACGATAACGCTTTTTTGATATGGTAGGCAACGTTCTGGGTATGTCAGGTGAACTGAAGCGGGGGCTGGAAGGTGTGCTGGTCACAGAATCTGAGCTCAGCTTCATCGACGGCGACGCGGGACAACTCATCTACCGCGGGTACTCCATCGAGGACCTCGCACGTGATGCGAGCTACGAAGAGGTCCTGTACCTCCTCTGGCACGGGAATCTTCCGAATAGTGAGGAACTCGACGACTTCGCTTCGGAACTTGCGGCGCATCGCTCTCTCGACGACGGTATTCTCGACGTTGCTCGTGAACTCGCAGCGCAGGACGAGTCGCCGATGGCGGCCGTCCGAAGCCTCGTGTCGGCGATGTCGGCGTACGACGAAAACGCCGACTTCGAGGACGTGACCGACCGAGAGGTCAACCTCGAAAAGGCAAAGCGCATCACGGCGAAGATGCCGTCTGTGCTCGCCGCCTACGCGCGCTTCCGCCGCGGCGACGACTACGTCGCACCCAAGGAAGACCTGAGCCACGCGGCGAACTTCCTCTACATGCTCAACGGCGAGGAGCCGAACGACGTGCTCGCCGAGACGTTCGACATGGCTCTCGTGCTGCACGCCGACCACGGTCTGAACGCCTCGACGTTCTCCGCGATGGTCACCTCGTCTACCCTCTCGGATATGTACAGCGCGGTTACGTCCGCAGTCGGGACGCTCGCCGGCTCGCTCCACGGTGGCGCGAACGCGAACGTCATGCGCATGCTGAAGGACATCGACGACAGCGACATGGACCCCGTCGAGTGGGTCGAAGACGCTCTCGACCGCGGCGAGCGCGTCGCCGGGTTCGGCCACCGCGTCTACAACGTCAAGGACCCCCGCGCGAAGATTCTCGGCGAGAAATCCGAGGCGCTCGGTGAGGCCGCAGGCGACATGAAGTGGTACGAGATGTCGGTCGCAATCGAGGAGTACATCGGCGAGGAGAAGGGCCTCGCGCCCAACGTCGACTTCTACTCCGCCTCGACGTACTACCAGATGGGCATCCCGATAGACCTCTACACCCCCATCTTCGCCGTCTCGCGTGTCGGTGGCTGGATTGCGCACGTCCTCGAACAGTACGAGGACAACCGCCTCATCCGCCCGCGCGCTCGCTACACCGGCGACGAAGACCTGACGTTCCCCGGTATCGACGAGCGGTAACGAACGGCGAACGCGACACGGTTGGGCTCGTTTTCTTTTGTCGCGGTGGTGATTAGTACGGTCGCGACGGTGCCGCTGTCGGTTCGCGAGGACACCTGAACGCGAGACGCCGTCGACCCAAAAGGACGGAGACGACGGGCGAATGCCGCGTGTCTGACGCAAATTCGACTGTCGCCGCCGTCACTCGGTTTCACTTCCACTCCGGGTGGGGGACGTTTATATGGTCGGGCCTCGCAACAGCAATTGCACGTCACACGCGTGCGTTCCCCCCTTCCCCCTAGGACTACACCCCAGAGCAGCAGCAATCGCCAGACGGTGCGTGCGATTCGACACCACAGACCGAATCTGCGAGTATCCCGAACGATTAAACACTAACGGCAGCGAGTCGTGAGCATGCTCTCTCTCTCAGACATCGAAGACGCCCGCGAGCGCGTCGAATCCGTTGCTCGCCGGACACCACTGGAGTACTCACACACATTCTCCGACATGAGTGGGGCAGAGGTCCATCTCAAACTGGAGAACTTCCAGCGGACGGGGTCGTTCAAGATTCGCGGGGCAATGAACCGCATCACGACCCTCTCTGAGGAGGAAAAGGCCGCTGGCGTCGTGACCGCGAGCGCCGGCAACCACGCGCAGGGTGTCGCCCTCGCGGCCTCACGTGCAGGCGTGGACTCGAAAATCGTGATGCCGGAGCACGCGCCCATCTCGAAGGTGAAAGCGACGCGACGCTACGGCGGCGACGTCGTCCTCTACGGCAGCGATTACGACGACGCACAGAAGCGCGCCCACGAAATCGAGGCCGAAGAGGGTCGAACCTACGTCCACGCGTTCGACGACGAGTACGTGATGGCCGGACAGGGTACCATCGGCCTCGAAATCGCCGAGGACTGCCCCGAACTCGATACCGTCGTCGTCCCCATCGGTGGTGGCGGCCTCATCTCCGGTATCTCGACAGCTATCAAAGCGAAGCACCCCGACGCGCGCGTCATCGGCGTCCAGGCCGACCGCGCATCGAGTGTCGCGACGTCGCTGGAGAAAGGGGAGATTCAGGCACTGGACGAAGTGGACACGATTGCCGACGGCATCGCAGTCCGTCGGGTCGGCGAGCAGACGTTCCCGGTCATCGAAGAGCGCGTCGACGAGGTCGTCACCGTCTCTGACGAGGAGATTGCCGTCGCGCTCACGTACCTGCTCGAACGCTCGAAGACGCTGGTCGAGGGAGCCGGCGCAGTCGCGCTCGCGGCGCTCATCTTCGAGAAGTTCGACTACGACGCCGACGAGGTCGTCGTCCCCGCGCTCTGTGGCGGCAACATCGACATGAACACGCTCACGACGGTCGTCATGCGCGGCCTCGTCGAGACGGGCCGTTATCTGAAGATTCGAACAGAACTCAAAGACCGGCCGGGGTCCCTCGAAAAGCTCATCGAAATCATCGCCGAGGAACGCGCGAACATCTACGCGATTCGCCACGACCGAACCTCGCGTAAGATTGCGATGAACGCCACCGAGGTCGAAGTGGACCTCGAAATGCGCGGCCCGGAACACGTCGATACCCTGCTCGAATCGCTCCGCGACGCGGGCTACGACGTCGAAGTGCTCGACTGACGGCAACGTTCCAGCGGGCTAATTTTCGACGTTGGTCGCAGTTCGTACAGACCTTCCGGGATGGTTTTCAGTTTCCGGGAACCGTCGATTACATACACATCCCCGTCATTCTAAGGTACTTTTTGAAGGGTGTCGAGGCTCGCTCGTCTGCACACAGACTGCGCCGCTGCCCTTCCCCCTGCAACCATGCTCGACCCAGTCATCGCAAGCCGGGCCCAGTTCGCGCTGACGACCATCGTCCACATCATCTTCCCCGTGATGAGCATGGGACTCGCACCCTTCCTCATCTACTTCACGTGGAAGGACATCCGCTCGGGCGACCCAGTGTACGAACAGTTGCGACGGTTCTGGACGAAGATATTCGCCGTCTCGTTCGTCGTCGGAACCGTCACCGGAATCGTCCTCGAATTCGAGTTCGGGACCAACTTCGCGGCGTTCTCCACCGCCGCCGGCGAGTTGTTCGGCGGCCCCCTCGCCACCGAGGGGATGATGGCGTTCATGCTGGAAGCGACGTTTCTCGGCGTGTTCGTCTTCGGCCGCGAGAAGGTCTCCGACGCCCTGTACATGGTCTCCGCTGTCGCTGTCGGCCTCGGAACGTGGCTGTCGGCCGTCTGGATTCTCGTCGCCAACTCGTGGATGCAGACGCCCCGTGGCTACGAACTCGCGAGCGAGAGCGGCCAACTCGTCGTCTCGCTCGTCGACCCGATTGCCGCCTACGCCAACCCCCGCTTCCCGTGGATGTTCGTCCACATGCAGAACGCCGCCGTCCTCTCTGTCGCCCTCTTCATGGCGGGCGTCGCGTCCTACATTGTCTGGCGACGCGGTATCGACGCCGACTCCGACGGACAGGACGCCCGCTTCTGGCGAAAGACGCTCAAAATCGCGCTCGTCGTCCTCCTCGTGACCGCCCCTTTTCAGGTGGTCCACGGCGACGCCTACGGCCGCCACGTCGCCGAGACACAACCCCAGAAGTTCGCCGCGATGGAAGCTGTCTGGGAGACAGATAGCTACGTCCCAGAGTACATCATCGCCCTCCCGACCGACCTCAGTCAAATCACGGACCCACGTGCCAAGGAACTGTTCGGCATCGGTATCCCCGGCGGGGCGTCGTGGTTAGCCAGCGGTGGGGACCCGCAGGCCGAGATTACCGGTCTCAACGAGTTCGAGACCGAGGCCCCGCCCGTGGCTATCGTCTTCTGGTCGTTCCGCCTCATGGTCGCCGCCGGGTTCTGGTTCGTCGTCCTCGCCTTCTGGGCGGCGTACCGCTGGTGGACCGGCGAGTTGTACGACGACGACCTGCTTCACAAGGCGTTCGTCGGGTCGTCGCTCCTCGGCATCTTCGCCGTCGAAGTCGGCTGGATCGTCACCGAAGTCGGCCGCCAACCGTGGGTGATTCAAGGCGTCATGAAGACCAGCGACGGCGTGTCGCCGGGACTGACCGGTCTCGAAGCGACCATCACGCTCGTCGGATTTGGTCTCGTCTACACCGGGTTGCTGACGCTGTACGCCTACATCGTCCGGCGAATCATCCGCGAGGGGCCGCCAGAAGTCGATGGGGGCGGTCCGACCGCGTCACCAACCCCGACGGAGGTGACTGCAGATGACTGACTACGGAACCCTCGCGACGGACCCGATTTTCGGCCTGCCGCTGCAGGAACTGTGGTTCGGACTGGTGTTTTTCATCTTCGCCATGTTCCTGTTCCTCGACGGATTCGACTTCGGCGTCGGCGCGCTGTTTGCGACCCGCGAGGACGAGGCGGAACGCGAGACGCTCCTCGCTGCTATCGGCCCGTTTTGGGACGGCAACGAGGTGTGGCTCGTCGTCTTCGGCGGCGCGCTCTTCGCCGCGTTTCCCGCGGTCTACGCCAACCTCTTTAGCCGCCACTACCTGCTGATGTTCGCCATCCTCGGCGCGCTCATCCTCCGCGGTCTGGCCCCGGAGATGTACGAACAGCGCCACGACAAGGCGTGGCAGACGTGGTGGGGGCGCTCGTTCGTCGTCGGCAGCGTGACCGCGCCGTTCTTCCTCGGCGTGTTCGCGGCCCACTGGCTCCTCGGCGTCGAGACGCTCGTGTCGCTTCCGGGCGTCGTCGTCGGCCTCGCGGTCGTCGCGCTGACGGTCGTCGCCGGTGTCGGATTCCTCGGGCTGAAAACTCGCGGAACGCTCCGCGCCGACCTCGTCGCCTACGGCCCGAAGGCGGTGGCGGCCTACCTCGCGCTCGTCGTCGTCACACTCGGATACCTCGTCGCGGTGCGTCCGGACCTCGGCGTGCTCGCACCGATTCCGCTCGCGCTCGTAGCCCTCTCACTCGTCGCGGCAGGGGGCTACGTCGTCGCACTTCGGGAGGGTCGGTTCACGCTCGCGTTCGCGACGGTCCCGGTTCTCGTCTTCGCGTTCGTCGCGCTGGTCGCGGTGCTCATGTTCCCGATGGCCGACCCTGCCGTGGGGCTGACCGTCTCGGACGCGATTATCTCGATGCTCCCGCTGAACATCATGAGCATCGCGTCGGCGTTGTTGCTGCCGCTCGTCTTCGCGTACTTCGGCATCCTCTACTCGTCGTTCAGCGGCCCCGTCGAAACAGGAGAATCGTACTCGTAAGCACCGCCAGTAGTTCGGGGTTCAACTGCCCCACCGACCGGATTCCAACGGTCCCCAGAGTCAACAAACAGCCCACACCAAACCCATGGTCACACTTCCACCCATCCATCCCACCGTCGAATCGCTCACGAAGCCACTCACGCTCCTCGGTCTCGTCCTGATAGCAGTGAGTCTCTCGGTCGCGGGCGTCGCGCTCGGCGACGGCGACGTCGTCACCGCGCTCGGGATGGGACTCCTGCTCGTTTCGGGCGTCTTCGCCACCGGCATCGGTCTGTCGGGGAAGTCGGTCTGAGGCGACCGCACGGTCACGTCGTGGTCGTTCTCACCCAGTCGAGTGACGGCGGTCCACTCGTTCCCACCTAATTTATCACGCCGTGGCGAATTCTGCCGGATATGAAGCGCGTCATCGAAACAGACGAAGCGCCGGCCGCAGTCGGTGCGTACAGTCAGGCAACGACCAACGGTTCGCTCCTCTTCACCGCGGGCCAGATTCCCATGACGCCGGAGGGCGAACTCCTCGACGACGAGGATATCGCCACCCAGACCAAGCAGTCGCTCGACAACCTGATGGCCATCCTCGACGAGGCCGGTGCGGACGCGAGTGACGTCATGAAGACGACCGTCTTCCTCGCCGACATCGACGACTTCTCGGAGATGAACGAGACGTACGCGACGTACTTCGACGACGAGCCGCCGGCCCGCTCGGCCGTCCAAGCCGGAAACCTCCCGAAGGGCGTCGGCGTCGAAATCGAGGCTATCGCCGTCGTCGACGAGGAGTGAGTCGCCGCCGACGTTCCGCTATCGTCTGGGGACTCGTGAGCGTCCTCCTCGTGGGCGTCATCGCGCAGACCTCGATTCTCCTCGGACTCGGCCTCGACCTGTCGTTCGAGACGGTTGCGGCGGTGGCACTGGTGTCCGGTGTCGTCGTCGCGTCTGTGACATACGTCATCGAACCCCGGCTCGAACGGAAAGGAAGGGCTTAAATTATCCAGGCGGAAACGTTGTATTGTAAGCCAGGATGGCCGAGCGGTAAGGCGCACGCCTGGAAAGCGTGTTCCCTTTGGGATCGGGGGTTCAAATCCCTCTCCTGGCGCTTCTTCCGAAAACTACGCCCCCGAGCGATGCGTCTCGGCGCATCGCGGACGGCTGTTTTCGTGAAGCGTCCCAGAGGGATTTGAATCAGGGAGTGTCGCGAGCGTCAGCGAGCAGAACGACCGCGGTTCAAATCCCTCTCTTCCCCATCTCTCCCCACATCTTCCCACCTCTCCCCTCTCTTCCCACATCTTCCCACATCTTCCCACCTCTCCCCTCTCTTCCCACATCTTCCCACATCTTCCCACCTCTCCCCTCTCTTCCCACATCTTCCCGCCCCTACTCCTCTTATCGCGTCGTCCGCTCACCCGCCCCGAGACACCTGCAGACGTATTCTGTGCCCATGACTATTCCCGACACACCAGAATCGCCAGCAAGTATATTGGCGTGTGACGGTAAGACAAGGTGGGCAAAACTCCCACTGCCACAGTCCGGCGCGACGTAGAACGGCTTCCGGACCGTGCCAACTCTGTATCAGCACAGCGTGCAAAACATTCATCCCTATGGGAACCAATACCACGTTTGACAATGCCTGACACCAAAAGCGGCCGAGAGAAGAAGGGTCTCAACAAGCAGTCCCAGCTCACCGAACGGCTGTACGAACGAGAATTATCGGTGTTAGACGGCGACGAAGAGGAGGACGAACCCTCGCTCGAAGACACCTCCGGCGAATTCATTGCTGACGAACTTCCGGAAGAAGACTAACGCGCCGCGCGACAGTTACACAGGCGATTTTTTATCGACGGCAGCGTAACCCGAGAGCGTGCCACACCGCGCTAACTACGCGACGCTCTTCGTCAGGTCGCACCTCCACCCGCCAGACGAAACGCTCGACCTCGACTGGGCCGACGATGTCGGCGACGCGACGGACGAATTCGAGTTCGACGTGCCAACCGACGACCCACAGGACCCCTACATCGGGATTCAGGCGTTCGACGTCGGCGAGTACGGCCACGAGATAGAAATCAACGGCCAATCGCTCTCCGGGTTCGACATCCCGCCGAACGACGGCTGGCAGTACTGGGTCGACACGATTACCGGGGCGGAACTCGTCGGCGGAACGAACACGATTCGGTTCGTCCGCGACGAAGCGAGCGACGACGCCTTCGCTGTCGGAACGATTACCGTCCACTGGAAAGCGCCGGTCGACGAATGATATATAAACACCAGCCGTAGCCGTCCGGTATTGATGCATGGTGTCTCATACCATGGTCGAGGATATTCCCTGAAAATCCAACGCAGTCTGTCGATTAGGTGGTGAGTTGCTCGGTGATTCGTTGTCACCCTGTATCTCTCTCCGGCGACAGATTTTTATAGAATCACAAACAATCAGCCGGTGTCTATGAGCCAGCGAATGCAACAGGGTCAGCCGATGATCATTCTCGGTGAAGACTCCCAGCGCGTCAAGGACCGCGACGCGCAGGCGTACAACATCCGCGCCGCTCGGGCAGTCGCCGAGGCGGTACGTTCCACACTCGGACCGAAGGGAATGGACAAGATGCTCGTCGATTCGATGGGCGACGTCACCATCACCAACGACGGTGTCACCATCCTCAAAGAGATGGACATCGACAACCCGACGGCCGAGATGATCGTCGAAGTCGCCGAGACGCAGGAAGACGAAGCCGGCGACGGAACGACCACGGCGGTCGCCATCGCGGGTGAGCTCCTGAAGAACGCCGAGGACCTCCTCGAACAGGACATCCACCCGACGGCCGTCATCCGCGGGTTCAACCTCGCCGCCGAGAAGGCCCGCGAGGAAGTCGACGACATCGCAGAACACGTCGAGCCCGACGACCAAGAACTCCTGAAGAAGGTCGCCGAGACCTCCATGACGGGCAAGAGCTCCGAACTCAACAAGGAGCTTCTGGCGGACCTCATCGTCCGCGCCGTCGAGCAGGTTACGGTGGAAGCCGACGACGGTACCTACGTCTCCGACCTCGAGAACCTCTCTATCGAGACCCAGACCGGTCGCTCCGCGTCCGAGTCCGAACTCCTCACCGGCGCTGTCATCGACAAGGACCCCGTCCACGACGACATGCCGGTCTCCTTCGAGGAAGCCAACGTCCTGCTCCTCAACGAGCCGGTCGAAGTCGAGGAGACCGACGTCGACACGAACGTCTCCATCGAGAGCCCCGACCAGCTCCAGAAGTTCCTCGACCAGGAAGAGGCCCAGCTGAAGGAGAAGGTCCAGCAAATCGTCGACTCCGGTGCTGACGTCGTCTTCTGCCAGAAGGGCATCGACGACCTCGCCCAGCACTACCTCGCGAAGGAGGGTATCCTCGCGGTCCGCCGGACGAAGAAGTCCGACATCAAGTTCCTCAAGAACATCACCGGTGCGGCTATCGTCTCGGACCTCGACTCCGTCGACGAAGCCGACCTCGGTGTGGCGTCCATCCGCCGCGACGACGGCGACGAGCTGTTCTACGTCGAAGGCGTCGGCGATGACGTCCACGGTGTCACCCTCCTCCTGCGTGGCTCGACCGACCACGTCGTCGACGAACTCGAACGCGGCGTCCAGGACGCCCTCGACGTCGTCGCCGCGACGGTCACCGATGGCCGCGTCCTCGCTGGCGGCGGTGCCATCGAAGTCGAACTCGCCTCGCGCCTCCGCGACTACGCAGACTCCGTCTCCGGCCGCGAGCAGCTCGCCGTCGAGGCGTTCGCCGATGCGCTCGAACTCGTCCCGCGCGTGCTCGCTGAGAACGCCGGTCTCGACTCCATCGACACGCTCGTCGACCTTCGCGCGGCCCACGAAGACGGTCAGGTCCGCGCTGGTCTGAACGTCTTCACTGGCGAAGTCGAAGACGCCTTCGAAGCTGGCGTCGTCGAGACGGCCCACGCCAAGGAGCAGGCCATCGCCTCCGCCTCCGAAGCCGCGAACCTCGTCCTCAAGATTGACGACATCATCGCTGCTGGTGACCTCTCCACCGGCGGCGACGACGACGAAGGCGGCGCACCCGCTGGCGGCATGGGTGGCATGGGCGGTATGGGCGGCGCGATGTGAAATTGGAGTAGGTACTCCAATTCCACATAAGCTGCCGGGCGTAGCCCGGCAACGCGATGTGAAAGTAGGCACGCACCCGTCACACTAACACACGCTCCGTTCCCCCAACCCAACCGCCGTACCGCGCGATAACCTGATTCTTTTTGCAGGGCTAATCACCAGACAGCGGCGGTACTCTCTCGTACCAGACTGTGTGGCAACAAATCACACGGGAGACAAGTTGGATAATTATCTCACTTTTTCCAGTAGCCTTGGACTTCCATGCAGAAATAGAACGAACTAAGTAGGAGGTACGGCAACGTTTCCCTATGCGCAAGACGCTGCTACTGAACAAGGACGACGTTCACGAGAACGTCCAGATGCCGGAGCTCATCTCGGCTATCGAAGACGCCTTCGGTGCCTACGAGTCCGGAGACGCCCAGATGCCGCCGAAGTCCTACATCGACCTGCCGCAGTACAACGGCGACTTCCGGTCGATGCCAGCGTACCTCGACGCAGGCGACTGGGACGCAGCAGGCATCAAGTGGGTCAACGTCCACCCCGACAACGGCGATAAGTTCGACCTGCCGACGGTCATGGGCACGATGATTTACTCCGACCCCGAGAACGCGTTCCCCCTCGCGCTCATGGACGGGACGGAACTGACGATGCTCCGCACGGGCGCGGCCGCGGCCGTCGCCACCGACTACCTCGCCGTCGAAGACGCCTCCTCGATGGGTATCATCGGCGCTGGCGTCCAGTCGTACACGCAGCTTCGCGCTATCAGCGAAGTCCGCGACATCGAGGAAGTCATCGTCTCCGACCTCGACGAAGAGCGCGTCGCCGACTTCATCGACGCCTTCGAAGACCAGTTCGACATCCGCGCGGGCTCCATCGAAGAGGCCGCCCAGTGCGACGTCCTCTCGACGGTGACGCCCGTCGAATCGCCTATCGTCCCGCGTGACGCGGTCGGCGAGCACACCCACATCAACGCGATGGGTGCCGACGCCGAGGGCAAGCACGAACTCGCCGACGAGATTCTCCTCGACGCAAAGCTCGTCATCGACGACCACGCCCAGACGACCCACTCCGGCGAAATCAACGTCCCGTACCACGAGGGCGTCCTCGACGACGACGACATCTTCGGCGCTATCGGCGAAATCGTCGCCGGCAACAAAGACGCGCGCACCGACGAAGACGGCATCACCGTCTTCGACTCCACGGGCCTCGCGATTCAGGACGTCGCTGCGGCTCACGTCGCCTACGAACACGCCATCGAAAACGACAACGGCTACGCGTTCGACCTGCTCGGCCTCGCCGAGGAGTAAACGCGACCCCAGTCCCTACCGCGGCCGGGCTCAGTGTCTGGCTATTCTCCCGCGCCGCGTTGTGCACCGAGGTAGCCGAAGGCTTTCGAAAGCACGTACACGATTGCAATAAACGGCAGTAGCGGGATGATGAGGACGGCGAGAAGCCCAAACATCAGCCATCCGACTGAGTCCATCTCTCCGTCCGGTCGGCTGTCGAAGCGCGGCGTGACAGTCTCGTACTCGTCTTCGGTCGGACGGGCGAGCGATTCTTCTTGGCTCATGTTACCAAATAGGAAGGGAAAGCCGATAAGATGAACGCTGCCCCCGGCAGTATCGGAACGTCACACGTTCGAGAACGTCGGTAAAAGTAGAGAGAACGTCAGCCGTCTATTCGAGGTGGACGGCCGGACGGAACGGAATCGCCTTCGACGCGCGGTCGGCCGGGTCGACGATGTCGTCGGCGTCCTCGGCGAACACTTCGATTTCGGCGTCGAACTCGCGGGAGAGGAAGTCCGCGGCGCGCTCGTAGAGTTCGACCTCGTCGAGGTCGAGTTGTGCGCGCAGGGTGTCTTCGTCCTGCCCGCGGGTCTGGCTCACGAGGTCCTGTACGAGGTCGTTGACTGCGTTGCCCTTCTCGCGGAGGTCGGGGTTCTGCATGACCTGTCCCATGATGGCACCCACGTTGTCACCTTGGTCGACCACCGTCTCGAAGACGGTGCGCTTCCAGTCGGCAGCGACGTAGACGCGAATCGTCTCGGGGTCGGAGTCGGTCACGTCGATGATGTCGCGGACGTCCTCGGTCAGGCGTTCGACCTGTCGCTCTTCGAGTTCGACCGTCTCATCGTCGAACTCGGTGTCCGGGTCCGGCCATGGCGCGTCCTCGGCCGGCGTCCCGGTCAACTGCTCGTGGAGTTCGTTCGTCATGAACGGGACGAACGGTGCGAGCAGTCGCAGACGCGTTTCGAGGACCTGTCGGAGCGTCCACTTCGCGGCGTCGCGGTCGAGGTCGGTCCGGCGGCGGTACCAGCGCAGGTCCTCTTCGAAGTTGTAGAACGCGGCCTGGCTGGCAGAGCGCGTCTCGGCTTCGTCCATCGCGTCGGTCACGTCGCGGATGGTGTCGTTGAGCTTCGACAGCAGCCAGCGGTCCACCGTCTCCAGTTCGGGCTGTTCTTCCGGACCGGGGTCGGCGATAATCTCCTGTGCGCGGTTCCAGAAGCGTTCGAGTTGGTCGGAGACGGAGCCGACGAGGTCGTCGCGCCAGTCGTAGTCCTGCCACGGTTCGGCGGAGTTGAGAAGGAAGAACCGGACGGTGTCGGCACCGTACTCGTCGATAGCCTCGCCCGGGAGGACGACGTGTCCCTTCGAAGAAGACATCTTCTTGCCTTCGAGCAAGCCCATGCCCATGATGACGATGCCCTGCGGCCACTGCGCCTCGTCGAACAGTTCGCCGTGGTGGAATTGGTAGAACGTCAGGTGGTTCGTGATGAGGTCGTTCCCGGAGAACCGGTAATCGACCGGGTACCAGTAGTCCCACTCCTCGCGGAGTTCGAGCGCCTTCTCAGGGGCGTCGTCTACGGCCTCGGAGCCGTAGAACAGCGCGTCGAAGAAGTCCTGCGTGAGTTCCTCGGTCGGAATCTCCTGCAGGCGGTGGGCGATGGTGTAGTACGCCATGTAGATAGTCGAGTCCGAAAGCGGCTCGATGACGAACTGGTCGTCCCACGGCAGGCGGGTGCCGAGCCCGTAGTTACGGATACACGGCCATCCGTTCAGCCAGTCGATGGTGTGGTGGTACTCGTCGCGGGTGTTGTCCGGGATGGCGTCCAGCCCATCGGCCACGTCGTGGGCGATTTGCTTCCAGTCCTCGTCGTCGTACGAGAGGAACCACGTGTCCTGTTCGGCGACGACTACGTCACCGCCACAGCGACAGACGACTTCCTCGGAGAACTCCTGCATCACGTCGAACTGCCCCGACTCGACGCCGTCGGCCTTGAAGTCGTCGCGGGCCTTCTCGACGAGTTCGCCAGCGTACTCGCCGTAGAACTCCTTGAGGCGGCCAGCGTGGAACTCCTTGTTGTAGAGGTCCTTGGTGGCCTTCTCGAGGGCGGGGTCGTCCGAGGACTCGATACCGCGGTTCTCGACGATGGACTGGGCGGGAATCTCGCCGTAGTCGTCGTCTTCGGAGTCGATATCGAGAATCGGAATCGGCTCGATGTCGGCGACGTCCTCGGGGTCGATACCGAACGATTCGAGGTAGTCGGTGTCGGCTTTCGCCTCCTGCAGCGCCACGTAGTCGTCGGGGCTGTGTGCCGGAACGGACATGACGACGCCCGTCGCGTTGTCGGCGTCGACGAACGAAGCCGGGAGGACCAGCACGTCGTCACCTGTGACCGGGTTCTCGACGGTCTGGCCCACCAGTTCGGACCCTTCGACGGTGTCCAGAATCTCCACGTCGTGGGCCTGATACTCCAGTTTCGCGGACGCGTACTCGGAGACGAACCACGTCTCGCCGTCGACCTCCGCGACGACGTAGGTCGCTTCGGGGTCGATGTAGGCGTTGGTCACGCCGTGGACCGTCTCGGGGCGGAGCGTCGCCATCGGGGCGACGACCGACTCGCCGTCGCGTTCCCAGCCGAAGCGAACCAGCGTGTACTCTTGGAACTCCGCTTCCTCGCCTTCCAGCAGGTCGTGGGTCGTGACTGGCTGTTCTTCGTTCGTACAGAACTTGACGGGGTGGAGCCCCTTCTCCAGTCGGCCGCGCTCGCGGAGCGTCCGGTACTGCCACTCGATGAACTTCGAGTAGCGTTCGTCGTTCGTGGTGAACTCACGCCGCCAGTCGATAGAGAGACCGAGCGACTGCATTCCGTTCTTGTAGTGTTCCTCGATGAAGTAGCGTGCCCACCCCATCGGCGTCTCCAGTTCGGGGAGCGTGTCTTCGGAGACGTTGTAGGTGTCCTGCAGAACGGACAGTTGCTTTTCTTCGCCCTTCTGCAGGCGCTCGACAGCACCGATGATGGGCGTTCCGGTGACGTGCCACGCGATGGGGAACAGAACGTTGTCGCCCTGCTGGCGTCGGTAGCGGGCGTACACGTCGGGGACGGTGTAAGTTCGTGCGTGCCCGATGTGCATCCCACCGCTCGGATACGGATACGGAACTGTGACGAACGTCGCGTCGTCGGCGTCTGCGTCCGGGTCGGCCTCGTATCGGCCGGTCTCGGACCAGCGCTCCCGCCAACGCGCTTCGAGTTCCTGCGGGTCGTAGTCCATATCCGTGGTAGTGGCACCCCGGCCTAAAATAACTCCTATACTCGACTTGTGGGTCTGTCTGATTGCGGCAGATATTGCCAGATGTTGTCACGCGGGTGTCTGGGGCAGTGTTTGGTCGGTGGTGCCACAGTCTGGTCAGTACAGATTGTCGGTGTCAGAAAAACGGGCGTGTACGACTCCCAGCTCGTTGAAGGCACAAACAAACGCCGAGAGTCGCTGTTCGACGACGCTCCCTCGCCGCTTACTCGATGTCGATGTGGCGCGAGTCGTCGGGCTGGGTGTCCAACTTGGGCAGCGTCACGGTCAGGACGCCGTTGTGGTACGACGCCGAGGTGCTTTCCTCGTCGACCATCTCGGGAAGGCGGATGGTGCGGCGGGCGGATTCGTGGCGTCGCTCGCGCCGGAGGTACTCGCCCGACTCGTGTTCGTCGTGGAGTTCGCGTTCCGCGTCGATAGAGAGGGTGCGGTTCGCAATCGACAGCGAGATGTCGGACTTCTCGTAGCCCGGCAGGTCGGCCGTGACGATGATTTCGGTGTCTGTGTCGGTGATATCCACAGCCATGTCGTGGGAGCGGACAGAGGACATCATGCCCGAGCGGTCGAACTGGCGGCCCATCTCGTCGAACTGGCGGGACATTCGTTCGAACAGTTCTTCGAAGTCATCGAAGGGATTGGTACGTCGCATCATTGGTAATTCACCGAGGGGTAGGAACGTCGTCTGAGGAGATAATCGTTACCAGACCCAGTCTATCAATTCGCACGCCTCACGGACTCTACACTCGAAATACCAAGAATAAGCTCAAAAGAGTGGTCGGTCTTTCGGGGGTTCGCGTTTTCGGCCGTCGCCCCGCTCGGCCCCACCAGCGTCACTCGATATCGATGCGATGGGAGTCGTCGGGCGTTGCTTCCAACTTCGGGAGCGTCACGGTGAGCACGCCGTTGTGGTACGACGCCGACACCTCGTCGCGCTTGACCTCGGCGGGAAGCGTGACCGACCGAGAGACAGAGCGGTGTCGTCGCTCGCGCCGGACGTAGTGTTCGTCGTCCACGTCGGTCGAGTCCTCACGCTCGGCGGAGATTGTGAGTTGCCGACCGCGGACGGTCACGTCGATGTCGTCTTTCTCGTATCCGGGGAGGTCCGCAACCACCTCGATGTCGCCGTCGGCTTCGACGACGTCGAGAGAGATATCCTGCATTCGTGCGAGCCCAGTCTCCTCGAACGACCGGCTCATTCGTTCGAACAACTCCTCGATATCGTCGAATGGGTTTCGCTGCATGCGTGACAACGTAGGGCATGCACGATTAAGAGAGATGTGGCTATTCCCACACGTTGGCGACCGAAAGAGAGAGGCGGCAGTCTCAGTAGAGGACGTGGCGCGTGTCGTACGAGCCGAGCACGCGAACCCAGCCGTTTCGGGCGATACCTTCGACTTCGTCGAGAGCGGCTTGCATCCGTTCTTCGTAGAGACCGGCGTCGGCGTCGATGTGGAAGAGGTAGTCGCCGAGGCGGTTGCCACTCGGGCGCGACTCGATACGCGAGAGGTTGATGTCGCGTTCGGCGAACGCTTCGAGGAGTTCGAGGAGCAGTCCGGGGTAGTTCGCGTTCGGGTAGACCACGAGCGACGTCTTGCCACCGGCATCGGAGCGGGCCGACTCGGGGGCGACCACGAGGAATCGCGTCGCGTTCGACGAGCGGTCTTGGATGTCCTCGGCGATGATTTGTAGGTCGTCGCCCACGTTGTCCGGGTGGCCAATCCCCGCCACCGACGGGTCGGCGCGGGCGCGTTCGACACCGCGAGCGGTGCTGGCGACTGCTTCGAGCGCCACGTCGGGGTAGTTCGCTTCGAGGTAGGAACGACACTGTGCGAGCGCTTGGGAGTGGCTGGCGACGGTGTCGAACTCCTCGGACTGGGCGAGAAGGGCGTGTCGAATCGGCGTGACGATTTCCTGGACGACGCTCACGTCGGAGTTCGCCACGGCGTCGAGGCTCTCGGAGACGCTGCCTTCGATACTGTTCTCGATGGGGACGACACCGCGTTCGAACGCGCCATCGGCGACGGCGTTGACGATAGACGTGACCGATTCGCGGAACGCGACGTCGTCGGCGACCGCGCGGGCAGCGCGATGAGAGTAGGTTCCCGCCGGGCCGAGCGTGACTGCCTGCATGGGCACTCCTTGACTCACGGATGACAAAAGCGCGTCGGGGGCGGCGAATTCGACCTACTGCTCGGCGCAGAACTCG
The DNA here is from genome assembly GCF_000336955.1 of Haloferax larsenii JCM 13917. Classification (GTDB taxonomy): domain Archaea; phylum Halobacteriota; class Halobacteria; order Halobacteriales; family Haloferacaceae; genus Haloferax; species Haloferax larsenii. The sequence continues at coordinate 4,296 of NZ_AOLI01000027.1, read as the reverse complement.
ACGAAGTTCCGCAGGATAGTCAGGCCGGTCTCGCCGGACTTCTCGGGGTGGAACTGCGTTCCGAAGACGGTGCCTTCCTCGTTGGCGACGACTGCCGGAAACTCGACACCGTAGTCGGTCGTGGCGACGATGGCGTTGTCGTCGTCGGGGTCGGCGTAGTACGAGTGGACGAAGTAGGCGTATTCGCCCTCGACGCCGTCGACGATAGGGTGGTCGCGCTCGACGTGCAGTTCGTTCCATCCCATATGCGGAACCTTCTGTCCCTCGGCGAACCGGACGTTGCGGCCGGGAATGAAGTCGAGACCTTCGACCTCACCCTCGCCGGCGTGGTCCGCCTCTTCCGAGGTGGTGAGAAGCATCTGCATCCCGAGACAGATGCCGAAGACGGGCGTTCCCGACTCGGCGGCTTCGGCGAGTGGTTCGCGGAACGGCCCGGCGTTCTCCATCCCCTCGGAGAACGCGCCGACGCCGGGGAGGACGATGCCGTCGGCGTCGTCGAAGTCGGCCGGGTCGTCAGAGATGATGACGTTCGCACCCGCGCGCTCCAGGCCGCGGCGGGCGCTCCGAAGATTACCAAGCCCGTAGTCGACCATCACCACGTCGGCGAGGGTCTCCTCGGAGGCCTGTGTCGTGCTCATGTGTGTATCTTGGCGACCGGGGGCAAGTGAGTTTCCGTCCCGGCGACCGTCGCGGGTTGAGACAACTTAGCACGCGTTCTATGGTTACTCACGAGATTCACGAGATGACCGAATAACTCCCGACAAATATAGAGAAAAAATAGGAACTTTTAACCTCAATCTGCAATAGCTTCCGTACGAATCACATGTCTTCCCGACGGAATTTCCTCAAGACAGCCGGTGCAGCAGGGGCACTCGGCATGGCGGGACTCAGTGGGTGTATTGGGAACTTCGGTGAGCAATCGTACGGAAACGGTGAGATCAACTTCATGATGTCGCCGTCTGAGCCGCAAGACTACATGCGGTCGCAGTACAAGCCGTACGCGGGCTATCTCGAAGAGGAGACCGGGACGACGGTCTCGCTGAAGTACGCTGCCGACTACTCCGCAGTCCTTCAGGGACTTGGCTCGGGGACGGCCGACATCGCAGAGACCGGCCCCTTCGCCGCCGCGCTCGGCGTGAAGGCTGACAAAGCGAAAATCGCCCTTCAGCGTCACGCCTACGGTTCGTGGGACTACACGAGCGTCATCGTGACCAAGAAGGACTCTGATATCGACTCCTTGACCGACCTCGAAGGCGAGAAGGTCGGCTTCGCCGACATGACCTCGGCCTCCGGGTCGCTGTACCCGCTGTACATGCTGAAGCAGGCAGGACTCACTATCGGCGAAGCGCCGGTCAGTGACTCCGGCGCAGACTTCACCGGTGTCTGGTCTGGACACGCGGAGGCGTTCGCCGCCCTCGAAAACGACCAAGTGGCCGCCGCCGGTGTCGGGCAGTTCATCACCCGCGACGACGACGGCGAACTCGCAGACGGCTACGAGTACGTCGAGACGTACGATGGCATCCCCCGCGCGCCGATGGTGGTCAATCCGAACCTCTCCGAGGAGGAGAAAAACAACATCGTCGAGACGCTTCAAGACGCTCCAGACGAGATATACTACGGCGCGGACGGCGAGCCGGACACAGACGACGACCTCTGGTTCGACAGCGTCCGCCCGGCCGGCCTCAAAACCTACAAGCCTGTCATCAAAGTCGCCGACGAACTCAATCTCTCTACCGACCTTCTGAACCAAGGTTGAACGCACTTTCGACGTGGCATAGGACGTAACAACCAATTGCTTTCTTTCAGACAACAAACCAATGCCTGCAGTTTCGGTACAGAACGTCACGAAGCGGTTCGGCGACACGGTCGCCTTAGAGAACATCTCCTTCGAAATACCCGAAGGGGAGTTCGTCATCCTCTTAGGACCCTCCGGGGCCGGGAAATCGACACTCCTCCGAATCCTAAACGGCCTCAGTCAACCGACAGAAGGGACAGTCCACATCAACGACCGGGCTGTCACCGGCCAACGGTCAGACGTGGGGATGGTCTTTCAGATGCACTACCTCGTCGAGACGATGAGCGCCTATCGAAATGCCCTCACTGGCGCTCTCTCGCGTGTCTCGCTCGCCGAAAGCCTCGCGTCGCAGTACAGTGAAGAAGACAAGCTAGCCGCGCTCGAAGCACTCGACACGGTCGGACTGCTCGACGAAGCGCGGCAGCGCGCCGGGTCGATGTCCGGCGGCCAGAAACAGCGCGTCGGAATCGCTCGCGCGCTCGTCCAGAAACCAAACCTGCTTCTCGCCGACGAACCGGTCGCGAGCCTCGACCCGAAGGCCGCAGAAGAGGTCATGGGCTACATGAAAACGGCTGCCCACGAGCGGAACTTGACGACTATCGCGAGTCTCCACCAGGTCAATCTCGCTCGCGAGTTCGGTGAGCGCTACATCGGCCTACGAGACGGAAAAGTCGTCTTCGACGGCCGGCGCGAAGACCTGACGATGGACGTCGTCGACGACATCTACTACGAAGAAGGAGAGACTGGTATGGTGGAGGCGATGGGATGACCGACGACGAACTCCGCGCCGACGGTGCTGGCGAGAGTGCGTCGGCACCGCGGCACATCCAAGACGCACTTTCGACCATCGAGCGCGCGCAGTTCATCCGTCGCGTGCTCATCTTCGTGGGCATCATCGCGCTCTTGGCGCTGACGGGCATCGGGATGACGTATCTTGGGTTTACCGTCGCTCAAATCTACCGCCAACTCCCGCAGTTCCTGAACAACGTCGCCGAATTCCTCTCGCCGGACTTCCATTACTTCACGCTGTTTGCCATCCAAAACGACCTCCACGGCTTCACCGCCCTCTTCGAGAGCCTCCTCACTCCCGGGTCGCTCCTCGACGCCGTCCTCAACCGCGACCAAGGACTGAGCATCATCGGTGGTGCTGTCGCAACCATCGTCATCGGGTTCACTGGGACGGTTATCGGGTTCCCGCTCGCACTCATCTTCGGTGTGCTCGGCTCCGAGCGCGTGACGCCGTTCCCGTTCAACTTCCTCTTCCGCGGGACGATGTCCGTCATCCGCGCCGTGCCAGCACTCGTGTGGGTCCTCATCTACATTCCGCTCGTCGGTATCACCCCCGTCGGGGCGATGCTGGCTATCGGGACCGACACCATCGGGAATCTCGGCCGCCTGTTCACCGACGAACTCGAAGAGGTGTCTGACGGCCCAATCGAGGCGATTTCCTCGACCGGTGCGGCGTCCTCCCAGACGGTCGTCTTCGGGATGTTGAGTCAGGTGTCTTCGTCGTTCGTCGCGTGGACGCTGTACATCCTCGAAATCAACGTCCGAATCGCCGTCTCGCTCGGTGTCGTCGGTGCCGGCGGCATCGGACAGTACGTGAAAGGACGGCTCAGCCTCCTCGCGTACGACCAGGCCGCGGCCGGTATCGCGATGATTATCGTCATCGTCCTCTCGGTCGAACTCACGTCGTCTCGCCTCCGCGCGCGACTCCGACCGGGCGAGACAGAGTCCAAGGGTATCGTCGATGCCCTCCTCGACCTCGCGGACACCGGAAAGTGGCTCGGCACGGGCAACAGGAAGTGACGAGCCACGACGGTCGTCACCCCCAGTGACCGTCTGAAAAGAGACAATTTTTTCAGGTGTATCACGTCGGTGCGAGCGCATGCGTTGGTCCTCGGGTGTTCCTTCGTCCCCGCTTGCCCTCGCCGCACTCGTCGCCGCGAACGGCCTCCCACTCGCTGGCGTCGTCTGGTTCGACTGGAGTCTGAAGGCGCTTCTCATCGCGTACTGGCTGGAAAGTGCCGTGGTCGGGCTGGTGAACGTCCCGAAGATTCTGGGCGCGTGTGGGTCGGACGACGAAGCCCATTTTTCTGTGACAATCGGCGGGTATCGGCTCGACCTCGCACCGCCGCAAAACCCACGCGACAGGTTCCACCTCTACCCGACGAACATCCCCGCGGTGGGGTTTTTCGTCCTACACTACGGCCTCTTCTGGGCGGTCCACGGACTCTTCGTCTGGGACTTCGAGTCGTTCGTCGGCGACATCGGCGGGGTTCCGCTGGTTCCTGTCGGTCTGGCCGCCGCCGCGACGCTCGTCAGTCACGCTGGGTCGTTCGCCGTCAACTTCGTCGGCGACGAGGAGTACCGGTCGGTCACACCCAAAACCCAGATGTCGGAACCGTTCCACCGAGTCCTCGTCCTGCATCTGACTGTCTTGTTCGGCGCGTACCTCGTCGCGGCCTTCGGTGCGCCCGTGGCGGCGCTGGTCGTGATGG
>NZ_AOLI01000026.1 GCF_000336955.1 Haloferax larsenii JCM 13917 | reverse complement strand
ACGCTCTTCCGATCTACACTGTAGGCCGGAGAGTTCGGCGGCCCGCGAAATCGTCTCGAAGAACCCCTCGCGCTGGCCGCGGTCGTAGAGGGTCGCAGCGGGGTGAACAGACAGGAGGACGCGGTACGACTGGTCGCCGAGGCGAGCGTCGGCGACCGAGCCCGCTTCTTTCGTGATTGCGACACCCCGGTCGAGCAAGTGCTGCGAGGGCACCTTTCCGAGCGTGACGACGAGTTTCGGGTCTACGAGTTCGAACTCGCGGGCGAGGTAGCCCCGGCAGTTCGACAACTCCTCGCTCCGCGGGTCGCGGTTCTCCGGCGGGCGGCAGCGGACGCAGTTGGTGATACGAACGTCCGCGCGCGCGAGGCCGGCTTCTCGGAGCGCGTCGTCGAGGACGGTCCCCGACCGGCCGACGAAGGGCTCGCCGCCCTCGTCTTCTTTCGCTCCCGGCGCTTCGCCGAGAAAGAGCAGGTCGGCGTCGTCGGGACCGACCCCGTTGACGATTCGACTCCGCGACTCGACGAGGTCCGGGCAGCGCTCGCAGTCGGTCACGCAGAGGCCCTCCATGTGTTCCATACCTCACCCGACGGCGGGGGGCGCTTAATCTCCAACGAACTGCCGTGCCGCACGCGCGGCCATCCGCGCCACGCGAATCGGCTCCGGTCGCCCGCCAGTCGGCGTGAACGCCCGGACGACGCGCTCGGCCTCGGCGGTATCACAGCCAGCAGCCCGCACGAACAACCGTTCGTCGTTCACCTCGATGGGAGTTCGCGGCGGAGCATCGCGGTAGGTCTCCAGACGGGCGTCGAGGGCTGCACCCGAAAAGTGCTCTCTGAGCGCCGGTTCGAGGCCGTCGCTCGCTTCGAACGAGACAGAGATGACCGGGCGGTCGAGGTCGGCGGCGAGTCGGGGACTATCGACGAGGTTGAACCACGCGGGGGCGATACCGGAGACGAGCACGTAGCGCGCGTCTTCGCGGCCGAGCGACGACCACAGCGAGGCGATGGCATCGGTGGCGTCGTCGCCGCCGACAGTACACGTCTCGAAGGCGAGGCCGTCGACGACGCGGTCGGCGCGAACGACCGCGCCGCAGAGGACACTCGTCGGGGTGGAAGCCGCGGTGTGACTCTCGGCAGTCGTCGCCTCGAAAGAATCAGTGTCGTCTGGTCTATCGGTCGATTCGTCGTTTGCGTCAGGCGCGGCGCTGGCGGGCGGCGGTTCGGTGGCTGCGTCGTCAGTGCTTCCGACGTACGATTCAGCGACCCCCAGTACGCGCGTCCCTGACTTCACTCCTCTTTGATGTCTTTGAGCTTGTCGAGCAGTTCGTCGTTCGACGCACCAATCTCGAAGTCGACTTCCCCCTCGTGGTTGCTTTCACTCGTCTCTACGCCATCTTCTTCGTCAAAATCGACGTTCTGGTCGCTCTGCTCAGACTCGTCGTAGCTCCCGAATCCCATACATCTAGTCATACGGGACCGACTGTGAAAAATGGTTTGCCGCACGAATCCCGGGAACTGTGACCCGACGGGACGTGAGAGATGCGACCGAAGAGACGCGACGTGCCTACCGATTTTTTTCGCTCCGGTGCGTACATGACGTATGCGCGTCATTCCAGTCACCGCCGACGCCGAGGTCTTCACGTGTAACGCGTACCTCGTCGTGGGCGACAGAACCGTCCTCGTCGATGCCGGGTCGATGTCCGGCGTCGAAGACGTCGTCGCCGAGCACACAGACCACCTCGACGCCGTCGTAGTCACGCATCAAGACCACGACCACGTCGGCGAACTCGACGCCGTCGTCGAGCGATTCGCCCCCGAGGTGTACGCCTTTGCCGACCACCCGCTTCGAACCCACGAACTGGCGGACGGCGAGACAGTACAGATAGGCGACGAGGCGTTCGAGGTCGTCTACACGCCGGGCCACACCGACGACCACGTCTCGCTCGTCAGCGAGCAGCGACTCTTCTCGGGCGACGTGGTGGTGTACAACGACACCGCGTTCGAAGACGGCAGCTTCGGCAAGACCGACCGGCCGGGGGCCTCTCGGGAGCGCCTCATCGAGAGCCTCCGGACGCTTCTCGACCGACTCCCGGAGACGGTAGAGACGATGTACGCCGGCCACGGCGACGTCTTCGAGAGCGGCACTGGCGGCGACACCGTCCGCGACGTCATCGAACGCGCCCTCGAACGAGCCGAACGACGCGAACCGAAATATCCGGAGGCCTGAGATGGCAACCACAACGTCAGACGGCGGCGAGTTGACGCGCCTGCACTACATCGGCGTCGCCCTCGCGGTCGTCACGGGACTGATTCACCTCGCGCTCGGTGCTGGCGCACTCGCGTCGAACCTCGCCGACCCGCTTGGGTTGGCGTTTATCGCTGCCGCTGCCGGGTTCGCGGGTGGTATCGTCGCAGTCCTTCGCGGCGACGAGCAACTGCGCTCGCGAGCAATCCTGCTCGGGATTCCCTTCGTCGCCGGACAGGTCGTGTTCTACGTCGTCCTGAACTGGCCCGACATCTTCGGCATCGGTGGCGTGGTCGACAAAATCGTCCAGCTCGCGCTCATCGGCGTGTTGGTCACGCTGTACAGTCGAGAATCGTAGGAAGAACGGAGGCGCTTACGCGGCGCGGCGTTCCTTCGACTTGGGTCGAAGGTGCTTGTAGCCGCACTTGCGGCACTTCTTGGCGCGCTTGGGATTGCGTGCGTTACATCGCATGCAAATCTGCTTTTCGAGCGTCCGTTCCGTCGCAGCGTCACTAGCCATGGTTACGATTCCCCACGCCGGTCGTATAACGCTTGCGAGACGGCCCGCGAGCGACAGCGTCGTGACTGACGGTGTCGAGAGCACTGCGGAGAAGTCGCGGGCGACGTGCGGACCTACGCGCCAGCCTGCTTGAGCGCGTCTTCGAGGTCTTCGCGCTGGGTCACGCCCACGAATCGGTCGACGATACCGTCGTCGTTTTCGACGATGAGCGTCGGCAGCGAGCGTACCTGATATTCGTTGGCGACGTCTTGCTTCTCGTCGACGTCGACCTTCTCGAAGGAGACCTCCTCGTAATCGGCCTCGAGGTCGTCGAGAATCGGGTCCTGCGTCTTACATGGGCCGCACCAATCCGCGTAAAAGTCCAAGAGTCGAACAGTCATCGTATCCCGGCGGAGTTTGCTTGCCCCCGCGCATAAGGATTACTCATGGGGTTGCACGTTCCGCTTCGAGGAGCGCCCGAGCGCGACAGTCGGCGAGCGCGTCCGACTTCGAAGGGTGTCTGTCACGCCCGCGAGCCGAAACGTTTAGGCGGTGGACGCACAGACGACAGAGCATGAGCAAGGGCCAGAACTCTGGCGGCCTGATGTCGAGCGCGGGTCTCGTCCGCTATTTCGACGCCGAGGACCGCAACGCGATTCGAGTCGACCCCAAGACAATCGTCGCATCGGGCGTACTGTTCGGCATCGGTATCTTGGTGCTGAACGCGCTCGCGTTCTAACGCGAAGCGCCGACGAACGGACGCTTTTTGTCCTCCCGTTCCGCAGTTTCAACCATGAGTACGCTACGCGCCGGTGTCGTCGCCGTCCAAGGTGACGTCTCCGAGCACGCCGACGCTATCGAGCGGGCAGCGGACGCCCACGGCGTCGAGGCAGACATCGTCGAGATTCGAAGCGCGGGCCTCGTCCCCGACTGCGACGTTCTTCTGTTGCCGGGTGGCGAGTCGACGACCATCTCGCGTCTCCTCGACCGCGAAGGCATCGACGAAGAGATTATCGACCACGTCGCGGCCGGAAAGCCCGTCCTCGCGACCTGCGCGGGCCTCATCGTCTCCTCGCGCGACGCGAAAGACGACCGCGTCCAGACGCTCGACCTCCTCGACGTGACCGTCGACCGCAACGCCTTCGGCCGACAGGTCGACAGTTTCGAAGCCCCCCTCGACGTTGCGGGCCTCGACTCGCCGTTCCCCGCGGTGTTCATCCGCGCACCCCTCATCGACGCGGTCGGCGACGACGTGGAAGTGCTCGCCGAGTGGGACGGCAACCCCGTCGCAGTCCGCGACGGCCCCGTCGTCGGAACGTCGTTCCACCCCGAACTGACCGCCGACAGCCGCATTCACGACCTCGCGTTCTTCGACGAACTCGAAGTCGAAGTCGAAGCGTAAGTCGCACACGGCGACTCGGCCGTCGCGACCACAACCCCACGCCCGCTGGAATCAGAGACGACCACACGCCGTCTCCGCCGGAACCAGAGAGTCTTTTTCCGCCCACGCCTGTTTCGGACCATGGACGCGGACACTCCGACAGACGAGGTTCTCGACGAACTCGTCGCGACTATCGAGTCGCGGAAGGCCGAGTTGCCCGAGGACTCCTACACGACGACGCTGTTCACCCACGAGAAGGGCAAAAACTACGCGCTCGAAAAGCTGGGCGAAGAGGCGACAGAGACCATCCTCGCAGCCAAGGACGACGACCGCGAGGAACTGCTCTACGAGAGCGCCGACCTCGTCTATCACCTGCTGGTCGTGTTGGCGATGCACGATGCGTCGCTCGACGACCTGCGTGAAGAACTGAAAAAGCGGTTCTGAGTGCCGATTCTTACTTGAACTCGATTCCGAGGTCGTGCATCCCCTCGTTGTTCTGTGCGACGTTGATGAGAAGCGGCGTCAACGCCTCGATTTCGCTGGCGTTGGCGAGACCACCGGCGTCGAGGGGGCGGAGTCCGTCGATACCGTCTGCGAGGAGTCGCACCGTCTCTTTCGCGTCGGGGTCGTCGGCGACGAGAAGCGTGTCGATACCGAGGTCGGCGTCGAGGTCGGCGAGGCGGCCGGCCGCGAGGTTGTGGAACGCGCCGACGACCGGGACGCCGTCGGGTGCCGCGTCGGCGACGAGCGCGGTCACGCTCCCCGCTTTCGGCGGGTGGTAGTGGAAGCCGTCGTCGTCGCGCTTGATTCCCGCCGCGGGCGTGACGAGCACGTCGCCTTCGGACAGCGAGTCAGAGACGGCTTCGACGGTGTCGGAGACGTGGTACGGCGGCACCGCGAGGACGACGACCGAGGCTCGGTCGGCAGCCATCTCGTTTGTGAAGCCGTTTACCTTCACGTCGCGGCCGCGACTGGAGAGTTCGGTCTCGTACTCGTCGGCCTTTGCGCGGGCTTTCTCGGGGTCGCGAGACCCGACGATGACCTCGTGGTCGGTGTGGAAGGCCCAGCGGAGGGCGAGTCCTTCGCCGATGTCGCCGGTTCCACCGAGGAGTGCGATTCGCATACCACCACGTGAGAACCGCGGCGACCTAAATGGTTACACGTCGGAGGGTGCTGCCACAAATCGAGACGCGGTTCACTCCTCGTCCGGGTCGACAGCGCCTTGCAGGCGGGCGAATCCGTCGCGGTAGACCAGCCACCACGCGATGGCCGGCGCGAGGAGGAGCGCCGGGCCGACGAGCAGCAGTTGCGTAACCGGGTCCGGCGGGGCGAAAACCGACCCGACGACGAAGACGACGGCGTCGAGCGCGAGGAGCGTGACGAGGAACGCGCGAAAGTGACTCATCGGCTGACTAATCGAGGAGGCCGGGCACGTCGTTCACGTCCTCGACGACCGCCGCGGCCCCGATTTCGGAGAACTTCTGTCGGCCGTCGTCGCCGGAAAGCCCACCCGAGAGGACGCCGACGCCGTAGTATACGCGTTCCGGGTCGGCCGCGTCGGCGTTGAGTGCGGTCTTCACGTCGTCGAGGGTGTCGCCGACGAAGACGACCGACTGCGCGCCGAGTCGTTCGGCGACAGTGACGAGGGCCGCGGGGTGCGGCTTGCCCTCCTCCCAGTCGTCCATCGTGAATCGGTGGTCGTCGTCGAGTTCGAGGCTGACGCGGTCGAGGGCGATGTCGGCCTCGGCCGAGGGTCGGCCCGTGACGACACCGAGTTCGCGAACCGAGAGCGCGTCGAGGGTCGCCTGTTCGAGCAAGACGGGTTCGTCGTGGATGTAGCCCGACGCCTCGAACGGCGGTTCGCCACCTTCGAGGTCACGGTAGAGGTCGGAACCGAGGTAGAGTGCCTGAAACGTCTCTCGGAGAGCGGTCGGGTCCCACTCGTCGAAGACGGGTTTGGGGTCGTCGAGCACGTCCTCGGCCACCGCTTCGGCGGCGTCGAGACCGCCGCCGCGTTCGGCAATCTGGGCGGTGAACTCCGAGAGGGGAAGGTCGACTTCGCGGGCGGTGAGAACGTAGAGCGCCGCAGCGTAGGTCAGTTCCCAGTCGTTGTTGAACCCGCCTGCGTCCTTGAACAACTGGACCGCTTCCCGCGAGATAGTGTCTCCGTACAATCGGTCGACCGACTCGACGATGGCGCGCCGGTACGAATCGGCAACGTCGACGAGCACTCCGTCGATGTCGAGAACGACAGCGTCCGCGTTCATACTGGAACGGTGCGACGAGAGAGGAAGTGCCTTACTCTTGGTGCCGGCGAAGTCACCGCTCTCGGCGGCAGTCGTTTGGCGACGAAGACAATAGGCAGTTACCCACGATGGGGACAGCAGTCACCTACGGCGGGGGGTCACCCACGACGGGGACAGCAATTACCTACGACGAGAACCCGGGGCATCGGTCGCGACGAAGAGCGTATCTTCTGCGAGCGACTCCCGGCGAACCGGAATCGAGGGTTCGTCGTAGCCGAGCGTGGTAAAGAGGAAGTCGGCCCCGACACGGCGTGCGACCCGGGCCGTCGGGCGATGGAGTTCGACCGGGAGATTCAACGCGTAGACGGCCTCGACACCCTCGTAGGGGCCGAGGGAAGCGTCGTCGCCGCGGGTAGCGACGTCAGCGCGGGCGACCACGTCGTCACGAACGAACACGACGCCCTCGGGAACGGGCACGTCGTAGACGTCGACGGCGACGACATCGACCCCGTGGTCGGCGAGGCCGGACGCGACAGCAGATTGTCGTCCGATGCCGACCTCGACGACGCGCTCGTACTCCGACAATCGGGCGACAATCGTGTCACGCAGTGAATCTCTCACGTCGGGATATTTATGGCGCGCCACCGCTTAATCCCTCGCATGCTTGTCGATATCGTGCCCATCGGAGACGTCTCTGCCGGGGTCAAGCGAGAGGCGTCCGCTGGGCTTCGGTCCGTCTACGACTGTGACGTGACCGTCAATTCGAATCAACCCATCCCCGAGGGCGCGTTCGATAGGAGTCGAAATCAATACCGGGCCGAGCAGTTCATCGAACTCGCGAGTCGCGTCGGGCGCGGCGAAAAGAACATCGGCATCACGGCGAAGGACCTCTACTACCGCCGCCGAAACTACGTCTTCGGCCTCGCGTATCTCAACGGCAACGGCTCTGTTATCTCGACGTACCGGCTCCAGACTTCCTCCGACGGCGGTATCACCTCCAAACCCGCCGACGAAGTGTTCTCGGACCGCGTCCGCAAGGAAGTCGTCCACGAGATTGGCCACACTCTTGGCCTCGAACACTGCGACAACAACAAGTGCGTGATGTCGTTCTCGCCGACGGTCCGCGAAGTCGACGTGAAAGAAGAGAATCTCTGCGGCTCGTGTAGCAGGCTCGTTCACTAATTCCTTCGCCTCCCCTTTTTTCTCGTCTGGGCACCTGTATTCAGGTATGAACTTCATCGTCGCAGTAGATGGGTCGGAGCCGTCCGAGCGCGCGCTCGACCACGCCCTCACGATAGTCGAACCGTTAGGCGCTCACGTCACGGTCGTTCACTCGGTGGAACCTCACGTCCTCGTCGAAGGCGGCGAGGAACCGGTCTCGGGGGCCGCCGAGGCGGGCGACCGAATCTTCGCCGAGAGCCTCGAAGACGCCGAAATCCGAGCCGAAGAAGTGCTCGAAGCGGCGGCCGAGCGTGCCAGAGACGCCGGTGTGGAAGCCACGACCGAACTCCTCTACGGCGACCCCGTCGAGTCCATTCCGGAGTACGCAAAAGACGCTGCTTCGGACGGCATCTTCGTGGGCCACCGCGGCCTCGACGAGCGATACGAAGGTCTCGTCGGGAGCGTCGCCAAGGAGTTAGTCGAACGGGCGACCTGCCCGGTCACGGTCGTCCGCTGAATGCATCGACTCGATGGCGCTGCGGGCGGTGGACAACTCCTCCGAACCGCACTCTCGCTGTCGCTCGTGACTGGCGAGGCGTTCGAGATGGAGCGCATCCGAGGCAACCGCCCGAATCCGGGACTTCGCCCGCAGCACGTCGCGTGCGTCGAAGCCGCAGGCTCGGTCGCAAACGCCGAGGTTTCGGGCCACGACGAAGGCTCGTCCACACTTCGGTTCGCGCCACAGACAGTCCGCAGCGACCCCGTCGGCGTCGCGGTCGGAACCGCCGGGAGTACCACGCTCGTCTGCGAGACGCTCCTTCCGGTCGCGGTCGCGCTGGACGACCCACTTCGACTCACCGTGACCGGCGGGACCGACGTGCGGTGGTCGCCACCGGCGGATTACCTTCGCCACGTAAAGCGGCCGCTCTGTGCGACGTTCGGAGTCGACTTCGACGTCGACGTGCACCGACGTGGATTCTACCCGGCCGGCGGTGGCCGACTCTCGATGCGACTGCATCCCTCGAACCCAGCCCCGCTGGCGTTGGGGACGCGACCGCCGCTGGCGGACCTCCACGTGTCCTCCGTCGCCAGCGACGACCTCGCCGACGCCTCGGTGGCGGAGAGGCAGGTCGAAGGCGTCCGAACCGCGCTCTCTGATGCCGGAATCGACCTGTCGCTGGAGTCGTCTGCGTCGTACGTCGAGAGCGACTCACCCGGGACAGCCGTGGTTCTCGCGGCCCGGTGTGGGGATATCGTCGCAGGGTTCGACGCCTACGGCGAGCGCGGCGTCCCGGCCGAGTCGGTCGGCGCGCAGGCGACCGAGGCGTTTCTCGATTGGTACCGCGGTGAGGTACCCGTGGACCGGCACATGGCCGACCAACTGCTCGTCTGGGTCGCGCTGGCGGGCGGGACAGTCCGAATCCCCGCCGTCACAGAACACGTGCGCACGAACCTCGACGTGATTCGGGCCTTCGGCTACGACGTGGACGTTCGAGAAACGGAGACGGGCGCGGTTATCGAGGGGTAGTTTCCGAGAAAGTCGGGTTTTTCGTCAAGGCGCGTACGTCCCGGTCAGTCGCGCCTCGTCGAGGACGTGGCCCTCGATAGCCGATTCGAGGTCGGCTTTCGTCGCCCCCGGTTCGAGGCCGAGTTCGGTGTCGAGAGCGTACAAGACGAACCGATAGGTGTGCTCGCGGTCCGGCGGGTTGGGGCCGCCGTAGCCGCGCTCGCCGTAGCTGTTCTGCCCTTCGGTCGCACCGGAAATCGAATCCCCTTCGTCGATTCGAGCGGTCGCCGGGTCGATGTTCCAGACCACCCAGTGGTCCCACACTTTCCCCGCCGGTTTCACCGCGTCGGGGTCGTCCATCACGAGCGCCAGCGACTCGGCCTCACTGGGAACGCCGGAAATCCGCAACGGCGGACTCGTGTTCTCGTTCGTATAGCCGTACGGTCTCGGAATCTCGCTTCCGTCGTCGAACGCGGGACTCGCCAGTGTGAGCCCCCCGGACGCGCCGCTCTCGTCTGGTGGTGCCATACGACACACTTGGCGGGCGAGTGACAAAATGGTTCGTTCGCCGGTTTCGACGTGTCTACTCCTCCGCGCGCAGTCGGACGCCGATACCGTCAGGGTCGGTCAACGTCAGGCCCTCCTCGGTTTCTTCGACCCTGTGCTCGCGTTGTCGAAGTAATTCGCGGACGGCAGTGAGCGTCTCTTCGTCGGGGACGACGACTTCGAACCACTCGACACCGCGGGCGTTTTCGGCGGGGGCACTCCGGCCGTTCCAGCGATTCAGGCCGACGTGGTGGTGGTACTCGCCAGCCGCGACGAAGGCAGCACCGGGGTAGCCGTCGTCGCGGAGGTTCATCCCGAGCGCGTCGGTGTAGAACTCGACGGCGCGGTCCACGTCCGTCACTTCGAGGTGGACGTGTCCGAGGTCGGTTCCACCGGGGGCGGCGTCGTCGCCGCGGGCGTCCGAGAGAAGTGCTTCGAGGTCCAGCGGAAGCGTGTCCATCGCGACGCGCCCGTCGTCTTTCAGGGGCCACTCCTCGCGGGGTCGGTCGCGGTATATCTCGACGCCGTTTCCCTCCGGGTCGCGGAGGTACAGCGCCTCGCTGACGAGGTGGTCTGACGCGCCCGTCAGCGTGGCTCCGTCGCGGATTCGGGTGAGTGCGTCGCCGAGTGCGGGACGGTCGGGCACGCGAATCGCGAGGTGGAACAACCCTGCCTGGTCTCCGGCGCGGGGCGGTGCGTCCGGGTCTTCGTCGAGGACGACGAGCGGTGCGCCTCCGGCCGAGAGGACGGCACGGGAGACATAGCGTTCGACCGAGAGACCGACCATGTCGCGGTAGAACGGAACGACTCGGTCGAGCGAGCCAACCCGGAGTGCGACCCGACCGAGGCGGGTCGCGTCGGTGAGTAGTGGTGTCTCGGGGGTGGTGTCAGTCATGCCCAACTCTTGGAGCGTGCGCGTCAAAGGCATGGCAGTGACACGGGTGTAACTGACGCGGTGGCCGCCGGAGACGTAACTGCCGAATGATGTTCAGAAGACGGAAACGCGAATTCGACTCGCGGTCGTGAGTGCGATTACTCGGCGTAGTAGTACTCGCCGGCGCGCTTCTGCTCGCGGTCGAGTTGCGAGTCGGGCTTGTTGATACGCGGGCGCGAGGTGCGCTCGTCGCGGCGGAAGGTGATGTCGAGGTCCGACAGGAAGTCGTTCATGCCGTCGCGCATCTCCTGCGGTTTAGAGGCGTGCCCCTCGACAGACGGCTCGCCGTCGAACACCATCAAGCGGTCGGCGAGCAGGTCCATCATGTAGATGTCGTGGTCGATGACCATGACCGTCGCGTCGTGGTTCTCGGCGTAGCGGCGGATAGCCGAGGTGGCCTGCACGCGCTGTTCCACGTCGAGGTGGGCAGAGGGCTCGTCCAGCAGGTAGAGGTCGGCGTCCTGCGAGATACACGCCGCGATGGCGACGCGCTGGCGCTCACCGCCGGAGAGGTCGGTGAGGTTGCGCTCCATGATGCGGTTGAGTTGCAGCGGGTTCGCCACCTCGGTGTTCCAGTACGACGAGCCGAACTGGTCCGTGATGGACGACAGGAACGCGTCGACCCGCATGTGCTGGTCGATTTCGATGTACTGCGGCTTGTACGAGATGTCGAGTTCGAAGTCGAGTTCGCCCACGTCGGGCGTCAGGTCGCCCGTGAACAGCTTCGCGAGCGTGGACTTCCCGATACCGTTCGGACCGACGATGCCGAGCACTTCGCCGTTGTAGATGGTGCCGGCGTCGACGTCGAGCGAGAACTCGCCGTCACCGTAGGACTTCCGAATCTCGGGGTACTCGATGAGGGGCGCGGCCTTCGAGGTCTCGCGCGGCGCGTGTTCCTCGAAGGTGATGGCATCCGGCCGGATGCGCATGTTCTCGTTCGAGAGGTAGCCCTTCAGGTACTCGTTGATACCGTTTCTGACCGACTTGGGGTCGGTGACGACACCGTACGCACCGGGCTCACCGTACGCGACGTGAAGCGTGTCGGCGAGCAGGTCCAAGATTGCGAGGTCGTGTTCGACCACGAGGACCGCCCGGTCTTCTTCTTCGGCGAGTTCGCGGATGAGACGCGCCGCGGTGACGCGCTGGCCGATGTCGAGGTACGGCGTAATCTCGTCGAGGAAGTAGAAGTCGCGGTCGCGGGCGAGCGTCGCCGCGAGGGCGACCCGCTGGAGTTCCCCGCCGGAGAGCGTGTCGATGTGGTTGTCGACGACCGGGGCGATGTCGAGGCGCTCGATGTAGGAGTCGAGCGCGCCGCGTTCGTCGGTCGCATCGAGCAGGTCGATTGCCTTCCCGTCGAACTGCTTGGGAATTTGGTCGACGTACTGGGGCTTCCGCGCGATGGAGACGTCACCGTCGCGGACGCTCTCGATGTAGTTCTGGAGTTCGGTGCCGCGGTAGCGGTCCAGAACCGACTCCCACGTGGGTTCGTCGTCGTAGTTTCCGAGGTTCGGGACCATCTCGGCCGCGAGGGCGCGAACGGCGGTGGTCTTACCGATACCGTTCGGTCCGAGAATCCCCGTCACGGCACCCGATTCGGGCACTGGAAGGCCGTACAGCGAGAAGGCGTTCTCGCCGTAGCGGTGGGTCGGGTCTTCGTCGAGTTCCGACGGGAGATTGATAATCTCGATAGCGTCGAACGGACACTTCTCGACGCAGATACCACACGTCTCACCGAGGCAGATTTCCTCGGAGATACGGACCTGGTCGGGACCGCCCTGTTCGGCGTCCTCGCCGCGAAGCGTGATACACTCCTTGCCCGTCCGGTTGGGCGGACAGAAGTTCGAACACTCGTAGCTACAGCGGTCGGGAGAACACCGGTCTAAGTCGACGACGGCGATACTATCGTCTGCCATGATTACAGCTGAACACCCGACGTCAGCAGGATGGCAAACGAGATGAACCAGAGCGCGAACGTCATGAAGATGACGTAGAGGTAGTCTTTCACGCCGAAGTCGCTCACGTCGACACCGATGACGCGGAGCACCGGGAACTGTGCGAGAACGAACGCTCCGAGGATACCCACGGCCAACTGATTGGTCGCGGCCTCGACGCTCGTCCCCACCAGAACCCCGGAGAGCACCGCAGCGGCGATGCCAGCGAGGCAGGCGAAGGTCGTGACCGTCACTCCGCGAAGATGACTCGGGAGTCCGGTCTGCGTTTCCGTGGCCATGTGTTCCCGTGCGATACCCGGCGTCAAAAGGCGTTCGTTCCTCCCCTCGGGCCAGTCGATAAAGCGTTGTCGGGTACTCTCAGCCAAGAAGATTTATGCTGGTCGCGCGTTTCGATTCGTAACGATGGATGGAACAGAAGAGGAGAGTCTCGACGACCTCCCACCGAGTGCGAAGTTGGTTTTCAAAGTGCTCGAATACAACGGTCCGCTGACGCAGAAGGGCATCGTCGAAGAGTCGATGCTCTCGGCTCGGACTGTTCGCTACGCACTCGAACGGCTGGAGGGAATCGGCATCGTCGACGAAGACGTCTACTTCGCCGATGCTCGCCAGAACCTCTATCAGTTGACCGATATCGCTCCGAAGAAAGCACAGGCCAAAGCCGACGGCGGCAAAGAAAAGGCCTGCTGCGCCGAATAGCGTCGTCTCACTCTCGCGTCACCGCGGTCCGTACCGACGTGGCGCGGCGCTTCGGACGAACTACTTCGACTCGACCGACTGAAGGGTCGAAGCCGGAACTCCCGGTTGAACGCGTATTCAGGCCGGAACGACCGTAATCTGCATCTTTCTGTCGATTGCGTTCTCCAACTCCTCAGCGATAGCGCTGCCGCGAGAGACCTGAATGTCGCCGCCGCGGCCGACTGTCGCGGTGAAGAGGTACTGGTCGTCGGCGCGGACTTCGACCGTCTCGCCGACGTGGCCGTCCATGTTGACGATGACGTGTCGTGAGGTCACTTCCGGCGTGACCACGATGCCCTCGTTGGACTGGCTGCCGCCGGACGAGCCAGTCGCGCCGCTGTTTGACCCCCCGCCGCCGCGACTCGGGTTCTCGCTGTGGGTTCGGACGTCGATGTCGATGCCGAGTCGGTCTTCCACGTCGGAGATGCGGCCGCCACCTTTGCCGATGACGTACGAGATGTCGTCTTCTTCGACGTAGACGACCGCACGGTTCTGACCCTTGAGTTCCACGTCGACGTGGCCACGGGCGATAGACCGAATCTCGCGTTCGACCTCTTGCCGGGCGAGACGCGAGACGCCGCTTTCCTTCTTTTTGCCGCCTTCGCCGTCGAGCGGGACGGTGACGACCTGCCGGTTGAACGTGTAGATTTCGTACTTCGGCGTGCCGGTCTCGAAGTCGCGGACTTGAATCACCGGGCGCGCGAGGTCCTCGGCGGTGAGGCCCTCGGGTACCTTCACTTCGGTCGTTACGTCGTAGACTGTGTGGACTTCGCCGTCTTCGATGTAGACGACAGTGTCGACGACTTGCGGAATCATCCCGAGTTCGACGCGGCCGACGAGACGCTGGAGGGCGTCGATGGCGCGGGTCGCGTGGACGACGCCGACCATCCCGACACCGGCGAGGCGCATGTCGGCGAACACCGAGAAGTCCTCGGTCTTTCTGACCTCGTCGTAGATGGTGTAGTCGGGGCGAACGAGGAGCAGCGAGTCGGCCGTCTTGGCCATGTCGCCGCTGAGAGCGGTGTACTGCGTGATGTGCGGGCCGACCTGCAGGTCGCGCGGTTTCTCCATCGTCTTGACCGCGTAGTCGCTGTCGTTGAGGAACTCGGCGACCGCCTGTGCGAACGTGGACTTCCCGGCACCGGGCGACCCGGCGATGAGGACGCCGCGCTGGCGCTCTGCGAGTCGGTCACGGAGTTCGTCGGCGAACTCGTAGTCTTCGAGTTCGGTCTTGACGATTGGCCGAACCGCAGTGATTTCGATGCCGTCGGCGAAGGGTGGCCGGGCGACGGCGATACGGTAGTCACGGAACTGGACGATGTGCATCCCCTCTTCGGAGAGTTCGATGAACCCCTCCGGGGAGGCGCGGGCGGAGTTGACGATGTCGTCGGCCCACTCTTTCATCGTCGCCTCGTCCGTCACCTCCTCGTCGATGGTCTGGTAGTGCATGTGACCGACGTCGCCGCGTTTCGCTTTCGGCTTCGTGTCGGTCTTGAGGTGGACGGACATCGTCTGGTCGTCGAAGAACCGCTCGATGATGAGGCCGCCAGAGCCGCGGACCTCGGCTTCGACGAACTCGACGCGTAGTCCCTTCGCTTTCGCAACTTCGGCCTGTACCACGTCGCTCGTGAGGAGGGTCGCCGAGCGCTCGGCGGCGATGTCGCGGATGAGCGCGTCGATGTCGCCCTCGTGAGCGCCTTTCGTCTCACCGGCGCTCGGGCGGCGACCGACGTACTTGAGTTCGATAACGTCGTCGTCCGCAAACTCGGCGAGGCGCTGGAGTTCGGAGAGCCCTTCCCAACCCGTATCGCGGCCGTCGTTGGCCTGCGATTCGAGTTCGCTGACGACTGCTTCGGGGACGAGCACGTCGGCACCGTCGTAGGTCCCGTCGTCGACTCGCTCGGACACGCGACCGTCGATGACCGCGCTCGTGTCCGGCACTATCTTCATGCGCGGGGGTTTGAGCGGCGAACGGATAAGGTTGTAGATAAAGCGGGTGACAATCGACGGACGAAGCGTGTCCTACGAGAACGAATGCCCCAGTCAGTCGTCCGCCGGGGAACTGACAGCGCGCTGTTCGTCGAGGACGTCGAACGAACCCACGAGCCCTTCGAGATTCGCTGCCCGCGACGACAGGAGCGTAGCCTGGTCGGCGAGGTCGTCGATAGAGTCCGACTGCCGGTCAGCGGTCTCGACGACCGTCTGGGACTGTCCGGCCGTCTCCTCGGAGATGTTCGCTACGTCGTCGACGCGGATGGCGATATCCTGTGCAGACTGGGCCCTGTCTCTTATACACATCT
>NZ_AOLI01000025.1 GCF_000336955.1 Haloferax larsenii JCM 13917 | reverse complement strand
AGATGTGTATAAGAGACAGTGTCCAGACTGTCGGAGACCTGTTGATTCATCTCCCGCACGTCCGCGAGCGTCTCCTCGGAGTGTTCAGTGATGGTTTCGATGAGCGACGAGACTTCGTCCGCGGAGTCGCGCGTCTCCTCGGCGAGCGACTTGACCTCCTGTGCGACGACGCCGAACCCGTCACCCGCTTCGCCAGCGTGGGCCGCCTCGATAGCCGCGTTGATGGCGAGCAGGTCGGTCTGTGACCCGACGTGGTCGATGAACGCCGCGATTTCGTCGATTTTCTCGATACCGTCGGCGAGCTCGGCCACCGCCTCGGCCGTGTGGTCGATGCGTTCTTCGACCGCGTCTAACTCCTGCATCGCCTCGGTCGCGGCGTCGCGTCCGGCCGCACCGCGTTCGGACGCCGTCTCCGCCGTGTTGGCGACTTCGTCGGCCGATGCAGCAATCTCCTCGACCGTCGCCGACAGCGTGTTGAGTTCGTCGGCGACCGTCTGGAGGTGTTCGGTCTGGGTGGTCGCGCCGTCCGAAATCTCGGTGACAGAGGCGGCGACCTCCTGACTGGCCTCGTTCGCCCGCTCGACGTGTTCCTTGGCGGAGGCGCTCATCTCGGACACTTCCTCGGCGAACGTCTGGACTTCGCCAATCGTCCGCGAGAGCGTCCGAACGAGTTCGTTGTACGTCTCTGCGACTTCCTCGTAGCGCTCGTCGTCGACGCCCCAGTCGTCGGTGTCGATAGTCGCCGTGAGGTCGCCCGCTTGTGCCCGCGATGTCGCTTCGGCGAACGCCTCGACGAGGTGCTGGAGGTTCCGCGTGTAGTCGGCTAAATCGCGTTGCATACGGTCGAGTGCGTCACCGAACTCGCCCGGCATCTCCTCGTCGAGCGAGGGGTGGTTGAAGTCCTGGTCGGCCAGCGCCGTCGCCTGCGAGGCGACCGTACAGAGGTGCTGGTGCATCGAGCCGAAGTCGGACGCGAGCGTCGCAACTTCGTCGTTTCCAGAGACCTCCGGCGGCGTCGCCGACAAGTCGCCGTTTGCGACGCCTTCGGCCGACTCCGAGATGGCTTCGATGGGATTCACGATGTCTCTGCGAGCGATGAGGATGGTGTTGACGAACGCGAGAGCCGCACCCGCGAAGAGGAGTGCGGAGAGCGCGAGTCGAGTATCACCGGTCGCAACCCACGGCAGCACTGCCTGTGCAATCGACACGGCGAATTGGATGCCGACGGCCGCGACGATTTTCCGTTCGACCGAGTCGGAGACCCTGAGGACGTCCATGGTCCCCCACAGCAGTCGTTCGTACGTCGAGAAGATACTCATAGGCCGACATATTCTCAGACAGCCATAAGCCACAATCCCGATTCTCGATACGTGAGAACAGATACCCCCGTCCCCGGGGTTTCGATTCTTCGCACTGAGAATGACGGTTCTTCGCACTGAAATTTCGACACCGTCGCGGCGGCCATACTTTTCGGGCTGGTTCACGTCGTATCGATATGGACGAACTCGAAACGCTCACGGCCGACCTCGTCTCGATTCCGAGCCACGAAGACGAGACCGAGGCCGGGGACTTCATCGAGTCGTGGCTCCGGGCCGAGACGGACGCGACAGTGACCCGCGACGACGCCGGGAACGTCCTCGCCCGCGTCAACCCCGGCGTCGGCGACTCGCTCGCACTCGTCGGCCACCACGACGTGGTGCCACCAGCTGCCAGACAGATAACCGACGACGGCGAGTACGTCGTCGAAGCCGACGACGACCGACTCTACGGCCGGGGGAGCGCCGACATGAAAGGAGCAGTCGTCGCGTCGATGCTCGCCTTCCGCGACGCCGCCCAATCGGCGACCAACGAAGTCGTCTTCGCCTCGTTCGTCGGCGAGGAACTCGGCGGCATCGGCGTCCGTGACGCCCTCGACGCCGGACTCGACCTCGACTACGCGGTCGTCGCCGAAGGCTCGACCAACTACTCGGGACCGAACCGAACCGACATGGTCGTCGCCCACCGCGGCCGCCGGGCGAGCACGCTCCACGTCCACGGAACCGCCTGCCACGCGAGCATGCCCGAAGAAGGCGACAACGCGGTCTACCGCGCCTGCGACGCGGTCGATATCGTCCGCGACATGCAGTTCCCCGAGACAGAGGTCCTCGGCCACACCGTCTCGGGGAGCATCGCCATCACCGAAATCGACGGCGGGAGCGCGTGGAACGTCATCCCCGACCGCTGCGACGTGACCATCGACGAACGAACCGTCCCCGGTGGGTACGCCGACCTCTCGCAGACCGAATCTATCGATGGCGTCGAGTGGGCTGTCGAACAGGACCTACCCCCGATGGCCTGCGACGACGCCGAGTTCGCCGAGCGCGTGCTGGACGTTGCCCGCGCGGTTCACGAGTCTCGCGGCGACGCGGACCCACAGCAGGTGACGAAACCCCACGCCACCGACGCCGGGTGGTTGGCGCAGGAAGGAACGACGTGCGTCGTCTACGGTCCCTCGGAACCCGGCGAGGCGCACACGAAAGCCGAGAGTGTCTCGTTCGACGTGCTAGAACGGTGTTACGAGACGTATCGAAGACTCGTGGAGGGGTGGTGAAGCCGTCGGGAACTGCCAAGAACACCTACGACACGGTCGACGAAAGTGTAAAGACCCTATCAGCGACTAGTCGACACACAGAGCGAGACGAGCTATAAGCCGCCACCTACGAAAGAAACTCTATGCTACTACTCTTCGCGATGGTGTTCCTCATCTTAGGAATCATTGTTTTCATTATCGGAGCGGAGTGTATATATCATCCAAAATATTATCTTGACAAGACGTTCAGCCATCGACCATCGTATAAAGAACCGGGGCCGCTTATGCAACGAGTAACACAAATTATTGGTATTGCGTGCATCCTTCTGAGTCTAATGGTATTCTCCTTCGCGTACTTCCTGTGGGTCTGATCGCTGTTCTCTCGGCGAACGTTTGGCCGACGTCGAATGATCTGTTACGTCAACTGCATCAGACGAAGAAGACCACCCGAAATCTCCGTCACCTTCGATTTAATACACTCCCGAGACCATCGTCATCGATATGGCACAATCCTCCACCGAAGCGGAATCGGCGTACGACCGACTGCTCACGAAGTACAAGCGAATTGCCAACGTGAAGAACGCTGGCGGGATTCTCTCGTGGGACCAGCAGGTCATGATGCCCGACGAGGGGACGCCCGCGCGCTCCCAGCAGATGTCGGCGCTCTCGGCGCTCAGCCACGAACTCCTAACCGACGACGAGTTCGGCGAGCTGCTGGAAGCCGCCGAGGCGGACGACCCCACAGAAGAGCAGGCCGCCGTGCTTCGTGAACTCCGCCGCGACTACGAACGCGCCGCGCGCGTGCCGAACGACCTCGTGGAGAAGATTTCGGCGGCGTCCTCCGAGGCGATTCCGGCGTGGAAGCAGGCGAAAGCCGAAGACGACTTCGAGGAGTTCGCGCCGCATCTGGAGAAGCACGTCGAACTGAAGCGGAAGTACGCCGAGCACATCGACCCCGACCGCGACCCCTACGAGGTGCTGTTCGAGGACTACGAACCGTGCCTCCCGCTCGACCAGGCTGAGGACATCCTCGCCGACGTGCGCGAGGTGTTGGTCTCGATGATAGCGGACATCCGCGAGTCCGACACGGAACTCGCCGTCGATTCCTTCGAGGGCGAATTCGACGAGGACGAACAGGAGGAACTCGTCCGCGACGCGCTCTCGACGCTCGGATATCCGTGGGACCGCGGCCGTCTCGACACCGCGCCGCACCCGTTCTCGTCGGGCACGCAGTTCGACGCCCGCGTGACGACCCGCTACGACGAGTCGGACCCCCTCGGGTCGCTGTTTTCGACTATCCACGAGTTCGGCCACGCGCTCTACACGCTCGGCCTGCCGGACGAACACTACGCGACCCCGCTCGGTGAGGACCGCAACCTCTCGGTCCACGAGTCGCAGTCGCGTCTCTGGGAGAACCACGTCGGTCGGTCGCGTGCCTTCTGGCAGCACTTCCTGCCGACGTTCACCGAGCACTTCCCCGAGGTGGACGCGTCGGTCGAAGAGGCCTACGAGGCGGCCAATCAGGTGTACGACGACAACCTCATCCGCGTCGAGGCGGACGAACTGACCTACCACCTTCACATCGTCATCCGGTTCGAACTCGAACGCGAACTCGTCTCGGGCGACCTCGACGTCGAAGACGTGCCGGAGGCGTGGAACGACAAGTACGAAGAGTACCTCGGTATCCGCCCGGAGACCGACTCCGAAGGCTGTCTGCAGGACATCCACTGGGCCTACGGGAACTTCGGCTACTTCCCGACGTACTCGCTTGGGTCCATCATGGCGGCCCAACTGTTCGCCGCCGCCGAGGAAGATATCGACGACCTCGACGAGAAAATCGCACGCGGCGAGTTCGGTGACCTCCGCGAGTGGCTCCGCGAGAACGTCCACCAGCACGGCCGCCAGTACGAGACGAACGACCTCGTAAAGCGCGCGACGGGCGAGGACTTCGCGGCCGACGACTTCCTCGACTACGTCGAATCGAAGTATAGCGAGCTATACGACCTGTAGGGCAGCGAGACAGTCTGTACTCCCGATTTCCCGGGAGTCATAATCGCCGCAGGAACTAAATAGTGCTGTGGCATACCATGCCATGTATGGCCTCAGCACCCAGTGACGATTTGTTCGACCAGTTCTTGGCCGACCGCGGTCACGAGACGGAACCGGTACGCTGGGATCGATCGTATAACAAACTGCAGTGTCCCGACTGTGGGGCACTACACGACGAAGGGGCGGCGACCTGCTCCGTCTGCGGGTGGGTGCCGGAGGCCTAACGCGTCCGGACTGACCAAGCCAGAGCACCGTTTTTTCCGGGATAGCAGGCGACTACTGCTATTCCGTTGCAAGCGCCCGGCATACCGAGACTCCGGCCGCGTTTTTCCCTCGTCGGAAGCACGTTGTTTATCACCGATAAGGCCGTGAACGTGGACAATGAGCGAATCCGACGTGACGGTCACTCGCCTGTTCGGGGGACCGGGTAGCGGGAAGACCACGGCCTTGCTCGACAAGGTCGAGGCGATTCTCGAACAAGACGACGTCACCATCCGCGACATTCTCGTCGTCTCGTACACCCGGGCTGCCGCAGCCGAGGTCCGTGAGCGTCTCGCCGAACGACTCGACATCAACCCGCGGTCGCTGAAGGGGAACGTGTCGACGATGCACGCGAAGGCGTACGAACTCCTCGGGCTCTCGCGCAACGACGTCGTTGGTGAGAAGGACAAACAGGAGTTCTGTGAGGAGTACGGCATCGAGTACGAAGACGAGTACGGCGGCGCAGGTCGCCGAACCGCCCGCTCGACGACTATCGGGAACAAGGTTATCGCGACGAGCCAGTGGCTCCAGCGGACCCGCCGTGACGTCGCCGACTGGTACGACGTCCCCTTCCAGTGGAACGTCGAAGAGGTTCGCCTCCCGCCGGAAGTCGACCCCAACGCCCAGGAGGGCAACAAGTACACCCCGACGTGGCCGTCCGACGACGACCGCGTCGATATCCCCGAGGCAATCCGCGCGTGGCGCGCCTACAAGGGAGAAAACGGTCTCGTCGGCTTCGCTGACATGCTCGAGCGCGTCAAGCAACGCGCGCTCGTCCCGAACGTCGACTACCTCGTCATCGACGAGTTCCAGGACATCACGACGCTCCAGTACGACGTGTACGAGGAGTGGAAACCTCACATGGAGGGCGTCCTCATCGCAGGCGACGACGACCAGGTCGTCTACGCGTGGCAGGGTGCGGACCCGAACCTGCTTCTCGACGCCGAACGCGACAACGACGAAGTGCTGCCGAACTCCTATCGGCTTCCGTCGAACGTTCTCAACGTCGTCAACCGAGAGATTCGGCACATCGACAAGCGCCAAGAGAAAGACCTCAAGCCGCGCAAGGAAGGCGGGTCGGTCGAGGCAGTCCAGAACCCGTCGATGCTCGAGCTCGCACGGAACATCCGGTACACCGTCGAGCAACGAGACGGGACGATAATGCTGCTGTTCCGCGCTCGCTATCAGATGTTCCAGTTCATCGACGAGTTCCTCCCGTCTGGAATCCCCTTCTCGACGCTCACCGACCAGCGGATGTGGACAGACCGGCTCACGCAGTACGTCCGCGCCGTCGAGGCGATGGCCGACGACGAACCTGTCGATGGACTACAGGCTCGCCGGCTCGCCGACATGCTGCAAGACTCCGCGTTCGGGACGAACGACCGCG
This sequence comes from Haloferax larsenii JCM 13917, assembly GCF_000336955.1. GTDB lineage: Archaea > Halobacteriota > Halobacteria > Halobacteriales > Haloferacaceae > Haloferax > Haloferax larsenii. The sequence goes on along the minus strand of NZ_AOLI01000025.1, from coordinate 122,320 downwards.
ACGACCTGTTCGACCTCATCGACGAGCGCCAAGAGGAGGAAGGCGTCGAGGACATCACCGAACTCGAGTTCACGCCGAAGGAAATCAAGAACTTCGCGCCGTTCGCGCCCGACACCTCTGCGGCCTCCGACATGGTCCGCAAGGTCACGAGCTTCCAGCGCAAATCCGTCGACGCCTACTTCGCTGGTGAGTATCAGGGTATGGACCCCAGCCGCGTTCGCGTCGGGACCATCCACTCCGCGAAGGGTCGTGAGGCCGACCACGTGTTCATGGCGACCGACCTGACCGAGAAGGTCGTCGAGCAGATGGCCGCCTCCGTGTCCGACGAAGAACTCGAAGCCCGCGGAATCGACGAGTTCACGTCGGCGACGAGTCCCGTTCCGCTCATCACCGACAACGAGCGCCGCGTCTTCTACGTCGGCATGTCGCGCGCTCGTGAGCACCTCGTCCTCCTCGAAAACCTCGTCAGCGGAGCCCCGACGCTCCCGATTAGCGTCCTGCTCCACAACGAGATTCGCGACGTAGAGGCCCAAGAACTGGTCGACGCGGCGCAGGAACCGCCTGCCCCCGAACCCGAGGCGTAAGCCGCCGTGCCGTTCGGTCCCCGCGGCGGTGACGCGCTCGACGCCGCACTCGACGACCGAGACGCCCTCGGATTCGTCTTCATCGGCCGCGGTCCCGACCCGAACCTGCGGTACCTCACGGGACGCGAGTTCGACACTACCGTCGTGTACGTTCGCGTCGCTGGCGAGAGCCATCTCCGGGTTCCATCGACGATAGAGACACCCGAGATTCCGGGCGTCACCACCCGCATCGACGACAAACCACCGGGGAAGGCCGCAGCGACGGTCCTCGGTTCGGAGGCGACCAGCGGCACGGTGCTCGCGCCGCAAACGATTCCCCACGACGCCGCGTTACACCTCGAATCGGCCGGCTACGACCTCGCTTCGACCCCAGTTCTCAACGAGGTGCGCGCGGTCAAAGACGACGACGAGCGCGCCGCTATCGAGACGGTCCAGCGAGCCGCCCGACGCGGTATCGCTCGTGCGGCCGAGATACTCGCCGACGCAACCACAGACGACAGAACGCTCGTCTGGGATGGCGCACCGCTTTCGACAGAACGCATCCGCCGGCAGGTGAACGTCGCGCTCGCAATCGAGGGCGTCGATGCCGCGGGTGCGACAAGCGTGGACGTTGGCGGACGCGAACGGAGTGGAAAGACAGCAGCTGAAGACGACACCAGCGCGGTCGTCCTCCGGGCCGACGACCCGGTCGTCGTCTCGGTCGCTCCCCGTGGCCGCGACGGCTACCGCAGCGCGCTCGCTCGAACGTTCGTCGTCGATGCCGACGGCGGATGGGAGCGCCGCGCGCACGTCGCCTGCGACGCCGCCAGAGACGTTGCACTCGTCGAAGCAGGCCCGGGAGCAGACGCCGCGTTCGTTGGTAGCGAAATCCGTGCCGAGACTGCCGCATTCGGGTTTTCGCCGAGCGAGGAAGTGGCGCGAGACGTCGGCGGCGGCATCGGACTCTCGCTGCGTGAATCCCCGCCGCTCGACGGCGACACAGAGCTGGCGGCCGGAAACGTCGTTCGAGTTCGAACGGCCGTCAGCGACCCGGAAAACGGACGCATCGAGCTGGTCGACGTGATGGCAATCGACGACGACGGGCCGACGTTTCTCGGCGACCCACCGACGAGTCTCGACCCGGCAGCGTGGTCGCAGTAGCGACCGCGACTCGGGAAAAAGCGGTTACTCGTCTTCGTCCGGGTCTTTTGCGACCCCGCCGACGACTTTTTCTGCGGTAATCATCGGGATGTCCTGCGGCGTCGTCAGATACTGCGGGAGGGCGACCATCAGGACCGCGAGGAGAAGCATACCGCCGCCGAAGACGGTCTGGCCGTCGGTGAGGAGTTGCACCCCGAAGATTCCGACGGGGATGGCGAAGATGAGCGTCGCCCCCAACCCGAGCATCTCCAAGATTCCAAGTCGCATCGAGCACCGGTAGTCCGCGGGCAGAGAAAAGTGTCGCGACAGCCGAGCCCACCCGTCAGCCGTGCGAACACCTCATCCGAGCAACCATTAAGCCGTCTCCGAATCCACACACGGCATGGTCGCGGTCACACCCGGGATGCTCGTCGTCTTCGCACTCGTGGTCGTCACGATGGTGCTGTTCGTGACGGAGACGACTCCGCCGGACGTGACCGCCATCGGCGTCATCGTCGCGCTCGTCGTGCTCGAACCGTGGACACAGGTCGATTTACAGACCGGACTCTCGGGGTTTTCGAGCACCGCGACGATTACCATTCTCGCGATGTACGCCCTCAGCAAGGGTATCCAGAACACCGGTGCGATTCGCCTCCTCGGCGACGCCGTCTCGAAATTTGCCCACGGAAGCGAGCGCCGACTACTCGGTGCCATCGTCGGCCTGACCGGCCCTATCGCGGGCATCATCAACAACACGCCGGTCGTCGCGGTGTTCATCCCGATGGTCGCCGACCTCGCCGACGAGGCGGCCGTCTCGCCGTCGAAGCTACTCATTCCGCTTTCGTACGCGTCCATGCTCGGCGGGACGCTCACACTCATCGGAACCGCGACGAACCTCGTCGCGAGCGAGGCGTACGCGACTGCAACGGGCGAGCCACCCTTCTCGATGTTCGTGTTCACTCCGCTCGGCGTGCTCGTCCTCGTCGTCGGCGGGGTCTACCTCATGACCGTCGCGCCGCGTCTCATCCCCGAGCGCATCGCACCGGGGAACCGGACAGCGAGTTACGGCGTCGAACCGTTCCTCGCCCGGGTGTTGGTTCCGTCGCGGTCGCCGCTCGTCGGGTCGCCCGCGAAGGAAGTCGCCGACGACGCCCACCGCGACCTCAACGTCGACATTCTGGACGTGTTGCGGGGGCAAACGCATTTCATCGCCACCGATTCCGACCGCGACGTGGCGGCGCGGGATATCCTCACGATTCGCGGCGACCCCGCGACGATACGGGAGTTCTGCCGACTCGCCGAACTGCGGTTTCTCCCGCGGGCGAGCGTCACGGACGAAGAACTCGACCGCCCGGACCAAGTCGCGCTCGTCGAACTCGTCGTCCCTCGCGAGTCGGGGCTCGTCGGCGAGACAATCGGTGGGGCACGCCTCCGCGAGCGGTACGATGCGACGGTCCTCGCGGTTCGTCGGCGCGGCGGGGAACTCATTCGCGAGCACTTCCGCGACGTGGAGCTTCAGGTCGGTGACTCGCTGCTCCTCCAGACGACCGACGAGACGGCCCGATATCTGAAGGATACCGACGACTTCGTCGTCACGAGCGAAGTGGCCGAGGACCTCATCGGAAACGGTGAACTCTCTCCATCGGCGCTTCGGGCGTTCGCCATCGTCGCGGCCGTCATCGGCTTGGCAGCTATCGGAGCAGTGCCAATCGCCATCGCCGCACTCGGCGGGGTCGTCGCGATGGTCGTCACAGACGTCCTCTCGCCGAGCGAAGCCTACGACGCCGTGAGTTGGAACGTCATCTTCCTGCTCGCAGGCGTCATCCCGCTTGGGCGGGCGCTCCAGCTGACCGGTGGCGTCGCCCTCCTCGGCGAACTGGTGGGACAGACGGCGATGGTGCTCCCGGTTCTCGGCGTCCTCGCGCTGTTCTACGTCCTGACGGGGTTGCTGGCGAACGTGATTACGCCCGTGGCCAGTGTCGTCCTCGTCTTACCCATCGCCATCGACACGGCGCTGCGACTGGGTGCGGACCCCTTCGGGTTCGCTATCGCCGTCACGTTCGCCGGAAGCACCGCGTTCATGACGCCAATCGGCTACCAGACGAATCTCATGGTGTACGGGCCGGGTGGCTACCGCTTTACCGACTACCTCCGGGTCGGCGCGCCACTCCAACTGCTGCTCGCGGGGGTTACGACGGTCGGTATCGCGTTCCTGTGGGGCGTGTAGGTCGGGACCAGAACTTGGAGGATGTCGTCACTCTGTTGGCTCGGCCTGAGAGCCGTCTGACTGTCCTTGTCCCGACTTCCGCTGCTCCGCGTGCTCCGCTTTCGAATTCTCGGGCGAGTACGCTGCTGGGCCGGAGGGGAGTGTCTCGGGGTCGTCCACGCTCAGTCCGGTCGTGACGAGCAGTCGAAGGCCGCGGCGGACAGGCATGTCGAGTTCCTGAATCTCGTCGGGCGAGACGACGATGAGCGCCCCCGCAGTCGGGTTGGGACTGTGCGGGACGAACACGGTGAGGAGTTCTTCGCCCACCTCGTTCGTCACCGCTGATGGCGCGTCGTTGGTGACGAAGCCGAGCGAGTAGAGCCCTTCACGCGGGTACTCGACGAGGACGACGCGGTCGTATCCGGCGGTCGGTTCGGTGAGCGACTCGGAGACCTGCCGGACCCCGAAGTAGATGGTACGGACGAACGGAAGCAGTCGAACGCCGCGTTCGAAACTCCCGAAGAGTCGCTGGCCGAGACTCATCGACGCGAGGTAGCCGACGAACGTGATGGTGGCAGCGATGACGAGCGCCGAGAGAACTTGCGAGATGAGAACGATATCACCAGAGTACGACAGCACGTCGGCGACGACGGGATTGACCTGCCGGACGACCGGGCGAATCGTCGTCGCAACTCGGTTGAAGGCAAATTGGAGGACGAACACCGTCACTGCCAGCGGCGTGACGAGCACGAGACCCGTGACGAAACTACTCTGGAGTCGAGACCAGACGCCCATACCGTCTGTGGGTGCGACGACGACAAAATGGTATGGGAGCACGTGACCCATCACGGAAACGTGATACCGAACAGAAACGATAGGGATTAAATGCCACCACCCGAAGCCGAGTGTATGTTCACCGGCATCGTGGAAGGGTCGGGCGAAATCGTCGGCGTGACGGACGCCGAGGGTGGCCGACGCCTCCGCATCCGCACCGACGTCGCGTTCGACGACCTCCACCACGGCCAGTCTATCGCCGTCTCGGGCGTCTGTCTGACCGTCGAAGAGTTCGGCGACGACTGGTTCGACGTGTTCCTCGCCACAGAGACCGTCGAGAAGACCTATCTCGGAACCGTCGAAGAAGGCGACCGCGTCAACCTCGAACGCGCGCTCGCGGCCGACGCCCGGTTCGACGGCCACCTCGTCCAAGGCCACGTCGATGGCACGACCACGGTCACGGCCATCGAGCAGGTCGGCGACGACTGGTTCTTCGAGTTCGACCTCCCCGAGTCGCTCGGGAAGTACGTCGTCCAGAAGGGGTCTGTCTGTCTCGACGGTATCAGCCTCACCGTGGCCGACCGCCGCGAGGACTCCTTTGCGGTCGCCATCATCCCGACGACGTACGACCTGACGACGCTCTCGGACAAGGAGGTCGGCGACCCGGTCCACGTCGAGGTCGACGTCGTCGCCAAGTACGTCGAGTCGATGCTAGACGGATACGCAGAACAGTTACTCGCCGAGTAGCGCTGCGTCCGATTAATCTTCGAATTCAGTCGTCTCGGAGCCGAGCGACGCGGCACTCGGGCCGGTCGCGTTGGCAGTGTGGTACGCCCGGGCGTATCGGCGAATCTTCCCGACCAAGTAGAGACCGAAGATACCGTCGTAGATGATGACGTAGACGAGGAACGACGCGAGGACGCCGAGGCCAGTAGCCGACGAGATGAGGGAAGCGCCGATACCGACCGTCGAATTGTACGTCGCGTGGACGAGCGACGCGAGGATGAGTCCCTTGATGACGATTGGGCCTGCGTGCTGTTTGTTGAACTTGGCGAGTCCGAGATAGTATCCGGCGATAGCCGAGTAGATGACGTGTCCCGGCCCGGCGAGGGCGCGGACGGCCGTGATGGTGCCGCCAGCACCGATGAGTCCGACACCACCTGCCGCGCCGAGGTCGAGGCCGGATTCGGCGATGTTCCGTGTGATGTACAGGGCGTTCTCGATGGTCGCGAAGCCGAGCCCGGCCATCGCGCCGTAGACCGCCCCATCGACGACGGCCGAGAAACTGTCGTGGGTGTAGGCGTAGAGCCTGACCGCGAGCAGCTTCACCGTCTCTTCGACCGGCCCGACGACGAGGTAAAAGAAGATGATGGAGCCGAAGAAGCCGACCGAGAGCTGAAAGTCGCGGGCGATAGTCTGGCCGACCTGACTCAGCAGTGAGTTGGCGACGGCCGCGAAGGTCGCGGTGAGCACGCCGAGGAGGAACGTCACTACCAGCATCGAGATGGGTTCGCTTCTGGTGACGTCGCTGTAGTAGACGTACGCGGCCAGTCCGAGCGCGGGGAGCGCAGAGAGAAGTGTGAGCGCCCCTATCTGCGGGTCAGTGATAGCAGAGAGACCACCGATACCGACGAGGATGAGAAAGGCGGCGAGAATGACCGTCGCGCGGGTCGAAGCGACCAAGAGGCGGTAGAGCGCGACCGCCAGCCCGTCGACCGACGTTCGCTCTTCCCAGGTGGCGATGTCGTAGAGGTCGGTCGAGTCGCCCGTCGCGCGCTCGACCGGGTCTTGGCTGCGGTCCATTGTCACTCAGAACGGTCTCCCGTCGGGTAATAGCTTCGCCCTGCGGAGACGCCACGCCAGACCGAGAGAGGTTAAAAACCCGCAGGACGAACGGCCGAACATGCACTTCGACCCCCGCGAACAGGCGGCACTCCGCGAGGTCGGTCTCGACACTGACGACCTCCGAACGGCCTCGGACCTCGTGAGCGACGCCGTCGACTCGGACGCCGAGCGACTTGACCAGTTCTTCGGCGACGGCGGAACGTTCTACTCGAACATGGAGATGGCCCACAGCGCCAGCGACGTACAGGAACACACCGTCGACCACGTCGACCTCTACACTCACGGCGCGGAACTCCGTGGCTACCTCAAGTTCGACTCGTGGGGCGTTCCCATCGAAGGCGGACGCATCCTCTCCGAGGACGTCGTCGAACTCACCCTCGGACCGACCGTGGACGGGCGCGTGAAGTTCGCCCGCGACGCCGACGACCTATGAAGGTTCGCGTCCGCGGCATCTACACCACCGCGTTGACGCGGTTGTTCCTCGAAACCGGCCACGACGTGGTACAGGCGTCGGACCCGATTCGAGAGCGATTCGACGCCGAGTTCGACGCCGCAGACCACGACGTCGCGGTCGAGACGACCACCGACAGACAGGGCGTCGGCGTGAGCGGAACGTCCGACGCTGTCGCCGAGGCGACCGACCTCCTCTCGGACCTCGGTATCGACACCTTCGCGTGGGACGACCCCGCGCCGACTGGCGCAGTGTTCGACGCTCGCGTGACCGAAACCCTCGGTGGGGGCGCTCTCTGCGACCTCGGCGAGACGGAGGGATACCTCTCCTACGGCGACATCGACGGCCGCGTCGAAGTCGGCGACGAAGTCCGGGTTCAGGTCTCGGAATCGGCCGCCCCGTGGCGCGACCGCAGACACGACCTGACGGGCGAAATCCGCGCTATCGCGGGACTCGCGACTCTCGACCCCGATTCGGAGGGTGTCCGCGTCGACACCCGCGACGAGGCGGCCGCCCGCGAACTCGCCGGAATGACCGACCTCCTCGGCGGCGACCCGCCCGAAGGCTGGGGGATTCGCTGGCATCGCGACGCCGTCGACGCCGACATGGGCGCGCTGGACGACGCGCTCGACCGAGCGGCCGACATCGCTTCCGAACTCGACGCCGTCCTCGACGAGCCAATCGACGCCCCTCGGGTCGTCGCCGCCCCCTCGGCGACCACGTGGGTCTGGTTCGGCCGCGAGACGCGCTTCGCGCTCGACGAGCAGCGCAGGGCGGTCGAAACGACGATGGCGGGCCACCACCGAACCAAGGCCGCGTCGTCGTCGGCCTCGGCCGGCGTCGACCTCGCAGAAGCCCTCTGTGACGGCGTCGAGAACGGCGAGTTCCCGTTCGACGTGGTGACGGCGCAGTTCGGCCCCCTCGAAGGCGACGAGGTAGGTATCGGCCACGGAAAACCCGACGGCCGCCTCATCACGCTCGGAGCGGGCGAAGTCGTGGAACGCGACCCCGAGGGGACCATCGAGATTCGACGCCAGATGTCCGGTGGCGGTACCTACGACGGCCTCGGCATCGACCGGGAATCGGGCGACGTGGCCGTGACGAAGTTCCGCGAAGGGCGCTGGTGGTATCCGACGACCTACCGCGATTCAGATGGCGACGTGAAGGGTACCTACGTCAACATCTGTACGCCCGTCGAGTGCTTCCCCGACCAGATTCGCTACGTCGACCTCCACGTCGACGTGGTGAAACACGCCGACGGGACGGTCGAACGCGTCGACGACGACGAACTCGACGAGGCAGTCGAAGCAGGGAACATCTCGGAGGAACTGGCGGAGAAAGCCCGGTCGGTGGCGTCGAGTCTGGAGTCGGCGTTGTCGGAATAGGGTGGCTTCCGTCAGCGCACGGTTGCGTATCTAATCTCGGTTTTTACGGTGTATGGGTCGCGTAGCGACCCCGAAGCGTAGAGGAGTGGATTAGAAGTGACCGGGGTCTTCGGTCCCGTACTGCACCTCGCCGCCGCGACCGCCTTCGACGGTGCTGCTGCCGTGGTCGCCCGAACTGGGGACTTTGACCTGTACGTCCTGAATCTCGTCGAACGTCATGATGAGGTCGGACTGGATGTTCTGCGCAGTGATGTTGGAGATGCCGCAGCCGGCGCAGGCCCCACCCAGTTCGACGACGACCTCGCCCGTCTCTGGGTCGGCCTTTCGCACGACGCTGTTGCCGCCGTGCATCTGGATGATGGGCATCTGACCCACCATCCACGTCTCGACGCGCTCTTTGAGAGTCTCCGACTCGTCGCTCATGTCTCGAAGCTTCGAATCCCACGGATTAGAATGGAACGGTTCTCCCACCACACAGCCGGGTGAGAGAAAGGCTGTCGCGGTCGTTCGTGATAGATTCGGTTCCGGGTTGAGTCAGTCCTCGCGGCGGGCGCGGTGTCGATACCACAGGCCTGCGGCCCCCAATGCAGCAGCGCCGACGCCAACCCCGAATCCGGGTGCGTTCGTGGCGGCTGTCGCCGTTTCGGGCGCACTCCCGTTGCTCGATTGTGTTGTCTCAGTCGGCGTGTTGACGAGCGAGTCGGTCTTCGTCTCGGGAGCGAGCGCCGGCGGGTCGAGTTGTTCGCCAGCGTGGTCGGGGAAGGTATAGAGCGCGCCCGGCACGTCGTCGAAGCCCCAACTGGAGGCGACGAAGACGCCCTCGTCGGCGAAGGGGTAGGCGTACTGCGCGGTCCAGAAGTTCGACCGGTCCGGGTCGCGCCACCACGCGAGTTCGACCGGGTCGCTCGGGTCCGACACGTCGTGGCGCTTCACACCGCCGCGATACCACGAGGTGTAGAGGCGGCCGTCGTGGAAATCGAAGTTGTGCGCGGTCGTCCACACGCCGCCCAGCGTCGGGTCTGGACTCGCCGGTGGGTCGATAGTCGAACGCTGTACCGGGGCCGTCGGGTCCGAAACGTCCCACAGTTCGACGCCACCCGGCCCACCGACGAGTTCGGTCTGTGACGTGGTCGTCTCGGTTCCCTGTGCCGTCTCGTCGTCCTGTGCCGTTTCGTCGCCTTGGCTCGACTCCCCGTCGTCGCGCTCGACTTCGAGTGCCCACGCCTCGATACCGATGCCGAGCAGGTCGCCCGAGTCGTCGGTGGCGACGTAGTGGTGGTTCCCCGGAGGTGTTCGCCCGACGCGGCGACGCTCTCGTCCCGAGAGACCGGCAAGTTCCGCGGGGTCGCCGGGAGAGATAGACCCGAGCGTCGTCGGGTTCGTTGGGTCGGAGACGTCGACCAGCCACGTGCCGGCGTCCCAGTGGGCGATGAACACCACGTCGTCGTGGACCCACACGTCGTGGATTGCCCGCACCGACGACCCAACCTCGGCCCACTGGCTGTCTTCCGAGACGAGCGACCAGCGCCCGAGTTCGTCCCCGGTTTCGACGTCGAGGACGACGAGTGGGTTCTCGTCGCCGTCGTTGGCCGTGAGGTACGCCCGCCCGTCGGCGGCGAAGCAGTTGTGAATCGGGAAGTCAGTCTCGTAGAACGCCTGCTCGCTCGGGTCGCTCGGGTCCGACACGTCCACGACGAGGACGCCGGACACAGCGCCCGGAATCGGGTTCGCCGGGCCGACGACGAGCAGCGTATCGCCGTCGAGTTTGACGTCGAAGATGCCACGGAGCGGGCCGTCATCGTGGTCGGAGAGACGGTTTCGTCGCTCGGCGAGGATAGTCGGCCTGTCGGGTGTCGAGATATCGACTGTTACGTAGCCCGTCGTCGCGGCTACGAACGCGGTCTGGCCGTCGGCCGAGCAGACAGCTTCTTTCGCCCCCTCGATATCGACGCGACCGAGCGGTTCGAAGGGGCCGGGGTGGGCGGCAACACGGTGAGACGCTCCGACGGAGCCTGCGAAGAGGGCACCGCCGGTGACGCGGAGGAACTGGCGACGGTCCACACACGTCCTCGGTGCGGAGAGGAGAAAAGTCGGACGGACGCCACGCTCGGAAGGCAAGAGGGGTGAGAATGATACGACACCGACCGGCGATAGGTGGGTGGGTGGGTGGTGGGAAACCGCCGGCGGCGTCGAACGGTCGGCAGTGGTGGTGGGGGGAGGTGCCGACCGAATCCCGTCCTAGCTTCCGGTGGAACGCCCGTGCACCGTCGTCGACGATGGGAACGGGACCATCGACGAACGCACCGCGTCTCTCGGCGGCGACGGGTGCACATTTCGAGTATCCCACACGGGGATTATAAGCCTGTACCATCGAATATCAATCGAGATAATACTATTCGGGGTGTACGACTCGGCTCGTCGCACCACGGCGGCGGGGTAACGGGGTCGAAATGAAGTGCAAACTCAACTCGTTCTCGAAGTTGTGTCTGCCAGAAGTGTCGTTTTACAGCCGCGAACGGTCACCAGTACCACCAGCGCTCCCACTGGTGAATCCTTCCGGCCTTACAGCCGAGAGCGGTCACCAGTACCAGCGGTCATCGCACTTGCGAGCGCCCCCTCGACCACGACTTCGTCGCCAAGCGTCGTCAGTTGAATCTCGGGAATGTTCGACATGACCATCTCGCTCATCTGCTCGCGTATCGGGTCCAACACGAGTTCCGGGTTGTTGAGCGCGACTGCACCACCCACGTAGATGATAAGCGGCGCGTACGAGTGGACGATGTTCGCCACGCCCATCGCGTTCCAGTGAGCGACTTGCTTGACGACGTGGTCGGCGAAGTCGTCGTCGCCAGCGTGTTCGTACACGTCGACCGCAGAAAAGTCGGGGTCGTCTATCGGCAGCGAGGTTTCGACCGGGTCTTCTTCGTGAAGTTCGCGCGCGTATTTCGGGATGTTGTTCCCGGAACAGTATCCTTCCCAGTGGCCGTCGTGGCCACAGCCACACGTCATGAATCCGTGGGGGTCGAGCGTCATGTGACCGACTTCGCCGGCGTTTCCGTCCCACCCGGCGAGGACGTGACCGTCGACACAGACGCCAGCACCGATACCCGAGGAGATGGTGAGATACACCATGTCGTCGGGGTTGCGGTCCGAGTGGAAGCGTTCGCCGATGACGCCGGCGTTCGTGTCGTTGTGGAGGTACACCTCGTCGGTGTCGAGAAGGACCGACAGCGGGCCGGTCAACGGAATCCGGTCGATAGTGTCGGGAAGGTTCGCCGGGTTCTCCACCGCACCTTCGGCCAAGTCGAGCGGGCCAATCGCGCCGATACCGGCCGCGACCGCCTCGCTCGGGTCGATACCTGCTTCACCACACGCCTCACGGACGACGCCGAGGACTGCCTCGGTGACTGCGATACCGGTCGGCCCTCGCGGCGTCCGGTCGCGCGCCTGTCCGAGGAGTGTTCCCTCGCCGTCGGCGACGACCGCACGGACGTTCGTCGCTCCCAGGTCGACGCCCACGTAGTACGCCATTGTCCCCATAGGGATTCGCGCGGCACTTAACTAAGCGGGATTTACTGCAGATTTACTCGGTACCCGATAGCGATTCACAAAATGTGCTGAGCCGAAGTATTCGGCGGTCTGGCGCGCCGAACGACGTGGTAACCTCGCGAGAGGCTGTTCGTGTCTACTGCGACGAGTTACTCGTCGGCAGTTGCGGGATGAGCCACGAGAGGAACGCGTCCATGCTCCGCGATTGCAACCAGACCGACCCCGGACCGGTGAACGTACAGACCAGCCCCTCACCGCTGAATAGGGTCGACTTCAGCCCACCGACGCGCTCGACGTCGAAGTTCGTCGTGCCGTCGAAGGCGACGATGTGGCCGGTGTCGACCGTGTACTTCTGCCCTTCGTCGAGTTCGACTTCGTGAATCGCGCCGTAACTCGACAGGAACGCGTCGCCAGTCCCCTCAAGTTTCAGGAGAAACAGCCCTTCGCTCCCGAAGAAGGTGCGCGCACCGCCGAAGGAGGTGTCGAGGTCGAGGGTCGTCTCGGAGGCGAGATACGACCCGGACTGGACGTACAACACCTCGTCCGAGAGGTGGCTCTCGACGACGTCGCCCGGAAGCGGTGGAGCGAACGAAACCTCACCGGGTGTCGTCGCGGTGAACGTGTTCTGGAAGAACGATTCGCCGCCGAGGACGCTGCGCTTGAGCGACCCGAGGAGGCCGCCCTGCGCACTCGTCTCGATGTCGATTCCCTCGTCGTAACTCACCATCGCGCCCGCTTCGGCGCGTATCGACTCCCCTTCGCCGAGGGAGACGGTCAGGAGGGCGAACGATGGCCGGTACTCGATGGAGTAGTCCATGCAGACGTGACGACGCGCCGAACCATGTGCGTATCGCAGAAATGACAGAAAAGGCGAATACAGATGGGATTTACTTGGTATCTGCGCGGACGAACGTCACCGGGCACGGAGATTCGAGCATGACTTCCTGTGCGAGACTTCCGAAGACGGCCTTTCCAGCGGGAGAGCGCTTCCGGCCACCGACGAGGAGGCGGTCGGCGTCGATGTCCTTCGCGAGGTCGACGAGTTCGTCGGCGTAGTCGCCGACGGCCCCTCGGACGATGTAGTCGACGTCCGCCTCTTCGAGCTTCCGAACGATGTCTCGGACGGTCGCGTGCCGGCGGGCGACGTCGTCGCCGGATACCTCTTCGGCCGTCACGTCGAAGTCGAGGTTGTCCAGCGCGTCGTTGTACTCGTTTTTCGTGAAGACGTGGCCGATGACCACGGTCGCGCCGGTCGGACCGGCGACGTCGATTGTCTCCTCTGCGAGTCGGTCGAGTCGGTCGGTGTCTCCGGCACCGACGGCGAGTAAGATAGTTTCGATAGCCATACCAGTCGGTTCGCTCTCGGCGTACTTAACCGTGGCGGAGTATTTACTCAGTTTCGAAGTAAGATTTTTGCGACTATCGGTGTCGCAGTCGCTCGTCGCTAGTATGTCGTTTGTTAGCACTATGTATCTTACTTCGGTCCGGAGATTTGTCGGTTCGGTCGTATGCTCTCATTTGTCGGTTCGGTCGTATGCTCTCATTTGTCGGTTCGGTCGGTGTGTCTTTGGTTCCCGGCACCGACGTCGACGTATGCTCTCGGTCGACCTCTCGGACCACGTGGTGTTGGTGACAGGCAGTGCGAAAGGCGTCGGTCGCGACCTCCTCCTTGCGACTGCCGACGCGGGCGCGTCGGTGGCGGTGCACTACAACACGAGCGAGGCGGAAGCGACGGCGACGATGGAAGAAGCGCTCGAACGCGGTGCACCCGACGCGACGACTGTCTGCGGCGACGTGACCGACCCCGACGACGTGGACGGTATCTTCGACGCGGTCGAGTCTGACCTCGGTTCGGTCACTGCGCTCGTCAACAACGTCGGCGCGTTCGCACCGCAACACTGGGAAGACATCGACTTCGAGACGTGGCAGACGGTCGTCGAGACGAACTTCTACGGGACGTATCTCTGTTCGAAGCGCGCGCTCGGTCCCATGCGCGACGCCGGGTTCGGCCGCATCGTCAACGTCGGCTACGCCGGTAGCGAGAAGGCGCTCGTCTACCCCGTCAACTTCCCGTACTTCGTCGCCAAGACGGGCGTCCTGATGTTCACGCGAATGCTCGCTGCCGACACCACAGACGACGGTATCACCGTGAACGCCGTCTCGCCCTACGTCGTCGAGAACTCGGACAAATTCCCGGACGAGGCTCCCCGCGGTCGGTGGGCGTCTACAGACGATATCGCACAGGCATTGCTGTTCTTCCTGCATCCCGCGTCGGACTACATGAGCGGCGAGAACATCGAAGTCGACGGCGGGTGGTTGCCCGAACGACTCTGACGAGGGTCGGCGCGCGCAGGTCGCGAGCGCTGTCGCTCTGGACGTGAGTGGTGAGAGAAATCGAGTCGCGGCAGACGTATCAGTAGTCCGGCGCGTCGTCTTCGACGGCGCGCTTCATGGAGTCGCGGCGCGACTTGGCGTCGCGGCCCGTCGCTTCGAGAAGGAAGTCGTTTTTGGCGCTGACGGCCTCGCCGGCTGCTTCGAGGTCGTCCGGGCCGAGTTCGGTCGGGTCGGCCTCTTCGAAGTTGACTGCGAGGCGGTCTTTCTTCCCGCTGTACTTCACCGCGCCGACGACGACGCGCTGGAAGACGGGATTCTTCGGTTCGCCGACGACGTAGAGGTCGCTTCCTTTGTACTCCTCGGTCTCCGTGATGGGGCCGAAGTAGTCCTCGACAGTCGCTTCCATGTCCGGGACCCGCTCTTCGAGCGTCTCCCCACGACGCATCTTGTATTCCTTCATGGGCGCTCTTTCGATAGCCGGTGGTTTACCTGTTTCGTGACTCTACGAAGCCTGCGACGGCGTGACGGGGGTCAGGCCTGTCGCTCGGCGATATATCCTTTTCGGCACTCGGGGCAGATGTCGCCCGCGCGCATCGACGACGCGGAGGCACCGCGAGAGTGTCCGCAGTTCGGACAGTAGTACTCGACCGCCTCGTCTGGCGTCTCGGTCCCGAGGTTCGGGTCGTCGGCGCGCACGAACTCGTCGTCCGCCGCCTCGATGTACTCGTCGTTCGAGTCGGAGTCGACAGCCCCGTTTGCCTCGGGGCGCAGGCCGCCGCCGAAGGAGACCGACATTGGCTCACCGTCGTCGGGCTGGGCGTCCCAGCCGGTGTCTTCGCCCTGCTGTTCGGGCCACGCACCGTGTTCGCGAGTCTTCGTCTGGCCGGTCGCATCGGCGTCACGCCGGTCCGTGTCGGATGCGGCGTCGGAAGACGTCTCGGCGGCCGCGTCCGCGTCGATGAACTCCGCGTCGTCGTCGTCGGTCGGCGTCTCGGGGACGGGGTCCTCGGTGTCCATCTCGTCCACCTCGTCGGGCCACTGCGTCCGGTCGCGTCCCGATTCGTCGTCATCGTCGTCGAGGATGATTGCGTCGTCGGTGACCGGCGGTTCGTCCAACTGCTCGGCGCTCTCGTCGCCCGTCTGCTCCGGTGTCGGCGTCTGCTCCGGTGCCGACGCCGTAGCCTCGTCCGGCGTCGACGTGGGCGTCTGTGCCGGTTCGGAGGCCGCGTCGGCGCTTACATCGGCCTGCGCCTCCGTCTCCGGGTCGGGCGCAGTCTCGATTGGTGACTCGTCGGGGGCAGGGGTCGGTTCGGGGTCGGCTGGTTCGAACCCTGCCGCGGCCGTCTCGACTTCGGCCTCCGTCATTCCCACCTCCTCGGGCGTCCGAATCGCGGTTACTTCTTTGTTCTCACTGATGACCTGTTCGTGACCGCAGCGCGAGCACACCTGTACCTCCCGAATCGAGACGACCACCTCGTCGCCTCGCTCCTCGCGCTCCCGTTCCGTCTCGGGTTCCCCATAGGAATGCCCGAGAAGACGGCAAGTAAGTCCCATTACGCGAGCATTCGGGGGTTCTGGAACAAAAAGGTACCTCCTGTTCGTCGGACGCCCGTCAGACGGGCGGTACAAGTAAACCTCATGCGGGCGATGTACCGACTATGAGAGCGAGGCGGGAGTTTCGGAACCGCCGCGACATCGAAGTCGCGGTGCTCGACGCGCTCGTCGACCGCCACGAAGATGGGATGACGGTGTTCGAACTCCGTGCCGCCGTCGACTCCGACATCGACACTATCGAAGACGCGCTGTCTTCGCTGAAGTCGGAGAGTCTCATCGTGGTGGAAGAAGACCACCAGGGTGTACGCATCTACCCTGACGACCGCGTTGTCCCCGACCCCGGTGAGAGCGTCGAAGCCGATGCATCGTTGTTCGACCGCGTGCGCGACCGATTGGGTCTCTGATTGTCTCGGGCGCGTCGCCCCGCGCGGCCGTCTAGATAGCTATCATCCGACCGCGACTACTCTATCACTCGGCCGCGACTACCCTGCCGCAGAGTGGGACTGTTTTACCCGCTGACGCCAAACGGGGAGTAATGACACTCGTCGCTTCGATTCACGAGTCCCACGGTGCGACGTTCGAAACACGCGGTGGTGTCGACGTGGTCGGCCACTACGGCCGCCCCGAACGGACGCACCGCGCAGTCCGAAACGGCGTCGGCGTCATCGAACACGGATACGGCGTCGTCGTCGTCGAAGGCGAAGACCGAATCGAGTACGTCGACAACGCCGTCACGAACGCCGTCCCGACCGAAGACGGCGAGGGTGCCTACGCGCTGCTTTTGGACCCCGACGGACGCATCGAGACGGACATGTACATCTACAACGCTGGCGAGCGCCTGCTTCTGTTTACGCCGCCGGACCGCGCCGAGGACCTCGTCGAGGAGTGGCGCTCGAAGACCTTCCTCCAGCGCGTCCGCATCCGCGACGCCTCCGACGAGTTCGGTATCTTCGGCGTCCACGGCGCGATGGCGACAGAGAAGGTCGCGAGCGTCCTCGCAAACGCCGGTGCGCCCGAACCCGAACTCACGTTCGTTCGCGGGTCTATCGGCGGCGAATTGGGCGTGACCGTCGTCGCCGCCGACAACCCGACCGGCGAGGAGGGATACAGCATCATCTGCCGCGCGAAGGACGCCGAAGACGTGTTCGACGCCCTCTTGCACTACGGCAACCCGGCGGTTCCCCTCGGCTACCAGACGTGGGACACGCTCACCACCGAGGCCGGAACGCCGCGCTTCGACACGGAACTTCGCGGGCGCGTCCCGAACGTCGTCGGCGTCCGCAACGCCATCGACTTCGACAAGGGCTGTTTCGTCGGGCAAGAGGTCGTCTCGAAGGTCGAAAACCGCGGCCGACCGTCGCGTCGTCTCGTCGGCTTCAGCGCCGACGACCTCCCCGAGTCCGGTGCCGAGGTGTTCGCCGGTGACGACAGCGTCGGCGAAGTGACTCGTGCCGTCGAGAGTCCGATGCGCGAGGCGCCAATCGGCTTCGCGCTCGTCGAGTACGACCTCGACACCGACGAGTTGGCGGTTGCGGTCGATGGCGAGCGCGTGGCGGCGACCCGCGAGACGCTCCCGTTCGTCGAAGGCGGCGCTCGGTCGCTTCGGATTCCGACGTATTCGGAGTAGTCACCAGTAGTCTCCGCCGCGGCATCCCTCAGTTACCGCGCAGAGACACCGAGTTCGGATTGTAAGCGTACCACGGTCTCCTGTTTCCCTATCTGCTCGTAGACTGTGACGAGGTGTTCGAGTGGAAGAAGCGGAACCCCTGAGTTCTCGGTCTGCACAACTTCGATGCGTTCGAGGTCGATGAGTGGGGTCTGGTGGCTCTTCTCTCGGTGACAGAATATCACTTCGACCTCCTCACCGTGGACCACATACGTGTCGATTTGGGATTGGCCGACTTCACGAGTGTCGGTGAACCCGTCCGAGAACCGGTCTCGGAACTGCTTCGCCGCCGCTTCCGTGGCGAGGATATCGATATCGGATGGGTCATCGTCGAGGCCTCGCAGCACGGAGTCGGTACTTCCGATGACGCACCACGTTGCACTGTCGGACAGCTTCTCCACGAGTTCCTCAAGAACGGTCTCTTGAGACGCAGACAAGGGCATGTTCGTGTCTCGACACGCAGGAACAAGGTTCTGCTGGAGCGCAGAGCCCCGTCTCAGAACAACTTCTTCAGATGCTCTCTGGAGAAAAAGGAACTCGGCTTGTCCATGTGGACGCCGATTTCGCCCGAGAGCGTGCGCAAGCCGACGTGCTGGAGCCACTCGGGGAACGAATAACACTTTCTGACGAGGTGACCGAGGCGGATTTCGGTCGAAAGCGTGTCGCGCCACGCTTCCTCGTAGTCGGCGAGCGTGGCCGGGTCGTCAGGGTCGATTGCGTCGGCGGCGTGGTCGGCTGAAGTCATCCCGTAGAGGATGCCGCCGCCGGTGAAGGGCTTCGTTTGGGCGGCCGCGTCGCCGATGAGGAACGCGCGGTCTGTCGTCGTCTGCTCCGGCGGGCCGATGGGAATCGCGCCCGAGCAGAAGTGCTCTGTCTCCACGTCGTAGGTGTTCGTGAGCGCGTCGAACATCTCGGTGACTTCCGCACCCGGCGGGGCAGCGAGTCCGTACTCGACGCCCGCGTCGCCGCGCGGGATGCGCCACGCGAAGAATCGCGGGACGGTGAGATGCACGTCCACGAAGTCCCCGTCGTCGGGGTCGGGGTCGAACGCGAGGACGCCGTGGAGCGTCTCGGTCGGTTCGGGCAGGTCGAGCGAGCGACGGACGCGCGAGGTCGGCCCGTCGCATCCGGCGACCATCTTCGCTTCGAACTGGACGGTTCCGGCCTCGCCCGCGACGCTCGCGGTCAGTCGGACGCGGTCGTCGAGTTCTTCGATTCCGGTGACGGTGTGGCCCTCGCGGACGTCCGCCCCGGCCTCGCGGGCGCAGTCGGCGAGCGTCCGGTCGAGTTCGACTCGGTCGATGACGTTCGAGACCTCACTCTGCTTGTAGAACGGGTATGCCTTCGAGTTCGGACCGCCGACGTGGAAGTCGGCCCCGTAGATGCGGTTCTGAAAGAGGTGGTCGCGTGCGTCGTCGGGCACGTAGTCCCAGATGTCGGTACTGACGTGGCCCGAGCACGCGAGCGGCGTCCCTACCTCGCCTTTCTCCAGCGCGAGCACGTCGTAGCCCGACTCGGCAGCACGGCGGGCGAACCGCGCGCCGGCGGGACCAACACCGACGACGGCGAAATCGTACATGGTCGGTCGTCGAACCGACGCGGCAAGAAACTTCTCGGTTCGGTCGCGAGGGTGCAGTGAAGTGCGGAGAGGTACGGAGGGGTGAGGAGAGGTGCGGTGAGATGGGTGAGGTGCGATGCGGTGTCGTACGATAGTCGCAACCCTACTCGGCGACTGCGAGCCCCGATGCGGTCTGTCTCGACTCACGCCACGGCACGTCGAGTTGCGTCCACGAGTCTCCGAAGTCGGTCGTTCGGAAGATGCCGTGGTCGTTGGCGGCGTAGCACTCACCGCCCGAATCCCCCGCCGCTAAGACTGCTCGCGTCGCCCCCTCGCCCGTCGGCAACCCGGTGTCGTCGAGTCGGGTCCACGGCTCAGACCCGCGCCGTCGATACAGGTACGCTTCGGCCGAGTTTGTCGAGTGCGCTCGTCGAGGGCCGTGGGCGGACGTGACCAGCACAGATTCGGGGTCAGACGGGTCGACGGCGACGCTCCAGCAGTAGTTGTGCTGAAGCCCATCTGTGGGCGTCGTCCACGTCTCGCCACCGTCGTCGCTCTCGGCGTAGCCGTCGCCCGCGGCGACCCAGATACGACCCGGTCTCGCCGGGTGCATCGCCATCGAGTGGACATCGCGCTTGGACGACGGGACGCGGTCGACCCACGACTCACCGCCATCCGGTGAGGTGACGAGTGCGCCAGCCTCGATAGCGACGAAGAGACGCTGTGGGTCACAGGGGTCGATTTCTATCCACCGTGCGTGGTGCGTGTGCGGCCGCGGGGGAAACGCCCACGTGGAGGCCGAGGGCAGACCGGTAAGCGGTGGCAGTTCGGTCCACGTCTCACCGCCGTCTCTCGACCGAAACACTGCCGACGGCTCGGTCCCGGCGTAGACGACAGCGGGGTCGTCGGGCGAGACGGCGAGGCTCGTCACCGACTCAGAGACGGTGTTTCTACCGACAGAGTGCCACGTCTCACCGCCGTCGGTCGTCCGGAAGAGTCCGCGGTCGAACGTCCCGCAGAAGGCGCGTTCTGGGGCTCGGGAGTCGGCGGCGACACATTCGAGGACGCGGTCTCCGAGCCGGCGACGCACCGTAGGCGAATCCGGTGGGCCGGAGACCGACAGGACCACACCGTCTGCTGCCGCGTAGAGTCGCATACACGAGATACGGGTCGAACCGGCAAAAGTCCGAGCCGAAAAGAGAGAGGTTCGGAGACTTCCGTTCAGGAGAGGTCGCGGCGCTCGAACACCTCGGCCGCGAGGACGACGGCGGCGCACGCGACAGCCACGAGGACGGCGACACCGCCCCAGTCGACGTCGCCGAGGACGAGGAGTTCGCCGGGGTCGATATACCGGGTGAGCGAGAGGTTTCCGAGGAACTCGTAGTCGGTGTCGGTCGTCAGCGAGTCGAGGAGGAAGGTCCCGAAGACGACGCCGATAGCCGCGCCCTGCGCCCGGCGGACGCGTTTGAAAACCGTCGAGGCGAGGAGGCCGATGGCGACGCAGTCGACGAGGTAGAGTCCGCCGACGGCGTGGACCAAGAGGAGTCGCGAGAATCGAAGCTCCTCGTCGATGAGTCCGGCACCGACGACGACTGCGGCGAGGACGAGAAGGTCGACGATGACGACCGCGGGAAGCATCGCGAGGAACTTTCCGAGGACGAACCGCGTCCGAGAGACGGGTCGCACGAGGACGAGTTCGGCGGAGTTGCGGTCGACCTCGCCAGCGACGAGCGACCCCGCGGCGTACGCGAAGTAACTTCCGACGATGAGCAGCCAGACGAGTTGGTACAGTTCGACGACGAGGTAGCCATCCAGCGACGAGAAGTCGGTAACGCTGCCGACGAACGCCGTCTGGAACTCCTCGGGGTACGACTCCAGCAGTTCGGCGAAGTCAACGTCTGCCTCGCCGAAAGACGGGAACACGGCGATGGTGAGACCGGCTGTGGCGACGAGGAGGACGCTGACGATGAGGATACCGCGCCGTCGCTGATTGAACTCGAACAGCGCGATGTCGAGTTCGTCCATCATTTCCGCCCACCCGTTTTTTCGTCGGGCGGAGGTTCCACTTCGCCGTTCGTTGGCCCGGAGTCGCGTCCGGCACCAGAATCGGTGGCTGATTCCCCGTCCGCCACTGTCCCCTGTCGTGTCTCTGTCTCCCCCTCGGGACCCGCGTCGTAGAAGTGCATGAACACGTCCTCGATGGCCGTCTCGCGGACTTCGAGGTCCTCGACGCGGTAGTTTTCGAGGGCGTCCACGAGCGCGTCGTAGTTCCCCGAGACGACGAGTCGAAGCGACCCATCGGGTTCGATGCGGGCGTCGATGGTCTCGTCGAACTCGAAGTCCGCGAGCGAGATATCATCGGGGGAGCTGAACGTGACGACTTTCCCACTCCGTTCCAGCAGGTCGTCGATGTCCTCGACTGCGACAAGACGGCCCTCGCGGATGATGGCGACGCGGTCGCACACTTGTCGGACCTCGCTGAGGATGTGCGTCGAGAAGAAGACCGAGACGCCCCGGTCGCGCTCTTCTCTGAGGAACTCGTAGAACTCCCGTTGGACGAGCGGGTCGAGTCCCGAGGTCGGTTCGTCCATCACGACCAGTCTGGGGTCGTGCATGAACGCCTGTACGATGGCGAGTTTCTGCCGATTCCCCCGCGAGTACGCACGGACCGGCCTGTCGAGCGGCACCGGGAAGCGTTCGAGCAGCTCTTCGCGGCGCTCGCCACCAGAGAGACTGGCGAAGTAATCGAGCGTCTTCCGCCCGGAGACTTCGTCGTAAAACTGCGGGTCGCTGGGGATGTGGCCGACGTGCTTACGAACGTCGAGGAAAGCCGCCTTGTCGTCGATAGGTGCACCGAGTACGCGGGCAGTTCCGGCGGACGGATTGAGAAGGCCGAGAATGAGGCGAATCGCCGTCGACTTCCCGGCCCCGTTGGGGCCGAGAAACCCGAACAGCTCTCCCCGTGGAACCGTCAAATCGAGGTCCTCGACACCGCGAACGTCCCCGTAGAACTTGGTCAACCCCTCGGTCTCGATTGCGGGGGACGGCATGGTACGCTGTACGCACTCTCCGAACCTATCCCTTGCGCGACGTTTCCACCTCGTGAGATTCGGAGGTCGAGTTAATATTACCCGGGTCGTAATTGAATCGACCGAGTGAGGACGCTGCCCCGCCGGTCGGTGCCCACCATGCTTCGACACCCTCGCCATCTGAGCGCCGCACTCTTCGCGGTGCTTCTCGTCACGTCCGCCCTCGCGGGAGCGACTGGGAGCGCCGCCGCGGCGACACGCGTCGCCGGTAGTCCCGACCTCTCTCTCGTCGCCCCCGAGAACCGAGTGGTCGCCGGGAGCGAGACCGTCGTCGAGGTGTTCGTCGTCAACGCGGGAACCGTCACCGACGATGGTCCGGAGGAGTACGAAGCCCTCGTCCAGACCGCCCGCGCGCTGACGCTCGAAGCCGAGTCGAAGGGACCAATAACGGTCGCCAGCGGCGAGGTTCCGGTCGGAACCGTCCCTGAAGGCGTCTCAGACCCCGTCTCGCTTCGACTCCGTGTCTCCGAAACCGCCGACCCCGGCAGATACGAGGTCCCCGTCGAGTTCAGCTACGACTACACGTCGACCGTCAGAATCGATGGCGAGTCAGTTCGCACGACCCACCGACGCCGAACGATTACGCGGACGCTCGAAGTCGTCGTGGAGCGACGCCCCGCCTTCGACGTGGAGACCGTCACGTCTGCCGTCTCCGTCGGTGACACCGGGACCGTGGCGTTCGACCTCACGAACGTCGGCCCGGTCAATGCCGACGACGCGACGGTGACTGTCACGTCGTCTGATACCGAGGTCACGTTCGGCGACGGGGCGACCAGTGCCGAGAACTTCGTCGGCGACTGGGAGTCAGGTGAGACGCAACGCGTCGAGTTCAGAACCCGAGTCAGTGACGACGCCCTCGTGCGTAACTACTCGGTCGCCTTGACCGTCTCCTATCGCGACGAAGACGGACAGGAACGGACCTCGCGGCGATTAGTCGCCGGGGTCCGGCCAACACGCGGTGCCGCGTTCGAAGTCGTCGATGTCGATGCCGCGGTCGCCGTCGGCGACACCGGAACGGTCACGCTCGAACTCGAAAACGTGGGCGACGCGACCGCGTCCGAGACGACAGTCGGCGTCGAGTCGCCCGATTCGGAGATAACCTTCGGCGCGGGCGCACCCCGAGCGGAGGCGTACGTCGGCGGGTGGGAACCCGGCGAGACGCGCGCGGTCCAGTTCCGGACGCGAGTCGCTGACGACGCGCTCGACAGACCCTACTCGCTGGACGTGTCGCTCTCGTTCCGCAACCCGACCGGCGAGCGCAAGACAGAGACGCTCGTGGCCGGGTTCGACCCCGGAAAGGGGCCAGCGTTCCGGGTCACAGTGACCGACAGCACACTCCGCGCTGGCGGTGTCGGGCGCGTCACGGGAACTGTCGAAAATGTCGGTGGAACCGCTGCACAGGACGTGGTCCTTCGACTTGCCTCGGACGACCCGTCGGTGACGCCGACAGACGTCGAAGTCGCGATCGGGACGCTCGGCCCCGGCGAGTCGGTCGAGTTCGAATACGCCATCGGGTTGGCGGCGGGGACTGCACCCGGCTCTCGGCGGCTCCCTCTCACCATCGGATACCGACCACCGGGCGACGAGATGCGCGCGACCGACCGGACTGACGTGCTCGTGCCCGTGACCGCACAGAACCCCGCCGTCACGGTCGAGCCGCGGAACGCGACGTTCGAGGTCGATTCGACGGGGCGACTCGTCCTCGAGGTGACGAACACCGAGGACACTCCGCAGACTGACGTGATAGTCCGGCTCGTCACCGAGGCTCCGTTATCGAGCGAAGACGCCGTGTCCTTCGTTCCGCGGCTGGACCCGGGTGAGACGACGCTCGTCGTCTTCGACCTCGAAGTGGGCGACGAGGCGATCGCCAAGACGCAAGTCGTCGGCGTCGACGTGAGCTACAAGGACGACGCCGGTCGGCAACTCGCGACAGGGACCCAGCAAGTGCCAGTCGAGGTCGTCGAGCCCGAGACGACGTTCCCCATTCTCCCCGCCGCAGTCGTCGTGTTGGCGCTGGGCGGAGCGAGCTACTGGTGGTACCGGCGCCGGTAGAGAGAAATCAGACGCCGTCCAGCGGTGGTAAATGGAAGCCAGACGGAGTCCGGCGGTCTCAGTCGTCGTTCGGAACTTTCGCCGGTTTGCGGCGGTCCGAACGCGGCCCCTCTTTGTCCACGTCCGGGAGGTAATCGCGGAGGTACCGACCCGTGTGGGAGTCGGGGTTTTTGGCGACTTCCTCGGGCGTCCCGCTGGCGACGATGGTGCCGCCGTGTTCGCCGCCCTCGGGGCCGAGGTCGATGATGTGGTCGGCGTTCTTCACGAGGTCGAGTTCGTGTTCGACCACGAGGACGGTGTTTCCGTTGTCCACGAGGCGCTGGAGCACGTCGATGAGTTTTCGCTCGTCTTCCTTGTGAAGCCCCGTCGTCGGTTCGTCCAGCAGGTAGAGCGTGTCGCCGGTCTGTTTCTTACCGAGTTCCTCCGCGAGTTTGACGCGCTGGGCCTCGCCGCCGGAGAGCGTCGTCGAGGGCTGGCCGAGTTGCATGTAGCCGAGACCGACATCGTGGAGGAGTTGGAGTCGGCGGCGAATCTGCGAGTTCGCCTCGAAGAACTCCAGGGCCTCGTCGACTTCCATCTGGAGGACTTCGGCGATGGTCTTGTCCTTGTACGTCACGTCGAGCGTCTCGGCGTTGTAGCGCTTGCCGTGACACTCCTCGCAGGGCACGTACACGTCCGAGAGGAAGTTCATCTCGATTTTGACGTTGCCCTGTCCCTTACAGGCCTCACAGCGCCCGCCTTTGACGTTGAAGGAGAACCGGCCCTTCTCGTAGCCGCGCTGCTTGGCGAGTTTCGTCTCGGCGAACAGTTCGCGCACGTAGTCGAAGACGCCGGTGTAGGTCGCGGGGTTCGACCGCGGGGTGCGCCCGATGGGCGACTGGTCGATGAGACGCACCGTCTCGATTTCGTCGTAGCCCTCGATGGCGTCGTGTTCCCCGGGGTCGACGGAGGTGTTGTCGTTCATCGTCCGGGCGAGTCCCTTGTAGAGAATCTCGTGCATCACGGTGGACTTGCCGGACCCGGAGACGCCGGTGATGGCCGTGAACGTGCCAAGTGGGATGGGCACGTCGAGGTCCTTCAGGTTGTGCTGGCGCGCGCCGCGAACCACGAGTTCGCCGTCACCCTCGCGCCGCGTCTCGGGGACGTCGATGTCCTTACGGCCGGCGAGGTAGTCGGCGGTGATGGAGTTGTCGGCAGCGACGATGTCGTCGAAGTCGCCCTGTGCGACGATTTGGCCGCCGCGCTTGCCCGGACCGGGACCCATGTCGATAATCTCGTCGGCCCGGCGCATCGTCTCCTCGTCGTGTTCGACGACGATGAGCGTGTTTCCGAGGTCGCGGAGACCTTCGAGCGTGTTCAGGAGTTTGTCGTTGTCGCGCTGGTGCAGGCCAATCGATGGCTCGTCGAGGACGTAGAGGACGCCAACTAGGCCGGACCCGACCTGTGTCGCGAGACGAATGCGCTGTGACTCGCCGCCCGAGAGGGTCGCGGCCTCGCGGTCCAGCGTGAGGTAGTCGAGACCGACTTCCGTCATGAAGCCAAGGCGGGCGCGAATCTCCTTGAGAATCTCCTGTGCGATGGTGCGCTCGCGCTCTGAGAGGTCGGTTTCGAGACCTTCGAAGTGCTCCAGGGCGTCGGCGATGCTCAGGCGGTTGACCTCGGGGAGCGTCGTGCCGCCGACGCGGACGTGCCGCGACTGCTCTTTGAGGCGCGACCCGTTGCACTCGGGGCAAGTCGTGACGGCCATGTACTCCTCGATGTGGTCGCGCGTGCGGTCGGAATCGGTCTCGACGTGTCGCCGTTCGAGGTTGCCGACGACGCCCTCGAAGGGGTGTTCCTTGTGTCGCGTTCCGTTTTTCGTCGTCCACTCGAACACCACGTCCTCGGAGGTCCCGAAGAGGAAGGCGTCCTGAATCTCGTCGTCGAGGTCCTCGAACGGGGTGTCAACGCTGACGCCGAAGTGGTCAGCGACGTTGTCGAGTTGGCGCTGGTAGTACGTCCGGTTGTAGCTCCACGGCTCGAAGACGTGCTTGAGAGGTTTCGACGGGTCGGTGACGACGAGGTCTGGGTCGACCTCCTTGGCCTTGCCGAGACCCTCACACTCGGGACACGCGCCGTGTGGGCTGTTGAACGAGAACGACCGCGTCTCGATTTCGGAAAAGCGGAACGACGAGTTCGGGTTGCCGAGTTCCTCGGAGAACTCCACGACGAGTCGGTCGTCTTCTTCGCCCGCGAGCGACCCGGTCGACCGCGTGTTCGACGCGAAGGGTGGGTCTTCCGGCGGGTCGGGGACGATGAGTTTCAGGACGCCGTCGGCCTCGTCGAGCGCCGTCTCGACGGAGTCGGCGATGCGCGAGCGCGACTCGGGTGCGACCTTCACGCGGTCGACGATGACGTCGATGGTGTGGTCGTAGTTCTTGTCGAGTTCGGGCGTCTCGAAGGAGAGGTCGTACTCCTCGCCGTCGACTTCGACGCGGGCGTAGCCCTCGCTGACGAGGTCCGAAAAGAGGTCTTTGAACTCGCCTTTCTGGTCGCGGACGACCGGTGCGGCGACCTTCGCGCGGGTCCCCTCGGGGAGTTCGAGAATCTGTTCGACCATGTCCTGTGCGGACTGCTCGCCGACTTCCTCGCCCGTAATGGGGTCGTACTGCGTACCGACCCGGGCGTAGAGGAGACGAAGGTAGTCGTGCAGTTCGGTGACGGTCCCGACGGTCGAGCGGGGGTTGTTCGCCCCGTTCTTCTGGTCGATAGAGATAGCGGGCGACAGTCCCTCGACGGCCTCGACTTTCGGCTTGTCCATCTGGCCGAGGAAGTTGCGGGCGTACGCCGACAGCGACTCGATGTAGCGGCGTTGTCCCTCGGCGTAGACGGTGTCGAACGCGAGGGAGGATTTGCCCGACCCCGACAGGCCGGTGACGACGGTGAACGTCTCGCGGGGGATGCGGACGTCGAGGTCCTTGAGGTTGTGCTCTTCGGCACCACGAACCTCGATGTAGTCCTTGCTCATTCGAAGATTCCTACGGACGTGGGGACCGAATAGGCATCGGTTCGAGTCATCTGAGCCGCAACTTACGGCGGCGTCTCGGGCGGGATTTCAGGACGCGAATCCCACGCTGTTCGGGCACTACAATCACCGGGTGTCGAGGCTGACGGCTCGACGAACAGCAGACGCGAATGGAGACGAGAATGCGGGAGTCGCCCGCAGAAAACCGAGTTACGGACTGTTGAGTTTGCTTCGCGCGATTTTCACGCCAGTCGGCGTGATGATGAGTTGGTCGTCGCCCTTCTGGACGATGTCACCGTCGACTTCGTCGGCGACCTGTCGGAGGTCGTCGATGATGTGTTCCATCGTGTTGTCCGAGGTCGTGTGCCGGGTGATGTCGGCGATGACGAGGTCGCCGTCGTAGACGGCGTCTTTGATGGCGATGACGTCCTGCTGGCTACCGATCTCCGCGATGTGGACCGAAATGTCGGCCTCGCCGCGGGCGGTGTCGAAGTCGTCGAGGTCGAGTTCGACGTAGTCCTCGGTCGAACGGGAGTCCCCGCCACCGAGAATTTTGCTCATGATGCCCATAGGATGTACACCGGGACGACGAGGTTAGTTCTTACGTCAGACGTATGTCCATATTCCGAGAGTTCGTCCCGCGAAAACTGTCCGAATAATCCCACTATCCAGTGCAGTCAGCTGGTTTTGACGACCGGTGAGTGGGTACCGGACCGCGAAGACGGCCTCAGACGCTGAATTCGAACAGGTCGTCGCCGACGTGGTGGATGGACTCGACGACCTTTCCGGAGTCGCCGACGAGGTCGTCCCCGTCTTCGAGCGCGCGGCCGATAGCGAGGACCTTCCCG
This sequence comes from Haloferax larsenii JCM 13917, assembly GCF_000336955.1. Lineage (GTDB taxonomy): Archaea > Halobacteriota > Halobacteria > Halobacteriales > Haloferacaceae > Haloferax > Haloferax larsenii. Next base: position 94,302 of record NZ_AOLI01000025.1, on the reverse strand, counting down.
TGGGTCTCTTCGGCGATGGCGACGAGGTCGCCCGCGGAGATGGATTCGTCGGCTTCAGTGATACCGGGGCGCATCACGTCTGCGCCGCTGGAGACGAACGAGACGGCACCGGCGTCGACGGTGACGACGTGCTTCGTCGGCTGGAACTCGTTTGCGCCCGTGACGGTCAAGAACGGTTCGTCGTCGATGTAGACGACCATCGGTTCGCCGTCGACGAGGACGATGTCGTAGTCGGAGTCGGCCAGTTCGACACCCTCGAATGCGTCGCCGTCGACGTCGACGCCGAGGTTGGCTTCGATAGACTCCCGCAGTTCGGAGATTTCGTCGCTTCGGAGATGGTGGCGAGACTTGACTTTCATATCCGGTGGTGGACGCTGGGTGCCGATAAATCGACCGCTCCGCGTCCAGTACGGCGCGCGGTCCGGCCGGCGAGCGCACACGCGTCGTCATTCGACTGTCGAGCGCACTTCGACCGCCGGCGACACGCGCTTCGTCACACGCTCGTCAGACGGGGCGGAACAACTGATAAGTAGCGGTGTCTCCACCAAACGAGTATGTGGCGCTCCCGGAGCAGCCGGGACCGGAAGACTGTCGTATGCATCGCGTGCGGCGATTCGGTCCTTCGGTCGGCGGCGCGCGAGTACGACAAAGAGGGGAACCGTTGGGAACGACACGGTAAACGGTTCGAACACCTCTGTAAATCCTGTTACCGGAACCTCTGTCACCAGCCACGCGCTGGTCTCGAAGCACTGCTCGTCGATATCGAAGAACACGGCGTCTCCAACGAGGAGTTCCTGTATCGGTACTACGACGCCGTCAAGGCCCAGTACGAATCCGCCGAAGAGCGCGAGCGGTAGTCGGCTGCGCCGCCGAACCCCCGGCGGTGTCGAGACGTCGCCGCCCCATCGCGCCCGACACGCATTTCTCCCTGCCCCGTTTAGACGGTGCCATGTCAGACGACTCGCAGGCGTACGCCGGTACCGCCGAAGGGCAAGGACCGGTCGAAATCGACGCCGAACTCGCGCGACACCTCCAGAACAAGCGCGAGGAGTTGTTCGAGGAGTTCGAGATTCGAGATGCGTTCCCCCCTGAAGTTCTCTCCGAGGCGCGCGCGCGGACCGAAGGCGTCGACGAAGAGATCGAAGAGGAACTAGAACACCGGCAGGACCTTCGGGACCTGACGACGTGGACGACAGACCCCATCGACGCCCAGGACTTCGACGACGCCCTGAGCATCCGCGAGAACGAGGAGACGTACACGCTGTGGGTCCACATCGCCGACGTGACCCACTACGTCCACCCCGAATCGGAGATGTGGGCCGAGGCCGTCAAGCGTGGCAACACCGTCTATATGCCCGCCTACACCATCCACATGCTCCCGCCGGTCCTCGCCGAGACCGTGTGTTCGCTCGTCCCCAACGAGGACCGACTGGCGCACACAGTCGAGATGGAGATTAAGAAGGACACCCTCTCGTTCGAATCTATCGACATCTACAAGTCCGTCATCCACTCCGACGAACGACTCACCTACACGCAGTGTGAGAACCGCCTCGACGACCCAGAACTCCCGCTTCACGAGGAGAACTCGCTCGTGTTCGACCTCGCGGACCAACTGCACGAACAGCGGAAGGAAGACGGGTCGCTCGTCCTCAATCCGAGCCGCGACCGCGCGCACACCATCATCGAAGAGTGCATGCTGAAGGCCAACAAGGCGGTCACGCACGAACTGATGTGGAACCGCGGCGTCGAGGCGATGTACCGCGTCCACCCGCAGCCGACCCCCGACCAGTGGGACAAGGCGCTCCGCGAGATTACCGAACTCAACGGCGTGAGCATCCAGTCCACCTCGTGGGACGAACCACGGAAGGCCGTCAACGACGCCCTCGAAAGCGCGAACTCCCGCACGCTCAACAAGATTCAGCGCGCCGTGCTGAAGGTCATGCCTCGTGCGAAGTACATGAACGACCCCTTCGGCGGCCACTACGCGCTCAACTTCGACATCTACGGGCACTTCACCTCGCCCATCCGCCGCCTGTCGGACCTCATCAACCACTGGATCGTCCACGAAAACGACGTTCCCGAGGACCTCGTGGAACTCTGTGACCGCGCTTCGGACCGCCAGAAGGACGCCGAGACCGCAGAGCGTCTCTACAAGCAGTTCCTCGAAGAGGTCGGTCTCGACCCCTACGCCGTCAACAACCGCGGTATCGTCACCGTCGACGACGATGGCGACGTTATCGACGAAAACGGTCTGCCGCCGAAGGAGTAAGCACCGACCGACGCGCGCCGAGCGCGACCGCGCGTCGGCGTCCTGTTCGTGAATGAGAGCCTATTGTTCTGCGTGAGAGCTCACTGTTTGTGCGTGAAAAGCAGCACGTCGCCGTCGTGCTGGGTCACACAGAGGTCGAGCATCATACTCAGTTCGAGGCTGTTGTAGTCGTCCTCACAGACGACGAGGTCGTCGAACGGTTTCTCACAGGCCGGACACGCGATAGCGACCGTGTTCCGGTAGGTAGTGACGCCACCGCTCGATTCGTGCGGTGTGAGTGACGACCGAAGTTCGTCGAGTTCTTCGTCGTTCATTGGTCTGGTGGTGTGTGCGGCGTGGGACCGTATAATTCTTCACGGTCGAACACCCCCGTGGAATACGACAGATGCGCGAGACCGTTTGGCGAGTCGCGGTCGGGCTCTACGTCTGCTGGCTCGTCGCCGTCGTGCTCCTCGTTGCGGGACGACACACTCCACTGCCATCGCTTCCGGGCGTCCACGAGAGCGTTGTACTCGGTGCGGGGGTACTGACGCTCGTCGGCGCTGTCTCGCTTCTCCGAGACGGATACCGCTGGCTTGCAGGGTGAGCAGTCGCTAGGCTATTCCTACGCTATTCCTACGCTACGCTACACTAGGCTACTCCTACGCTACACTACGCTACTCTTCTCTTCCCTACGCTCCCCTATTCTCCCCCATCGAATCCGCACGCCCACCGAAAGTGCGGGTGAATCCATTCGAGTCGCGCCGCGTGTGTCTCTACCCACGCGGCAGGGTCGCCCAACGAACGCGAGAGCACCTCGGCGTCGTCTTCGTGTGTGCCCTCGCGGTCGAACGGGACCGATTCGAGCGTTCGTGACGCGGGATTGAAAAACACCGCTCGCTCGGTGTCGTCGACGAGGGCGACCAACCGGGACCCCGAGGCGTCTTTCGTGAGGAGCGCCTGCGCCATGCGGTGTTGGTGGACACCGCAGCGTGTCTCCCGGAGGGTCGAGACCACGTCTCGGAAGACCTCGGTCGGGTCCGACGAGGGGGTGCCGTGACCTGTTTCCATACCACCCCGGTTGCGCGGCGGACTAAAGAGGGTCCGCCAAGGGTGGAGTGAAAGTGAAGGATTCGGTGGAAGTGAAACGGATGGTCCTCCTGTGAAGGCGCTCTGACAGCCGACCACAGTACCGAATACCGCACTCACGTACGGCGGTCCGACGCCATCGCCAACTGGTCGAGTTTTACCCGCGCGTGTTCGACCAGCAGTTCGGCGAACTCCCGGTCGTACTCGTCGAACGCACCGACCTCACTGGAGGCGGCCTGAAGCGTTCCGAACCTTCCGATTGGGACGGTCAGCGCCGACCGGTAGTCGTCGTCCGCAGTCTTGGTGTCCGCCTCCCGAAGGTCGTCGACGGTAATCGTCTCCTGTCGGTTGTACGCTCGCGCGGCGAACGTATCGTCCGACTCGAGCGACGTTTTCTCCAAGCAGCCTGCACCCTCGGAGTTGTACCGCCAGAACTCCTGTACGAGGTAGCCGTCTCGTTCGATGTCGACCGCAACGAGGTCGAACTGCAGGACGTTCTCGGCGGTCTCGACGAGCGTCTTGTAGACGGTCTGTTCGTCTTCGGACTGCTCGATTTTCTGTGCCGCGGTGTGCAGCGCCGTCAACGTCCGTTCGCGTTCTCTTCGCTCGGTGATATCGACTGCGGCCCCGGCCGTCGCAAACACCTCTCCGTCGTCGTCGAAGAGTGGCGTGATTCGCGCGAGGTAGGCACGCATCCCGTACGCCGTTTCGACCTCCTCTTCGACCTTGATTGGCTCACCGCGAGACAGCACGCGCTGGTCAGTCTCTCTGAGCCGGTCGACTGTCTCTTGGTCGAACAACTCCGCGACGTCGACGCCAGCGAGGTCGATTTCGCTGTCGATGTCGAACAGGTCCCGATAGTTCTGGTTCGCGAGGATGAACCGATTCTCGGTGTCTCGCATCCAAAGCGCGGCTTGTACACTGTCGAGAACGCCCTGTAGCCGTCTCGTTTGCGTCTGGAGTTTCCGTTCGCGCTCCTTGCGCTCGGTGATGTCCTGAAAGTAGACGTAGACGCCGTCGCGGTCCTCGGTGGGGAAAATGCGCTCTTCGATCCACCGCCCCTCGTTGATATCCGAGAGCGCTTCGACCGTCTGCGGTTCGCCAGTCTCGATGACCTGCTCGTATCCCTCGATAGACGGGTTGTCGTCCGCTTCAGCGATATCCGCTCGGTAGTTCATCCCGAGAAGCGTCTCGCGTGACAACCCCGTCAGTTCCACCGTCTGCTCGTTGACGTCCGTGACCGTGAGGTCGGCGTCCATCTCTACGAACCCGTCTGTGATTCGAGTGAGCGTCTGGCGACGACGGCGGTTGGCCCGCTCGGAGCGGCGGCGCGCTCGATGCTGTTCGACGCTGTTCGTGATTCGATTTGCGAGTACGGTGTACTGGCCGGTTCCGAGTTCCTTCTGTATGTAGTCGGTCGCACCGGCCGAAATCGCGTCGGCAGCGACCTCCTCGGACCCCTTCCCGGTGAACAAGATAAACGGCAGTTCTGTGTACTCCTCGCGAACTGAGTCGAGGAAGTCGATGCCGGTCTGGCCGGGCATATCGTAGTCGCTGACGATGCAGTCGATATCGGACTCGTCCAGTCGGCGCATCCCCTCGCGCGTGTCGGTGGCCGATGTCACGCTCAGTCGGGCGTTCTCGCGTTCGAGAAACGTCGCAGTGAGTTCCGTGAAGTCGGGGTCGTCGTCGACGTGTAAGACCCGAATCGTGCCGGCCATACTACCTGCTGTAGTGAGTTCGTCCCTATAGTGATTCCCCTCTAACCCCGGTTCGTTTAGGACAATTGTGATTATCTAGTGTCTAATATAAATCAAATGTGTGGTTTCGTTCAGATTTATGCGTCTGTTGTCTATCGATTTGGTGACCGTTCTGTACCGAGGGGACTCGGTCTCCGGGCGACTGTACAACAGAGAACCCGTCAAGTAACTAGGATTTTTGTCCGGTGGTCGGTTCTCAGAAGATATGCGCAGGTCCCTCCGCTATTTGATTGCACTCCCCGTCGCGTTCAGTATCGCTGTGGCGACGTACCACTATTTCAGCCATGCGTACTTCATGGTCTACCCGGCTATCTTCCTCGTCTACGTGTTCACTATCAGTGTCGGATTGGTCGACCCGAAACTGATGGTTTCGGGGACCGAGTCCAAGAACCGAACGCTCGGGGCCATCATCGGAGGTGTGTCGGCGTTCACCGTCTCGTCACTGCTTCAGTTTTCAGTTCCCATCACCGTGTTGGCGTGGGGAATGCTGCTGTTCGGAATGGTGTCTGGCATAATGAGCATCCGTTCGGGGTGAGACGTGGTTGGCGGTTCAGTTGTGAGAGACGATTATGGAGTGGCGAACGGACTCCGTCCAGACTCACGACTCAACGTGCTAGGCTACGGACCCACTGCTGGACTCGCGGGGTCCCCGCGAGCAGTGCGAGCGGGGGCAAGCGAGTCCATTGACTGCAGTGAACGTAGTGAACGAAAGGAAATGGACTCGCGGGGATTTGAACCCCGGGCCTCTTCCTTGCGAAGGAAGCGATCTGCCACTGATCTACGAGCCCTCACTCCCACGGAGTCGTGGGATACACTTATACCCTCTGTTTCCCGGTCAGGCGTGCGATTGCATGCCGTTCCGTCGGGCGATTCGGTCGTGCGGCTTCCGACGAGTACGGTCACTCACTTCGGGCGACGCACCGACGCCACGCTCTCGTCTGTGGTGTCGGCGTGTCGAAACGGAAGTGCGGTGACACGCGCCTTAGCGCTGTGAACCAGCTCGGAGGCAGAGTCCTCCGGACGCGCGCCTCGACAGCCGCGAATGTGACGGACGACCCGTCACGTCACGGATGGTGTGTCCGAATGGACAGACCGTGTTCAGTCTTCGAGGACGATCTCGATGCTGACGTCGTTCGGAACCTGGACGCGCATCAGTTGGCGCAGCGCACGTTCGTCAGCGTCGAGATCGATGAGACGCTTGTGAACGCGCATTTCCCAGTGTTCCCACGTCGCAGTCCCCTCGCCGTCAGGCGATTTGCGGGCGGGGACTTCGAGCGTCTTCGTCGGCAGCGGGATCGGCCCGCTGAGGTTGACGCCCGTCTTGTTCGCGATCTCGCGGACGTCGTCGCAGATGTCGTCGAGGTCTTCCGGACTCGTGCCGGCGAGCCGAACGCGTGCCTGTTGCATCGTTACCGCTCGTTGACCTCGAGCACCTTGCCGGCCGCGATGGTCTGACCCATGTCACGGACAGCGAAGCTGCCGAGTTCCGGAATCTCGGAGGACGGCTCGATGCTGAGCGGCTTCTGCGGACGGACGGTCACGATAGCGGCGTCGCCGGACTTGATGAAGTCCGGGTTCTCCTCAGCGACCTCACCCGACGCGGGGTCGAGCTTCTGGTCGATGGACTCGATGGTACACGCGACCTGCGCCGTGTGGGCGTGGAAGACCGGCGTGTAACCAGCCGTGATGACCGAGGGGTGCTGCATGACGACGACCTGAGCCTGGAAGGTCTCGGCGACCTTCGGCGGGTCGTCAGCCGGGCCACAGACGTCGCCGCGGCGGATGTCGTCCTTGCCGACGCCACGGACGTTGAATCCGACGTTGTCGCCGGGGCCCGCGCTGTCGACTTCCTCGTGGTGCATCTCGACGGTCTTGACCTCGCCGCCGACGTCAGAGGGCTGGAAGCTCACGTTGTCGCCGGGGTTGAGGGTACCCGTCTCGATACGTCCGACAGGGACGGTACCGATGCCGGAGATGGTGTAGACGTCCTGGATGGGCAGGCGCAGCGGCGCGTCCGTCGGCGGCTGCGGTGCCGGCAGGGCGTTGAGTGCTTCGAGGAGGATGTCGCCGTCGTACCACGACGTGTTGTCGGAGCGGTCGGCGATGTTGTCGCCCTCGAAGGCCGAGATCGGCACGTAGGTCGCGTCGTCGGAGTTGAAGCGGACCTGCTTGAGGAGCTTGTTGACCTGCTCCTTGACCTCGTTGTAGGTGTCTTCGCTGTAGTCGACGACGTCCATCTTGTTGACCGCGATGATGAGTTCGCCGATACCGAGGGTGCGGGCGAGGAAGACGTGCTCGCGGGTCTGAGGTGCGACACCGTCGTCAGCAGCGACGACGAGAACCGCGTTGTCAGCCTGCGAGGCACCGGTGATCATGTTCTTGACGAAGTCGCGGTGGCCAGGACAGTCGACGATGGTGAAGTAGTATTCATCCGTGTCGAATTCCTGGTGGGCGATGTCGATGGTGACACCGCGCTCGCGCTCTTCTGCGAGGTTGTCCATGACGTAGGCGAATTCGAATCCGCCCTTGCCCTTCTCCTCGGCCTCTTCGCGGTGCTGCTCGATGACGTGTTCCGGGACGGAACCGGTCTCGAACAGGAGTCGGCCGACGAGCGTACTCTTACCGTGGTCGACGTGGCCAATGATGGCCAGGTTCTGGTGGGGTTTGTCGCTCATTGATATATTCACGCGCTAAGGCGCTCTGTGGGGAGTGTTTTCGCTGAAACCCCTAAAACGATTTCGATACGCTCTACGGGCCGTCTAACCGGCGTACTGCGATTTGCGGAACCATACCACAGTGGTTCGCGGGGCGAATAGCTCACCGGTCGAACGGCGATAAGATGGTCCGTGAAGGCCAGAGACGCGGTTACTCCAGACGTGAAACGTCCGACAAAACGGCGGTTGCCGTCTCTGGACCGCCCGCGCCGCGGCCGCTGATGTTCAACTGGCCGGCGTGAGTCGTCTCCAACTGAACGATGTTCTGCGTGCCAGTGACCGAAAGCGCGGAGCCTTGCGGCACCAAGCGCGGTGCCACGCGCACGCCGGACGAGGTTGCCTCGCCGATAAGTCGAACCGTCCGACCATCTTCGGCGGCAAGGTCGAGCGCCGACCCCGGAACGTTTCGGATACCCTCGACGTCGGCGTCGTCGAGTCGGTACTCCGCGTCACCGTCGCTCAAGACGTTAGCGAGGATGACGAACTTCAGTGCGGCGTCGATGCCATCGACGTCGAACGAGGGGTCGGTCTCGGCGACACCGAGGTCCTGTGCTTCCGCGAGGACGTGTTCGTAGTCGAGTCCCTCGGCGGCCATCCGCGAGAGGATGAAGTTGGCCGTCCCGTTGAGGACGCCGCGCGCGGCAGTGACGTGGCTCGGGCCGAGGTCGGAGATGGTCGAGAGGACCGGAATCGCCCCGCCGACGGCGGCTTCGAACTGGACGGTTCCCTCGCTCTCTGCTTCGAGCGCGCGAAGGTCGCCGTAGCGTTCTGCGACCGGCCCCTTGTTCGCCAAGACGACGTGTCGGTCGTCCGCGAGCGCGCGCTCGACGTGCGAGAATCCAGGCTCCGCGTCACCGAGCGTCGTCGGCGTGGCCTCGATTAGCACGTCGTAGTCGGTGTCGAACACGGCGTGGGGGTCGTCGTCGCCGACGACACCATCGCGTTCTTTCCGCGCGTGTACGGATTCGGCGTCGAGACCTGCCGGGTCGGAGACCGACGACGACGAGTCCGCGAAGGCGACGACCTCGTGGCCGTAGTCGCCCGCGAGGTCGAGAACGGACCCACCGACTGCGCCCGCACCGAGGATAGCGAGTTTGAGGCTCATGCCGACCCCTCCGTGAGCGGTTCGACGACGTGTAAGTCCTTCTCGGCCGCGATGTCGCGAACGACCGTAAGCGCCTCGTCGGTCTTCCCGGACCGCGTCGCGAGTCGGAGGCGAGCGCTGGACGGCTCCTGCGTCCCGGAGGGCGCAGACAGCGACACGTCCGTCACGGTCGCTTCCGCACCGTCTTCGATGCTGTGGAGCGTATGAGAGAGGTCCGTGTCCACGAGGTCGCCGACGAGGATAAGCGAGACCGTCTCGCCGAAGTGCTCCGCACCGGCGCGGATGACGTTGATGCCAGCGTCACGGAGCGCGTCGACGATGGTATCGAACCGGTCCGGCGGGCATTCGAGGTCGACTTCGACCGGGATGTGCCCTCGCGGCGTCAGGTTGCCGCGTTCGTGGAAGATAGACAGCAAGTTGCCGCCGTTTTCGGCGATGGGCTGGAGTGCCGAGAGGAGTTGTCCCGGCTCGTCAACGAGTTCGAGCCGAATCGTGTGCGGCTGGGGAAGCTCCCCGCTCCCGTCGGTTTCGGCGTCGCTCTCGGATTCGACGTCCTGTGTACTCATCGTCCCACCTCCATGGGCCGCCCCGACAGTGTTGTCGGCGACGCGAGGCTCAGTCGTGGTTTCGCGTCAACGCGCCAGGAGTCGGGGTACGTGCCCGTACGCATATGTGTCCGTGATTCGGCCACGAGGTATAAGCCTTCGTAGCCGTCACGGTTTGCCGATGTCGCCACCGTGGTGGCATTTCACACGGTTCTACATCGGCGAGACACGACTGTACTGGAACCAAGTCGAACAGCGCTGGCGAGCGTGCCCGGAAGGGGGCCGACGAGTGCAGCGCCGTCGCTGCTGGGGCAGTACGCAAAAGAAAGCGCAGTCGTGCGCTTTTAGATGTAGTCGATAGCCTGCGAGAGCTCGAGCTTCATGCCCTTGCGCTCGCGAATCTCCATAATCTTCTCGCGCTGGAGATTGTCCGAGAGCACGCGGAAGCCAGCGTTCTCCGTGTTCCAGGAGGCGCGGCCTTCCGTCGCGGAACGGACGTCAGACGAGAAGCCAATCATCTCTTCGACGGGTGCGATACCCTCGATGACCATGAGGTCACCTTCCTGGTACATGTCGTCTACGCGGCCACGGCGACCCTGAATCTCGCCGGAGGCCGAGCCCATGTAGTCGGACGGAACGTCGATGCGGACGTTCTGGATGGGTTCGAGGAGCTTCACCTGACCCGCGATGAGCGAGCGGTGGACCGCGTCACGCGTCGCAGGGATGACCTGTGCGGGACCGCGGTGGATGGTGTCCTCGTGGAGCTTCGCGTCGTGGAGACGGAGGAGCGTACCCTGAACGGGTTCCGCGGCGAGCGGACCGTCGTCGAGTGCCTCTTCGAGACCCTCGATGACGAGTTCCATCGTCTCGTTGAGGTGCTGGATACCCTTCGTGTCGTCGATGAGGATGTTCGTCCCGTGGATGTGTTCGACGTTCTGGGACGTGTCCTTGTCCATGCCGGCTTCCTGCAGTGCCTCACGGCGCTCCAGTTCGGGCATGTCCATCGAGATTTCGCCGAGCTTGATGGAGTCGACGATGTCCTGCGAGAGGGGTTCCGCCGTGATGTAGAACTTGTTGTGGCGGTTCGGGGAGACACCCTCGACCTCGTGGGAGGAGCCCTGGACCTGCTCGCGGTAGACGACAATCGGCTCACCGGTGCGGACCGGGATGCCCTGGTTGTCGCGGATACGCTGCGTGATGACTTCGAGGTGGAGTTCACCCTGACCGGAGATCAGGTGCTCGCCAGTGTCCTCGTTAATCTCGATGCGGATGGTCGGGTCTTCCTTGGCGACCTGCTGGAGCGTCTCGATGAGCTTCGGCAGGTCGTCCATGCGCTCTGCCTCCACGGACTTCGTGATGACAGGCTCGGAGATGTGTTCGATGGACTCGAACGGCGTCATCTCGACCGAGGAGACGGTGGAACCAGCGATTGCGTCACGGAGACCCGTGACGGCCGCGATGTTCCCTGCGGGGACGCCGCGGTCGAGTTCCTCGCGCTCGCCACCCATGAAGACACCGACGGACTGGACGCGGTTCTTGCCCGCGGTACCGGAGACATACAGCTCCTGACCCTTGCGGATAGTACCGGAGAAGAGGCGGCCCGTCGCGATTTCGCCCGCGTGGGGGTCCATCGAGATGTCCGTCGCCATGAAGACGACTTCGCCCTCGTCGTCGACTTCACGCATCTGGCGCGCGAGGTCGGAGTCGGAGTCACCACGCCAGACCGTCGGGATACGACGGGGCTGGGCGTCGAGCGGGTTGGGGAAGTGCTCCGCAACCATGTCGAGCACGACGTCCGAAAGCGGCGTACGCTCGTGGAGTTCCTGACGGTCGCCACCACGTTCGAGGTCGATGATGTCGCCGAAGGAGATACCCGTCTCTTCCATCGACGGCATCGAGACACCCCACTTGTAGAGAGCGGACCCGAAGGCGACGGTACCGTCTTCGACGGAGACCGTCCAATCGTAGTCCTTCTCTTTGGTCATGCCCCGGATGAGTTCGTTGACGTCGGAGATGACGTCGACGAGACGCTGCTGCATCTCCTCGGGACCTTCCTGCAGCTCGTTGATGAGGCGGTCGACCTTGTTGATGAACAGGGCCGGCTTGACACCCTCGCGGAGTGCCTGACGCAGCACCGTCTCGGTCTGCGGCATGGCACCCTCGACGGCGTCGACGACGACGAGCGCACCGTCGACGGCGCGCATCGCGCGTGTCACGTCGCCACCGAAGTCGACGTGGCCCGGCGTGTCGATGAGGTTGATGAGGTGGTTCTCATCATCGTACTCGTGAGTCATCGAGACGTTTGCCGCGTCGATGGTGATACCGCGTTCCTGTTCGTCCTCTTTCGTGTCCATCGCGAGCTGCTGGCCGGCAGTCTCGTCAGAGATCATGCCTGCGCCCGCGAGGAGGTTGTCCGAAAGGGTCGTCTTCCCGTGGTCGACGTGAGCTGCGATGGCGATGTTCCGGATCTGCTCCGGCTTGTCCATCAGTTTCTCACATTCTTGGACGATTTTCTTTCGTCGGCCCATTATACAGAGGTCTACCGGAAGGAGGGTCAAAAGAGTAGTGTTTTGTCCGAGCGGATTCGGCCTCGTCAGGTATCCTACTGCCGGGGTATGAGCATTTTTGTCACGATAGTCACGCCGTCCAACGGATTGGTGGGTCAGCGCAAGAGTCTTGTTCAATGGTACCATTACACACAACACGAATGGACCTCCGTGTACTCGGAGGCGCACCGGCAGACCCGTTCTTGAGCGCCGCCGACCTGTTCGAAACCGAATTCCACATCGACTACCCAGTCTTCGTGCGCGTCCACGACGACCCGGATTCCCGAACGTGGGCCGCCCACTACACAGACCGACACGTCCTCAACATCTCGCGGAAAGCCGCGACGAGTGCGATGGCCCGAGAGTTCGCCCTCCACGAACTCTCTCACATGGCCCTCAACGAGGCGGGCCACGCTTCGCACTACCAATCGACTCGGGAAGCGGTGTTTCTCGCGCTCGCGGGGCGAGCAGTCGAACGGCGAAAGCTCGCTCACTGCTACCAGATTGCGAATCACTGCAAGGACATCTACGCGGACGACTTGACACTCAGCGTCGCGCCCGCCGAAAAGCTCGTTCAGTTCCTCGAATCGCAGTTAGCGACTGCCGTCGCCGACCGCCCGAGAGCCACGGAGCGCCCAGGAACACAACTCGTCAGCAACGGGTCGGACCCGGAGATTACCGTCGTGAACGCCGCGTTCGCGCTCGCGCTCGTCGAACGCCACGACCTCATCTCGTCTGACCACCGACTGTACGACCTCGCGCACGCGGCGGCAGACGACGCGCCGGACATCTCGCTTCCGACGTTCAAAGAGCACTTCCGCACGCTCGCGACCGACCCCTCGGAAAGCGAGTACCGCCGGACGCTCGTCGACGTGGTGAAAAACTACGTCGTCGGGACGAACATGGCGGCCGACTGAGGCGCCACCGCTTCAGACTGGGTTACTCAGACGCCGGAACGACCCGCAGGATTCGGTCGTCGGTCGGTCGCGGGTAGTCTACCTCGTCGCTCCGCGTTCGGCCGTCGCGGTTCGACGTCGAAATCAAAAGCGACCCGTCAGGTGCCTGCGTCACGTCGCGGATGCGCCCGACTTCGTTTTCGAGTCGCACGTGCGCGACGGCGTCGTACTCGGCGTCCATCCACGACGCGTCGAACACCGTGCCCGAGTCCGCACCGGGAAGGTCGTCGCCCGACGGAACGAGCGTGACGATGTTGAGCCGTTGAGACCGCAACCCACCGACGACGAGACGATTCCGAAAGCCGTCGAACGACCCGGTGTAGAACGCACACCCCGGCGGTGCCCACGTCTTCGAACCAGTGTTGACGACCGGACGCGCGAACGACGAATCGGTGTATCCCTCCGCGTTGCGGTTCGTCGGCTCCATCGTTCCCCAGCCGTAGTTGCCACCGGCGACGAGGCGGTTTATCTCGTCTTTTCCACCGGGACCGTGTTCGGTGACGAGCGTCGTTCCGTCGGGGAGCCACGTGAGACCCTGTGGGTTTCGGTGGCCGATAGTGTAGAGTCGGGAGTCGGAGTCCGGGCCGAAATCGGGGTTGTCGGACGGCGCGGTTCCGTCCGGTTCGAGGCGAAGGACCGACCCCGCGAGGTTCGTGGGGTCTGCGGCGTTCGCTTCCTCGGCGGCATCGCCGGTCGTCATCCAGAGGTAGTTGGCTGGACCGAACGCGAGGCGGCTTCCGTTGTGGACGTTCGCACCCGGAATGCCGTCGATGAGCACTGTTTCGGTCTTCGCGGGGTCGTCCGCAGTGACGTCGAAACACACCAGCCGATTTCGGGGGCCGTCCTCGACATCGTAGGTATAGACGGCGTAGACGACAGGAACAGCAGGATACAGTGGGTGGACTGTCAGACCCATCAGTCCACCCTCACCGCCTGCGGCCCACCAGCCACCTTCTTCCCCGTGGGCGACTGCGCTGGCGTCGACCACGTCTTCAGCTTCGAACGACGCCTCCAGCGCACCAGCGGTGTACCGGAGGATGCGACCCGGACGCTCGGAGACGAACAGGTCGCCGTTAGGTGCGAAGGTGACCTCCCACGGAATCGCGATATTTTCGACGACTGGCTCGACTTCGAGTTCCGTCGGCGGCGGTGACGTCGGCGGTTCCCATGCGGTCTCGCTCGCCGCCGAGTCGTGGTCGACAGACAGGTCGTACCGTTCTGTGACTGGCGGGACGGGAGTCGCGGTCGCTGTCGTCGTCGCTGCCGTCTGCTCGGTCGCCGGTGTCGGCGTGTCGGCAGTCGACCCGGTCGAAGAATCACCGCGAAGACAACCGGCGAGAGACCCGATACCGAGAGTGACGAGCAACGAGCGACGCGAGAACCGTCGAGACATACAGACAGATACTACGTCGAAATCATAAGTTTCGTGGTGGTGTCGAGATGGCGACAGTCACTGGAGTGGGAGTGAAATGAAAGCGAGGAGAGCGAGAGCGAGCACGAGCGTTCGATAGCGCAACCGCTCGCCGAGAAGAAAACGAAGAGAGAGACGAGAGATTACCGGGCCGCTTCTGCGACGCGCTCTTTCTCTTCTTTCTGCGAGATGGCGTATGCCTGCACGTCGTAGTCGGCGGCACCGATGAGCTGCTGTACGAGCGCTTCGGCGGCGCTGGTCTTAGACTTGTACGAACCGCTGAGGGTGCCCTGTGCGATGAACTTCAGGGCCTGGTCGACACGGCGCTGGGGTGCGACGTCGACGGCCTGCGGGACCGAGATGCCACCGTACTTGAGGCGGACGGTCTCCTCGCGGGGGCCGGCGTTCTCGACGGCGGTGACGAGAATCTGAACCGGGTTCTCGTCGGTCTGCTCGGCGACGATGTCGAACGCATCGCGGACGATTTTCATCGTCTTCTGCTTGTGGCCCGTGTTGTCTTCCGTCTGCATCAGACGGTTGACGAGGCGCTCGACGATGCTGATTTCGGACTTCTTGAACTGCTTCGAGGCGTGACGGCCCATCGTGTGGGCAATCGGCGTCGCCTTGATGTAGCGGCTCATGCCCGGGGCGCTGTACTCGATTTCGGAGACATCCCACTCGCCGAACAGAAGCGCGTTCTGCTTTGCTTCGTCGCTGCTGGCGGGGGACTCGGGTTCGGGGGCGTCGCTTTCAGACATATTATCGCACCGGCTTTTCTGCGTTTCCGCGGACGAGTTCAATCATCGAGACGCCGTTGACCTTCTCGACCTTGTAGTTGACACCGGAAAGGTCACCCATCGCACGACCCTTCGCACCACCGATACCGGCGATGGTGACTTCGTCGTGCTCGTCGATGAACGAGATTGCGCCGTCACCAGGACAGAAGGCAGTGACCTGCTTTCCGTTCTTGATGAGCTGGACACGGACACACTTTCGGATTGCCGAGTTCGGCTGCTTTGCTTCGATGCCGACCTTCTCGAGGACGATACCGCGGCCCTGCGGGGCACCTTCGAGGGGGTCAGACTTCTTGCCGAGTCCACGCTCGCGTCGTGCGTAGCCCGAGTCGGACCAGCGGCGTTTCTGCCGGTCCTTCTTGAGCTTCCGCGCGGCGTATTTGCCGTTTGCCATAGTGGACGTGATTTCCATATGGAGCTACTTAAGCCTCCCTTTTCGAATCCGGCGAGACGGATTCAGCTCCGGTTAGCGACCCCTAAGGACGAATCTGAGGGCGTTTCACGAAATCAAACGACGGGCGCACGCTGGCGAAGAGGGACTGAAGTGACCGGAGAAGTTGTCGTTGGGGCTGGCGTGTCACCCCTCGACGAGGTCGACGTCGAGGTGGCCACTTACCTCACGCCCAGCGGCCGGGCCGAGCGTCAGCCCCTCCGAATCGAATCGTAGTTTGACTCGCCGTCGGAACTTCGAGCGCACGTCCACGAGGTCGACGTCCATCGGCGATTCCACCCAAAACTCTGCACGGAGGGCTACGCTGCTCCCTGCGAACTCGATGATTCGAGAGTTGGGCGCGGGCGTCTCTACGATTCGGTCGTCTTCGCGGGCGACTTCGACGAGTTCGCGCAGCGCCAGTTCTGCGTCGTCGCTGTAGGCGATATCGACGCGCTCCGTAATCCGGTACCGCTCTCGCCCGTACGGCCTGAGAAGCGAGTTCGTCGTGAGTTCGGTGTTGGGAACGGTGACCGTCTCGTTATTGATGGTTCGGACGCGCGTGACCCGGAAATCCACGGCCTCGATGACACCCTCACCGCCGGGCCACGAAATCCAATCACCGACGTTGAAATCGGGGTCGGCGACGAGAAAGATACCGCTGATGAGCGCCCCAATGACCTCCTGACCGGCGACACCGACCACGAGGGTCAATGCGGCGACGATGAGCGCGCCGTCGGTCAGCGTTTCGCCGTATCCCGCACCGACGACTCCCGCCAACGCTGCGAGCAGTACGACGAAGACGTGCGCGTACGTCTGTGTCGCCGTCTCCAACGTCGGGTTGTTCTGGTTCCGCGAACTGACGACGCTCGTGACTGCCGGGACGAAAAGGAGGCGCCCGACGACGTAGACGACGACCGTTCCGACGACGAACCCGAGGGCTGCGCCCGCAACGCCCTCGTACCCGCGGAAGAGGCCGAAGTCAATCTGTGCCGGAACAGAGCCAGCGCTCGGTACAGAGATAGAACCGGCGCTCGTAGCGCTCGGAATACTCGCGGACATGCCTACTCAGGCGAGCGCGGGCAGCAAAAACGTGTGGCCGCAGAGAGCACACTCCGAACGCGGCGGCCGACGCGACAGCCTACGTCAACTGGATGTCGTCGATGTCGTAGTGGCGCTGCGCCAGCGTCCGGGCGGTATCGATGGTCTTCCCGCCGGACCCGATAGCGACACCGCGGTCGTCTTCTTCGACTTCGACGTACGCCACGGTGTCGTTCTGCCGCGAAATCGTCACGTGTCTGACTGCGGCCGGCGCGAGCGCGCTCGCGACGAACGCCTCGGGCGTGTCGGCGTCTTCGACCAGTTCGACCGTGCGCCCGATTTGGCGCTCGACCGCCTGCACCGTTCGACCACCGGGACCGATTGCCGTCGCCATGTCGCCCGCCGCGACGAGGAAGACGACCCGGTCGTCGAAGACGAGACAGTCGTGCGCCGTCGCTCCGGTCTCGTCCTCGAAGAGGACGACGAACCGGCGTGCCGCATCCGACAGCGTGACTTTCATCGTCAGTCGTCAGACGGTTCGGGTGCTGCGCCCGCGTCGGCGTCGTCGACGTCGAGCGACCCCATTCGGAGGTCCACGTCGCCGGTACCGATGGCGATTGGCTTGCCGACGATGACGTTCTCGATGACACCGTCGAGGTCGTCTTCTTCGCCGTGGATGGCGGCGTCGAGCAGGTGGTTGACCGTGACCTCGAACGCTGCACGCGCGAGGACGGACTCCTTCGACCCGGAGATACCGTGGCGGCCGATGGACTCGATTTCGCCGTTGTTGGTCATGATGTCCGCGACCAACATCAGGTGACGGATGTTCACGTCGTCGAGACCCTGCTCTTTGAGCGTGTTCATCGTCTCGTCGATGATTGCCTCGCGGGCCGCCTCGATACCGAGCTGCTTGTGCACCTCGTGGATGTTGTTCGACGTGGTGCGAGAGGCGTCGACGCCCTCGATAGAGAGCACGTCGCCGAAGGCCGACCCCTCGGTGTAGAGGACGAACTCTTCCTCGTCGGTGTCGTCGTTCTGTTCCTTGCGGATGACGACGCGCGAGACCTCTTCGATACCCTTGAAGACGATGTCGCGGAGTTCCTCGACGAGTTGGAGAAGCCGACGGTAGCTCGGGCTCTCGGGGCCGAACTCGATGATGGTCCCCTGCCGACGCGTCTTGACGCCGAGGGCGTCTTCGATGGTGTCGGCGATTTCGCTGGCGATGACGCCCACGTCGTCGTAGGTCGGCCAGCGCTCTTGGAGCGTGTCGTCGTTCAGGTTGATTTGGACGACCATGTCGGCGACGTTCGTCGAGATGTCACCGAGGGCGAGAATCTTCGTCGATTCGATGTCCCAGACGACCTGGTGGGCGAGGTCGCGGTCCTTCGCGTACTCGTCGTCGAGGTGGACCGTCATCATCGGCGTGTCCGGAGTCTTCCGGGCGTCCACCAGTTCGATGAGGCGGGGAAGCCCCTGTGTCACGTCAATCTCCGCGACACCCGCGAAGTGGAACGTGTTCATCGTCATCTGCGTCCCCGGCTCACCGATAGACTGCGCAGACACCGTGCCGACGGGGTCGAGCGCGTCGACTCGCGTCTCGCGGTAGCGCGTCTCGACAGCCTTCACGATTTCAGCTGCCTGCTGGCTCGTGACGCCCTCGCGGTCGTCGATAGTCTGGTAAATCTCCTCTTTCAGGCGTCGAGGGACGTCGGCCGCCTCGACGACGTCGACGGCGTCGGCGTCGACGTGTTCGTAGTCGGATTCGGGTTCGTGTTCAGTCATCGGATTCCACCTCCGCACGGGCCGAGACGCCGTGCTCGGAGAGGTTCGTCTTCGGCGCGCGCTCGCCGAGGAACCGTTCTTTCTCTTCGTCGGAGCTGAACTCCGCATCGACGACACGGTCCGCGATGGCGTCGACGTCGATTGGCTTGTCGTCGCCCGACGAGACCTTCACCGGACTCGTGCCGTCTTCACCGAATTCGAACTGGACGATGGTGCCCGAGGTGTCTCGGACGGAGCCGTCGTACTGCGCTTCGAGTTCGGACAGGGCGTTGATGAGACGACGCTGCAGGTACCCGGACTTCGAGGTACGGACTGCAGTGTCGACAAGCCCCTCGCGGCCACCCATCGCGTGGAAGAAGAACTCACGCGGGGTGAGACCGGCACAGTAGGAGTTCTCGACGAAGCCGTGGGCCTCTGCCGAGAGGTCGCCTTTCTGGTAGTGGCTCAGGGTACGCTCTTCGTACCCGCGGTTGATGCGCTCGCCACGAACTGCCTGCTGGCCGACACAGCCAGCCATCTGCGTCAGGTTGAGCATGGATGCACGCGCACCGGACTTGGACATCACCACTGCCGGGTTGTCCTCGTCGAAGTGGTCCTCTGCGATTTCACCAGCAGAGTCACGTGCCTTGCCGAGACGCTGCATAATCTTCATTTCGAGCGTCTCGTCGACCGAGCGACCGGGCAGCGATTCGAGTTCGCCCGCCTCGTAAATCTCGATGAGTTCCTGAATCTTGTCGTAGGCGGCGTCGATGGCTTCGTCGACCTGTGCGGTCGCTTCGTCCGGAATCGACTCGTCGTCGATACCGATAGACAGCCCGAAGTGCATGATGGCGCGCATCGCCAGCGAGGCAATCTCGTTGATGAAGATGCGCGAGCGCGTCTTCGAGTAGTCCTTCGCGAGCACGTCCACAATCTCGCCACCGAAGGCACCGACTGCGTCCTCGTCGATGGTGCCTTCGAGGAGTTGACCGTCCTCGATGACGACGGTGTCGCCGACCTTCGACGTGAACTCCATGTTCAGGTCGTCAGGCAGGAGTTCGGAGAAGATCTGGTGTCCCGTCCAGTACGGGGTGCCGTCGTCGTCTTCGCCTGCGGGTTCGGGGAGCGTGTCCACGCGCGTCGCGCGAAGCAGGTCGAGCGCCTGCGTCTCGACGAAGTGCGGGTTGTCGTGGGTCAGCAGGTACGTACCCGAAATGTGGTCCTGAATGGCCCCGATGATGTTCTCACCGAAGCGCGGCGAGAGAATCTGCTCTTGGACGCGCATGAGGACGCGCGCCTCGGCACGGGCCTCCTCGTTCTGGAGGGCGTGCATGTTCATCTCGTCGCCGTCGAAGTCTGCGTTGTACGGCGGGCAGACGACAGTGTTCAGGCGGAACGTCTTGTACGGCATCACGACGACTTCGTGCGCCATGATGGACATCCGGTGCAGCGATGGCTGTCGGTTGAAGATAACGATGTCGCCGTCGACGAGGTGGCGGTTGACCTCCCAGCCGACTTCGACCTTCTCTGCGAGTTCCTCGCAGTTCTTCTCTGTCACCTTCAGGCGACGGCCGTCGGGACGACGGACGTAGTTCGCACCGGGGTGGCTCTCGGGTCCGTTACGGACGTACTGTCGAGCCTCGTCGATGTTGCGGTCGGTGACGTTCATCGTCTGAGTCATCTCGGTGGCGACGCGGTCCGGGACACCGACCTCGTTGAGCGAGAGCGTCGGGTCCGGCGAGATGACGGTACGCGCGGAGAAGTTGACACGCTTACCGGACAGCGAGCCACGGAAGCGACCTTCCTTCCCTTTCAGACGCTGGCTGAGCGTCTTGAGTGGGCGGCCGGAGCGGTGACGTGCCGGCGGTGTTCCCGAAATCTCGTTGTCGATGAACGTGGTGACGTGGTACTGGAGCAGTTCCCACAGGTCCTCGATAATCAGCTGCGGCGCACCGGCCTCGCGGTTCTCCATGAACCGCTGGTTGATGCGGATGATGTCGACGAGCTTGTGGGTCAGGTCGTCCTCGGAGCGCTGGCCGTTGTCGAGCGTAATCGACGGTCGAGCGGTGACCGGCGGGACGGGGAGGACGGTCAGAATCATCCACTCGGGGCGCGACCGGTCGGGGTCGATACCGAGCGTGACGAGGTCCTCGTCCGGGATGTCCTCGAACCAGTCGCGGATGTCCGAGGGCATCAGCTTGTTCATGTCCTCTTCGGTCAGGTCGATACCGAGTGCCTTCTCCAGCGCCTTGCGGTCGTCGCCGACGGGGCGGAACTCACCGGCGAGCACTTGGTTGACGCGCTCTGCCGGGAGGTCGGCCTTCTCGGCGAGGTCGACCGGCGAGATGCCTTCGTCGTCCTCGTCGTCGGGGTCCGGCTGCATCGCTTCGGCGATGCGCTCGGAGAAGTCCCCGGCGAGCACGTTCTGGACCTCGTAGTAGGTCGTCGGCTTCTCGTGTTTGATGTCGTGCTGGGGGGAGCTACAGTGCGGACAGCGGTGGGCCTTGCGGGCCTGCCGAACTGCCGACTTCATCACGTCGCTCCAGTCGTCGCCGAGTTCCTTCGTGCGACCGAGTTTGTCGCGGTAGTCGTCTGCTTCTTCCTGCGTGAGCGCGAGGCGACCGCACTCGCGACACGTCGAGCGGAGCAGGCGACGGATGAGCTTCGTGAAACCGACGTGGATGACGGGGGCGGCCAGTTCGATGTGGCCGAAGTGACCGTTGCACGACCCCGAGTGCTGGCCGCAGGTGCGGCACTGCAGACCGGGGTCGATGACGCCCAGACGCGGGTCCATGAGACCCATGTCGATGGGGTAACCGTCGTCGTCGTAGGTGTCCGCGGTGATGACCTTCGTCGCGGACATGTCTCGGTACGTCTCCGGGTCCATCAACCCGAACTGGATACTTCCGATTTCTTTGGGTGTCTGTATTGACATGTGTAGTTAGACCGCGTCCTTCAGTTCGATTCGCGGGCGCACGCCGAGTGCGACCATCTCGTCGAGCAGCAGCTTGAACGCGTAGCTGATGTCGATTTCGTGGATGTTGTCCTCGTCGCCCGTGACCGGGTCGTAGATACGGCGCTGGTCGCGGTCCTCGACGGCGACCATGCCGGTGTCCGCGGAGATGTAGACGCTCTCCTTGTCGGAGGAGTCGAGCAGGCGCTCCTGCAGCACCATCGCCGCGCCGTGCCCGATGACGGTGTCACGCTCCATCTCACCGAGACGAAGCCCACCCTCGCGGGCGCGACCCTCGGTGGGCTGGCGGGTGAGAACCTGCACGGGACCGCGCGAGCGGGCGTGCAGCTTGTTGCTCACCATGTGGTACAGCTTGTGGTAGAAGATGATGCCGACGAAAATCTCGGCTTCGACCTTCTCGCCGGTGACACCGGAGTACATGACCTCCTTCCCGGAAGACATGTAGCCGCGTTCTTCCAGCGCAGACCGAAGTTCGTCTTCGGACTCGCCTTGGAAGGCGGTCCCGTCGACGCGCCGACCTTCGAGCGCACCGACCTTGCCGCCGAGCATCTCCAGCACGTGACCGACCGTCATCCGCGACGGCAGCGCGTGCGGGTTGATGATGAGGTCCGGCACGACGCCGTCGGCGGTGAAGGGCATGTCTTCCTGCGGAGCCAAGTGGCCCACGACACCCTTCTGACCGTGACGGGATGCGAACTTGTCGCCGAGTTCCGGGACGCGCTGGTCGCGCACGGAGACCTTGGCGAGTTTCGAGCCGTCTTCACCCTCCATCAGCGTGACCGTGTCGACGACACCGGATTCGCCCGAGCGCATCGTGACGGAGGTCTCGCGGCGCTTCTGCGGCGAGAGACCTGCCATGTCGTCGGGTTCTTCGAGGAACCGCGGCGGCGACGTCTTCCCGAGGAGGACGGAGTTCTCGTCGACGACCGTCTCGGGGTTGACGAGGCCGTCTTCGTCGAGGTGCGAGTAGGCGTCTTCACCGCGCGCACCGCGCACGTCCTGCGACGGAATCTCGAAGCGGTCTTCCTGACCGCCGGGGTAGCGGCGCTCTTCGCCTTCGTAGGTACGGAAGAAGTGCGAACGCGAAAGGGCGCGTTCGACAGAGCCCTTGTTCATGACGAGCGCGTCCTCGATGTTGAAGCCCTCGTAGGACATCACGGCGACGACGAAGTTCTGTGCCGCCGGTCGCTCGTCGAACCCAATCTGCTCTGTGGTCTGGGTCTTGACCATCGAGAGCTGCGGGTAGTGAAGGAGGTGCTGTCGGGTGTCGGGACGGATTCGGTAGTTCGCCGCCGGAAGTCCCAGCGACTGCTTCATCATCCCTGCACCCATCGTAATACGCGGCGAGGCGTTGTGTTCCGGGTACGGAATCATCCCGGCACCGATACCGAAGATGAGCTGTGGGTCGATTTCGAGGTGCGTGTGGTCCTCGGTCAGTTCGTCCTCGTCGACGCCGACGTAGATGTCTTCTTCCTCTTCGGCGTCGATGAACTCGACGAGGCCGCGTTCGACCATGTCGTTGAAGTCGAGTTCGTTGTTTTCGAGTGCCTCGACGTGTTCGTCGCCGAGGAGCGGCTCACCGTCTTCGACGACGATGAGCGGACGGCGGGCGCGGCCGGCGTCGGCGTTGATGATGACTTCGCGGGTGCGCTCCTTGACGGAGACGTTCACCATCTGGCTGACGTCGCCGCGGCGACGTGCCTCGCGAATCTGCGCCGCGAGCTGTTCGGGGTCGGGATGCGTCCCGACGAGACTACCGTTGACGTATACTTTCGCTTCTCGCTGTGCCTGAGCCATGTTAGTCGTCTGCGGGTGTGGCGTCGACGCTGTCGATGCCGGGGATACCCTCGACACCCATCGACGCAAGTTCTCGCTTCAGTGCCTGTTCGTCTTCGACGTTCTGGGAGAGTTCCATCGCCTGCGCGAAGTTCTTCACCAGCCCACAGTTCGGTCCCTCGGGGGTCTCGGAGGGACAGATGCGACCCCACTGGGTCGCGTGCAGGTCGCGTGCCTCGAAGTGAGGCTGTGACCGCGACAGCGGACTACGGAGGCGACGCAGGTGAGACAGCACACCCATGTAGTCGGTCCGGTCGACGAGCTGAGAGACGCCGGAGCGTCCGCCCACCCAGTTCCCGGTCGCAATCGGGTGTTCGAGACGCTCGGTGAGCACGTCGGAACGGACGACGGTGTTCACCGTGAGGTTACGGTTACGCATGTTGGCGCGTTCGAGCTGGTACTTCACGTCGCGTGCCAGCTTGTTGAGCGCAGTGCGGAAGAGGTCCTTCATCAGGTCGCCGGAGACCTTGAGGCGTTTGTTGGCGTAGTGGTCCTTGTCGTCGGAGTCGCGCCGACCGAGTGCGAGTTCGAAACACGCCTCGGCCATCCGGCAGAGGTAGTACGCTTTGTTCATGCGCACTTCCTCTTCTTCTGCGCCCTCCTCGTGGAGGTGCGGCAGAAGGTAGCGGTCGATGACGTAGTTGGCGCGCTTGAGCTGGTAGTTCTTCCCCTGCCCACCAGCGACGCGCTTACCGAGTGCCTCGATGGCCTGCTCTTGGGTCTGAACGTCGGCCTCTTCGAGGTTTTCGAGCATGAACTTCACAATCTCCGGGTCCTCGGAGACGCGGTGGACGATTTCCTCGTCGGATTCGAGACCGAGCGCGCGGACGAGCGTGACGAAGTTGACGCTCCCGGAGACAGACGGGAACGACACTTCGAGCAGGCCCTCACGGTTGCGCTCACAGAGAACGAGCGCGCGGTACCCGCGGCGCTGGCTGAACGTCTTTGCGACCTGAATCTCGTCGCCGTACTTCGTGTCGTACTCGGCGAGAATCTTGTTCGGAGCCAGGTCCTCGGACGTCATGAGGACGCGCTCGGAACCGTTGACGATGAAGTAACCGCCGGGGTCGACGGGGTCTTCGCCGATTTCGACGAGGTCCGCGTCAGAGAGTTCGGCGATGTTACACTTCGAGGAGCCGACCATGATGGGCATCCGGCCCACCTTCGTCTCGGCGGTGTCGACGACGACTTCCTCTTCTTCTTCGCCGCCGCGGACGATGGACATCTCCATGAACACGGGGGCGGAGTAGGTGATGTTACGCAGGCGCGCTTCCTGCGGGAAGAGAAGTTCTTCAGAGCCGTCGGCCTCGCGGACACGGGGCGTCTCGACGCGGACGCCACCGAGTTCGACGTAGACCGGCTCTTCGCCCTCCTTGTCACCGATGTCCGTCTCGATGGTCGCCTTCTCCTCGACGACATCCGACATGCCGCGTTCGAGGAACGCGTTGAACGAGCGGAAGTGATGTTCAGCGAGCCGTTCTTCAGAGAAGTACTTGCGAGAGACCTCGCGTCGCGCTTGTCGGTTCATTCGATCACCAATCGATATACGACCGCCTTGTCGGTCGTTCGCGAATTCCGAACGATCTTGATGACATCGCCGGGCTCCGCGTCGTCGGGGAGCGCCGGGTCCTTGCGCTTGATCTTCGGCAGGTTCGTCTTCTCGACGTTGTACTCCTGCAACACGCTCTCGACTTCCTCGTCGTCGAGAACCGTGTGCTCCGGAACCAGTTTGTGTTGGCTTACGTCTACCATGTATGGTGCTGCTGGGTGCTGGAAGAAGCTGTCACGGGATACTACGGCAGATTTTGGGAGCCACCCATTTAACACTTCCCAACTTCGTCGAAGAAAGGCTGAGCTACCGGAGGTCACGCACCGGAGATGCGCGAATCGTCACGTATTGGCATGGGAAATCCCGATATAAAGGTCTTCGGGGCAGGAATCGCGGTACCGCAGGCCAAGGCCGTTTCAGATGGTAAGTCTTATCTATAAACCTCGGTTACGAATGATTGCAGACGGAGGGCCCGGGTGGTGTAGTGGCCCATCATACGACCCTGTCACGGTCGTGACGCGGGTTCAAATCCCGCCTCGGGCGCTCTCCGTACCGCAAACTCACTTCAGTAAGCCCGGGTGGTGTAGTGGCCCATCATACGACCCTGTCACGGTCGTGACGCGGGTTCAAATCCCGCCTCGGGCGTACTTTTCGATGAATTACTTCCTAAGCGCCGAGTCTCGTCTTGGCGCGAGCGTAATTCTCGTAAATACCCCACAGAGGGATTTGAACCAAGGAGCGACGCGAGCGTCAGCGAGCAGAGCGACTGAGGTTCAAATCCCGGCGAGGCAGAGCCTCGCCGACGTGCCACTCGCTCCGCTCGCGGCACTCCCGCCTCGGATATATTATTCAACGTGGAGTGTGACTTCACCCTCCACCGGCTCTCGAAAGTACCAGCAGCAGGAAGGCGACCCCCATCAGAAAGATGACTCCACCGACGGCCCGGGTGAGCGTGACATTCCAGTCTGCGGGTTCGACGGTCCGTAAGTTGCGTTTGCTCCCGATAGCGTTCAGTTGTTCGAGGACGCGCGCGGACTGTCGTGGTTTCACCAGCATCACAGCACCGAGCAGGCTAACGAACACCCCAGGGATAAGCAAGGGAAGGGCGAGACCTGAACCGACGCTCATGTCAAAATATATGATTGAATTCCGTTAACGGTACCGGAACAGCCCAATCGGCATCCACCGCACTGTTCGAAGAGTCACGTCCGAAAGACGAACCGAACTGGCCTTTCGCCGACGCCCTACCCAACACTCCCACCAACCGCCCCACCAATCACCACGCCGACCAGCGCCGCCAGCAACGTTCCGAAAGCGTACCAGGCGGCCGTCCGGTAGTCGCCGACGTCCACGAGTTCGGCAACACCGACCGCAAAGGACGAAAAGGTCGTGAACGCGCCGCAGAACCCTGTTCCGGCGAGCGTCGCGGTCACGTCGCCCACGGGCGCAGTGACGATGAACCCCAGTGCGATGCTCCCGAGGACGTTGACGGTGAAGGTACTCCACTTGCCGACGAGTTGTTGGTCTACGACGTGCCGCGAGGTCGCCCCGGCCATTCCGCCGAGGCCGACGAGGAGTGCCGAGGTGAGTGTGAGGCTCATTGTCGCCTCCCGAGGGCGATGCCGAGTCCCGCGGCGACGAAGCCGAGGGCGTAGTTCGCGCCGATGTTGAGCAGGCCACCGGTCATCGAGAGCCCGGCCGTCTGGACGGCGAACGTGCTGTAGGTCGTAAACGAGGAGAGGACTCCCGACCCGAAGAGCCACTGCGCTCGCCGTGACGAGACGGTGGTGATGAACGCCCCGAGGACGAAACTCCCGAGGACGTTCACCGCGAGCGTCCCGCCGGTTCCGGGGATGGCGACGCCGACGAGATAGCGGAGCGTCGCACCGAGAAAGCCACCGACGGCGACCAATGCGAGTTCCGAGCGGTCCATACCAACCCTGACCCGGAGGGACTACTCCATGGTTTCGGAAGCGTCGTGGGTCGGAACGGAGGCGGGGGTCGCGTCGCGCTCCGAGACCGCGACGGGTGTCGAACCACCGTCGGGCGTGTCGCGCTCACGGACGCGTACGTCGTGAACCGATTCGGTCGTGTCGTCCACGACGAGCGCACAGCCCAGTTTTCGAGGGAGCCGAGATTCGAGATTCGAATCGAGATACGTCGGGTCGGCGGCGGCCATCGCCGACACGTCCGGTCCGGCGGTGAGCCGGTGGACGATGCGGAGGTCGGCCTGCGAGACGGCGACATCGGGGAGTGCAGATGGGCGCTGCGTTGCGAGGACGAGTCCGACACCGGGTGCGCGCCCACGCGTGAGAATCGTTCGAAGCGCCGGGTCTGCCACGCCGCCGACAAAGGCGTGCGCCTCGTCCACGAGGAGCCACGGGAGGTGGTCCACCGCGCTTGCGACGCGGGCCTCGTACACCCCTCGGGCGACGACGCGAACGACGGCGCTCGCAGGGCGCTCGTCCATCCCGGAAAGGTCGAGGACGTCCGGTGTCGGGCTGCAAAGGTCGGAGACTGCTATCCCATCGGGGCCGAACACATCCCACGAGTCGGCGAGCGCGAGGTGATTCGCGGCAGCCCGTCGCGTGGCGGCCGTCACGTCGGCGTCGGCGACTGCTGACTGCATCTCGGCGAGTGAGTCGGTCTCAGCAGCGACTTGCCAGACGAGCGACCCAACCGAGCTAGTTGGGTCGAGTCCGAGGAGGTCGGGCCACGCGCTAGGCGGGAGGGCACTTGCGCGGACTGTCGGGTCATGATGGACCGTTCCATCGATTGGGGCAGCCGTGAGTCCCGAAAAGACACCCATCGGGTCCACGACGATTGGTGCGACACCCTCGGCGCGAGCTAGCCCTTCGGCGACGACGCCGAGCGTGTGCGACTTCCCGCTCCCGCGTTTGCCGACGACGACCGCCGCGTGAGGGTGGTTTACGTCGAGGCCGACGGGTGCTCCGGTGCTCCCGTCGCGGGCGCGGTACGTTCCGAGGTCACAGACTGGGCCGCCTGCGTCTGCGTCGCGGCCGATAACGTGCATGGGACCTCGTGGTCCCGGCTTCCGACTTGAACCCCCGGACGAGGGTTTATATACGAAACCGCGGCCAGACGGCCCATGCTCGAAGCATTCCGGTCAGACACGCGCGCTATCGAAGGACTCCCAGTTCGTCTCGTCGTCGCACTCGTCGTCGGCGTCGCCAGCATGAGCGTCATGCTCAACATGCTCTCGGGAGTGCAGGGACTCGCCACGTCGGAACTCAACGTCAAGCCGAGTCCCGATGTCGTCGAACCGGGCACTCACGATATCACGTTCACCGTCGTCGACCACGAGGGGAACCCCGTCGAAGGAGCGACCGTCGTCGTGAAATCCGGAACTGCCGAACTCGGCGACGTCGTGGCAGAGAAGACGGGCGGCGACGGGACGGCGACGGCGACAGTCGAAGCCGAACTCAGCGCAAACAGAGAGGACGGCACGCTCGTCGTCGACGTGAAACCACCTGCCGGGAGTTCGTTCGTGGACCGTCGCGAGAACACGGCGATTCTCGTCGTCAGGAAGTGACACGGACCACGGACGTCACGAGAGCACGCCGGCGAGCGAGCGTTACCAGAAGAGTGCTGTCGATGGCTTCGCCGCCGCTTCGACACTGGTCTCGGCGTCGATAGACGGGACGAGAATCGTCGCACGCGTCCCCTGGTTGTCCTCGTCAGCAGGGCCGATTTGGAACGACCCGCCGTATCGGGTGACAATCCAATTGACCAGCCACAGACCCATACTGCTCCCGTGCTCCAAATCCGTCTCGCGTCCCATCTGAACGAACGAGGTCTCACTAGGTGAGACTCCCTCCCCGTCGTCGACGACTTCGATTCGTATCTGGTCTCCAGCGTCGGCGACCGATATCGACACGCGGGCCGAGTCAGTGGGATGGTGCGAAATCGCGTTCGCCACGAGTTCCGAAAGCGCGCGACTGAGTTCGCTCCCGGCGCAGATGTCGCGTTCGGACTGCACGTCGGCGGTGATTGTGGCTTGTGGGTTCGACGCCTCGTGTTGCTCGACGATACGAGCGACGAGTTCTTTCGGGTCGAGACGCTGCGGGTCGCGTTCCCGATGTGCGTACCGCTTCAGTTCCTGAGCGCGTTCGCTCAACCGAACCAAGTCGTGTCCGCGTTCACGGATACGGCCGATAGCTACGGACGCCATCTCAGGGTCGTTCAACAACTCGATGTTCCCGAGGATGACGTTCATACTGTTTCGCAAGTTGTGTCTGAGAACTCGGTTGAGAAGTTCGACCAACCGGACAGTTCGCTTTTCCTCGGTGACGTTTTCGTGGAATCCGACGTAGTGTGTCACCTCGCCGAACTCGTCTGTGACGGGGCTGATAGACGTACGGCACCAGAGGGGTGTGTCGTCCTGCCGAGTGACGAGTAGGTCGAACACGCTGGAATCGCCCGTCGCTAGCACCTCACTGATATCGCCTGCTTCCGTAGACTTGGTGCCCTCCGCGAAGAAATCACGATACGGGTGTCCAGTGATATCGTCGCGTGAATAGCCGGTCAACGCTTCGAAGGCTTCGTTCGCATAGGTGATGACGAACTCCGGGTTCGCCGCTTCGGCGATAGTGATGCCGACATCCGTGTCTTCGAGCGCCCGGTGTTGAAGCCGAAGTTCGCGTTCCTGTTCGACTCGTTTCGAGATATCGCGGGCCACTCCCTGAATCAATCTGACCGTGCCGTCACTGTAGATGGGGCGTGCATTGACTTCCAGCGTGACAGTCCCGCCGCCCTTCGTTTCGAACTCAAGTTCGAGATGTTCGACCGGATCACCGCCCAGTAGTTGGTCGAAGGCCTCGATAGTCTGCGGCAGCGACGACTCACGGACATATTCGGTAAACGACGTTCCGACCAGTTCGTCTGGTGTGTAGCCGGTGACGCGCTCGATCGACGAGGAAGCGTACGTAAACAGCCCTTGAATGTTGATTCGGTAGATTACGTCGAACGTCGTCTCGGCAATCTCCTCGAACGTTTGGCGTTCGGTTTCGAGTTGTCGGTTCTGGTCTGCGAGCGTCTGCTGATAGGCTCGTCGTTCGAGCGCCTGAGAGACCAGTTGCCCGACGAGTTCGACCAGCATGCCCTCGGATTCGGAAAACGACTCGCCACGTGGGTCCGAGTCGCCGAAGCAGACAGTACCGTACACCTCGTCGTCGACGACGACTTTCGTGCCGATGTAGCACCCGAGTTCGAACGTTTCGAACGCCTCTGTTGAGACGGCGGAAGACGCTGCGGCGTCTTGGGTGCTCAGCGTTCCCGGAATCTCTATCGTCCGCCGACAGTAGGCTTGTTCGAGCGGACACGACTCACCGGGTTGGAGGAGTTCGTGCGAGCCAACGGCCTGCAGTATGCGTTGCTCGCCGCTTTCGATTCGAGTCAAAAAGCCGTACTCGACGCCGAGATAGTTGGCAGTGTACTCAAGCGCCGTCTGTACGGAGGCTTCGAAGTCGAGCGAATCGTCTGCAAACGTCGCGTAGATTCGCTCTCGAATAGAGTCACTATCTCGTGGCATCGGAGTTAGAGCGCCCTGTGGGACCTGTCGTTCGGAACACGCCTCTCATCTATTTGTAGACGTGTCACGAAATAACGTTGTCTCCCGTTAGCGAACGATGAGAGCAAGTGCTACCGCTCGGGGTGTGTCGGTGCGTCGAATCCGCCTCGGACGAGTGGTTTCGCAATGTGGCGACGGGCGCACGGCGGCACCTCGTACCACCCCACTTCGAGCGCTCTGTCGAGTGGCGTCTCGACCTTTCCGGGTGCATCGGTCCCACAGTCGCGGCAGCGATAGCCCTGGTTTCGCCCGGCGCTCTTCATCGTCCGCCCACAGTCTCGACATGTCGGCGTCGCGAGTTCCGTGCGAACGAGGTCTCGCACGGCGAACTTTTCGAGTTTGAGCGTCCCATCGGACACTTCTCCACAGACGGTGAGGCGGTCGCCAACGCGGAGCGAGCGAACGTGGTCACGGAAACGCTTCGTCGGTTCGAACGCCGCCACGGTAATCGTCGCATCGTCCTCGGAGAGGTCGAAAAAGACGTGGCCGCCGGTTCGCGTCTCCGGTTTCGACGCGACCGAGCCTGTGACGCGATACGCCCGCTCATCTCGGAGGTCCGAGAGCGACCCATCCCGAAGGTGGGCGTCCGTCCCCTGATTCGTGAGAAACGTCGCCGAGCGGTCGATTGGTTCCGAGACGATGTCGGCAGCGACCGACCGGACCGTCTCGGGGTCGTCGCCGCGGATACCGTGGAGAATCGGCCCCGGCGCGTTCGGGACACAGACTGCTTCGCCCTCTACCTGGTCGACCGTGTCCCACGCGTCCGGGTAACCGGCGTCTGCGGCCTCGAACACCGAATCGAAGTCGACCTCTCGCGGCGTCCCGCAACGGTGGAACTCGCGATACGAGATGTGTTCGTACGTCCACTCGTCGAACGCGGCCCACGCGCCGACGGCGGCGAGGGCACCGATTCGGCCGCGACCACCGTGCCACCCTTGGCTCAGGAAACCGGATTCGGTCGCGAGTTCGACGGCGCGGTCAGTGTCGTGGAAGTCGCGGACGGCGTCGCGGGCGAACTCCTCGACGGCAGTCGAGACAGTATCGGGCGACCCCGGTGCGACGACGAGGCCCGGACTCGTCCGGTCGTCGTCGACGACCGCCCAGCGTTCGAGTTCGGCCCGCGCAACGTCGAAGGCGGTCCCGGCGGGTGCGTCGGTGTGAATGGCTAACGCGGCGTTTCCCCGCGTCTTGTGTTCGACCGCGGGGTTGAGCCGAATGAGAAGCAGGCGCTCGACAGCGCCGCCTTCCTGTTCGATGGCCTCGGCGACGAGCGTCGCGAGGTACGTCGTACACATCCCGAGCGTCCGGGAGTCGGTGTCGTCGAGGCCGATGACGGTCATCGCCGAAGCTAGCCGAAGAACGCAGTAACGCCTTTCGGGTCAGAGGCGACTATATAAATGTCGTCGAAGAACAGGAGGAATCGGGGGACATCGGGGCCACGCGCGGGGAAAACGCTTTATGGGCCGAATCGCTTATTGCCCCCTATGTCCCGGTCAGCGCTGGTTGGCAACATCGCCGCGATGCTCCAAGATGCGGGGTTCGTCGTGAGCGACCGGATTGCCATCCGGCCCAAGAGCTTCGACCTCGCCGCACGCAGAGGTGAGGACTTGTTGCTCCTCAAAATACTCGGGAACATCGACGCCTTCGACGGCGTCACCGGTTCCGAGATGCGACGCCTCGGTTCGTACCTCGACGCGACGCCGATGGTCGTCGGACTACGCACTCGCGACGAAGACCTGAAACCGGGCGTCGTCTACTTCCGCCACGGCGTCCCGGTGTTGAACCCCGACACCGCGATGGACCTGTTCGTCGAGGGAGTCCCGCCGCTCATCTACGCCGCACCCGGCGGCCTCTATGTGAGCATCGACGGCGACATCCTCTCCGAAGAACGACAGGAACGCGGCTGGAGCCTCGGCCGGCTCGCGAAGGAACTCGGCGTCTCGCGCCGCACCGTCTCGAAGTACGAAGACGGGATGAACGCGAGCATCGAAGTGGCCATTCAACTCGAAGAGATGTTCGACCGGCCGTTTTCGAACCCGGTCGACGTGCTCACGGGCGCAGAAGAGGTCCGCGACGCAGAACCTACGCCGGACGACCCGGCAGCCGACCCCGACGACGAACACGTCCTCTCCGTCCTCACGCAGGCGGGCTTTACCGTCCACCCGACCTCCCGCGCACCGTTCAAGGCGGTGAGCGAGGACTCCGGCCGGCGCAAGCACACGAACGTCCTCACCGGCCACTCGTCGTTCACGCGGAGCGCCGAGAAGCGCGCACAAATCATGTCCTCGTTGGGTGAGGTGACGCGCACGCGCTCTGTGTACTTCGTCGAGGAGAAACAGAAGCGCGAATCGGTCGATGGAACCGGCATCGTCAGTTGCGACGAACTGGCCGCCATCGACGACCCCGACGAGATTCGCGACCTGATTCGCGAGCGCGCCCGCGACCCCGCCGAAATCTGACGGTGGGACGCTCGTCCTGACGCGCCGCTTTGTCTTTTCGTGGCTTCCAGCGTACCTGTAGGACCGAAAATCGAAGTGAAAACGAGGACGGGTCGAGAGCGAGCGCTTCGGGCCGAGTCGTCTGTTTACGACGCCGAGCCGTAGGTCTCGTCGAGGTATTCGACGATGTCGCTGGACTCCGACATCCCCTCGATGTCGTGTTTCTCGTCGACGAGAACCGGAACACCGGTCTGGCCGCTAATCTCTTTGACTTCGGTTCGTTCTGGGTGTGCGCGGGGAACTTCCACCGAATCGTACTCCAGGTCGAGGTCGGCGAGTTTGTTCTTGACCTTGTCACAGTACGGACAGCCGGGGAGTTCGTAGAGCGTGAGGTTCGACATCATCGCCTGCTATGGAGTCCGATATAAAAAGCACGGCGGAGCTGTGTGTCGGCGATGCAAACCGCAGTGAGAAGAGGAGAGAAGAGAAGACCGTCGCCTCAGACCTGTGCCTGAAGCATCCCGGACGTCCGGACGACGAAGTAGACGACGAACAGGAGCGCGAGGACCCACTGGCCCGCGCTGACGTCGTCGTAGTCTCCTGCAGCGACCTTCACGAGCGGGTACGAGATGATTCCCGCGGCGATGCCGTAGGCGATAGAGTACGTGAAGGGCATGACGAGGATGGTCATCCCGGCCGGAATCGTGTTGGTGATGTCGTCCCAGTCGATGTCGACGACGTTCTGGAGCATCACGACGCCGATGACGACGAGCGCGATGTGCGAGGCGTAGAGGGGAACGGCCGTCGCGAGGGGGACGAGCGCGAGCGAGGCGAGGAAGAGAAGTGCGACGACGAGCGCGGTGAGGCCCGTGCGGCCGCCTTCTTCGACGCCGGTCGCGGATTCGATGTAGGTCGTGACGGTCGAGGTGCCAATCATCGCGCCAGCGGTGGTACCGACCGCGTCGGCCATGAGCGGCTTGTCGATGTCCGGGAGGTCACCGTTCTCGTCGAGGAAGCCAGCGACCTGCCCGACGCCGACGAGCGTGCCGGCGGTATCGAAGAAGTCCACGAAGAAGAACGTGAAGACGATGAGGGCGAAACTGAACGCTTCGACGTTGCCGAACCCGGAGACGAACGCGCCGACCAGCGGCGTCACGTCGTAGGTCGCGGCTGACGAGCCGGCGACGAGTTCAGCCTCAGGGGAAACGAAGCCAAAGGTGGTGAGTCCCCACCCAAGAGCGGTGGTGAACACGATACCGAGGATAATCGACCCGGGGATGCCCGCCGCGTAGAGGGCGAACGTGACGAACAGGCCGACGATAGAGACGACGGCGACCGGGTCAGAAGCGAGGTTGCCGAGCGTGATGAGCGTTGCAGTGTCGTCGACGACGATGCCCATCGCCTGCAGACCGATGATAGTCAAGAACAGACCGATACCGGTTCCGACGGCCATCTTGACCGGTTGGGGGAATATCTTGATGATGGCTTCACGCGCGCCCACAGCGGTGAGCGCGATGAAGACCAGTCCCTCGACGAAGACGGCGGCGAGTGCCGTCTGCCACGGGATACCCAGCGCGCCGACGACGGTGAACGCGAAGAACGCGTTCAACCCGAGTCCGGGCGCTTGCGCGAAAGGCCGGTTGGCGTAGAACGCCATGACGAGCGTCGCGATAGCCGCCGCAACGATAGTCACCACGGCGAGCATCGACTGCACCTCACCGAAGGTGTAGCCCGTGATGGCGATGCCATCGAGGCCAGGAATATCCGGGTTTTCTGCGAGAATCGACGGGTTGACGACGACGATGTACGACATCGTCAGGAATGTCGTTATCCCCGCGATAATCTCGGTCCCGACTGAGGACCCGTGTTTATGCACGTCGAAGTAATCTGCGAGGGTTTCAGTGAGCCCCATAATGCACGAGTAAGCATACCCGCGATTCCACACATAAGCATTACCATCGATAGCTCCGAATATACACACGTTCGTGTATTAAATGGTGTGTTTGATGAAACACACCAGCACGAGCATGACTATTTGCGAGTAGAATACAATAGAATTTAACCCACTGGTGTTATTCGGTTGTCAAACTGAGAGTGAGGTTAGAACCGTTTATCGCGTCAGCACGGTGGCCGCTCCGTCGGGAAGTGTCCCCACCGAAGCAGCGCCGACAGTTTACTCGAAGACGCTGAGTGCGCCGATTGGGGCGTCCGTGAGTTCGGCCGCACGGGACGTACCCTCGTCACCGACGGCGATGAGAGCGAAGACACCCGCGATGTCGGCGTCAGCCTGCAGGGCGATGTCCAAGAGGAGTTCCTGCGTCTCGCCGGAGCGGATGAGGTCGTCCACGACGAGGACGCGCTCGCCCGCGTCGATGGCGCTCGCAGGGAGGTAGTAGGTCAGTTCGATACCGGAAGCGAGGCGCTGTCGGGACTCGATGAAGTCCTCGACGGCGGTCTCTTTCGATTTCTTCGCGTACGCGAGGCGCGCGCCGAAGTAACTCGCCATGGCGGCACCGAGGGTGATACCGTCGGTCGCGGCCGTCAAGACCACGTCCGGGCGCTCGAAACCGAGGGTGTTCGCTGCAACGGGCGCGACGAGGTCGAGGAACGACTGGTCGAAGACGACGTCGGAGTTGTCGACGTAGCCCTCGTCGTCGAAGCGGACGCGCGCTTCGAGTTCGTCGGCGAGCGCGTCGCGTCCGACACCTTCGACGACCTCACGGGCGCGCTCGACGCCGGGCAAGACGTGCCCGTTGACGTAGCGGTTAAGGTCGCCGGCCGGCAGCCCAGTCAACTCGGCGAGTTCGTCGTAGGTCCGGGTCTCTTTGAGCATCCGGAGCACCGACACCGCCTGTAGCTGGAGTGCGGCCTTCTCTGCTCTGTTCATGCCTTCGCCCTCGTGTTTGCACAAAAATGAATATTTCGATTGGCTTTCGCACGCGAATTACTCACATGCGTGTATCGCGTCTCAGTTGTCGGCGTCGGCGAGCAGGTCCTCGGCGGTGAGAAGCGACTGGAGTTCGATGTCGTGTTCCGCGAGCAGTTCGTCCGCACCTTCTTGGCGGTCGACGACGACGATGACGCGGTCGACGACTGCGCCGGCGTCGCGGAGTGCTTCGACGGCGTCGACGGCGCTCTGGCCGGTCGTCGCGATGTCTTCGAGGACGACGACTTCTTCGCCTTCCTCCAGTGCGCCTTCGATTCGCTTCGCCGTACCGTACTCCTTGGCCTTCTTTCGGGCGATGACGTAGGGTTTCTCGGTTTCGACTGCCGTGGCCGCGACGAGCGGAACGGCGCCGAGAGCGACGCCCGCGAGCTTTTCGTCGTCTTCGACGAGCTCCGCAAACGCTTCGGCGATGAGCTTCAGACACCGGGGGTCGGTCTCGAAGAGGTACTTGTCGACGTAGTAGTCGGACGTGCCGCCGTGGGAGAGTTCGAACTCGCCGAACTGGACCGCGTCGGCGTCACGAAGCGCCGCGATGAGTTCTGTGTTCGCCATCTTGTTTCGAGAGGGTTCACAGAGGCGCTTAAGCGGGTTGGTTCGGAGCGGCAGCGTCAAGCTGCGAGTCGTCGGAGGTGGCCCCAAAGGAGAGAAAGGAAAGTCACCACGGCTCGTTCTTCAGGCCCAGGAAGTATGCACCGACGTTGGTGACGACGTGGAGAACCGGCGTCATCACGAGGACGACGGCGAGCACGGGGAGCGTGAACGTCGCCGAGAACCACCCGGGAGCGGCGACGAAGGCGAGGACGAGCGCACCGACGACGAAGTCGAGTTGGTCGAGGCCGGGGAACGCGGCACCGCGCTCGCGACCCGAGCGTCGCTTGAGGAAGGAGGCACCGATGTCACCGAGCATCGCGCCGAGCGCGAGCCCGAATGCGGCAGTAAGTGGGAAGGTGGGGAGGTCGACCCCGATTGCGGCGGAAGCCGACGGGACGAGCGCGTTGAGGGCGACAGCGAGCAATGTTCCCGCGAGTGTTCCCGCGGCCGTTCCGCGCCACGTCTTCCCGTCACCGAGGAGGCGACGGTCGCCCAGCATACGGCCGCCGTCTATCGGCCTTCCGCCCCCGGCGAGGACCGCAGCGTTGTTCGGGACGTACGCGGGCAACATCGCCCAGAACGCAGTGACGACGAGAGAGACGACCATACGCGTGACTGCGCACGGAGGGGTGTAAGTTCCGACGGTTTCGCTCGGAGCCGTGTCGGCGGTGTCCCCCGATTACGCAGCCGACGGATGATAACTCTGAATACCAAACGCTGGTTATCTTTCAGTATGATTCCTCCCATCGCGAGCAAGTTCGTCGCCGGTGAGTCGCCGGCAGAAGCACTCGACCACGCGCGACAGATGAACGACGAAGGCGTCGCTGTCATCCTCAACCTGCTCGGCGAGCACTACCACGAACGCGGCCCCGCCGACGAGGACGCCGACGCCTACGTGCAACTCGTGGAGGACATCGCGGAGACCGACCTCGACGCCTGCGTGTCGGTCAAGCCGTCACAAATCGGCCTCGACATGGGTGACGACGTGTTCGCCGAGAACTACCGCCGAATCGCCGAGGCGGCGGACGAACACGACGTGTTCCTGTGGTGTGACATGGAGGATCACGAGACCACGGACGCGACGTTGGATTCGTTCGAGGAACTCGCTCGCGAGTTCGAAGGCGGGATGGGTCTGTGCGTGCAGGCGAACCTGAAGCGCACGCCCGACGACCTCGAACGCCTCTCGGACGTGCCGGGGAAGATTCGACTGGTGAAAGGCGCGTACGACGAACCCGCGAGCGTCGCCCACAAGAAGAAAGCGAAGGTCGACGAGGTGTACAAAGAACTGCTCGCGTATCTCTTCCGGGAGTACACCGGCAGCATCGCGGTCGGGAGCCACGACCCCGAGATGATTTCGTACGCCCGCGAACTCGGACAGGAGTACGACACCGACTACGAGATACAGATGCTCATGGGCGTGCGCGAAGACGCCCAGCGCGACCTCGCCTCCGAGGGCGTCGAAGTCTGGCAGTATGCCCCCTACGGCGGCAAGTGGTTCCAGTACTTCTACCGTCGCGTCCGAGAGCGCAAGGAAAACGCGCTGTTCGCGATTCGCGCCGTCCTCGGCATCTAACGGGAGGCGACACGCCGTCGCGGGCCACGCCGCGTTCTGGCCCAGTATCACCATTCGCACTAGAAATCCCCTTAAGCCCGCAGGTTCACGTACCGCGTATCAATGTCCTCGTGGAGACGCGACTTCGCCAGCGGTCTCGTAGTTCTCGTTCCGCTGATTGTCATTCTGTACGTGCTGTCTATCCTCTACAGTAGCATCGTCAAGATACCGGGCGTCGCGACGCTACTGCAGGTCGAAGGTGAGTTCAGTTTTCTCTCCGAGGTGTTCGGCTTCTTCGTCGCTATCATCATCTTCCTTCTGCTGGTCCTCTCGGTCGGCTATCTCATGCGGACCACGGCCGGTCGGCTCATCGAAGCGGGCCTCGACGCCTCGATGAACAAGGTCCCGCTCGTTCGTATCGTCTACAACGCCTCGAAACTCGCGGTCGAAACTGCACTCACCGGAACCGAAGACCTCCAGAAGCCGGTCCGTCTCGAAACGTGGCCAGGTATCCGAATGACCGCGTTCAAGACGGGGAAGACGACGTCTGACGGCAAGGAGATTATCTTCATGCCGACCGCCCCGAACATCACCACCGGCTTCGTGATGGAAGTCGACCCCGAAGATATCGAAGAGACCGGTGAGAAGGTCGAAGAAGCCCTCACACGTGTCCTCTCGGCCGGGTTCGCAGAGCAAGAACACATCGACGAGTACACTATCGAAGTGACCGAGGAAGACGAATAGTTACCCACCGGTCCACGGGTGTGACACCTCTGGCAGGGTGTTGCGACTGGCGGTACAATCTCCAAAAAACAAATTTTCGAAGGTTTACTGCTCTTCGACGTAGGTGAACCACTCTTCGTGGTCGTCGGTGCGACGCTCCACGAGGTCGAAGAAGGCCGTCTGGAGTTCTTCCGTGACGGGACCGCGGGTGCCCTCGCCGATGATGACGTTGTCCACCTTGCGGATGGGCGTGACTTCGGCGGCGCTGCCGGTGAAGAACAGTTCGTCGGCGGTGTGGAGTTCGCCGCGGCTGATGACGGCGCTGTCGTCGACTTCGTAGCCGCGCTCGCGAGCGAGCGTGATGACGGTGTCGCGGGTGATACCGTCGAGGATGCTCTGGGAGAGACCGGGGGTGTAAATCTTCCCGTCGCGGACCATGAAGATGTTCTCGCCGGGGCCTTCGGCGACGTTGCCTTCCTTGTTCAGGACGATGGCTTCGACGTAGCCGTTGCGACGCGCTTCCTCACCAGCGAGGAGGGAGTTCACGTAGAGACCGGTCGTCTTCGCGTTCGTCGGAATCTGGCTGGAGGCGTGCTTGCGCCACGACGAGACCATCACGTCGACGCCGTTTTCGAGCGCGTCCTCGCCGAGGTAGGTTCCCCACGGCCACGCCGCGATTGCGACGTCCGTCGGGTTGTCCTTGGGGCTGACGCCGAGCGAGTCGTAGCCGTAGTAGGCAATCGGACGGATGTAACAGCCGTCGAGGTCGTTGCGCCGGACGACTTCCAGCGTCGCCTCGGTGAGTTCCTCCGGCGAGTACTCGATATCCATGTCGTACGGCTTCGCGGAGTTGTAGAGGCGTTCGAGGTGTTCTTCCCAGCGGAAGATAGCCGGACCGCGGTCGGTGTCGTAGGCGCGAACGCCCTCGAAAATGCCCGTGCCGTAGTGGAGTCCGTGCGTGAGGACGTGAATCTGTGCGTCCTCCCAGTCCACGTATTCGCCGTTCATCCAAATCGTGGACACGTCCATGTCGTCGAATCCCATGTACAGGCCTTCGGTGGCCCCCCTCTAAAATCATGACGAACCGGCCACAGCGTCCCAGACCGTTTTTGGCGATGTGTTGCCATATCGCAGTATGACTCTCGAATCCGTCGTCGTCACGGGCGGGACGGGTAACATCGGACCGACGGTCATCGACCACCTTCGTGACCACGGGTACACAGTCACCAACGTGAGTCGCAGTGGCGGGTCCGACCGTGCAGACCACGACTACCGTGTGAGCGCGTTGGACTCCGGCGACCTTACGGCGACGCTCGCGGCCGTCGATGCCGACGCCGTCGTCCACCTCGGAACCATCTCGACGCCGACCCACGACCCCGGCCACCGCGTCTTCGAGAGCAACGTCCAATCGACCTACGTCGTTCTCGAAGCGGCGGCCGCCCTCGGCATCGACACCGTGGCCCTCGCGTCGAGCATGAGCGCCATCGGCGGCGGGTTCGAGCCCGACCCCGCGCGAATCGACTTCCTGCCTGTCGACGAGACACACCGAGCGACGCCGTCGAACCCCTACGGTCTCGGCAAGTACGTTGCCGAAGAGACGGCCGCGGGGTTCGCTCGCAGGGCTGACGCGCCATCCACGATTGCCAGCCTCCGCTTCCCGTGGATGCCAAGTAGAAAAGAAGCCATACAGACGTTCGCCGAGCAGGACCGAACACTCGACGGACTCCGCGAATCCGGGGTCTTTCACACGGCGCGAAACACGCTCTTTGCGTACCTCGGCCGCGACGACGCCGCGAGACTCGTTCGGCGGGCCATCGAAGCCGACTTCGAGGGCCACGAAGTGTTCTGGGCGGCCGCCGCCGACACCTCGACGACAATCGAATCGGCCGAAATTGCGCGTGACGTGTACCCGGACGCCGAGGTTCGCGGCGACCTCTCGGGACACGAATCACTCGTCTCGACTGCGAAGGCGGCGCGCCTCCTCGGGTGGAAACCGGAGTGGTCGTGGCGGGACGAAATCTGAAGAAGGGACTTTACGAGAGGTCCGAAAGCAGGCGGTCGCCGTCGACGAACGCGAGGTCGTGTCGCCCGGCGTACTCGCGGGCGTCGGCTTTCGAGAGGGCCGCGCCCGTCTCGTCGTCGAGCATCTCGCAGACGACCACGGCTGGCGGCAGCGTGGCATGGTCGGCGAGTGCGAGACCGAGTTCGGTGTGGCCCTGTCGGTCGTCGAGGAGGTTGGGCGCACCGCGAAGCAGGTGGACGTGGCCGGGGGCGCGGAACTCGCCGCCGAAGTCGTCGGCGTCGTAGTCACCCGCGCGAGCCAGTTCGGCAACGGGCGCGAGCCGCGAGATGGTCATCGCCCGGTCGCGGTCGGTGATTCCGGTAAAAGAGTCGCGGTGGTTCACCGTGAAGGAAAACGACGAGCGCGAGTCGTACGCGAGGTCGTGGGCGGCCGCGGCCGGGTGGTCGAGCACGTCGTCCATGAACGGGAGCCCAAGCGTTTCGGCCACGTCGTCCGGGAGCGCGACGCAGACGAGACCGCCGGCGTCGTTGCGCATGCGGGCGACTTCGGCCGGCGTGACCGCTCCCGCGGGGTAGACGAGGTCCGTCTCGCCCTCGCGGTCGTCGAAGTCGTGGACGAGGACCGG
The DNA here is from genome assembly GCF_000336955.1 of Haloferax larsenii JCM 13917. Lineage (GTDB taxonomy): Archaea > Halobacteriota > Halobacteria > Halobacteriales > Haloferacaceae > Haloferax > Haloferax larsenii. The sequence continues at coordinate 53,054 of NZ_AOLI01000025.1, read as the reverse complement.
ATCACCCGCACGGAACGCCTCCACGACGCGTTCTGTCGGGTCGAGGTCCGTCTCCGCGGAGCGACTCATTCCGTCTCGACCTCCTCGACGCGAACCGTGACGATGTCGCCGTCTTTCAGGTCGAGTTCGTCACGGAGTTTGTCGGGCGCGATAATCTCCAGTTGTGACTCGTCGTGGTGGGTTCGCTCGGGGACGATGATGTGGACCGGGTCGTACGTCTCGTCGTCCGCTTCGACGACTGCGGCGTAGCAAGTCGCCGGACCAAAGGTCCGTTCGTCGTCTTCCCAGCCGTCGATTGGGACGGCGTCGAGTGCGGACATCCCAGCGCGGGCACGAATTGCATCGTCGCTGAGCCGAACGTTCAGCGTTCCCGGGAAGGGTTCGTAACCCAGTCGTTCGGTGAACTGCTCCATGTATCCCGGAAGCGAGATGTAGTGGCGACCTTCGCCCATGCCGCCTGTCACCTCGCCTTCGAGGACGACCATCGACGGCGTCTCGAAGATACGTCGATAGTCGGCGTACTCTCGGCGGAGTGCGGATTCGCCGGCCTCGGTTATCGTAATCCACTGGCCGTCCGAGACGACCTCTCGGTCGATGTAGTCACCTTCTTCGAGGCGTTGCAGGCGACGCGACGCCGTCTGGTTAGAGACGTCTAACCTGTCTGCAAGTCCAGAACAAGAGACCTTGACAGGTTCAGCGCGCCCGCCGTCGAGGGCAACGAGCTTCAGCGTTGCCAACTCGTCGTACCCGACCTCGCTGGCGACTGCCGATTCTGACATACTCGTGGCTTCGAACGCTCGACCCATAAGCGTATCGTATGTGAGATGCGTTCCAGAAATGAGATGGGCGAGTTCCGAGCCGCTCGTAGTCTGACTTTCGGGTGGCGAGTGGTAAGTCCGTCGGTCGGTCCAGCAAAGCGAGAAGCGGACGGTCGCGTCGCTGGGAAGGGTGATAAACGAGAGGAGTGGGGTGGGTGGGGGTTGGGAATCGGGGGAGGTTGGTCAGCGCATGTGCGGTGTGTGGGACGTGTGGAGACACACGTAGGGCCGGGGTCGGCAGGACCAAGCGAGGCTTAGAGACCCGCCGCCTTTCGCTCGGCGCTCACTTGGGAGACGCCGGCGTTCGCCGAACAGTTCGGACAGGCGAAGACGCGCCCTTTGTCGTCACCGAACACGCGTATGAAGTTGCTCGATACGAACGCGTCGCAGTAGTTGCATCGGCTCATTGTTGGGGGTGGCAGGTTCCTCCTGCCTCATTCATTCCTTTGTCCGGTGTCAGCATACCAGTTCTACCTAACTAGTAAGGTAGTTCAGACGGCGACCGCTGGGGCGACAGTCAGTCGCCAGCGAGGGTCGCAGTCGGCCCGCCCCGAACCGGTTCGGAAAGGCCTTTAGCCGTCTGCCGAGAACCCGTGAGCATGTTCAGACAGTTCCGTGAGGAGGTCGAAGCGGCGCTCTCTGCGGCGCTTTCGTCGCTCGACCTGCCGGACGACGACCTCGGGGTCGAGGAGCCACCGGAAGACGTACCCGCGACACTCGCTTCCAGCGTGGCGTTCCGACTGGCCGGGGTCGTCGGCGCTGCGCCACCGTCGGTTGCCGCCGACATCGCCGAGGAAATCTCCGTCGACGGCTACGACTACCTCGCCGCGGTCGACACGCAGGGACCGTACGTCAACTTCCACGTGACCGACGCCTACTACGACGACACACTCACCGCCGCGGCCGAAGACGTCGAGTACGGCCGTCTCCCCTCGACCGGCGACAGCGTCGTCGTCGAGCACACGAGTGCGAACCCGACCGGCCCGGTCCACGTCGGGCGCGCCCGCAACCCCATCGTCGGCGACGCCGTCGCCAACCTGCTGGATTTCGCCGGCAACGACGTCGAGCGACACTACTACGTGAACGACGCCGGTCGCCAGATGGCCGTCTTCACGTGGGCCTACGAGACGTTCGACGAGGACGACCTCGACAGCGAACCCGACCGCGACCGCATCGAGTACGACCTCGTGCGGTACTACCAGAAGGGCAACGCCTTCCTCGAAGAAGCCGACCCCGACGAGGTCGAGGCCGCAGAAGCCGAGATTACGGAGATTCTGCAGGGTATCGAAGAAGGCGACGAAGAGACCTACGCCCGCGTCGAGACCGTCGTCGACCAAGTGCTCGGCGGCATGCGCGAGTGTCTCGCCCGTCTCCCCGCGGAGTTCGACGAGTTCGTCAAAGAGACGCGCTTCATGTTCGACGGGCGTACCCGCGACCTCGCAGAGCGTCTCAAAGAGACCGACCAGGCCGTCTACGAGGAAGACGCGTGGCAACTCGAACTCGACGAGTACGATATCGAAAAGAACCTCGTGTTCCTCCGCTCGGACGGCACGTCGCTCTACACGACCCGCGACCTCGCCCACCACGAGTGGAAATTCGACAACTACGACCGCGCCGTGACCGTCCTCGGCGAGGACCACAAACTGCAGGCTGGCCAACTTCGCGCCGCCCTCGACCTCCTCGGCAACGACGTGGACAAACTGGAGAACGTCATCTTCTCGTGGGTCAACCTCCCCGGCGGTCTCGGAATGTCCACCCGTGAAGGGACCGGCGTCATGCTCGACGACCTGCTCGACGAGGCAATCGACCGCGCCCGCGAGGAAGTCGAGACGCGCATGGAAGACCGCATCCGCAACGACGACCTCGACGAAGACGACATCGAACGCATCGCTCGCCAGGTCGGTATCGGCGCGGTTCGCTACGATATCGTCTCCAAACAGCCCACCAAGTCCATCACCTTCGAGTGGGACCAGGCGCTCAACTTCGAAGCCCAGTCCGCACCGTACATCCAGTACGTCCACGCGCGCTGTTGCGGCATCACCGACGAGGCGGCCGCCGCCGGTCTCGATGCGAGTGACGTCGACCCCTCGGTCCTCGACACGGACGCAGAGCGCGAACTGCTGCGCGTCATCGCACGCTTCCCTGCCGTCGTCGAGGAGGCGGCCGACGACCTCGAACCTCACACCATTGCGACGTTCGCCCGCCAGTTCGCCGAAGTGTTCAACCGGTTCTACCGCGAGTGTCCGGTCCTCTCGGCCGACGACGAGGAGGTCGCCGCGGCCCGCCTCGCACTCGTCGAATCCTCGAAGCACACGGTAGCCAACGCGCTCGATATCATCGGCGTCGAGGCTCCCGAGTCGATGTAACGTCGGTCGAAACGACCGCGTTCGAATTTTTTCAGAAGAGAAGTGGGAGTGCGACCGTCCCCGAGACGAGCGACCCGCCGACCGAGAACACGGCCGCAGCGCCGCTACCGAGCGCGAGAAGCAGGAACAACACGACCCACCAGAACGGAATGGACTCTGATTCTGTCATACCGGGTCATCGGCAGACGCGATTAATAGGCCTTCTCGTTTAGCCGAGGAAGCGGCTAAAGAAGCCTTTCTTCTTCTTGTCGTCTCCGTCTTCGTCCAGTGAGTCGATTTCTTCGACGAGCGTCGTCGTGTAGACGCCCTCTTCTTCGTCCTCGCCGGTCCCGTCCGCGTCGTCGTCCGGTTCAGACTCCGCCTCTGCGACGAGGGGTTCGTCGTCATCCGCACTCGATGGGTCTTGGACGAGCGGTTCACCCGACTGTTCGGTGGGTTCGGAGGGAGTGGTCGACTCAGGTGGTGCTGTCCGGTCAGCAGGTGCGCGGGACTCGGTGGGTTCGGGCGACTGCGGCTGGTCTCGAGGCGTTGCCGTCGGGTCCTGTGTCTCGGTCGGCGGGGCCTGTGGCTCCGCCGAGTCGTCACGCACCGCGGGCTTACCGTCACTTCCGGCGGCAAACGGCACCTGCGAGTCGGTGTCTGTCGGGTCTTCGTCTTCGACGTGTTCCTCTTCGACCGGTGCGACGATGATGTCGTCTTCGACGATTGGCTCGGGCGTGTCCGACGAGTCAGTCGTCGAGGCCGAATCCTCAGTCGGCTGTCTTTCCGGGGAGGACTCAGTCGTCGACTCCGGTTCCATCGTCGGTTCCGGCTCTGCGGCAGGTTCCGGTTCCGCAGTCGACTCCGGTTCTGGCTCCGTTCCCAGTTCCGACTCCGAAGCAGGCTTCGGTTCAGCGTCTCGCTTGTTCTTGTTCTTGTTCAGCACCTCGTCGGCCGCCGCCTTCGACGCTTCGACCAGTGATTCCGAGTCGGTCGCGTCGGCAGCGAGTGGGTCTTCGTCGACCACCTCACCCGCCAACGGGTCTTCGTCGACCGCATCGCCCGCTAACGGGTCTTCGGACGACTCAGCCGCCAATGGGTCTTCGCCCACGTCAGCAGCGAGCGGGTCTTCCGGTGCGTCCGTCGGGTCCGGTTCGGGAGTCGCGTCGGTAGTCTCCTCGGCGGTCGGCATCGACGACTCGCCTGCCTCTGTCGGGGAGTCCTCGGCAGTGTGGACCGCAGTGGAGTCGTCAGTGTCCGCACCCGACGTCTCCCGCGCGTTCGAGTCCGTCGCGTCAGTGGTATCTGCGGCTTCGAATTCGTCAGTGGTATCTGCGGCTTCGAACTCGCCAGCGTCTGCGTCTGGCGCAAGCGGGTCTTCGGTCGTCGACTCGGTCGTGTCGACGGAGTCCTCTGAGGCGACCGGCGTCGGTTCAGCTTCCGACGAGCTGTCGGACGGCGTCGCTGGCTCCGGTTCCGAGACATCCATCGAGTCCGGTTCAGAAGTGGTTCGACCGGTGTCCGACGACGGTTCGGATTCCGCCTCGGGGTCGGCTTCAGGGAGTTCGGTGTCGGGTGCGGAAGACGAATCAGTAGTGACGACCTGCGTTGACTCCGACTCTTGGACGTCCTGCTTTGTCGTTTCAGTCGTGTGGTCGTCGTCGGTGGCTGCTCCGGTCTCGTCGGGGACCGGAACCGGCTCTCCGGTGAGTGCCTCCGCGAGCGCGCGGTAGCCTGCCGCCGAGATACTGTCAGGTGTGCGGAGGACGACGGGAACTTGGCTGTCGAGCGCGTCACGAATAGCCGGGTCTTCGGGGACGACGGCGACGACGCCAGCATCCAGAATCGACGCGACCACCTCGGCGTTCGGGTTCGACTCGTCGACACGGGTGAGGACGGCACCGACGATTGACGCGCCGATGCGCTCGGCGAGTTGTCGCGTCTTCTCGGTGTCGCCGAGTGCCTCTCGTTCGGTCGTCGTGACGAGTACCACGTCGTCGGCGAACTTCAGGGGGACGAACGTGTCGTTGCTCAGGCCCGCACCGGTGTCGACGATGACGACGTCGTAGTCGTCGAGCTGGTCGACAGCCGCTTCGAGTCCTTTGGCGTCAGTTCGGGCAAACGCTTCCAGCGCGTTCGACCCGGGGACGACGTCGAGACCCGCCGGCCCCTCGTAAATAGCCGACGTGATGTCTACGTCGTCGTTGAGGACGTCGTGAAGCGTCGCCCCGTCTGGGTCGACACCGAGGGCACCAGCGAGATTCGGCATCCCGAGGTCACCGTCGATGACGACAACCTCGTGACCGGCCATCGCGAGGACGGTTCCAAGGTTGGCTGTCGTCGTCGTTTTTCCAACCCCGCCTTTCGCGCTGGCAATTGCGTACACCCGTGCCATGATTCCAACGTCGAAACCCTACCGTGACAGCACCATAAATGTTCTCCGAGCGCCGTCATGGGTGTGACACGATAGCTCGCCACGTGGACAGTCAAAGGTTACTTAGCCGCTGGCGGGACTATGTGGAGTGATGAGTAGCGACGCCGAGGAGGCGAGCGAAGACCGGCGAAAGTATGAATTCAAGAAGGTCATCGAGGACCTCAAAGAATTCGAAGGCTCCGGAACTCAGCTCGTCACCATCTACATCCCAGAAGACAAGCAGATTTCCGACGTGGTCGAACACGTCATCACAGAACACAGCGAAGCGTCCAACATCAAGTCCAAGCAGACGCGGACGAACGTGCAGGACGCCCTGACGAGCATCAAAGACCGGCTCCGATACTACGGTAACTTCCCGCCAGACAACGGCATCGTGATGTTCTCTGGTGCGGTCGACTCCGGCGGTGGCCAGACGAACATGGTCACGAAGGTACTCGAAAGCCCGCCGGAACCCATCCAGTCGTTCCGGTACCACTGTGACTCGAACTTCCTCACCGGGCCCCTCGAGGACATGCTCATGGACAAGGGTCTGTTCGGGCTCGTCGTCCTCGACCGCCGCGAGGCCAACGTCGGATGGCTGAAAGGCAAGCGCGTGGAACCGGTCAAGAGCGCCTCGTCGCTCGTCCCGGGGAAGCAGCGCAAAGGTGGTCAGTCCGCCCAGCGTTTCGCCCGCCTGCGCCTCGAAGCTATCGACAACTTCTATCAGGAAGTCGCTGGCATGGCGAACGACCTGTTCGTCCCCCAACGTCACGACATGGACGGCATCCTCGTGGGCGGTCCCTCGCCGACGAAAGACGAGTTCCTCGACGGTGACTATCTCCACCACGAACTGCAGGACCTCGTCGTCGGCAAGTTCGACGTCGCCTACACGGACGAATCCGGCCTCTACGACCTCGTCGACGCCGGACAGGACGTGCTGGCCGACCAGGAGGTCATCAAGGACAAAAAGCAGATGGAGGAGTTCTTCGAGAAACTCCACCGCGGCAACGAGTCCACCTACGGGTTCGAGCCGACGCGGAAGAACCTCGTGATGGGGTCTGTCGACCGCCTCCTCATCTCCGAGGACCTCCGCCAAGACGTCGTCATCTACGACTGCAACGGGAACGAAGAGTACGAACTCGTCGATCACCGGCACAACACGCCCACTCACGAGTGTGAGGACGGCACCGAAGTCGAAGCCGAGTCCCGCGAGGACGTCATCGAGTTCCTGATGGACATCGCCGACCAGCGCGGCACCGAGACGAAGTTCATCAGCACCGACTTCGAAAAGGGCGAACAGCTCTACGACGCGTTCGGTGGTATCGCCGGAATTCTCCGGTACTCCACGGGCGTCTAAGCACTTTCTCCTCGGCGTCTTCGCGCGCAAGCGCGAGAGACGAATCACTAGGCAACGCGAGCGCCGTGCCTATCGGCCGATAGCCGCGGCACTCCACCAGTCAGTAGCATAGACACCACAGCCGCTAGCCTCAGCACTTCACCCCGCGAAGAGCGACTGTTCGACTCGTCAGAAAAACGCCGTGAGTTGACTGCGGCGTCGTTCGAGGTCGACGTGCGCATCGGGGAATCCGTGGGCGAGTCTATCGAGCGCCAGATGCACGTCGACGCCCGACTCCTCGGCGTATTCGAGACACTCCACGATACCGGAACGGTTGAGCGCCAGCGAGTCGAGCAACCCAAGCGCGACAGCGAGGGCCGCGCCGCCGTCACCGTCCGGGATGACATCGACGAGTTGCTTCGCCTCGTCGACTTGTGCCCCCGCGACGGTCGCCGGGGAGACGTGCAGGCAATCGCCGCACAGCGCGACGATATCGGTCGATTCGGGAGCGTACGTTCGCAGGTCTTCGGGAACGACGTACCGGACTGTCGCACCACCACACTCGGGACAGGCCATACCACTACCTACGCGGTTGCGCGACGAAAAGTGGTCGGTGGGGCGACCGAGAAGATACCGCAGAGAAGTGACGAGATTAGTCCGCAGTAGCGGCTTCGGCGGCTTGTTCGGCCTCTCGCGCTTCCTTCTCTTCTTCTTCCTTCTTGGCTTTGATCTTCTTGAGGCGGAAGATTTCCTCGCGCTCTTGCTCTTCGAGCTTCTGCTCGATGTACTCTTGGTTCTCGTAGAGTTCGGGAAGCAGTTTGAATTCGAGCGCGTTGACACGGCGCTTCGTCGTCTCGATCTCTTCGAGCATCTTCTTCATCGCCGTCTCGACTTCCGCGGCGAGGATGATGGATTCGAGCAGTTCCTCGTAGGCGTCGGCAGCCTCGTCGATGCGGGCCGAAGAACCGAGCAGACCGTAGCCGCGCTGGTCGAGGCTCTTTTTGACGCGCGAGGACTCGATTTGCGGGACGACGACGCCCATGATGTTCTTCGACTGCGTCGTAATCTCGGGGTACTCTTTCAGCGCTGCGGCAGCACCGCGAACCGTGACGTCACCCTCCATGGCGCGAGCCATGTTAATCTTGTTCTGGGCGCGCTCGTAGTCCGCGTTCAGGTTCGCCCGCACGTCCTGTGCCTGGTCGAGGATGTCCATGAACTCCATGATGAGGCCGTCCCGCTTCTGTTCGAGCGTGTCGTGACCCCGCTCAGAGAGTTCGATGCGATCTTCGATCGCCATCAGGTTCTTGCGGGTCGGCTTGACGTCTTCGGCCATCTTTGGCGAGGGTTGTTCGCCTGGGGTGTTAATCTTTTACTGTCTGGCCCGCTGTCCGGGGCGAAAACAGGGCAGGCGGCAGGGGGAGCCGCGACGACGTGGTAGCCGGCCAACACGTTCTCCCCGGAGTCGAGGCGGGACAGGACGGGGCGGGGGAAGTCGCCTACAGAACCTCGCTCTCGAAAAACCGAGTGACCAGCTTTCGCTCGGCCGCACGGAGATGCTGGTGGTACGTCGGTCGGGAGACACCCATCGCCTCGGCGAGTTCGTCGCCTTTCACCCCGTGGGGCCACTCGAAGAAGCCGCCGAGGTACGCCAGTTGGAGCGCAGTTCGCTGTCTGTCGGTGAGTTCTGCACCGACGCTCGCGGCAAACTCTCGCTGGGTCTGCGGCGGGACCGCACGGTCCCTGACGGCACGGAGCTCGACACCCCGTGCGACCGTTTTCAGGTCGTCGAGAAGCGACCGACCGAGTGCGCGGTCCGGGACTACGACGGTCAGTCGGGTCCCGTCGGTGTCGACTTCGAGGTCTGATATCCGGCCGCTCGCGTCGGCGACGAGGTGTAAAAGCGAATCTGATGCGAGAATGATTTCGTACAGTCCGGCGTCGTCTCCCCGCGGGAGTTGCGAGACGCGTACGATACCCTCAGCACCGAATTCGGACGTTTCTTCGGTGTCGATATCCTCGCCGGCGGTCGGGGGCGTCGTCGAGACGAAGAGGCTCACCGTCCCGTCATCGTGCGGAACCGACCCTTCGTATTCGAGCCGACATCCCCACGAGGTGGCGAGCGTGGCGAGGGGCTGTGTCGAGTCCGTGATTTCGAGTTCGAGTTCGAGAACCTCGTTGGACATGAGCGTCCGTCGGCTCTCGAACGCGTCGATGGCGGCCCCAACTGCTCTGCCGAGCGTCCCGAAGACGGCCTGTACGTACTCGTCGACGGCCGCTGTCGCGTACACGCTCAACACACCGTACATCGTATCACGGTGGACGAGCGGGACGGCGATAACGTTCGTAAATGGCAGCGACACGTCGGCGTGGAGGCGGCCATCCGAAGCCGTCTGTGACCGTACCTCCCCGGTCGTGGCGGCGAGCGCGGTCGGGTCGGTGTCGTCGTCGCGGTCGATTCGGAGTTCCGACAGCGTGGCCGATTCGGCTCCGGCCCACTCGTTCGGCACGATTTCCTTCGGCGAGAGGTCGACGTCGCCAATCCACGCGCCCTCGAACGACGGCGACGCGGCGATTTTCTCACACACTGTCGTTTCGAGTTCCGCGCGCGTCTCCGCGCGGACGAGCGCGCCCGTGACATCTTCGAGCAGTCCTTCGATGTGGTCGACGAGATTCTGGAGTCGGGCGCGTTCTTCTTCGACGCGGGCGGCGTACCGCTCTGCGGCCTGCTCGGCGCGGACGCGCTCTGTGATGTCCGTCTGGAAACCGACGTAGTGAGTCACGGAGCCATCGGGACCGGGAAGCGGCGCGATATCGACGCGATTCCAGAAGGTCGAGCCGTCTCGCCGGTAGTTCAGCAGTTCGACCGACGCCGACTCCTCGGCATCGATTGCGCGGCGAAGTTCGGCGACGCGCTCTTGGTTCGTCTTGTCACCCTGCAGATATCGGCAGTTTCGACCCAGCGCCTCTTCGATGGTGTACCCCGTCATCGACTCGAACGCGTCGTTGGCGTAGACGAGCGGGTGGTCGGGGAGCGAGCCGTCCGAGATAGTGATTCCGACGGGCGCTTCGTCCATCGCCCGTTCTTTCAGGTCTTCGGTAATCCGGTCTGTCGCCTCCTCGTGACGGTCGTGCCACGACACGACGCTGGCGACGCGGGCACCGAGTCGGTCGAAGAGGTTAGACTCGACGACGGGAACGACGTCTTCCGCACCGGCATCGAGTGCGTCCCCCGGCGAGAGGTCGGCGTCCGGAGAGACCAGTACGACGACCGGAACGCCAGTCTCGCTGATGGCTGTCACGGTTGCTGGTGAGTCCGTGTCGATGACGATGCAGTCCGCAGAGTCTTCGGCGAGTCGTCGCTCGACAGCGTCGGCCGAGTCGACGGCTTCGACGTCGAACGACGAGAGTTCGCGTTCGACTCGTGCTCGGATGTCGTCGCCGACGACAGAGAAGACACGCGCCTGCGGCGAAGCAATTGACATACCTCATACACACGCTGGTAGCACAAGGAACCTCGCTCTCGGACGGTTCGACAGCGTACTCACGGGAGCGCGGACGAAAGCGACCGCTCTCGGAAGGAAATCGCGTCCGAAGAAAGAATCGAAGTCGCCGAGTTAGGCGTCCGCTTCGACGGTCTCGGCTTCGTCGCGGTAGTAGTCCTCGATGAGCTCTTCGTCGATACGGTTGAGCTCGGACTTCGGCAGCATCGAGAGGAGGTCCCACCCGATGTCGAGCGTGTCGTCGATGGTGCGGTTCGTGTCGAATCCCTGGTCGACGAACTCCTCTTCGAAGCGCTCTGCGAAGTCGAGGTACTTGTTGTCACGCTCGGACAGCGCCTCGCGACCGACAATGTTCACGAGGTCGCGGAGGTCTTCACCCTCTGCGTACGCCGCGTACATCTGGTCGGACACGTCGGCGTGGTCTTCGCGGGTGAGACCCTCACCGATACCGTCGTCCATCAGACGCGAGAGGGACGGAAGCGGATTGATCGGCGGGCGGATGCCCTGCGAGTTGAGGTCGCGGTCGATGTAGATCTGACCTTCCGTAATGTAGCCGGTCAGGTCCGGAATCGGGTGCGTGTCGTCGTCACCCGGCATCGTGAGGATGGGAATCTGGGTGACAGACCCTTCGCGACCCTCGATACGACCTGCGCGCTCGTAGAGCTGCGCAAGGTCAGTGTACATGTAACCCGGGTAGCCACGGCGACCGGGGACCTCTTCGCGAGCCGCACCGATTTCGCGGAGCGCCTCACAGTAGTTGGTCATGTCGGTCAGGATGACGAGGACGTGGTAGTCCTTGTCGAACGCGAGGTACTCGGCCGTGGTGAGGGCGAGACGCGGCGTGACCGTCCGCTCGACTGCGGGGTCGTCCGCGAGGTTCGTGAAGACGACGGAGCGCTCGAGTGCACCCGTGCGCTCGAAGTCCTCCATGAACTCGTTGGCCTCTTCCTGCGTGATACCCATCGCGCCGAAGACCACAGCGAACTCGGAGTCTTCGTCGCCTTCCTCTTCGAGCACGGTCGCCTGACGGGCGACCTGCAGTGCGAGGTCGTTGTGGGGAAGCCCCGACGCGGAGAAGATGGGGAGCTTCTGACCACGGACGAGGGTGTTCATGCCGTCGATGGCGGAGACGCCAGTCTGGATGAACTCCTCGGGGTACTCGCGGGAGTAGGGGTTGATTGCTGCGCCGACGATGTCACGGCGCTCGTCGGGGACGATTTCCGGGCCGCCGTCGATAGGCTGGCCGGACCCGTCGAGCACGCGACCGAGGAGGTCCTCGGTCACGGGCATCTTGAGCGTCTCGCCGAGGAACTTGACGGACGCGTTTCGGTCGATACCGGTGGTTCCTTCGAACACCTGAATCGCGACGAGGCCCTCACTCGATTCGAGGACCTGTCCACGCTTGGTCTCGCCTTGCGGCGTCTCGATTTCGACGATTTCGTCGTAACCGATCGGCTCGTCAACCTCGGCGAACACCAGCGGGCCGCTGATTTCGGTGATAGTCTGGTATTCCTTCATGATCTCAGTACAGCTCGCGGAGTTGCTCGGTGATCTCTGCCTTGAGGTCCTCGATGTACGCCTCCCAGTCTTCCTGCACACCGATACGGTTCAGACGGGGAACCGCTTCGATGGCCTGGATTTCTTCGACGGGGACGCCGGCTTCGAGCGCCTTGAACGCCTCGTCGTTGAACGTGTGGATGGCGGTGAGGATACCGTAGGTCTTCTCTGGCTCACAGTACGTGTCCGTCGGGTGGAACGCGTTCTGCTGCAGGTACGCCTCGCGGAGATAGCGAGCGACTTCGAGGGTCAGCTGCTGGTCCTCCGGCAGGGCGTCCTTACCGACGAGCTGAACGATTTCCTGAAGCTCGTTCTCTTCGTCGAGCACGTCGACCGCCCACTGTCGCTCTTCGGGCCAGTCGTCCTCGACGTTCTCGACGAACCACGGGTCGAGCTGGTCCTGGTAGAGCGAGTAGGACTCGTTCCAGTTGATTGCCGGGAAGTGGCGACGCTCTGCGAGGTCGGCGTCGAGTGCCCAGAAGGTCTTCACGATACGCAGAGTGTTCTGCGTGACCGGCTCGGAGAAGTCACCGCCCGGCGGCGAAACTGCGCCGATGACGGAGACCGAACCCTCGTTGCCGTTGACGGTCGTGAAGTACCCTGCGCGCTCGTAGAACTCGGAGAGACGCGCGGCGAGGTACGCGGGGTACCCCTCTTCGCCGGGCATCTCTTCGAGACGCGAGGAAATCTCGCGCATGGCCTCTGCCCACCGCGAGGTGGAGTCGGCCATGAGTGCCACGTCGTACCCCATGTCGCGGTAGTACTCCGCGATGGTGATACCGGTGTAGATACAGGACTCGCGGGCCGCCACGGGCATGTTGGACGTGTTCGCGATGAGCGACGTCCGCGCCATGAGCGGGTTCCCGGTCTTCGGGTCGTCGAGTTCCGGGAAGTCCTCGATGACTTCGGTCATCTCGTTGCCACGCTCACCACAGCCGACGTAGACGACGATGTCTGCGTCAGCCCACTTGGCGAGCTGGTGCTGCGTAACCGTCTTTCCGGACCCGAACGGACCCGGAATCGCGGCCGTCCCACCCTTCGCGATGGGGAACAGACCGTCGAGGATACGCTGCCCGGAGACGAGCGGTTCGCGGGGCGTCTTCTTCTCTGCCGCGGGACGCGCCTTCCGAACCGGCCACTCCTGGTGCATCGTCACTTCTTCGCCGTTGTCGAGTTCGACGACCGCCTCGGTGACGGAGAACTCGCCTTCGTTGGCGGCGACGACTTCGCCACCTTCGAAGTCCGGCGGGACCATGACCTTGTGTTCGATGGTCACGGTTTCGGGAACCGTACCGACGACGTCACCGGGGGCGACTTCGTCGCCTTCGGAGACCGTCGGTTCGAACTCCCATTTCTTCTCCAGGTCGATACCGGGTGCGTCGACACCGCGGTCGAGGTACGGCGAGCCCATCTTGGACTCGAGCACGTCCAGCGGACGCTGGACACCGTCGTAGATGGCGTCCAGCATGCCGGGACCGAGGTCGACGGTCAGCGGCTCGCCCGTGTTCTCGACGGGTTCGCCGGGACCGACGCCCGAAGTCTCCTCGTACACCTGAATGGTCGTGAGGTCGCCCTCGATTTCGATAACCTCGCCCATCAGCCCTTCGTCGCCGACGTACACAACGTCGTTCATACGGGCGTCAAGGTCACGGGCGGTCACGACCGGACCACTCACGCTTGCGATGATGCCGTCCTCGCGAACGGAATCTTGTGTTGCCTGACTCATGTTTGTTATTCGTCCATCAGATCGATACCGATAGCTCTCTTGATCTGGTCGCGGAGGCCGCTTGCGCCGCCGGAACCGCCGAGCGTCACGAGCGTTGGCTCGATACTCTGCTCGACCGACTTGCGGGCGTTACGCGAGAGGTAGTCGAGGTCGTCTTCGTGCATCACGATGATGCCGACATCCTCGTCCTCGAGCGTCTGCGTCACGGCCTCGTCGAGTGCTTCGTCCTTGTCTTCGTCCGGGACGTTCTCGAACTTGCGGACGCCCGCAAGTCGAAAGCCCGTCGTGAAGTCGGGACTGCCGATAACTGCGATTTCCTGGCTCATTGGATGACCAGTTCCTCCTCGATTTCGTCGGGACCAAGCCCGGCCTCGCGGCCGCGGGCAATCGCCCGAATGTTGTCGACTTCGCGTTCCTTGGCGAGAATGTACGAGATGACCGGCGTGACAGACAGCGGGAACACGTAGCCGAGCGTGTCAGCGTACTCGAGCAGCGCCGAATCGAGGGCGCGCTCGAAACTAATGAGGCTGTCTGCCGCCTCGAGGTCCGAGATGGCACCAGAGAGGCGGTCACCGTACTGACTGTCCGAAATCTTCGAGACCAGTTCGCTGGTACTGGTCGCTAACGCCGTAATCTCCGACGCTCGGAACAGCGTGCCACCTTCGATGAAATAATCTGCAGGATCGAGGTCGGCACCACTGCGAGCGATTCGGAGTGCGTTTCGGGCGTTTCGGAAGTCGATCTCCGCTTCGAGGAACTCACGATACTGTTCTGCTTCCTCACCGACGACCAAGTTCTCCAGCAGTTGCTCGTAGAACGCGCGGTCGACAGCGTTCTCTAACGGCACGAGGACACCGGCTTCCTCGTAATCTTCGAACGCGGCCTCAAGCCCGTCTCCGAACATCGTCCCGGAGAGGATTTCGACCACTTCTTCGATTTCGGTCGCATCGAGCAGTCGCTCGATGAGTCGGTCGTCGAACTCACCAGCGCGGATGAGGTCGGATTTGACCTCCTCGCGGGACGACCCCGCGTAGATTCCACGCAGGACCGTCTTGACGTTCCACGCGTCGAACTTTCGAAGGTACCGGGCGATGAGGTCGTAGAGTCGACCACCGGCCCAGTCGAGGATGTCGTTGAACTGCTTCGCCATGTTGGCGTTCAGCGCGTACTCGATGAGGTCGACGCCCGAGAATCGGCTTCCCAGCGCGTTGATCTCCGTCTCGTACTCCGACTCCTCCATGAACCGGGCGATTTCGGCCGGACCCATGCGGACCAGCTTGCGGTACTCTTCGTCCCCGAAGAGGGCGCTTCGTCTCGCTCGTACCCGAGCGATGACGTACTCCGGATTCGAGCCGCCAGCTGTGCTCATTGGTCGTCGAACAGTCGCGCACTCACTTCCTTCAGGTTGTCCTCCCAGACTGAATCGAGGACCGAGTCGAAGGTGTTGTTCACCCGAACGCGCGAATTCGTGCCTTCGACCACGACGCCACCGAGGCAGTCGCGCTCACCAGACACTTCGTATCTGTCGTAGTCGGCAAGGATGTCTTCGAGCATGTCGGCGTCGTCGGCACGACCGTAGACGTGGACTTCGTCCTCGTCTTCGAATTCGACCGCTGCCGCATCGAGGAGCGTACGGGTCAGCTCCTCGCGACGGTCGCCTTCGAGGTCGGCGAGTTCGCTTTCGACCTGCTCACGGACACGCTGAAGCACGTCTCGGCGGGCGCTCAGCCGAGCCTGCTTGGCTTCGAGCTTCGCGCTGGAGAGCGACTGTTCTCGCTCTCGTTCGAGTTGCTGCTCGATTTCGGCCGTGCGCGATTCGAGGATTTCTTCGGCGTCTGCTTCGGCTTCAGCGACGATTTCGTCCGCTCGTTCCTGGCCGTTCTGCCTGATTTCCTCTGCGCGTGCGCGGGCTTCGTCTCGGATATCCTCAACGACGTTATCCAAACTCATAATGGGGAAAGGGAGGGGTGCTTAGGCCGCGAAGACAACGACCAGTGCGAGGATGACGAGGGTTTCGGGAAGAACCGTGAGGATCAGCCCGTTGACGAAGAGAGACTCGTCCTCGGCGATGGCGCCCATCGCAGCGGAACCGATGCCGCGCTCGGCGTATCCGGCTGCGAAAGCGGCGATACCGACCGAAAGGGCCGCCGCAGCGCCTTCGGTGATGGCAGGCGAGGAAGCGGTTTCATTCTGCAGTGCAGTCATGAGGGGTTCAATTGCTTCAATCATTGTATGTTCCTGAGTACCGGATTGTCGTCTCCGAACGTTCGTATGTGTTGCAAGACGTCTCATAAAGGTTCCCAAAATAATCGGCTGAAATACGGCATTCGGGCGGCTGTCGTGCGTGATTCCGGGAGAGCAGCCGCTATCGGTGCGGTCGATAAAGAAGGTACCGCCTGTTCACTCAGTCTTCGGTGGTGAACTGACGGTCGTAGCCGAACGGTTCGTACTCGCGGCCACCGCCCTCGAAGAACTTGCCGAAGAACTCGACGTATTCGAGACGGACGGCCTGCAGACCTGCACTCGTGACACCGAGTGCGAGGACGACAACGTGGCCAACGACCAGGACGAGCAGCCCACCGACGACGCCAGCCGCGCCAGAGTGGAACAGCCCACCAAAGAGGACGTTGGTCACTTCGTATCCGTGGTAGGCTAGCGTTTCACCCGGTCCGAGTGCCGCCACAGCAGCGGCGTCAGGCATTCCACCGAGACCGAAGTGCCAGCCCCCGTGGTCGTCGACGTACACACCGAAGACGAGCAGGTTGACTGCGAACGCCATCGACGCCTTCGCGATGAGGACCGCGCCGAGACGAGTGTACGACAGGACGTTCGAGAGCGGGGCGGCGAACTCGGCGAGTTCGGCCACCTCGGCCATCCCGAGCAGTGCCGCGCCGAGGAGGTACAACCCGAGGCCACCCCAACCGACGGCGAACGAGAAGCCGGAGAAGCCGAGCGGGATGAGTCCGTCGCTCGCGAACGTGGTGAACAGGAACTCCGGTGGGACGCCACCGAGTGCGTCGCTGAAGATCCAGATCCACAGGCCGTTCAGCATGAGTATCCACGAACCGGTTTCGAGGATTGCCTCTTTCAGGCCGTGGAGTTGCGACTTCTCGACGAAGTCGAAGATGTAGCCGATGTTCAGGTGCAGGATACCGACGGCGACGCTCACGGTGAGCCACGCGAGTGCCCACTCAGAGGTGGCCGGCGAGAGACCCTTCTCGATCGGCGGGTGAGACATGTGGAGCACGCCTTTCCAGAAGTACTCCGTTATGAGGTGGAATCCGAAGATTTCCCCATAGAGGATGCCGAATATCGTGGTGAAGATACCGGCCGTAATCGTCATCCCGCCCATACTCTTGAACGCGTCAGAGTCGAAGCCTGCGTAGAGATAGTACCCGATAGCGGTGTAGATGAGGCCATATCCGAAGTCCCCAATCATGAACCCGAAGAACGCCGGGAACGTGAGGAACAGGACGACCGTCGGGTCGAACTCGTAGTAGTTCGGGCGGTTGACCGCCTGAACGAGGATTTCGAACGGCTTGACAGCGCCGCTGTTGTTCTGGACGACCGGCGGTTCGTCATTCGCCATCGTGACCGTCCCACCGTCAGTCGCAGTGGGCGTGCCCGTGTTATCGGAAACGTGCTCACGCGCGTGGTCGGTACCGTCGTGGGAGAATTCCGCGCGTTCGAGTTCTTCGACTTCGACGTGTTCGCCGACCGCGTCTTTCAGTGACTTCGCGAACTCGTTGTATCGCTCGGTCGGAATCCAACCTTCGGCGACGAATGCGTTCTCCGTCGTCGCGAACGACAACGGCGCTTCGGTCTTCTGGACGTCGATGGCGAGTCGCTCTTCGGCGGCAAGAAGGAACTCGCCTTCTTCGACCGCGGTATCACGAAGCTCAGACTCGACGGTTTCGAGCTTGGATTCGATTTCGCGCTTCTGCTGTTTGAGGTCGCGGATGTAATCTTCGGGGCTTCCCGAAGCGTCCGGGATTTCGAGCGTCGCGAACTCGACGCCGACGAGTGCATCCGTAATCGCCATCTCGGAAGCGCCCTCGGCGGGGCGACCAAAGACAGCGAGCGTGCGGTCGCCCGAGAAGATTTCGAAGGCGCCGATGCTGTCGGCATCGACGATTGCCCGCTCGACTTCGTCGGCCTTCCCTTGTCCAACGACGACTTGCAGGGAGTCGTATCCCGAGAGCAAGTCGAGGTCGAGGCCGAGGTCGACGAACGGCTTCATCGCGTCGATCTCCTCGTCTACCTCACGAAGCTTTCCTTCGAGTTCGGAGCGACGGTCGTCGAGTTCGTTGACGCGCTCGCGAATCTGTTCGAGCGGTTCACCGAGCGCGTCGTCGGGGACGATACGCTGGCGACCGGCGTCGTCTTCGGTGACGCCGAGAATGCTCTTGAGCGAACGAACGGTGACGAGCTTCTCGGAGGCGTCCTCCGCTCCCTCGATGGGAGTCCCCGTGTCGAAACCGAACTCCTCCTGCCACGACCCGTCGTATTCGGTGACGTGGAGCAGTCGAAGGTCGTGGACAGTCTCGATGACCTCGGACATGATGCCCTTGGAACCGGTCACCGAGACCTTGCTCATCTGCTCAGGTCTGAGCATTCACCGCCTCCTCGAATTTGCCGACGGCGTACTCGACCGCCTCGTCGATGCGGTCTTCCGCGTCGGCGACCAGTTCGTCCCGCGCCGATTCGCCTTCTTCGAGGATGCGTTCACGCTCCTTCTCGATGTCTTTGCGCCCCTCCGCCAAGCGCTCTGATTCGAGTTCGTCGGCCTCCTGCTCGGCCTCGGAGCGGATCTCGTCTGCCTCGTGGCGCGCCTCCGCGACGAGATCTTCGCGTTCCGCCTCGGCCTCTTCGATGATGTCGTCGGCCTCCTGCTCGGCCGATTTTATTTTCTCGAGAACCTCTTGTCTCGGCATACTCGTATCACAGGGAAGTTGCACAAGCGCTGTATAAGGTGTTTGCGGAACAGTGCTGAGAAACGACCGAATAGTCGACACCGTCTGGGCTTCGAAAGCACGGAGCTGCGCGGTGAATCCGCACCGTTATCATCGGTGAGTCCTAATCCCGGCGCGATGGGAGTCCTCGAAAACAAAGCCCGGGCCCGCCTGTTTTACAAGTACCTCTCGAAGGTGTACGACCAGGTGAACCCGTTCATCTGGAACGAGGAGATGCGCGACGAGGCGCTCGAACTACTCGGTATCCAAGAGGGTGACCGCGTCCTCGACGTCGGGTGCGGGACCGGCTTCGGTACCGAAGGTCTGCTCCGCTATACGGACGACGTGCACGGTCTCGACCAGAGTATCCACCAGATGCAGAAGGCGTGGAAGAAGTTCGGAAAGAACGACCAAGTCCGGTTCTACCGCGGCGACGCCGAACGGCTGCCGTTTGCCGACAACTCCTTCGATATCATCTGGTCGTCCGGGTCTATCGAGTACTGGCCGAATCCCGTGACCGCACTCGAAGAGTTCCGGCGCGTCGTCAAGCCGGGGAACAAGGTTCTCGTCGTCGGGCCCGACGACCCGAAGAACAGCCTCTTCCAGAAACTCGCCGACGCAATCATGCTCTTCTACGACGAAGAAGAAGCCGACCGGATGTTCGAAGCGGCGGGGTTCGTCGACATCGAACACCACATTCTCCAGCGACAGCCCGGCAGTCCCCGCGCTATCGTCACCATCGCGCGCGCCCCCGAGGAATAAGTCCCCGTCGCGAAACGTTTCATCGACTTGCGCCCTTTCTGCCGCCTCGACACACTTAGCTCGCCGTCGCTCGAACGACTGCAACGAGCGTGTCTTCCTCGTAGACTCGGACGACGACCCGAGCACCGGAAGTCACTGTCGGGGCGTTCGTCCCTGCGAGTTCGAACCCTGCCGTCTCTCCAACAGTCCACGTCTCATCCGATGCTGTGTTGAACGGCCCGGTCGGCCCCGGCTTGAACCCCGCCGCCGAGAAGAACGGCACCGGTGGTTGGTGACGTAACTCCTCACCATTTATCGAAACTCGGAGCCGAAGCGACGAAACTTGTACCGGCGCTCCCGCGTCGTGCGTCAGTTCGAACGCACTCCCGGTGACCGAGAGCGAAAGCATCGTCGGTTGATTCGGCGTGGGCGTCGATTCCGCCACGTCGAACGCGGCAGCACCGACCACGCCCGCGATGACGACGACGATACCAACCATGAGGACGCCACCAATCAAAACGGTCGACCCTCGGGTGTCGGAAGCAAGTTGTCGAGGCATCGAGACGGAGTGGCCGCGTCACCCGATAAGAAGGTTCGGTCGGTGAGAACCCGAAAGAGAGTGGTTACGCGGGAGTTCGTTCCGGTGTCACCGAGCTATCCGCCGACAGCTCGCTCGCCGGTGTCAGAGTCGTCTCGTTCGTCTGGGTCTCGTTCGTCGCCAGTTGGGGAACCGGCGTCGGAGAGACGGTGAGGACGACCGCGGCGTTGCCTCTGATGACCGTAATGGTGAACCGACTCGCCGGTGAGACAGTCCAAATTGCCCCGTCCGAACCGGTCCGCCCGAGGAGCGTACTCTCGCGGCTCGCTTCCAGTCCGAGCGTTACGTTGGCGTCGACCGGGTCGCCCGACTCAGTCTCGTTCAGTTGGATTCGAAGCGGACCGCCCGGGTAGGTCCGATTGGCAGACAGTCTGAGCCCGTCTTTGACCTCGGTTGCGACCGTCCCGTTCGAGACCGTGTCGAGCGGGCGGATTTGGGCTTCTTTGAACACTTCTGCACTCCCGCTATCGACGTACGCGAAGAGCTGTCCACGGCCGTGATTGACGCGGACGAGATAGCTGTTTCCAGCACCGACCACGTCGGCACCGTTCTGTGTCGCCCGACTGTTCCAGACAAGCGGATAGTTCTCGGCGACTTTGTCGAGTGCCTCCGTCGGCGTGACACCGCTCTGGTCCCGGTCACGTAGGTCGCTCCGGTAGGTCTCCCGAATGTATGTGTCGTCCGAGATGACACTGAGAACGATCCCATCCGCACTCGTCCGAACGAAGAATCGCGTCGATGGCTCGTCGCCCGTGAGAACCGACACAGCGTGTTTTCGGACGGGGCTAGTGAACGTATCCAGCTCCCGTTCGAGTGCGGCGAGTCGTCCGGGGTCGACAGAGAAGTCAGGAGTCTGTGTCGCAACTTCGCGGAGTTCGATACGACGCTCGTTGAGTTCGCGTGCCTCGGCGTCGATGCGAGCGAGTTCGACGAGCAGCTCTCGAGCAGCGATATCTCCGCTGTTGTACGCTTCGATGGCGTTTTGTTGCGCACTCTGGAGCGCGATAGCTCGCTGCTCGATTTGGTTTATCTCGCCGAGAATCAGTTGCTGTCGCACACCCTCGTCGCTGGCCGACTCGATGCGTTCGAGAGAGGACAGCGTCTGAATCTGACTTCCCGCTCTGAGTCCGGCGAAGTCAATCGAGGGGCCGAGGTCGACGTGTTGAGTGTCGACTGTCGACTTGACGACCGACGAGTCTGGGATGTCGAGGACGCGAATTGTCCCGTTCGACGAGGTCTGAACCTGTGTTCCGTTGGACGCGTCCGCGAGGTCCCCTGTACCCGGGCCGACCGCACCGAGAGCTGGTGAGGCCACCAAGACGAGAGCGAGGACGAGCGGGAGGGCCTTCATCGCCGTGACGGTACACGACGGCGGTACTAAAATGACCCTCTTACGAGCCGACGTTACTACGGAATAACACGGTCACGTCGATGGAAAGCGTTTTCATCGCCGGACGAAACGGTTTCAGGTATGCGGAGCGCCGCCGTCATCGTTGCCCTCCTCGCTCTCGTCGCTGGTGTTGCGACACCAATCGCGGCAGCCCAGTCGCTCGGTCCAGCCCCACACGAGAGTGGTACAGCGGCGGCGCTCGGAGACCGAGCGGTGCTCGCCCAACAGTCGGGAATCGAACAGACGCCGACGACGGAGATTATCATCGAACTTCGTGACGACCGTGCTGCCGAGTGGCACATCGAGATGCGGTATACGCTCGAAACGGACAACGATACGGCGGCATTCGAGCAGTTCGCGGGAGACTTCGAACGCGGAGAGACGGACGTCGGATTCGACGAAGCGCTCTTCGAGAGAATCAGCACGGACGTGTCTGACCACACGGGACGACAGATGTCGATCGAGAACACGACGAGACGCGGGTTCGTCGAGAACGAGACCGGTGTCTTGGTCCTTTCGTTCACGTGGACGAACTTCCTCGAACAGACAGACGACGGCCTCCGACTCGGCGACGCCTTCTCGACGGGGCGAGACCAACTGTGGCTCACTTCAGTTCGCTCGAATCAAAACCTCACGATACGGACACCGCCGCGATACGCGGTGAACAGTACGAACATCCCACTGGAGAACAACTCCGTCGTCGTCGAAGGTCCGCGAACCTTCGAGTCCGTCGACGAGTTGCGCGTGAGCTACCGTCCGACGGCCGGCCCAGGCCCCACCCAGTTGCCGTGGGACCTCATCATTGGCGGCCTCGCGGCAGTCGCACTCGTCGGTATCGCGGTCGTCGCATTCACCCGTCGTCGCCCGACGGACGGCGATGGTGTCGCTGTTTCGTCCGACGAAGAGCCACCCCAGAGTGGGGCCGTCGAGCCAACGCACGAGCCGTCGCCAGTCCCGGAACAGCCAGCCGACGAAGACGAAAGGAACGGCAGCGACGACGAAGTCGACCTCGAACTCCTGTCGGACGAAGAGCGGGTCGAACTGCTTCTCGAACAGAACGGCGGCCGGATGAAGCAGGCCAACATCGTCAAGGAGACGGGGTGGTCGGACGCCAAAGTCTCGCAACTCTTATCGGCGATGGCGGACAACGGTCGCGTCGAGAAGCTTCGGCTCGGACGGGAGAATCTCATTTCCCTCCCGGACGAGGACGACCTCGAAGAATAATCGGAAGACGGCGGCGACCTCGGCCACGGGGCGAAAACGTTTACTCGCCCCCTTTCAATAGTGAACGTTGATGAAAGTTCTCGTAACCGTCAAGGAGGTTGCCGAGGTCGAAGAGGACTTCGAACTCGACGGCCTTCACGTCGCGGAACAGTTCCTCGAGTACGACCTCAACGAGTGGGACGAGTACGCGGTCGAAGAGGCGGTCCAACTCGCCGAGGAGAACGACGACATCGAAGTCGTCAGTGTGACCATCGGCCCGGAGCGGTCCGAAGAGACCATCCGGATGGCTCTCGCGAAAGGCGTCGACCGCGCCATCCGCGTGTGGGACGACGCGCTCGAAGACGTCGACCTGCTGGACGTGGGTGCGAAGACACGCCTGCTGTCGGCCGTCGTCGAAGCCGAAGAGCCTGACTTCGTCCTCACGGGCGTGCAGGCGAACGACGACAGTTTCGGTGCGACGGGTGTCTCGCTGGCGTCCGCAATCGACTTCGAGTGGGCCGCGGTCGTCAACGACCTCGACCTCGACCTCGAAGGCGACGTGGCGAACGTCCGCCGCGAACTCGAAGGCGGTGTCGAGGAACTCACGGAAGTCGACCTGCCGGCGGTTCTCAGCATCCAGACTGGTATCAACGAACCCCGATACGCCAGTCTGCGTGGGATTCGCCAGGCCCAGTCGAAGGAAATCAAGCCGATGTCGCTTTCGGACCTCGGTCTCGACGCGTCCGCCGTCGAGTCCGACCTCGAACTGACCGACATGTACGAACCAGAGACGGAGTCCGACGCCGTCTACTTCGACGGTGACGCCGGGGAGCAGGCCGCCGAACTTGCGACCGTCCTCCGCGAGAAGGGGGTGGGTGCCCAATGAGCGACGTTCTCGCAATCACCGAGCACCGCCGCGGCGAACTCCGCGACGTGTCGTTCGAACTCGTCACCGCCGGCAGCGACCTCGCCTCGCAGTCGGGCGGCGACCTGCACCTCGCGGTCATCGGCGGCGACGTGGACGCCTTCGCCGAGGAACTCTCGCTCGACGGCGTCGACACCATCCACACCGTCGCCGAAGGCGACGAGTTCAACCACGACGTCTACGTGCAGGCCGTCACGGCGCTGTACGAGGAACTCGACCCGACGTACGTCCTGATGGGCAACACCGTCAACGGCCTCGACTACGCGCCCGCCGTCGCCGAGCAACTCGACCTCCCGCTCGTCACCGACGCAGTCGGACTGGAGAACGAGGGTTCCCTCACCGTCACGCGTGAGATGTACGCCTCGAAGGTCGAATCGACCGTCGAAGTCGACGCTGGCACGGCTGCCGTCACCATCCGCCCCGGTGAGTGGGACGTCGCGGAAACCGCTGGCGAACCCGCCGTCGAGGCCTTCGACGTCGAAATCGACGACTCCCGCGTGCGCTCGCGCGTAACTGGATTCGAAGAGGTCGGCTCCGGCGACGTCGACATCGCGGACGCGGACGTGCTCGTCTCCGTCGGCCGCGGTATCGAGGAAGAAGAGAACATCGAACTCGTCCAGGAACTCGCCGACGCGCTCGATGCGACCCTGTCGTCTTCCCGCCCCATCGTCGACAACGGCTGGCTCCCGAAGGACCGGCAGGTCGGCCAGTCCGGCAAAGTCGTGACGCCGAAGTTCTACATCGCCGTCGGTATCTCCGGCGCGGTTCAGCACGTCGCCGGGATGAAGGGCGCCGAAAACATCGTCGCCATCAACACCGACCCCGACGCGCCAATCTTCGACATCGCCGACTACGGTATCGTCGGCGACCTGTTCGAAGTCGTTCCCGAACTCATCGAGCAGTTCGAATAGAGCGTTTGCACTGTGGACGGTCTGTGACCGTCCTCAGCAAAATCACGTCGTTCTTTTTCGGTCAGAAACCGACCGCCCACGGGCGAGTCCGCACACAGTTTCCGGAAATCCGGTACGTACTTCCCTACCCAACCCTACGAACCGACAATGGAATACCTGGAGCGCCGGGTCACGATGGTAAACGACCGCCTCGAAGAGGTCGTCTCGGCGGTCGAGCCGTCGGAACTCGCCGACCAACTGGACCACGTCGCTCTGGCGGGGGGCAAGCGCGTTCGCCCCGCCGTCACCATCCTCGCGTGCGAGGCCATCGGTGGTGCCCCCGAAGACGCCGTCGACTTCGCGGTCGGCATCGAACTCGTTCACAACGCCTCGCTCGTCATCGACGACATCATCGACCGCTCGGACATCCGCCGCGGGACACCGAGCGCGTGGGCCGAGTACGGCTACGGACCGGCCATCACCGCCTCGGACGGCCTGCTCGGAGAGGCCTTCGCGCTCCTCTCGTCGAGTGACCGGGCCATGCAAATCGTCGCCGAGTCGATGGTCGAACTCGGCGAGGGAGAAGCGACTGAAATCGTCGCCATCCCGTCGAACGAAGCCGAATACATGGAGCTCGCCCGCCGGAAGACGGGCGCGCTCTTCCGCGCTGCGGCCGAGTTAGGTGCTGTCGCCGCCCACGCCGACGCGCACGTCGTGGAGGCCTTCGGCGACTACGCAGAACAGGTCGGCGTCGCCTTCCAGATTCGAGACGACGTGCTCGACGCGACTGCCGACGCGGAAGAGCTGGGCAAACCGACCGGACAGGACGCCGAGATGGGTCGCCCCTCGCTCGTCCAAGTGACTGACCTGACGCCCGAAGAAGCGAACAACCGGGCTCGGAATCGGGCCGACGCCGCGCTCCAAGCGCTCGAATCATCCGGCGTCGGCGACTCGGAATCGCTCGACTATCTCCGCGACCTTGCGGAGTTCGTCGTCGTCCGCGAGCGGTAGTTGGCACGCGTCCGTAGACAGTAGTCGGGACTCGTTTTTCATATCGACGGCTCGGTTGTGGTGAAAACAGCTACCAGTCGGCGGCTCAGTCGTGGGTGACAGAGGTGGGTTGGTCACCCTCGGGAGCCGTCGGGTAGCGGGATTCAGCCACTGCGAAAGTGAGCGTACTCAGCACACCGAGGAGCGTACCGACCGTGAGTGCGACGGCGAGACCGGGCAGTTCGAACGTCTGCACGCCAGCGGTTCCGGCAGGGATGAAGAACCCGGAGAGTGCGTAGAGGACGATAGCGATAGCACTCACGTAGAACGGCGCGTTGAGATAGCGCCACTTGAACCGCTCGTGGAGGTACTCGTCTGTCACTTGCCCGAGACTGCTCGTGATGCCGGCGGCGGCGAACCACTCGACAGCGCCGTGGACGAGCGCTGCGAGGATGAGTCCCGGCGCGGGATCGCCACCGACGGAGTCCGTGACGGTTTGGAGCAGTTCGATGCCCCGGACGCCGCCGACGACGAGGAGAGCGGCGGCAGCGACGTAGGTGATGATGGTCACTCGACCGGCGTAGAGGACGTTGCGGGCGCGGTCGGCCGCCTCGTCGACGGCGGACTCCAGTCCGAGACCCCGGAAGAGCGTGTACAGTCCGAGCAGAGCAGAGATGAGACCGAGGACGACAGCACCCGGAACGTCGAAGAAACTCGCGATAGTGACGAAGGGGTAGATGAGAAGCAGGATGCCGAGCGGGACGAGAATGGTCCCGCGGGTCTCGGGGTCGGCGAGGACCTGCTTCATCGTGTAGTACATCGATTCGAGGTTCTGAGCCTGTCTGACGACCACGCGGCGAACCCCGTCGATGGGGACGCGAGACCGGATGACCGGCAGGACAGACTCGTCCTGTGCGCCGTCAGAGATGACGATGGCGTGGATGGGTTCGCCGGTCGAGAGGCTCGCGAGCACGGTGTCTATCTCCTCGCCGATGGCGCGGTTCGCCTTCACGTCGCTTCCCTCTAATCCGGTGACTGCGGCGACTTCGACCTCCTCGTCTTCCTCTTCGAGGAGTTCGTCGTGGACGCGAATCCCCTGAAACAGGACGTTCACGTCCGAGTCCTCGGGGTCGGCGGTAGCGAGCGCGACCGCCGCGTCCTCGACGTTCTGTCGACCGACGACGGGCGTATCGAGACCCGTCTTGCGGCCGAGGTCGTCGTCGAGGTCGACACAGAGGACCAAGAGCATTGGTGGCACCTATGCCGTGGGGATATATCTGTTTTCGGGGGACCGTCCGACGACGGCGGGGGTCAGTCGTCGGCCGCGGCCGTCGTCGTCTCGACGCGCCGGTCGAGGAAGTCCGCGAGCAGTTCGAACATCCGAATCTTCTGGTCGATGTCCGACGAGGCGTGGCCTTCCGCACCGAGTTCCTCGTATTCGTAGTCGACGCCCTCTTCGTAGCCGTGGTCGTCGAGCGCGTGGCGGAACAAGCGCGCTTGCGAGACGGGGACCCGCCGGTCGTTGACGCCGTGGACCATGAACATCGGCGCATCGACGTTCTCGACGTGCGTTATCGGCGAGCGCTCGGTGTACAGGTTGGGATTTTCGTCGGGGGAACCGAGGTTGACGTCCATCAGTTCGGTTCGGAAGTGCGGCATCGTGGTCTCGTACATCTCCCGGAGGTCGGTGAGGCCAATCCACGCGATGCTCGCGGCGTACAGGTCGGGGTACTGCACCGCCTGCCAGTACGCCGAGTAGCCACCGTAGGAGCCACCGAAGACGACGACGCGGTCCTCGTCTATCCAGTCGTGGGTTTCGAGGACGTGTTCGACCGCCGTGGCGACGTCACCTTGTTCCGCGCCGCCCCAGTCGTCGTAGATTTGTTCGACGAACTCGCGGCCGCGACCGGTCGAGCCGCGGTAGTTGACCTGTAGGACGGAGAAGCCACACTGGACGAGGAACTGCGTGTAGAGGTCGAACGACTTGCTGTCCTGCGCTCGGGGGCCACCGTGCGGGTTCACGATAAGCGGCGACGGGCGAACACCGGAGTCGTAGAACAGCGCGCCAATCTCCAGTTCGTCGTAGGAGTCGTGTTCGACGGCCTTCGCAGGCGTCTCCGGCACGCCGTCGGACTCGAAGCGGAAGTACTCGGCGTCCGCGAAGTCGTCGGTGGAGAAGTCGCCGTGGTCGGCTTCCAGAAGCGTCTCGGCCGCGTCGGTTTCGAGGCCGTACGCCAGCAGTTCTTTCCGAGTCGTCGGCGTCGTGTGCGAGACCAGCACGCGATTGTCCGAGAGGCAGTGGTCGCTCGTCCGCCCGAAGACGGAGACACCCTCCGGGAGGTCGAACTCGTTGGCCGTTCCCGATTCGATGTCGTAGACAACTGGGACGGTCGCAGCGCGGCGTGTTCGGGTTGCGAGAAGTTTCGTTCCGTCGGCGAGGAACGCGATGGGGACCTCTTCGTAGTCGCCGTCTCCGACCCACGTCACCTCGTCGGTCGCGAGGTCGTAGACGCCGCAGCGATTCAGGTCGGGCGTGTTGTCCGAGACGAGGAGTCGGTCGCCTTCCGGGCCCCAATCGACGGGCATTGCCTCAGCGCCTGTCTCACCGATATCGAGGTTTCGCGGGTTCGACCCGTCGATGTCGGCGACGTACACGTCGTAGTTGGTGTCGTCGTCGGATTCGTTCGTCCCGTAGGCGATGCGGTCGCAGTCGGGCGAGAGAATCGCGCCCCACACTGCTCGGTCGTAGTCGGTGAGTTTCGTCGTCTCGTCGGCCGAGAGGTCGTGTCGGTAGAGATTCATCTGCCCGTCTCGCGACGACCCGACGAGGAGGGTCTCGCCGTCGGACCCCACGTCGGAGAGCGTGACTTGCCCGTCCATCTCGACGACGGGTTCTGCGGTTCCCGAACGGTCGATAGCGTAGATGTCGTTTTGCTCGTCGCCGTCGTCGTCGAGGTGGAAGAACACGCGGTCGCCGTCGGCACCCCACACGACGGGCCAGCGGGCGTTTCGCGGGACTTCGCCGTCGCTCCACTGCTCGATAGTACCGGTTTCGACGTCGAGGACGTGCAGTTCGTTGCGCCCGGTGACGTCGTAGTAGAAGGCGACTTTGTCACCAGTCGGTGACGCAGTGGGATGGATGGCTGTCGGGAGACTCGCCAACCGTTCCAAGACGGATGTGTCAGCATCTTCTGTCATTATCCCAATTCATTTTCGGGGAGGACTTAATCTAATCCATGTGTGGTTCGAGTCGACACACCACTCGAAAACGGGGTGAATGGACAGAGTCCACTCGAACCGCGTTTCGCACGGTTTTTGCCCGTGGGACGAATACTGTGTGTTCAACGAATGATCTCGAAGGGCTGCGAGCAGTGCGCCATGGGAGGAAAGATGGTGCTGTTCGTCTACGGGTACTGCGACCAGCGTGATTGTTTCTATTGCCCGCTCGGCGAGAATCGCAAGAACGTCACGGACGTGTACGCCAACGAGCGGAAGGTCGAATCTGATTCGGACGTCATCGAGGAGGCAAAGCGCATGGACGCGCTCGGGTCGTCTATCACCGGCGGCGAACCACAGGAAGCACTCGACAAGACCTGTCACTACATCTCGCTTCTGAAAGACGAGTTCGGCGAGGACCACCACATCCACCTCTATACGGGCATCACCGGCGGTCGGGAGAACATGCGCCGTCTCGCCGAAGCCGGACTCGACGAGATTCGCTTCCACCCGCCGCTCGAACTCTGGGGCGACATGCACGGCACCGAGTGGGAAGACATCCTCTACATCGCCCGTGAAGAAGGCCTGACTCCCGCCTTCGAGATTCCGGGTATCCGCGCGGAAACGGAGTTCCTCGACTTCCTCGACGAGGGCGCAGCGGAGTTCTGCAACGTCAACGAGTTCGAGATGTCCGACGGGAACTACCGCCGGATGCAACAGGAAGGCTACGAACTCCAAGAGGGCCACATGTCCGCAGTCGACGGCTCGAAGCAGGCCATCCTCGACGAGATGGGCGACCACGAGCGCGTCTACTTCTGTACCTCCGTGTTCAAAGACGCCGCCCAGCACAGAAACCGACTCAAGCGGATGGCGAAGAACCTCCGTCGCCCCTTCGACGAAGTGACCGAAGACGGCACCCTCGTCTACGGAAAGACCTACACACCGGCCGAGAAGTTCGCCGAACTCGGCGTCCCCGAGGAGTTCTACACGGTCAAGACGAACCACGTCGAGGTCGCGTGGTGGCTGCTCGAAGAGATGATAGAAGACGGCGACGTCGACGACGGCGAAATCGTCGAGCAGTACCCGACCTTCGACGGGACGGTCGTCGAGCGGACCCCTCTGGCCTGAATTTTCAGTCGGATTTGTCTCTCACAGGTCGTCCACTACAAATTCTCCCTCGCAGGTCGTCCACAGGATGGACTGTCACCGCTCACGCGTGAGCGCGACGAACAGACTCGGCGCGAGTGCGAACGCCGCACCCGACGCGAGCGCCGAGACGAGGGGCAGTCGAGAGACGACAGCGACACCGACGATACCGATGCCGAGTAGTCCGCCGGCCGCGATGGCGAGGCGCTGGTGTTTCCGCGGCAGTCGATACCCGCGAGTGTCCGCGTAGAGCGCACCGGAGAGCGTGACGAGGAATCCAATAGCAGCCGCGAGCGCCCCTGTGACGGGGGCCGAGACGACGAACAACGCCCCCAAGAGACTCGTCACGGCGAGCGTCTGCGCGGGAGACAAGGGGTTGACGCCCGCACCGTACCGAACCGCGTACGCGACAGGTGGAAGCGCAACGAGCGTCGCGGCGAAGAGTCCGGCCACGAAGTCAGAGAGGGGGCGTTCGAAGAGCGCGGCAGCGAGCGTCACGCCGGCCAAGACGACACCGACCGCGAGGACGTATTTCGACGGAATCGCCTCGCTCGGGTCCTCGGACCGAACGATGCCAAAGGCAGCAAACGGATAGCAGACGACGACGCCGGTAAGAAGCGGACGGAACAACTCGCCGGTGAGGACGGCACCGGAGACGGTCGCCGAAAGTCCGAGAAAGATGCCGATGAGGAGGGCGAACTCGGGGACGCGCTCGGTCATGTCGCGGGGTTGGCGCGAAGGGCTGAAAGGCTTTCGGGGGCGGGATAACGCCGGCAGAGGCGGTTTCAGCAACCCCAGGACTACCCGCAAGCGTTTAGAGTGCCCCTAGTGTACCTCCCCACATGTCGGACTGTCCACTGGCGGACGACTGCCCCAGCTTCTCCGAGCGAATCAACGGGATGGGGTGTCAATACTACGGCGACCGCGGCGGCGCGGAGTGGTGTGACCACTACGAGCGGCCCATCTACGAACTGAAGCAGCAACCAGTCAGACCCGGTGAGGAAGTCGTCGTTACCGTCGAGGACATCCACGAGAGTGGTGCTGGCGTCGGTCGAACCGAAGACGGCTTCATCGTCTTCGTGGACGGACTCCTCCCCGACGCTCGGGCTATCGTCCGAATCGACCAAGTCAAGGGAAGCCACGCTCGCGCGAAGAAAATCGTCGAGCGACTGCCGCTGGACCCCGACGAGGGCGAGGACGCGGCAGAGTCGACGGCCGCGGCTGACGAGGCCGATTCTGGCGACGCCGACTCGGACGACGAAGACGAGACGCGCACGATGCCGAAGCGACCGGAAGCACTCGGCAGCCGAGACAACTTCTGGGGCGAGTAACACCGACCCGGAAGCGACTGCAGTGGACAGACAGCCTGCTGTATCTTTTTGACCCCTCCGTCCGACCCCGACGTATGAGCGACGGACGCGACGACGAGACAGTCCCGGATGTCGACGAACTCCTCGACCGGGCCGGGTTCGACCCCGAAGCGAGCGTCCTCACCCGCCGACAGGCCGAGGTGCTGGCACTTCGCGAGCAGGGCGTTCGGCAATCGACTATCGCCGAGTTCCTCGGCACCTCTCGGGCGAACGTCTCCAGCATCGAGTCCAGCGCGCGGAGCAACGTCGAGAAGGCCCGCGAGACGGTCACGTTCGTCGACGCGCTCACCGCGCCGGTCCGCATCGAAGTCGCGGCCGGGAGCGACCTCTACGACGTGCCGAAACGCGTCTACGACGCCTGCGACGATGCGGGCGTGAAAGTGAACCACACCGCGCCGGACCTGATGAAAATCGTCTCCGACGCCGCAGGCGACGCCGTCGAGGGGCGAGAGGTCAAAGAGACGCTCTTTGTCGGCGTCACCAGCGACGGACGAGTTCGCGTCAGAAAGCACGCCGAGACGGTCTAACGAAAACGGCCTCGCTGACGCGTTCCCGCACCATTCTGCTCCAACACGCACGTTTTTGCGGCGGCCGTTCGTCCCCTCGGCTATGAATCTCGGAATCGCAGGAGACACAGTCATCGTGACGGCGAGTTCCGCGGGTCTCGGCCGAGGGAGTGCCGAAGCGCTGGCCGACGAGGGTGCGAACGTTGTCATCTGCGGCCGCGACCCCGACCGCCTCGAATCGACCGAGCGCGAGCTATCAGAGCTCGATGGGTCGGTCGTCGGCGTCGAAACAGACATCACGAGCAAGGAGGACATCGACGCGCTCGTCGAGGCGGCCGTCGAGGAGTTCGGCGGGGTCGACCACGTCGTCACCTCGGCTGGGGGCGTCCCACCGGGTAAATTCACCGACGTGACGGAGGCAGAGTGGTACGGCGCGTTCGACATGCTCGTCATGAGCGCCGTTTGGACGGTCAAGGCGGCCCGGCCACACCTCGAAGCCAGCGACGCCGGAACAATCACCTGCATCACGTCCACGACGGTCAAAGAAGTCGCAGACGACCTCATCCTCTCGAACGCGGTCCGCCGCGGCGTCATCGGCCTCGTGAAGTCGCTGTCGCGGGAACTCGCTCCGAGCGTTCGCGTGAACGCCGTTCTCCCCGCCGCACACGAGACGAGTCGTATCGAAGAGTTAGTCGAGGCCGGGGTCGAGCGCGGCGACCACGACACCTACGAAGCGGGCTTGCAATCGTGGGCCGACGACATCCCGCTCGGGAGAATCGGCGACCCACGCGAACTGGGTGACGTAGTCGCGTTCCTCGCCAGCGACCGGGCGAGTTTCGTCACGGGCGCGTGCGTGCCGGTCGACGGCGGGCGCCTCGCGAGCGACTAAGCCCGTTCTTTCTCACGCGACCGGTCTTCGATATCTTCGAGCGTCTCCGTTTCGAGAAGTACCTCCAGTTTTCGGTCGAACTGCTCGTCTGTGAGTTCGCCGCGAGCGTATCGGTCACGGAGCGTTTGCAATGCGTCACGGTCCGAGCCGGTCTGCGCCGCAGTCGAGTGGGTGGACTGCTCAGACAGCGAGTCCTCCCGTTCGGGAAGGTCATCCTCGGTCTCCTCGTCGGTCCCAAAGAGCATGTCTGTGATTGGGATGACGACCACGTACCCGAGAAGAAGCGCGCCGAGCCACCAGTCCTGACTGGTCAGCAGTGCGGTAAGCCACACCCCGGTGACGAGTACCGAGACGATTTCGGTGGCGTTCTGCCGGAGGCGGGTGAGCGGTGAGGTGGACATACGGTGCGTGACAGAACCTGTGACTGTAATACTACCTGATACCTTCGACGGCGAAGAACGCGACGGTTAGAACTCGCCGTCGTCCTGCAACTGCGAGACGACTTCTCGGACGCGTTGCGCCTCGTCTTTCGGGACGACGAGAACTCGGTCGTCCCACGCGACCACCGCGAGGTCGGAGACGCCGACGAGCGAGACGTTCGCCCCATCGGTGGCCACGACGTTGTCGGCGGCATCGACAACTATCGGGTCGTCGCCGAGTGCGACGTTTCCATCTTCGTCGGCGTCGAGGACGCGAGCGAGTGCGTCCCACGCCCCCACGTCGTCCCACTCGAACTCGACGGGGACGACCGCGGCGTCCTCGGCGCGTTCCATCACCGCGTAGTCGATGCTGAGTGGCTCTACCGCGTCGAATCCGGCTTCGACAGTTCCGGCATCGAGACCGTCGACGAGGGGTTCGAGCGGCGAGTCGCGGGCGGCCGCGAGGAGCGCGTCGGGCGTCCACGCGAACATCCCGGCGTTCCAGAGATAGCCCTGTTCGACGTACCGTTCTGCGGTGTCGGCGTCGGGTTTCTCGTGAAAAGTCGCGAGGGCGGCGTAGTCGCCGTGGAACGCGCCGGGTTCGATGTAGCCGTAGCCGGTGTCGGGACGGGTGGGTTCGACGCCGAAGGCGACGAGCGAATCGGTCTCGGCGGCGACGCGAGCGCCGCGAGCCATCGCCTCGGAGAAGCCGTCGCCGACGTGGTGGTCGCTCGGGAGGACGACCACGACGGGGTCGTCGTACAGCTCGGCGATTCGGTGGGTCGCGTAGACGAGCGCCGGGCCGGTGTCCTTCGCGGCGGGTTCGACGACGACCTCTGCGTCGGGTGCGTGGTCGGCGATGTCGTCGGCGAACTCCGGGCGCGTGGAGACGACGACGTGGTCTGCGAAGTCGGCGCGGGAGACGGTCGCCGAGAGGAGCGACTGGTCGCCACCGAGCGGGAGGAACTGCTTGGGACGGTCGCTTCGACTGGCAGGATAGAGCCGGGTGCCGGTTCCACCGGCAAGGACGAGTGCGACGAGCGGGCGGTCCATATCGGCAGGTCGAGACGTAGGGTAAAAATCCTACCACGTCCCGGAGCGAGACAATCCGGTCAGGTCTCGGCGCACATCACCCTACCACGTCTCGACGATGCCTTCGCGAACGTCTTCGACACAGCCCTGACAGTCGGGATGGTCGGGGTCGAAGCAGGCGGGGCGGCCCTTCGCGTCGATGGCCACAGCGCGGCGTTCCGCGTGTCGCCGACAGACGATTTTCGCGCGTCCCTCGGCGTCTTTCGGAAGGGAGTCCACAGCGTCGGACGACGAGCGACCGTCGCTGTAGGCGCGTTTGACCTCCTCGTAGCGCTTACCAGCGGTTCGAGCAGCGCTTCGGATGATGCTTTCGAGGCGGTCGTCCATGGAACACGGTGCGTGCCCCGGGCGTATCAATTCCTCGCTCGTCTGCGTTCGACACTGGAGTTTAAATCGGACGCATTACCGGCCCTACGGATAGCAGTATTCACTTTCACTCCGCCCTATGCAACTTTTTATATGAATACGCATCCAACCTGCGTATGCCTCCCAATGGAAACCAAGGTGGAGGCGAGGTAAACCATGACTGATCTGCGAACCCATGCAGCAGAGATAGCTGAACAGTTTTCGGACCATCTAGACGTGTCCGTCGACGACGTCGAAGAGCGACTGGAGAGTCTCGTCAACGAGTACCGCGTCCCTGTCGACGAAGCACGGCGGAGTGTCGTCAACAGCTACCTCGACGAGGCCGACATCGACCGCGACGAACTCGGCGGCGGTGCCGGCGGCAACGAGGAGACGCTCCTCAACGACATCGACGAGGACGAACAGTGGGTCGACGTGCGCGCGAAGGTCGTCGAACTCTGGGAACCCCGGAGCGAGGCCATCGCACAGGTCGGCTTGCTCGGCGACGACTCCGGGCGGATGAAGTTCGTCTCCTTCACCACGTCGGAACTCCCCGAACTCGAAGAAGGCAAATCGTACGCCCTCGGCAACGTCGTCACCGACGAGTACCAGGGCAACTTCTCCGTGAAGCTCAACCGAACGACGAGCATCACGGAACTCGACGAGGATATCGAAGTCGGCGACGACTCGACGAGCGTCGAGGGGGCGCTGGTGGACATCCAGTCCGGAAGCGGTCTCATCAAGCGCTGTCCCGAAGAGGGCTGTACGCGCGTCCTTCAGAACGGTCGCTGTTCCGAACACGGCAACGTCGAAGGCGAATTCGACCTTCGCATCAAGGCCGTACTCGACGACGGCAACGAGGTCCACGAGGTCATCTTCAACCGCGAGATGACCGAGGAACTGACGGGTATCGAGCTGGATGAGGCGAAGCAGATGGCCATGGACGCCCTCGACACCACCATCGTCGAAGAGGAGATGCGAGACGACCTCGTCGGCGTCTACTACCGGGTCACGGGGCCGACCCTCGGCCGCTACGTTCTCGCGAACGAGGTCGAACGGCTCTCTGAACCCGCGGACGTCGAAGAACTGCTGATTAAAGCGAGGTCGATGTAGATGAGTTCCAACGAGATTCCAACCCGAGAAGTTGCCCGGCGCGTCTTCGCACAGGAGTTCAACGACGCCGGTTACACGTTCAAAGAGTCCGACGACGAGCGCGCACCCGTCTATCTCCTCCTCCCGACGGGCGAGCGTGCCAACCGCGTCTTCCTCGTCGGCACCCTCACCGAGAAAGACGACGTGGGCGAGGACAACGAGTACTGGCGGGGTCGCATCGTCGACCCGACGGGGACGTTCTTCGTCTACGCCGGGCAGTACCAGCCCGAGGCCGCAAGCGCACTGCGCGACCTCGAACCCCCGGCCTACGTCGCCGTCGTCGGCAAGCCGCGGACCTACGAGACGGACGATGGCTCCATCAACGTCTCCGTCCGACCGGAGTCCATCACGGAAGTCGATGCCGCGACGCGCGACCGCTGGGTCTCTGAGACGGCGACGCGAACGCTCGAACGTATCGAGTCGTTCGACGACGAAGGCAACGAGTACGCGTTGATGGCGGGCGAGAACTACGACCTGCCCGTCGACGAGTACAAGCAGGCTTCGATTGCCGCGCTGGAGAGTCTCGAAGGCTCCGACGAACTGGAATAACGGCCACGCGACCACCACATCATTTTCGACGGGAATCGGCGCTTGCTCTCTCGTCTGACGAAATCTTAAGTGGCCAGACTACAGACCGACGAGTATCATGGGCAACAAGAACAAGACCATCTCGTTTCGCGTCAACGAAGACGCGTTCGAGACCCTTCGGGAGATAGCCGAAGAGCGGGACATCTCCCTGTCCGCCGTTTTCCGCGACTACGTGGACACGTTAGTTGCCCACGACGGTCAGGTGGAAGTCGTCCCGGAACACGAACTCGACCGGCTACGCGAGGGCGACGAGACACACGAGTCGTTCCCGCCGACCGTCGAAGTGCCGAAGAGTTTCATCCGCGAGCACGAGCGCCTCGAACTGGAGGCCGAACACCTCCGCGAGCAGCTCGAAGAACACAAAGGCTACGTGAACTACCTTCGGGAGCAACTGGAAAACGACACCGGCGAAGTCGAGGAAGTCATCCAACTCGAAGACCTCGACGCGTCGGGTGACGAACCGCCGTTCAAACTCGGCTGAGAATCGGTTCGGAAAGCGGCGACTTAGCGCGGGCCGACCAAGTCTTTCTTCGCGCGCCGCGCTTCGTCGAGCATCTCTCTGTCTCCTTCCACGTCGGCGAGCGCTTCGACCGATTCGAGCGTCCGCACCGAGTTGTCGAGGAACGAGAGCACGTCGCCGGGATAGGCGTACACCATGTACTCGTCGCTCATCACGTCCACAATAGCGTCGGGGCCGAGCCCCTGCGCGCGCAGTTCGAGGAGGTAGTTGATGAACTTGCGTTCGGGATATCCGGTGTAGATGTCGTCGGAGTTCTCGCAGTCGAGGAAGTCCTGCGCGAAGTCCAACAGGCGGTCACGGGTCGCGTCGTCGACTTTCGAGAGCCCCTCGCCCGAGTAGAGGATTTCGAGCGTCGCACCGCTAAAGACGCGCTTTGGGATGTTCGTATCCAGTTGCGAGACGATTTGGCGGTGGTTCTTGAGATAGATTTTGTCCGTGATAGCCACGCGTAGGCGTCCCTTTGGCCGTGACGAGCAAAAGATTCCCGGTGGAGAGTGTGCGGGTCTGAGTCGCACTGCCCCCGAGTCGTAACGTATTTTAGTCGTAGCGGATTACAGATGGTTGCAGCGTGTCCGGGTTGGGGTAGTGGACTATCCTTCAGCCTTGTGGAGGCTGAGACGCGGGTTCAATTCTCGCACCTGGACCTCTTCTTCAAATTTCGACCGGTGAGCGCCGCGTAGCGTGCGCGAACCTGTTCTCGAAATTTGATGTGAGGTACGACTGCGAGATTGAACCAGGGAGGTCGCGCACAGCGAACAAAGTGAGCGAGCACGTCCGACCGAGGTTCACGCGAGCGAAGCGAGCGTGAGGACGTGAACGTCCACTGTACCAAACGCGACGTGAGACCGACTCGGTCGTGAGCGTCGTGTCTACTCGGTCGTGACTGTCGTATCGGTGTGGACCATCGTCGCCCGGTGGGTTCCCGACCCGACTTGGAAGTGAATCGTGTGGTCGCCCGGTTCGTACTCGTCGCCGAGTTGTGCTTCGAGGTCGAGACGGCCGCTCGTCGACCCGTCACCGAAGTGGACGTGCTGTGCGTCGCTCGGAATAACGTCGCCGACCGGGACGGGGTCGGTGTCGATAATCGCGTGGAGGTGTCCGGCGTTGGACGAAATGCCTTCGCTGGATGGCTCGATAGTGTACTTCTCGGCGGTGACGTCCCACTCGACGACACTCCCATCGACACTCGTGTCGAGGCTGAGACTCGCGTCGTCGCTGACTGTGACCTCGACAGTCTCGACCAAATCCATCGCCTTGTGTTTGCCATCACCGACTTGGAGGTGGAGCGTGTGGTCACCCGGTTCGAGTTCGAGGACACCATCTGTCTGCCCGCTTCCGTAGTGGATATGCGAGTCGTCGCTGGGGATGACTTCGCCCGGTGTCACGGGGTCGGTGTCGACGATGACGTGATAGTGACCAGCGCCCTTCGAGACCGCCCCCGACTGCTCGATGGTGGCCCCATCCGCGGTGGCGTTCCACTGCACTGACGTACTGGTGAGTTCCGACCCCGCCGACGGCACCTCGAACGTGATGCTGGCGTCGGAGCCGACGCCATTCCTGTACGCGTCGGATTCGGCAGTCGTGGACGTATCCGATTCAGCAGTCGTAGTTGGCTCTCCGGACTCGGTCGACGTCTCTCGTCTCTCCGTCGTCGTCGCGTCGGTTTCAGTCTCGTCACCCGCTGTTTGGTCTCCAGTACAACCAGCGAGGCCGACAGCGACTGCACTCGAAATCGTTCCGACGAACGCCCGTCTCGAAAAATCACTGTCATCAGACATGTCACGGAGTTTTCGTTCAGGGTTTCTAACGATAACGTTCTATCCCGATTATTTGCACAAAATGACTGGAAATTCCAAATTTGTAGTTTGAATGTGTGTCATATCGGAGAATAAATCTGACATAACGGTGAGGAAGCTGTCGAATGGCGTAGTCAGTGAGGCCAGCCACGTGAACGACCTCCCGCCAACCTGTCCAATTTTTCACGACAGACGAACATGGTCCCATCAATGAGCGCATCGAACGGTGAACGGGAACTCCTCAATCTCACCCTCGAGGTCTGGCATCCCGACTGCTGGGGGATTATCTCCACAGACGAAGCGGGGAGTGGCCTCATCGGTCACGGTGCGGCGGTCGACGACACCTCGGCGTACGAGCGGTGTACGATTTACGGCGACTCGCGCGAGCACGTGACGCAGGCAATCGAAGTCGCACACGACGTCTCGTTTATCAACCACATCGAGCCGATCGGCACGGCCGCGAGCGAAGGGGCACTCGCGTCGCCAATCGGCCACGCCGCACAGGACGTGTTCATCGAATACGACGTGGACGAAGGAATCGGCTCGGCGTTCCTGACGCGTGGCGTGCTCGTCGATAGCTCCTATCGAATCGAAGACGGCGTCGAGACGTGGAACCTGCTCGCGCACACGTCGCGGTCGTCGCTCGGGCGACTGCTCGACGAGATTCGGGAGGACCGCGACGCGGAGATTTCGGTCACGAAAATCGCCCCGGCGTCCGAGCCAGTGCGCCCGCCGTCGGTGGGAGAGCCGACGTTGCTCACCCCGCGACAACGCGAGGCGGTGAGCACCGCAAAGCGGTACGGCTACTACAACTGGCCGCGAGAGGTATCGGCACAGGAGTTGGCCGACGAACTCGGCGTCTCGAAGGCGACGTTTCTCGAACACCTCCGCAAGGCGGAGGCGAAACTCATCGGAAACCAGTAGGCGAGCGGAGATTTTTCAGGAGTTCTGGGCGGCCCTTCTATGGAAGGGTCTCGCTGATAGGGTGGCGTTCGCTCTCGAAATATATGCCAGAGAGTGCGAATGCGAACACCAGCGACGAACCGCGAACGATTGGTATCCTCGGCGGCATGAGCGGCAAATCGACCGTCGAGTACTACCGCCTCATCGACGACGCGGTCAACGAACGCTACGGCGGCCATCACGCCGGCGACATCCTGATTCGGAGCGTCAACTTCGCCGACATCGAGGGATTCATCGCCAGCGAGCAGTGGGGCGAAGCGGGGTCGTACCTCGCCGATGCCGCACAGGACCTCGAAGCGGGCGGTGCCGACTTCGTCATCATGGCCACCAACACGATGCACAAAGTCGCACCGGACATCACCGACGCGCTCTCGATTCCGTTCGTTCACATCGTGGACGCGGCCGCCGACGCGATTCTGGACGCTGGAATCGACACCGTCGGCGTGCTCGGAACGTCGGTGACGATGGAAGACGCGTTCTACCGGGAGCGCTTCGCACAGCACGGCATCGACATCGTCGTGCCCGACGAAGCCGACCGCGAGGACGTAGACCGCATCGTCTTCGAGGAGTTGACCAAAGGCGAGATTCGAGACGCGTCTCGCGACCGCTACCTCGAAGTCGTCGACGACCTCGTCGAACAGGGCGCAGAGGGCGTCGTCCTCGGCTGTACGGAAATCGAGCAACTCATCGACCAAGCAGACCGCCCCGAGACACCGTTTTTCGACACGACCGCGCTCCACGTCGAGCGGGCCGTCGAAGAGAGTCTCAGCGCTGGCGTCGAAGCGAAGTGACGGCACTCAGGTCGGCGGTGTGCTGGACCTAAGCCGGAGTATCGGGAGCGTCGGACCCCAAAAATGAGGCAGTCAGACCTCGACTGCCAGTCCGCGGATGTCGCTCGCGGACAGTTCGGTGCCGTGTGTGTTCATCGCATGTTCCTTGACGAACTCTACGAGTTCGTCCTCGTTCTCTGATTGGACCTGGAAGTCACAATCGTAGCCCGCCTCTCGGCAGACGATTCGCTTGGTCATCTCTGTGTCACCACCCCGATGGTGTGTGACAATACGGCACGGCGTGGATTAATCGTTGCGTGTCAGTGCGCCGCGGTTGCAAGGAGAGAGAACTCCGCTTGAAACGAGTACGGCTTTCTCTCCACACGGCAATCGTCACTCATGCACGTCGCCATCCTCACCGTCGGCAACGAACTCCTCGCGGGCGACATCGAGAACACGAACGCGACGTGGCTCGCCCGACGGCTGACCGAAGAAGGGGCGACAGTAGCGCGCATCCAGACGGTTCCGGACGACCACGACGTCATCGCTGGGGTTGTCTCGGAGTGGAGCGCGTCGTTCGATGCGGTCGTCGCGACCGGTGGTCTCGGCGGCACGCCCGACGACATCACCATGGAAGCTGTCGCCGCCGGACTCAGTCGTGAGTTCGTACTTGTCGACGACGCGGCCGAGCGGGTCGAAGCGACTATCGATGCAATTCTCGAACGACGGCCAGACATCGACTTCGACCTCGACGTGGCGTGGTACGCCTCGATGCCCGAGGGAGCCGAAGTGCTCCCGAACGACGAGGGACTCGCACCCGGATGCCGAGCGGGGAACGTCTACGTGCTGCCGGGTATCCCCACCGAGATGAAGCCGATGTTCGAAACGGTTGCAGAGCGGTTCGCTGGTGAGAGGGCCTCGCGCGAGGTCTACGCCGACGCACCGGAAGGTGCCGTCGCCCGCGAACTCGGTGCCGTGGCGACCAACTTCGGCGTGGACGTCGGGAGCTATCCCAACCGAGGCGGCCCGACGCGAATCAAACTCAGCGGTGCTGACCCGGTCGTCCTCGACGACGCGATGGCGTGGTTCCGTGAGAAGACGACCGTGAACCTCTACGAGAGTGAGCGTGCGGTCGAAGACGCACGGGAGGAAAGTGAATGAATGAGTGAGTGAGCGAGTGAATAAGTGAGTGAGTGAGCGAGTGAATAAGTGAGTGAGTGAGCGAGTGAATAAGTGAGTGAGTGAGCGAGTGAATAAGTGAGNGCGAGTGAATAAGTGAGTGAGTGAGCGAGTGAATAAGTGAGTGAGTGAGCGAGTGAATAAGTGAGTGAGTGAGCGAGTGAATAAGTGAGTGAGTGAGCGAGTGAATAAGTGAGTGAGTGAGCGAGTGAATAAGTGAGTGAGTGAGCGAGTAGGAGAGTAGTGAATTGTCGAGTGAGTGCTTAGCGGAGCTGGGCTAAGCTAGCCTCGTTGAGCGGCATCGCGTCGAGCGACCCGCGACTGCGGATGATGTTGAAGGCGGTCACGAGGTCAGACCGGGAGACGAGACCCACGAGGTCCCCCTGCTCGTCGACGACCGGGAGTCGACCCACGCCGCGTTCCTGCATGAGGGCAATCGCGTCCATCGCGTCCGCGTCGGGACCGATGGTGGCGAGTTCGTCACTCATGATATCGTCGACGCGGTAGGCGTCGCGTTCGACTTCTTTGACGCTGCGGGCGTCGTCGAGCGTGACCATGCCGACGAGGTCACCGTTTCGGAGGACGGGATAGCCCGTGTGGCGTTCGACGAACATGCGTTCGAGGAGTTCTGCGACGGACGTCTGTTCTTCGACCACGTCGAGGTCCTCGCTTCCGGTCATGATGTCGCGGACGACGACATCCTGAAACGTCGCTTTGAGGACGGTCTGTTGGGCCTCACCCGACGCGCCCATGTAGATGAAGAAGGCGAGCGCGACGAGAAAGAGGTTGAAGAACAGCCCGAAGATTCCGAGGAGGAAGGCGAACACCTTCCCGACTTCGGCGGCCATCTGGGTCGCCTTCGCGTGGGGGCGGGTCCGGGCGAGCAGTGCGCGAAGGACGCGCCCACCGTCCATCGGGAACCCCGGGAGCATGTTGAAGATAGCCAGTGAGACGTTCATCAGCGCGAGGTATCCGAAGACGAACAGCGCCGGGCCCTGCGACTCGGGAAGGGCGAGAAAGCCGACGTACGAAACGACGCCGATAGCGACGGAGACGAGCGGGCCAGCAACGGCGATGGTGAACTCCTGTTTCCAGTCTTCGGGTATCTCCTTGAAGCGAGCGACACCACCGAAGAGCCACAGCGTAATCGACTCGATTTCGTAGCCGTAGCGCATGGCGACGAGCGAGTGGCCGAACTCGTGGAGTAAGACACCGGCGAACAGTCCGATAGCGGCGGCAGAGCCGAGTATCCACTGCATCGACCCGGTCGTGAGGACCTCGCCGTCGATGGCGGTCCCGAAGAGGTCGTTGATGACGAGCGTGAGGTTCGCCACGTCGGACCCGATGAGCCACGCGAAAAG
Source organism: Haloferax larsenii JCM 13917 (assembly GCF_000336955.1). Classification (GTDB taxonomy): domain Archaea; phylum Halobacteriota; class Halobacteria; order Halobacteriales; family Haloferacaceae; genus Haloferax; species Haloferax larsenii. The sequence goes on along the minus strand of NZ_AOLI01000025.1, from coordinate 10,358 downwards.
CGGGAGGACCAAGAGGAAGGTGAGGTCGAGCCGAATCGGGATACCGAAGGCGCTACCAATGCGGATTCCTCGCATACCCGTACTTACCATGGGAAGGTCTTAAGTCGTCAGGCTGGAGGCACGGGGGAAGGCTTACGCGGCCCGGCGATACACGGAGAGATATGAGCGATTCCCGACCCGACCCAGTGGTCAAGCGCGGCGACGACATCGAGTACGAGGCTGTCAGTGCCGCCGAGGGGATGCACAAGGGCGTGCTCATCTCCGACGACGACGATGCACCGCACTTTGCAATCCGTCGGTTCGTCCTCGAACCCGGTGCGTCGGTACCGAACCACACCAACGAGGTCGAACACGAACAGTACGTCCTCTCTGGGACCTACACCGTCGGCATCGGTGACGAGGAGTACGACGTCGAAGCGGGCGACTCGCTTCTCATCCCGGCAGGCGTCCCCCACTGGTATCGAAACGACTCCGACGAGGAAGGGTCGTTCATCTGTGCGGTTCCGAATGGCGACGACGCTATCGAACTCGTCGACGACGAGTAAGCGCTCACCTTCCATCTCATCCCGGTCTCTTGTTTTCCCGAACTCCGTATGTGACTGCCTACTGCGGATGCTATGTCGTCGCTAACAGTTAGAGTAGTGTGTTAGTCATACACAATGAGTTGTCAGGTGTTTTGTAACAAAGAATCGGCGTCACGGAGTGTCAGCAAGAAGCGCAGTCAGTGTGCTTCGGGCGCTGGGGAACCCTGTGTGGGGGACACGCGGCGTCAAAGAACCAAATCATGCAACGAAGAACATACCTCAAGACGCTTGCAGGAGTGGGTGTAGTCGGTGCGGTCGGTGTGGGTGCCCTGTCAGGAAACGCCGCGGCGATGAACGTCAATATCGGTGCTGGAGACGTCAACGTGGGGACGAACGACGAGGGCGAAGTCGATGCAGTCACCATCGACCCCAAATTCAGAGTCGAGTGGCGGAACTTCGACCAGACGGTCGCCAAGATATTCTACCTCGTCGAAGCGGCACTCGAAGACGAGGACGGCCGAACACCGTACGAAGGCGGCTATCTGGGAGACGGGTTCTCTCCAGTGTTCCGTGCGACACCTTGGATAAACGCCAGTTCCCCGACGGGTGTCTCCGAGAGTGCACCGGGCACGACCGGACACTACGAACTCACGGTCCCCCTCTCGCAGGCCCTCTCTAACGATTCGCGTGTCTCGAACGCTGATACGTCCCGTCCTGTGCCGCGACCGTTGGACGTGTTCAACAAAGCGGGGCGCCCGGACTACGAGAGTGTCGCAGACGGTGATTATCCCGCCGGGTCGCAAGCAAGCTATCTCGACGGGACCAGTATGGGACCGGCGAGTGACGCCGAGTCGATGCTGGTCGACGGCCAAGGCCTCCCGCTCGTCAACAACTTCCCCGGTGCCAACGCCGGTTACTACGGGGCTGCTGGCGACGTTTCGCAGTTCCGAGATACGACCGAAGACGAACAGAAAAAAGAGACGAGAGTCTTCCTGCGGTACACGTTCGAACTACAGCGACCGAACGGAGACCCATCGACCGGTGCATTCAGTGGGTTCGGAATTCCCGCAGCGGACTTCGACAGCGGCAACAGTCGAATCGTCTATCCGAGCGGAGAACTGGGGAACTACGACTTCGAAGGCAACGGCTACACCGCCTCCGGCCTCTCGTACGCAACCCTCCAGAACTTTGCCGACCAGCACGTCGGCATCACCGTCGCCACGACCGATTTCACTGTCAAAGTCGGCAACGAAACGTCAGAAGTCGGTGTCACGGGGACCAGCGGAACTGGTGCCGAAGCGCCGAGTCCATAGTCTCTTCTCCCTTTTCGAAGCGAACTGCTCAAATAACGCGAGAACGCACCAACGGGTGTGTCTCAACAGGTCACCCGCGTCGATACGCTGTTTCTCCACCAGACAGGTGACGACTATCTCGTCGTCGTCCGTCGGGATGGAAAGCGGGTGCTCCGCGGAAAACTCGAACTGAAGCAGACGAACGCGGGGCCCCGACCGCGTCGCTTCCTCGTGGTCCAGAAGGGTGCCGAAGAGCCGCGCGACCCCAGCCAGTTTGTCGAACTCGCTCGCTCGGCCTCGCGCATCCGCATCTCGCAGCAGACCCCCAGTGCGGGCCGCGAGAAACTCAAAGCGATGCTCGAAGGGTACCAACTCGAGGCCCTCGTCGTTCGGACCTGTCGCCGCTGTGCGATAAACGGGCGCTACTCGCCTATCACCGACGACACGGCAATCAAGGCCGAACACGAGGATATCTGCCGCGACTGCGCGGTGCAGGAACTCGAACAGGAACTCTCGTACAGTGGCGGCCTCACCCGTGCTGCGCAGGACCGCCTCGAAGAACTCCTCTACGAGACCCAAGACCTCACGCGCATCACGAACCTCCTGCAGGGCGAACTCGACCCCGACCTGACGAAGTTCGACACTATCAGCGCGACCACCGAGGACGTCGACCTCGTCGACACGGCCGACCTCGACGTCCACCCCAACCTGAAGTCGATGCTGACAGACCGGTTCGAAACCCTACTTCCGGTCCAGAGCCTCGCCGTCTCGAACGGGGTGCTCGACGGCGACGACCAACTGGTCGTGAGTGCGACGGCGACGGGGAAAACCCTCATCGGTGAACTCGCCGGTATCGACCGGATGCTGAAGGGGAAAGGAAAGATGCTCTTTCTCGTCCCGCTCGTCGCGCTCGCCAACCAGAAACACGAGGACTTCAAGGAGCGCTACGGCCACCTCGGTAAGGTCACCATCCGCGTCGGTGCGAGTCGCATCAACGACGACGGCAACCGATTCGACCCGAACGCCGACGTCATCGTCGGGACCTACGAGGGTATCGACCACGCGCTCCGAACGGGCAAGGACCTCGGCGACATCGGCACTGTCGTCATCGACGAGGTCCACACGCTCAAGGAAGAAGAGCGAGGCCACCGCCTCGACGGAATGATTTCGCGGCTCAAGCACTACTGCGAGTCGCGAGCGAGTCGGAGCGACGACTACGGCGGCGCGCAGTGGATTTACCTCTCTGCGACCGTCGGCAACCCGAACTGGTTGTCTCAGACCCTCCGGGCGAAACTCATCGAGTACGAAGACCGGCCGGTCCCCATCGAACGCCACGTCACATTCGCCGACGGGCAGGAGAAAACCAGAATCGAAAACCGCCTCGTGAAACGGGCGTTCGACACCAAGTCGTCGAAAGGCTACCGCGGCCAGACGATTATCTTCACCAACTCGCGGCGTCGCTGTCACGAGATTTCGCGGAAGATGGAGTACAACGCCGCGCCGTATCACGCGGGGTTGGACTACAAGCGCCGCAAGCGCGTCGAGCGACAGTTCGCCGACCAAGACCTCGCCGCCGTCGTGACGACCGCAGCACTCGCCGCGGGTGTCGACTTCCCGGCGTCGCAAGTCATCTTCGACACGCTCGCGATGGGTATCGAGTGGCTCTCTGTCCAAGAGTTCAGTCAGATGCTCGGCCGTGCAGGTCGCCCCGACTACCACGACAAAGGGACCGTCTACCTCCTCGTCGAACCCGACACGAGCTATCACAACACGATGGAGATGACCGAAGACGAGGTCGCGTTCAAACTCCTGAAAGGAGAGATGGAAGAGGTTCGGACCGTCTACGACGAATCCGCCGCCGTCGAAGAGACGCTGGCGAACATCGTCGTCGCAGGCAAGAAAGCGAAGGCGCTCAACGACCGAATGCTCGGCGAGGTGCCGACGACGCACGCCGTCGGAAAGCTCATCGAATGGGAATTCATCGACGGGCTCGAACCGACGCCGCTCGGCCGGGCGATTACCAGACAGTTCCTCTCGCCCAGCGACGCGTTCCGCATCCTCGACGGGATTCGGAACGACCTCTCTCCGTACGACATCGTCGCCGACCTCGAACTGGCCGACGAAGGGCGGTAACTTCGGACACCGGTAGTCAGCCAAGAGAGAGGTTCCGAATCCCGCACCCTTTTCGGCTGTCAGTACCTCGATACCCGCGTGGTAGCGATAACTCCGGGCATCGTGGTCATCTTCGCCATCATCCTCCTCGCGTTGCTGTTCTTCGCGACGGAGCCAGTTCCGGTGGACGTGACGGCCATCGGCGTGATGGTGACGTTGATGTTGGTCCAGCCGGTCTCGGAGGCACTCGTCTCGCTCGGTCTGCTCGGCGCTCCAATCGTCTTCTTCGAGTCGTATCCGGGTGACGCGCTGTCTGGGTTCGCCAACACGGCGACGCTGACCGTTCTTGCGATGTTCATCCTGAGCGAGGGCGTCCAGCGAACGGGCATCATCCAACTGCTCGGGGCGAAAATCGCGTCGTTCACCGGCGACGACGAGTTGAAGCAACTCGGTGCGACGGTCGGTGTCGTCAGCCCAATCTCGGGGTTCATCAACAACACCGCCGCCGTCGCCATCTTGCTCCCGATGGTGACCGACCTCGCAGAGCGCGGGAATACGTCGCCGTCGAAGCTTCTCCTGCCGCTTTCGTATGCCTCGATGTTCGGCGGGATGTTGACCCTCATCGGAACGTCGACCAACATCCTCGCCAGCGACGTGTACTCGCGTATCACTGGTGAGCCAGCAATCTCGATGTTCCAGTTCACCTCCCTCGGTGTGGTCGTGATGGTCGTCGGGACCATCTATCTCCTGACTGTTGGGCGGCGACTCACACCCGCCAGAATCGAACCCCAAAGCGACCTGACCGAGGAGTTCGAGATGGCGGAGTACCTGACCGAAGTCGTCGTCAGGGAGGACTCGCCGGTCGTCGGCCAGCAGGTACAGACCGCGCTCGTCGAGACGGACTTCGACGTCGACCTCCTGCAGTTGATTCGCGGCGACAGCGTCTTCCTCGAACCGCTCGGCCCGAAGGAGATTCAGGTCGGCGACGTGTTCACCGTCAGGACCGACCGCGACACCCTCGTCGAACTCCTCGACGTGGAGGGACTCGACCTCGTCCCTGTGACGGTCACGGAGGACGAACTCGAACTCGCAGATGAGGGGCAGAACCTCGTCGAAATCGTCGTCGCCCCGGGGTCCTCACTGCTCGGTGAGACGCTCACCTCTGCGAGTTTCAGACAGCGATACAACGCGACCGTCCTCGCGCTCCGGCGCGGGGGCGAACTCATCCGCCGCCGAATGGACAACCTCCCGCTTCGCGTCGGCGACACGCTCCTCATTCAGGGAACCGCCAGCAGCATCGAACGTCTCGACAACAACCGGAACTTCATCGTCGCACAGGAAATCGAACGTCACGACTACCGCGAGTCGAAGATTCCCGTCGCCGTCGGCATCGTCGCGGGCGTCGTCGCCCTCGCGGCACTCGATTTCGTCCCCATCGTCGTCTCGGCACTCATGGGGGCGCTTGCGATGGTCGCAACGAAGTGTCTCCGACCGCCCGAACTGTACGACGCCGTCCAGTGGGACGTTATCTTCCTCCTCGCGGGCGTCATCCCGTTGGGAATCGCCATGGAGACCTCGGGCGCGGCCGCCCTCCTCGCCGAGCTGGTCGTGATGTCGGGGACGGTCCTCCCGCTTCTCGGCGTGCTCGGGGTGTTCTACTTCGTGACGGCGCTCCTGACGAACATCATCTCGAACAACGCGAGTGTCGTGCTCATGATTCCGGTCGCTATCGAGGCGGCGACGACGTTGGGCGCGCGGCCCTTCTCGTTCGTCCTCGCGGTGATGTTCGCTGCCTCGACCGCGTTCATGACGCCCGTCGGCTATCAGACGAATCTGTTCGTCTACGGTCCGGGCGGGTACAAGTTCACGGACTACATTCGCGTTGGCGGCCCGCTACAGTTGGTTCTCGGGGTTGTGACGACCCTCGGGGTGGCGTATTTCTTCCCCCTCACCTGAAAATCGAGGAACGAAACCCTTTACTCCAAGACGGGGAGAGACGTATATGCGGGACCGTGGGTTAGCCTGGTATACTTCGGGCCTTGGGTGCCCGTGACCCCGGTTCAAATCCGGGCGGTCCCATTTTGACTCTGAATTGACATTCGAGCACCGCGTAGCGTGTGCGAGAAAGACCAAGATTGCAGTGGGGCGAGACTCCGGAATGCGGCCCAAGTAAGTTTTCGACCGTTTGAGGTGGTTACAGTGATGAGAAACGTGAGATACAAAAGACACATTTGGATGACAACCATCTGAACAATTGTGTCCTCCAGACGCCAATTCATCGCCACAGCTGTCGGAATCGTTCCGCTTGCTGGCTGTTCGCTACCCCCCAATGAGAGTGGAAACATTCAGGTTGGAAACCTCACAGAACAGAAAATTTGGGTCGAGATTACGATACGAAGCGACGGCGGACTATTTTCGGACCCCAAGCAAGTATACCATGAGAGAGTGCAAAAACCGCAAGCGCACGGCTATCGCTCGACTCACACTGACGTTGCTCGCCCCGGAACGTACGACGTACAGGTCGAAGCGGAACAGATGGAAGACGAAGAACGCCCCCAACGCAACACGAAAGACCAGGAACGTGCCCAACGCAGTACGCAATGGGAGGTAACCGGAGAGAAAGGTCAATCTCTCATCGTCCACATTCTAAATGGATTCGAGATAGAATTTTTCAGACAGTAATCGCCATCCATCACCGCGGAACCCCTAGGTAGCAGCAACAAGACTTTTGCGACGAGCGGGAATCCCCCCAACTAACGTGAATATTCAACCCCTCGATATCCTTGGCAGTATCATGTTTCTCGTCGGCGTCCTCCTTTTGACCGGGATGCTCACGCCCACTGTCGTCGCGAGTCAACGACTGGAAACGGGAGTGATGCTGATGGTACTCGGAACCGCCGCCGTCGCGGGACCGCGTGCATACCGGGGCGCACTCGACAGAACAGAGTAACGTTCGGAGCGCGAAACTGAGTATCAATGACCGAAAGCTCACCCCACGCACCCCAACACCGACTCGTCAGCGGTTGGCTGGAAGGAATCGGCACCCAACCGGAGGACGTGAACTGAGATGGCCGACGAAACCCACAGCCAATCCGACGAGAGTCGAATCCACGGGTCGGTTTCCGTGCAAGACGCCGAGACTCTCGCGGCGTCGATTCCGGCGGATGCAACCCTCGCGACGAGTGGGTTCGGGAGCGTCGGCTACCCGAAGGCCGTACCGCTCGCACTCGCCGAGAGCGACCGCGACCTCTCGTTGACCGTCGTCAGCGGCGGCAGTGTCGGCGAGGAAATCGACACGCGACTCGTCGAAGCGGGAGCTATCGAGCGCCGCTACCCCTATCAGGTCACCACGGAGGCGCGGACGGCCATTAACGAGGGGCAAATCGCGTTTCACGACAGTCACATCTCCCGCCTCAGCGACGAAATCGAACTCGGCCAGCACGTCGATGTCGATATCGCGGTGGTCGAGGCAGTCGCCGTGGGCGACGACTGGTTCGTCCCCTCGCTTTCCATCGGGCCGACGCCGGCGTACGTCGCCGCCGCAGACCGCCTCATCGTCGAAATCAACGATTCGCTCCCGCGAGAGCTCGAAGCGATACACGACGTCTACCGACCGGGGCGACCGCCCAATCGCGAGCCGATTCCGCTGACACATCCCGGCGAGCGGATTGGAACCTCTCGAATCGAGTTCCCGAGCGAGAAACTCGTCGGCGTCACGAGAACCGAGCGCCGAGACACCTCGTACACGTTCCGCGAACCGACCGCGGCCGACCGCGCTATCGCGGCGAACCTTCTTGAGTTTCTGGCCGACGAGATTCACGACAACCCGGTCTTTGCGGAATCGGTTCAACTCCAATTCGGCGTCGGAAGCCTCGGAAACGCGCTTATGGGCGCGCTCGGCGACTTCGACTTCGGCGACCGCGAGGTCAACTACTACGGTGAGGTGATACAGGACGGCCTCTTGGACCTGCTCGACGACGGACTGCTCGACGTGGCGAGTGCGACCTCCCTCGCGCTGTCCGAAGACGGCCAAGAACGGCTCTGCGAAGACATCGACCGCTACGCAGAGAACGTCGTCCTCCGGCCGTCGGACATCTCCAACAACCCGGCGGTCGTCAACCGCTTCGGCGTCGTCGGCGTCAACAGCGCCCTCGAAGTCGACCTCTATGGACACGTTAATTCGACGCACCTCGGCGGGACGCACCTGCTGAACGGCATCGGCGGGAGCGGGGACTTCAACCGCAACGCGCTCGTTCCGATTGTGGCGCTGTCGTCGACCGCAAAGGAGGGTACCATCTCGCGCATCGTGCCGATGGTTCCGCACGTCGACCACACCGAACAGGATATCTCGGTCGTGATTACGGAACAGGGCGTCGCCGACTTACGCGGACTCGCACCACGAGAACGAGCCGAAGAGCTGGTCGAACACTGTGCGCATCCCGAGTATCGAAGCGACCTGCGCCGGTATCTGGAGCGGGCAGAACGAGGCGGCGGTCACATCCCACACGACCTCGAACGGGCCTTCGACTGGCAGTCTGAGGAGTGAGGCAAGCCATCGGAGAAGTAGTGCGGAGCCGAATGCAGCGTGATTTACGCCTCGAAGCCACCTGTGCCGTGGTCTCCTAGGATTCCAGCACAGAGGTCCGACCGGCCGTCTTCAGACACCCATCGCGTCGCTCGCGAGGTGTTCGTGAGCGCGGCGTCGGCGAACTCGGTCCACGTCGCTTCGGCGGCCGACCCGACTGGACAACAGGTGACGATAATCGACCCGGGTCGCATCCGCGTTGCCGCTATCGCCAACTCGTCTCGGAGGATGGCGTTCGGAACGTCGCTGAAGAACAGGTCCGTGCTGTCGTCGAGGACGGACGGCAGTTCGGTTGTCGAGTCACCCAAGCGTAACTCCCAGTGTTCCCGGAGTCGGTGGGGGACGAGCCACCCGATTTCCGGGTCGTCGAGGTCCGCAGGCAACACCGAGGTGTCTCCGAGGTCGATAGAGACGAGGGACCCGCGGGCGTTGCGGTCGAGGGCGCTCAACAGATACGCTGCACTCAGCCCCCCACGGACGCCGGTTTCGACGACCATCTCGGGTTCTGTGAGTCGAACGAGAACGGAGAGAACGTCGCGCCAGTTGTGGTAGAACACGTCCGGGCCGGTCGCGGTTCGCCGGAACGACGCCGTCAACTCCGCACGGAACTGCTCGTCGGCCGCGAGCGCAAGCCACGCGTCGGTGATGTCACGATGCGTCGCGTCGAGTCCGAGGTCCAAGACAAACGATTCGAGTTCGTTCGGGGACGGCGGGGATTCATACCGGTGTCTCGGCAGCAGTTCCGGCGTTCCGGCGGCCGAGAGATGCCGATACGCCGCCGTTGGACTGGTGAGTGCCTTTCGCGTTGCACCCGCCACGCCGTGTTGCTTGATTGGCTGGAGGAGCCGATTGGGGAGTATCGCCGCGAATACCGACTGCCGGTATTGGCTCATTCCCTTGATAGACGCACAGAAGCGTGTTAGCTAATACGTCGCTAACGACGAGCGACGGCGGCTATCACGTTCGCACCGACTTCGTTTCGGTCGCTTTCGCTGCTGTTGTTCTCGGATGGGGGACTTCGACTGCTGTCGTTCTCGGGCCGGTCGCTCTCGTTCGACTGCTGGATGACGTACCGCTGGCCGACCATCGGGTCCATGAGGCTATCGACGGGAGCGCGGTCGTCGCGGAGAATCGGCACGTCGTCGGTCGGTTCGCTGTTCCGGTAGGTCGAGACTTCGGACGCGAGATAGACGCCGACGTCGCGTTGGCGGTTCCGCTGCTGCAACTCGTTTCGGGTGACGAGCGTCGCGTTCTTCGTCGCCACCACCTCGATATTCTGGACGACGACGCTCCCCGCGGTGGGGAAACTGTACACCTGCGGGTAGACCCGGTTAATCGTCTTGTACTCGGCGCGGTAGAACTTCGAGGCGGGGCCGCTCGGAGCGGAGATGATGTTGGCGAAGAGGATGCCGTCCTCGTCGAGTCGCTCCGAGGTGAGGCGCATGAACTCTACCGTGGTCAACTCGAACGGGACCCTGTCTTTCCGATAGGCGTCGAGGACGATGAGGTCGTACGTCTGGTTCGTCTCTTGGAGATACTGCCGTCCGCCCATCGTGTAGATGTTCAGCCTGTCCGACTCCTCGACGTCGAAGTACTCCTTTGCGACCGAGACGACTTCGGGGTCGATTTCGACCACATCGACGGTCACGTTGGGGTATTTCTCCAGAAACACTCGCGGGCCGGTGAACCCGCCGCCGCCGACGAACAACACGCGGTCGATGTCGTCCGAGAGGAGGAACGGGACGTGGAAGTACGAGGTGTAGTCGAAGACGTGTCGCGTCGGGTCGTCGAGGTCCATCGCGCTGTGGGGTTGCTGTCTCTTATACACATCTCTGATGGCGCGAG
>NZ_AOLI01000024.1 GCF_000336955.1 Haloferax larsenii JCM 13917 | reverse complement strand
CCCTCGCGCCATCAGAGATGTGTATAAGAGACAGAGCAAAGCGACGATCCCGACGCTCCAGACGGTCTCCCGCGAACTGACACTCGGCCGCGCGAGGTACAGCGCCGTGGCGACAGAGATGACGCCGAAGACCAGTCCGATATCGACGACGCTCAGCGACGGGATAAGGAGGTACGTGGTGGCGAACGCGCCGATGATGCTGCCGACGGTACCCACGGCGTAGACGTGGCCCGAGGCCGCGCCAACGTCTGACTGCCCCGAGAGTTCTGCCGCGTACGGACTGACGTAGCCGAGGAGGTACGTCGGCGGGCCGAAAAGCAGCGTGACCGCCGGAAGCGAGGCGAATCGGTTGGGAAGCGGGAGCGTCGCAGTCGCCTGCAAGAAGAAGTCTCCGAGGAGGATGAGACCCGCGATGTACGCCGCCGTGGCGATGAACACCCAGACGAGTGCGGTGTTCGATGCGTTGGACGCGCGCTGGCCGCCTCGGTGGTAGCCGAGGCTCAACGCGGCGAGGAAGACGCCGATGATGCTCCCCCACGTGTAGATGCTGCTTCCGAACTCGGGGGCGACCATCCGCCCGGCGAGAATCTCCAGTCCCATGCTGGTGACCCCGGAGACGAACACGGCCAGTTCGGGGCGCGTCATCCGAACCCACGAGCGGACGGACGTCGATGCCATGTCGGTATGTCTAGGGCGGCGAACACATAAATACGAAAGCGCGGCCAGACGCGCCATGTCGTCGCTGGTCGCCGCGTCGGACCTCGCCCGCGCCGCCTACTGCCCGCGGCAACTGTACTACGCCCGCCGCGAAGAGACGCGAGAGCCGCCATCGTCGGTCGACGCGATTCGAGCACTCGCCTTCGAGTATCCAACGCTGGTCGAGGCGAGTGCCGACGAACTCACGACGCAACCACTCGCGACGTCCCCGGAGGACTACCGCACGAACCTCCGAGAGCTACGGAACCGAGACGAGTGGGAGGCACTGACGGAGCCGGTCGCCCGCGACGTCCTCCTCACGGGAAAGGACTGCCGCGGCATCGCGCACAAACTCGTCGGCGACCCACCGATTCCGTCGTTCGTGTCACCTGGAACACCTCCAGAACAGGGCGTCTGGGAACCGCAGCGCGTGAGAGCAGTCGCGCTCGCAAAGGCGCTGGCGTGGGAGCGCGAGGCCGAGGCGCCGCGAGCCATCGTAGAGTATCCGGCAGTCGGTGTCGTCAGGACGGTCACCCTGACCACGAGAAACAAAGCGGCCTACCGGCGTGCGCTTCGCGTCGCGCGCGAACTCGACTTCGTCCCGCCGCGCCTCCGAGATTCGGCGAAGTGCGACGGGTGTTCCTACCGGACCGAATGCGGGGTGAAAACGCGGTCGTTGAAGTCGTTACTGGGACTGTAGCGACAGGCCCTATGCGTGGGTTTCCAACCACGCTTCGATATCGTCGGCCATCGCGCCGCGACGGTGGACGATTCCCTGTCCGGGGTCGACGACCGTACTCTCGGTGCCGGGTGTCGTGCCGCCGTCGAGGACGGCCGCGACGGCGTCGAGAATTTCGTCGGGGAGTTGCGACGGATTCGTGATACTCCCCGCGCCGGAGAGGTTCGCACTCGTGGCCGTCACGGGTGTTTCGGCCGCGCGGAAGAGTTCGAGCGCGAGGTCGTGGTCGGGGACGCGGACGCCGACGCGGTCGCGACCGGAGACGAGGACGTCCGGCAGGCTCTCGCGGCGTTCGACGACGACAGTCACCGGGCCGGGAAGGAACCGACGCATGAACGCTTCCTCGTGGTCGGTCACTTCGACGTAGTCGAGTGCGGAGTCGACGTCCGGGAAGCCGGCCGAGAGCGGTTTGTCGCGGTCGCGGCCCTTGATGTCGAAGACGCGTTCGACGGCCTCGGGCGAGGTGGCGTCGGCACCCATTCCGTAGACTGTTTCTGTCGGATAGACCACCGCGTCGCCGTCACGGATAGCGGCGGCCGCTCGGTGAACGTCGTCGGTGGTCGGCGCGTCGTCACTCATAGCTGAATCGAAGCGGGAGGTGAGAAAAAGGGTGACGAAAGCCGGTATTCGTGGCGTGTGGGCGTCTCGGACAGGCAGCGTCTGCTACAGGTCCGAGACAGCCGCAGCGACATCGTCGTAGTCCGGGAAGTCCGGCCACGCTTCGGCGACCCAGCGATACTGTATCTCGCGCGACTCGTCGAGGAGGAAGACCGCGGGTCGATGTTCGGTGATGCCGGCCATGTCGTCGAGGTCGTTTTCGATGCCGTATTCGGTGGCGATGCCTGCGGCGGGGTCCGAGAAGAATCGAGCGTCGACCTCGCGTTCCGCGAGGAAGGTCTTGTGCTCGTAGGGCGACGAGATGGAGACGCCGACCGCCTGCACGTCGTCGGGGACGCCGCGGTCGCGGAGGTTGTTCCAGATGTACGTCGCGGGGAACGCGCCGTCCATGGTGTGGAAGACGAGGAGAACGGGACCGTCGTCGGTCAGGTCCGACAGGGAGGCGTCCTCCCAGTATTCGTCCTCGACGAGCGGGCGGGTGAAGTCCGGCGCGGTGTCGCCGACGGCGGGCGCGTCGTGGTCGGGGAGTTCGACGACCTCGAAATCGACCATTATGCGGCCCCCTCGTAGGAGTTTTCGAGGTACTCGACGATGTTCGCCGACTCAGACATCGTGACGCCGGTGTTCTCGTCGACGATGGCAGGGACGGTTCGCTTGCCGGAGATTCGCTTGACTACGTCGCGGTCGGAGTGCATCGGTTCGACGAATCGCGATTGGTAGTTCAGTCCTTTTTCTTCGAGAACGCGAACGACGCGCTCGCAGAACGGACACGCCTGCAACCGATACAGCGTAATCGCCGGCTGGTCGTCGGACATGGGGGGTCGTTAGGAAGTTTCCATCCTAAGGGCTTCGCTCCCGGGTATCTGGGCCGCAATGCCGTCTCTCGGTGGGTGAATGTCGTTTCCCGGTGCCGACTGCCGATGCGTCCGAGGGCAACTCTTAATTTCGGTGCCATGCAAGACTTTGTAGTTACATGGGTTTGCCGCTGCTACCAATATTTCCAGCCACGATACTCGCGGCCGCACAGGTCTCGAACCTCCCGGTTGGCGACGACGTAATCACTGCCCTCGGAGTGGCTGCAATTATCGTGCTCATCGGACTCTCGGCGTTCTTCTCTTCATCCGAGATTGCGATGTTCTCGCTGGCGAAACACCGTGTCGACTCGATGGTCGAAGAGGGAGTCCCCGGTGCAAAACGGGTGAAAGCGCTGAAAGACGACCCACACCGCCTCCTCGTGACCATCCTGGTCGGAAACAACATCGCCAACATCGCGATGTCGTCCATCTCGACCGGGCTCTTGGTGTTCGTCGGCTTCCAGCAGGGCGAAGCTGTCGCCATCGCGACGTTCGGTATCACGGCAATCGTCCTGCTGTTCGGCGAGAGCGCGCCGAAGTCCTACGCGGTCGAAAACACCGAGTCGTGGTCGCTCCGCATCGCACGCCCCTTGAAGTACGCCGAGTTGCTGCTGTTGCCACTCGTCGTCTTCTTCGACTACCTGACTCGGGTTATCAACAAAGTCACCGGTGGCCAGACGGCCATCGAGACGACGTACGTCACCCGCGACGAGATTCAGAACCTCATCGAGACGGGCGAGCGCGAGGGCGTCATCGAGGAAGAAGAGCGCGAGATGCTCGACCGCATCTTCCGCTTTAACTCGACGATTGCCAAGGAGGTCATGACCCCGCGACTGGACATGACCGCCGTCTCCAAGGACGCGACCATCGACGAGGCCATCGAAACCTGCGTCCAGGCCGACCACGAGCGCGTGCCCGTCTACGACGGCAACCTCGACAACGTCATCGGCATCGTCAACATCCGTAACCTCGTCCGCGAGAAGTACTACGGCGAGCGCGGCATCAGCCTCGCCGACATCGTCTCGCCGACGCTCCACGTCCCCGAGTCGAAGAACGTCGACGAACTGATGGCCGAGATGCAGGACACCCGAATGCAGATGGTCATCGTCATCGACGAGTTCGGGACCACAGAGGGTCTCATCACGCTCGAAGACATGGTCGAAGAAATCGTCGGCGACATCCTCGAAGGCGACGAAGAAGAGCCGTTCGAAGAGGTCGACGACGATACCTTCCTGGTCCGCGGCGAGGTCAACATCGACGAGGTCAACGAGATTCTCGGAATCGAACTCCCCGAGGGCGAGGAGTTCGAGACGCTCGCCGGCTTCATCTTCAACCGCGCCGGTCGTCTCGTCGAAGAGGGCGAAGAGATAACCTACGACGACATCGTCATCCGCATCGAGCAGGTGGACAACACGCGCATCATGAAAGCGCGCATCCAGACCAACGTCGGCGGCACAGACGACGCCGACGACATCGACGACGAAGAAGAGGCGGAAGTCGAGACCGACGCCTGAGCCGCCTTCGACTCTGTTTTCACCCGAGGAGCGTGAACGAAACGAGTATCAGCGCCAGCGACGCCACCGCGAGCACGACCAACTCCTGTCGCGTCTCGGTTCCCGTGGTGAGCCGCCGCGACCGTCTCCAGAAGAGAACCGAGAGGGCGAACGCTCCGAGACCGACGCTTCCGAACGTAACCCCACGAATCGAGAGGCCAGTGACGACAGCCATCGCGACGTGGTAGACGCCGAAGACGGCCCACAGAGCAGCAACGAGTGTCGCGAGTGCGGTGCGGAGGGCGCGAACAGTCACACAGAGAGTACGCTCGACACGAGCGTAAACCCGCCGTAGCTGAGGGTGAACGCGAGGAGTAGCGACCCAATCCATGCGAGGACGGTGTAGAGCATCTTCCGCCCGGAGACGCCAGCACCGCTCGCGGCGTATCCGGAACCGATGATGGCGCTGACGATGATTTCGTTGAACGAGACGGGGACGCCGAGGGCGACCGCCGTCTGTGCGATGGCGAACGAGGGAATCATCGCGGCGATAGAGCGGCGCGGCCCGAGCGAGGAGTAGTCCTGCGCGAGCGCCTTAATCATCCGCGGCGCGCCCGTCCACGACCCGGCGAGCAGACCGAGTCCGCCGCCGACGAGAAGCGCCGGGAGCGGGACAGTCACAACGTCGAGAAGCGGGACGAGCGGCCCGATGGCGAGACCGACCTGCGACCCGCCGGCAGAGAACGCGACGAGTCCACCGAGGACGAGCAGGAATCGCTGCTGTCCCGACGCGACGTCGACTGTGACCCACCGTCCGACGACCGCGGCAGCGACGAGACCGACCGCGAGCATAGAGGCGACAAACCAGAGTGTCTCGGTACCGACACCTGCACTGACGACCAGCGAGCGAGCCGCGAGTCGCGCAATCGAGGCTGATTCGCCGGGGCCAGCGAACGCAGCGAACTCCATGTTCGCGACGAGAACGCCGACGAGACCCGCGAGGGCTGGCACGGCCCACACCTCGGAGATGCGTTCGGCGCGCAGGCCGCGGGCGGTGGCGTATGCTGCACTCCCGCCGACGAACGGCGTAAGCACCCACAGAGTGGCGATTTGTTGGTACTTGGGCCACGCTGGAGTGCCGCCCATCGCGAGACCGACGCCGACGACAGCACCGGTCACGGTGAACGCCGTCGCGATTGGGTAGCCCGCAAAGACGCCGAGCGCGACGAGCACGGCAGCCGTGAGCAGTGCCACGACCGCGGCGGGTGCCGTCAGCGTGACGCCGCCGATGAGTTCGTTTCCGACGGCGTTGGTGACGTTCGCACCTTGGAGAATCGCACCGCCGAATCCGAGGAGGCCGACGATAAAGCCCGCGCGCATCACGGAGATTGCGTTCGCGCCGACAGCCGGGGCAAACGGCGTCGACCCCGACGACCCTGCGCCGATGGCCCACGCCATGAACAGACTCGCGAGTGCTGCGACGACGAACGTCCCGGCTGCGCCGATAGCTACCACAGACGAACACCTCGGTTACGCGAGGGAGTATTGTGGGACATCCTACCGCTTCCGGGCGTCGTCGTATCCCTCGCGCAGGCCCAAGAGGGTCCGTCGAACGAGGAGATACGCGAAGAAGACGAAAAGCAGCATCAAGACGAGCAGGCCCGTGAAGACGGGGTCGCCCGCCAGAAAGTCGACGATGCCGTCAACGACCAGAAGACCAGTCATGTGGCACGTCTCCGAGTCCCCGAAGTATAGCAATTTCGGCGTGTCGTCCTGCAAGAACATCAACACTCATACGTGACAGGTGAGTACGGCGAACAGATGGCCGACCTCATTCCCTCCCTTTCCGGTGGCTCGGACGACGACCGGGAAGAACGCGACCCACGGGTCATCGGCCTCGACAGCGAGGAGGCAGACGACTTTCTCGGCGCTATCTCCTCGTCTACCGCTCGGTCGATGCTCTCTGCACTCCACGAGTCGCCCGCGACACCCTCCGACCTCGCGACGGAAGTCGATACGTCGCTCCAGAACGTCCAGTACCACCTCGGGAATCTCTCGGACGCGGGGCTCATCGAAGTCACCGGCACGCGCTACTCCGAGAAAGGCCGCGAGATGAACGTCTACGCCCCCTCGGACCGCGCCCTCGTCGTCGTCGCCGGGCGCGACGAAGAGACGAAAGGCCTCAAGAGCGCGCTCTCGCGTCTCATCGGCGGCGTCGGCGTCCTCGGTATCGGTGCGGCAGTCGTCAACCGTCTCGCCAGAACAGGCCCAATTACGCCGTTTGCGATGGGAAGTAGCGCAAGCGGCGGAGACGGCGGCGGCGGTGACGGTGCCGTCAGTACGGGCAACGCCTCGACGACCACAGAATACGACGGAGCAAACGCCACCACGACGAGTGGACAGTCGGATACGATAGGAACCGAGTCGACGACGACGTCCGATGGCGGCGATGTCGGAATCTCGGAGGCGACGACGACTGACGAGGCGACGTGGACGGCGGGTGACGAGGGGACCCAAACCGTGACCGAGGACGCGACCCGAACTGCAACCGAGGAAGCGACTGAGACAGCCGTCGAGACTGCGACCAGTGCTCCGACCGAGACAGCGACGTCGACGCCGATGCCGACCGCGGAACCGGCCGCGACCGAGACGGCAGCGACCGAGACGGTGACGACGACCCAGTACGTCACGGACACGGCGGTCGAACTCACGACTGCGTCGTCGGGAGTCGCAGATACGATTGGGTCGCTCTCGCCGGGCGCGTTGTTCTTCCTCGGAGGGCTGACGGTCCTCGTCGCGTGGGTGACGCTCGGCCTGCTGCGTAGCTAAAACACCTCTTTTAGCCTACGGAGTGTATTTCATCTCACCACACTATTGGTTGGGTAGAGGCTGCGTTCGGTCCCCGACGACGGGTGAATCCACCCTCCCCAGTTCCGTGCCCCTGCCCCCCGTCGTCCTCCAAACGTGGCCTCGAACAGCCCCCCAAGCAAGCCCTGCCCCCGCTGATTCTTTCGGCCCCCTCAGAACCTCCCTGCTGACGCCCCTCCTGTCGGTCCTCGATGGAGAGGGAAGTCACACACTCAGTCCCGCGGGAGAATCCTGAACGTCTCGAATACGTCGCCGTCAGTCGCAACCAATCGACCGCGCAGTCCGCCATCAGGGAGTTCTTCCAACTCCGCGAACGCCTCGCGGTGGCCCCGGGGTTGGGCGTGGCTCCCCGGGTTGAGAAGCGCAACGTCGCCGCCAGTATCGACCGTCGGTCGGTGGCTGTGACCGAAGATGACTGCGTCAGCACCGCGTTCGCGTCCGAACAGTGAGAGCGCGGTACCGCCGCCGCGTCGCGTGTGCGTCATCGCAAACTCGACGCCGCCGTACGTGAAGTTTCGAGCGTTGGGAATTCGGTCGCGAATCCCCGCGTCGTCGTTGTTTCCGTAGACGCCGAGGAACCGATTCGTCTCGTCGAGGAAGTCGTCGAGGACCGACTCGCGCATGAAGTCCCCGGCGTGGACGACGAGGTCGGCGTCGTGGACCGCGTCGAGGACAGGGCCAGAGAGTCGATGACCGGCTGTGCTGTGGGTGTCGGAGAGGACGACGAGCATGTGGCGACCTATGCAACGGGGGCATTGAAACCTACCGACCGCGGCGCGGATTCGGTCGTGTCGACGACGGAAACACTATCCGGGCGGGCAGAGTGCCCCACGATATGGCAGGCAGCACGTCAGTCGTCGTCGCGGCCCTCTTTGCGAACGGGGCCATCGCCATTCTCAAATTCCTCGGGTTTCTCGCGACCGGGAGTCCCTCCATGCTCTCGGAGACGTACCACTCCATCTCGGACACGGGGAATCAGGTGTTCCTCCTCATCGGAATCCGATACAGTGGGCGCAAGGCGACCCAATCACACCCGTTCGGCTTCGGCAAAGCGCAGTTCTTCTACTCGTTTCTCGTCTCGGTGATGCTCTTCGGCATCGCCGGCTGGGAATCTGCGAAACACGGCTACAACGCCCTGATGCACCCCGGCCACGGTGGCGCTGGCGAGGCAGTTCTCCTCTTCGGGATGGAAGTTCGCCCAGTCTGGGTCAACGCCGCCATCCTCGTCGGTGCCATCGTCTTCGAGACGTACGCCTTCGTGAAGGCGAACGCCGAACTCCGCCGCCAGATAAACGAGTACGAGTGGGACGGCTTGGTGCAGGCGTTCCGCGAGACCAGCGACGTGACGACGCTGACTGCGTTCACCGAAGATGCCGTCGCCCTCGGTGGCGCGGTGCTCGCCCTCATCGGCATCGGGCTGACCGAATACACGGGCAACGAGATGTACGACGCTGCCACCGCGCTCCTCATCGGGATTATGCTCATGGGCTTCGCAATCGCGCTCGCGTGGGAGAACAAGCGCCTCCTCATCGGCGAGAGCGTGCCGACGCGAGACGAACAGCGCCTTCGCAAACTCGTTCGAGACCATCCGATGGTCTCCCACGTCGACAAGTTCAGGGCGTCCTACGTCGGGGCGGAGAAGCTACTCGTCACGCTCGACGTGAGCTTCGATTCGAGTCTCGGCACCGAAGAGATAGACGACTACATCACCGAAATCGAAGAGACGCTCAAGTCCGAAGACGACCGCGTCCACTTCGTCTACATCGAACCCGAGCTGTAGATGGACCTCACACTACTCGTTCCCCCGCTCATGTTCATCGCCGCCGGCGGCTACATGTACAGAAATCCGATGTCGGTACGGAACGTAGTTCCGCCGCAGAAGTGGAAGGACTCGCCAGAGAAAGCCGAACAACTCCAGCGCGTATTAGCGAAGGCGTTGGGCGGCGCGCTCGCCCTCGGCGGTGTACTGTGGCTCGTCGTCGGACTGGCGTTCTAGCGGGACGACAGCCTACTTCGACTGCACTGCCTTCGCAACTCGCTCGACTGCTTCTTTGACCTCCGCGCGCGACACGTTCAGGTTCGTGGTAAAGCGCGTGTGGTACTCACCGAACGTCCCGCCGAGGACGCCCGCGTCGTCGCACAGGCCGACGAACTCCTCGGCAGTGAGTCCAGCGCCCTCGGAATCGACGACGACGATGTTCGTGTCCGGCGTCGGGACCGACAGCCCGGAGATATCGTCGAGACCTTCGGCGAGGATGCGGGCGTTCTGGTGGTCGTCGGCGAGGCGCTCGACGTTGTCGAGGGCGACGAGTCCGGGTGCGGCGATGAGTCCGGCCTGTCGCATGCCGCCGCCGAACTGCTTTCGAACGCGAACGGCCTGTTCTACGAACGCCTCGGGACCGGCGAGAATCGACCCGACGGGCGCGCCGAGACCCTTCGAGAGACAGAACATCACGGTATCGACGTGCTCGACCATCGCCGCGGGGTCCTCGTCGAGCGCGACACAGGCGTTGAACAGGCGGGCACCGTCGAGGTGAACCGGAACGTCGAGGTCGTGGGCCGCCTCGGCCGCCGCGTCGATGTCGGCTTTCGGGATTGCGATACCGCCGCGAGCGTTGTGCGTGTTTTCGAGACAGAGCAGCCCCGTGCCAGCGACGTGGAGGGATTCTTCGCGTGCGTGCTCGCGTACCTGCTCGGGCGTCGGAGCGGCCCGCTCGCCGGCGTCGAAAGCGCGGATTTGCAGATTCGACAGTTCGGCGAAGCCGCCGACCTCCCACTTGTAGACGTGGGCTTCGGTATCGACGAGTGCTTCCTGTCCGGGGTCTGTGTGAACGCGGGCGGCGATTTGGTTGCCCATCGTGCCGGAGGGGACGAACAGCGCGGCCTCCTTACCAACCAGTTCGGCGGCGCGCGCTTCGAGTTCGTTCACCGTCGGGTCGCCGCCATAGACGTCGTCGCCGACCTCGGCGTCTTTCGCGGCCGCGCGCATCTCGTCAGAGGGGAGTGTGACCGTATCGCTGCGAAGGTCTATCATCGCACGAAGAGACCGCCCCGAGTGAGAAATAAACGGGGGTCACTCCGGCGGCGTCACTGCATCGGCAATAGTTGCGCTTCGAAATGTGTTTGGTGTGCGAAGACGCACGTCGCGGTATGGACCCACGCATCCGCGAACACGCTCAGACTATCGTCGACCACTCGACTCGCGTCGAGGAAGGCGACAACGTCGTCGTCTCTGCACCCCCAGTCGCCGAGGACCTCGTGACCGCCATCTGCGAGCTCGTCGGCGAGCGCGGAGCGTACGTCGTCACCACCGACAGCAACTCCCGATTCGACCGCGCGTACCTCCGCGCCTCGGACGGCGAGAAGTTCGAGACGCCGTCGCACCAACTCGCGCTCTTCGAGGAGGCGGACGTGCTCATCAACGTCCGCGCCGAAGAGAACGCGACGGAGATGAGCGACGTGGACCCCGAGGTCAACGCCGCGTGGCGACGGGCCTACCAGCCGATTCAGAAGGAAGCGCTCTCGAAGCGCTGGTGTCTCACGCAGTACCCCGCGAAAGGCAGCGCCCAACTCGCCGGCATGAGCACCGAGGAGTACGAGAACTTCGTCTACGACGCCGTCAGCCTCGACTGGGAGAAACAGGAGGAACTGCAGGCGCAGATGGTCGAGATTATGGACGACGCCGAAGAGGTGCGCATCGTCTCGGGCGACGAGACGGACGTGACCATGAGCGTCGCGGGCAACACCACCATCAACGACAAGGGCGAGCACAACCTCCCCGGCGGCGAGGTGTTCACCGCGCCCGTGAAGGAGTCGGTCAACGGCGAGGTCTACTTCGACCTGCCCCTGTACCGGCAGGGCCGCGAGGTCTCGGGCGTCCGCGTCACCTTCGAAGACGGCGAGGTCGTCGAGTACTCCGCCGAGCGCAACGAAGAGGTTCTCGACGGCGTGTTCGACACCGACGAGGGCGCGCGCTACCTCGGCGAACTCGGCATCGGCATGAACCGCAGCATCGACCGCTTTAGCTACAACATGCTGTTCGACGAGAAGATGGGCGACACCGTCCACATGGCCGTCGGGTCGGCCTACCCCGAGACGGTCGGCGACGACAACGAAGTCAACGAGAGCGCCGAACACGTCGATATGATTGTCGACATGTCCGAAGAATCGCGCATCGAAGTCGATGGGGAAGTCGTCCAGCGCAACGGGACCTTCGTGTTCGAAGACGGCTTCTGAGCAGAGGAACCGCCCAGCGGTCTTTTTCCCTCCAGGTTTTTGCGACCGGAACGGAGTGACAGTCGCAAAAAGGTGGAACTTCATCTCCGCGCACCTGCCCCCGCAAGTCACCGCAGTCTATCGGTCTCCAGTCGAAACACTACCCTTTCAATGTACCAACAGCTATCGTGTGTGCCATCCGTCAGACGGGCGTCTCACAGGCGCTCTCGTCTGGTATTCTCCAGTCGAAACACTGCCCTTCCGTCTGTAGAGACTCGGGAGTGCTCGATAGGGTCGGAATAACCGTAAAACCGAGTGGCGTCCGAGTCTCTACTCTTCGATGTCGAGTTCGAACTGCTCGTTTTCGGTGACGGCGTTGAGGACGACCGAGGTGTTGGACTCGCGGATGTCGGCGTCGGTGAGCAGCTTCTTGATTTGCGTGTTCATGCCGTCGGTGTCGCGGAACTTCCCGATAGCGATGATGTCGTAGTCACCGGTGACCTCGTAGACCGAAATCATCTGCTTTTCGGACTGCAGACGCTCTGTGATGTCGGGGAGGGCCGACCCCTCGACTTTCAGTTGGATGACGGCAGTGACGTCGTAGCCGAGTGCGTCGTAGTTCACGCGCGGTGTGTACCCCTCGATGACACCCTCGTCTTCGAGGTCGCGAAGGTGATTCGAGACGGTCGTGACCGACACGTCGAGTTCTTCGGCGAGGCTTCGCAGGCTCGCGCGACCGTCACCGAGTAGTGCGTTGATGAGTTTGGCGTCGAGGTTTTCGTACGTCATTACATTGAGAAACCGTCCGGGGGCATTAGAATTTTACGAATATCCAATTCTACAGCGAACACCGGGGAATTGCATTAAGCGGAAAGGTCTTTATACTCCGGGTGTTCCACTCGTGTGTCCAGGAAAATGACGGAAGACAATGCAGTCACCGACGGCGGCCTGAGCGCCGAAGCACAGGCAGTCGTCGACGAAATCGAAGAGAAGAACGTCGACTTCCTCCGCCTCCAGTTCACCGACATTCTCGGCACGGTGAAGAACGTCTCGATTCCGGCGTCCCAGGCGGAGAAAGCGTTCACGGAAGGCATCTACTTCGACGGGTCGTCCATCGACGGCTTCGTCCGTATTCAGGAGTCGGACATGCGCCTCGAACCCGACCCGTCCACGTTCGCCATCCTGCCGTGGCGGAAGAAAGAAAACAGCGCAGCCGCCCGCCTCATCTGTGACGTGTTCAACACGTCCACAGGTGAGCCGTTCAGCGGCGACCCGCGCGGCGTTCTCAAGCGCGCTATCGCCCGCGCCGAAGAGATGGGCTACGACATCAACGCGGCACCCGAACCGGAGTTCTTCCTCTTCGAAGAAGACGACGAAGGCCGCGCGACGACGAAGACCAACGACGCCGGTGGCTACTTCGACCTCGCGCCGAAGGACCTCGCGTCGGACGTGCGCCGTGACATCATCTACGGCCTCGAAAGCATGGGCTTCGACATCGAAGCCTCGCACCACGAAGTCGCCGAAGGTCAGCACGAGATTAACTTCACGTACGACGACGCCCTCTCGACGGCCGACAACGTCGCAACCTTCCGTTCCGTCGTTCGCGCCATCGCGGCCGAACACGACCTCCACGCGACCTTCATGCCCAAGCCCATCGCCCGCATCAACGGCTCGGGGATGCACACGCACATCTCGCTGTTCAAGGACGGCGAGAACGCGTTCCACGACGGTGCCGACGAGTTCGACCTGAGCGAGACCGCCAAGCAGTTCACCGCCGGTATCCTCGAACACGCGCCTGCCGTGACGGCCGTCGCCAACCCGACGGTGAACTCCTACAAGCGCCTCGTCCCCGGCTACGAAGCGCCGGTCTACATCGCGTGGTCCGACCGCAACCGCTCGGCGCTCATCCGCAAGCCGGCCGCCCGCACGCCGGCCGCCTCGCGTATCGAGGCTCGCTTCCCCGACCCGTCCTGTAACCCGTACCTCGCTCTCGCGGCGCTCATCCACGCCGGTCTCGACGGCATCGAGCGCGGTCTCGACTGCCCCGACCCGGTCCGCGAGAACATCTACGAGTTCGACGAGCAGAAGCGCGAAGAGTACGGCATCGAGACGCTCCCGAAGGACCTCGGCGCGGCCGTCGACGCCCTCGAAGAGGACGAAGTCATCCAGAGCGCACTCGGCGACCACGTCACCGAGAAGTTCATCGAAGCGAAGCGCGAGGAGTTCCAGGACTACCTCGTCTCCGTCTCCGAGTGGGAACTCGACCGCTACCTCGAAAAGTTCTAAGCCCGACGCACTCTCAGCGGTCTCTCTCTTTCGGACTCCAGCACCGAGAGCGGCAGAGCCGGGCAGATAGTCGCTTAATTTGTTCTCAGAATAGCACAAGACACTTACAACATCGAGAGCCACCAGTGGGCAGTGAGAGTGAACAAAGACGACGTTCGTCGGGGATACGACGACTTGGCTCCAGTGTACGCCGAACAGCGCACTGGAGACGGAGACGGAACAGACATTCTCGCGGAGTTTCTCGACTCGCTCTCTGTGTCACCTCGCGTACTCGACGCAGGCTGTGGGCAGGGAACACCGATTCTGTCTCGGTTGGCGTCCGAAGCGGACCCGGTTGGACTTGACTTCTCTCGCGGGCAGTTGTCTCGGGCCGCCGAGAACGTCCCCGACGCACCAGTTCTGCAGGGAGATATGACGACACTCCCGTTCGAATCGAACACCTTCGATGCCGTCGTCGCCTACTGGTCGCTGATTCACGTTCCGATGGACGACCACCAGACGGTCATCGACGAGTTCGCCCGGGTCCTTCGGCCCGGTGGCCACGTCCTCCTGTGTGAAGGGTCGGACGAATGGGCTGGCGAGAATCCCGACTGGCTCGAAAGCGGTGTTCGGATGGAGTGGAACATCGCCGGTGCGGACGAGACGCGCACGCAACTACAGAACGCCGGGTTCGACGTTACTGACACGTGGGGCGCGACAGAGACGTTGAACCCGGACGAGGGAGATGGAGAAGAGACAGGAGACGATGACGACGACCCGTGGACGTTCTTCGCCGCCCGGCTCGCGTCCTAAATCGGCTCCCGTTTCGACTACCGTTCGACAGACCGCCCAGTCGCCGCGTCGCCGCTCAGTCGGTCCTGTATCCACGGCGCGACGAGGATGAACGCGACGACAGTTCCGGTCGCGAGAATCGCGATTGGCACTACCTGAAGCGCGTCGGCAGCGACCCAGAGCGCGCCCGCGCCGAGGAGTGACACGAATGCAGCCGGAAGCGACAGTGTCGGCAGCGACTCGTGGTCAGAAAGCCGGGACCAGCCGACGAGGCCGCCGATAGACCCACCGAGGGCGGCAGACGCGTTTGCCGCGTGGTGCGACGCCCCGCTCGCGACGACCACTGCGAAAGCGACGACACCGAGCCCGACCGCGAGTGCGAACAGTCGCGTCGGGTCGAGGTGGCCGGGGGCGTCGTCTGCGGCGGCGACGGTGAAGACGGTTTTCAACACGACGAGTCCGAGGAGCACGCCGACGACGACGTCGACACCGTAGTGAACCCCGATGACGACGCGGGAGAGCGCGACTGTTGCGACGATAGCCGCGGCAGCGAGGACGCGTCGCCGTCGGTCCCACGCGTCCAGAAGGAGCGCGGCGGCCCCGTAGACGACCGTGGTCCCGAGTGCGTGCCCGCTTGGGAACCCGAAGCCGTCGTCAGTCGTAAACGAGACGTACAGGTCCGCGAACGGGGCGGGCCAGTTCGGTGCCGAAGCGATGTCGGCCGTCGGCGGGCGGGGGAGCGCGAAGCCGACTTTGAGCGCCGTCACCAGCGACAGAGAGATGAACGCGAGGGCGACGAACGAGGCTGCGACTCGTCGCGGGCGCTCCGAGATACGAGGGCGAGCAAGCCAGTACAGCGACGTGAACACGAGGAAGAAGAACCACTGGTCGCCGAGCTGGGTGAGAAGCCCGAACAGAAAGACGACGATATCTGGGGCGTCCGCGAGCACCGTCTCACCAAAGCCGCGTGTCTGCAAGAACATCGGTTAGCTTCGGCGTTCGCGAACCGCGTCGACCGCGCGTCCCGGGACGCCGAGCGCGCTCAGTCCGAGACCGAAGATGACAAAGAGGACGTACAGCCCCAGCGTCGACAGGAAGATAATGAGCATAGCGACGACCGCGATGAGGTCCGACTGGAGGTAGTAGAACGCGCCGAGCGTGAGGACCACGCCGTAGAGGAGCACGAGATACGGCCCCCATCCGCGGGCTTTGCCGCGACGGACTCGTCGCCGGACGTATCGCTTGAGCTCTGCTTCGAGCTTCGGCTTTTCGACCGTCCGGTCTTGTACGTCGGCCTCGAACGTGTCGAGGTCGGCGCGGAGTTCCTCGACGCGCGCTTCTAACTCCTCGATGTCGGGGGCACCCTGCGGGGAGACGGAGGTACTGGCGCGACTCTCGTCGCCAGCGTCGTCACCCGTTTGCGGGCCATCGGTGTCTCCTCGGTCGTCGCTCATATCCGTACGACCGCCATGTCGAACTCCCGTATGTTGTAGCTGCCGGTCCCGGTCGCCGGGTTCCCCCGGCGGGTCGGTCGGTTCCGCATCGTCCACACCGGCGAGCACGGCGTTGACGACCGCCCCCGTCAAGAGGATGATGCCCGAGAGGTAGAACCACGTCACGAGCAACAGAATCGACCCGAGCGCACCGGCCACCGACGAGCCCGCGACGGTCGCGTAGAAGCCGAAGACGACGCCGAGAAGCGTCCATCCGATAGCCGCGAAGATGGTCCCCGGGACCGCCTCCCGTGGCGCAAAGTCCATGTCGGGAAAGACGTAGTAAAGCGGAAAGAATGCCACACAGAGCGTGAGAAGCAGAATCACTGGTGAAAGCAGTTGCAGGGAGGGAATCGGCAACAGCGCGAGGAGAGCAGTTAGCGCAGCGACACCAATGGTTCCGAGGCCGATACTGACGAGTGCGACGGTTCCGTCGCGGAGTTGGTCGAGAATCCCGCCGGTTTCGGACCCATAGATGCGAGAGAAGGCGATGTCGAGGCCGCGGAAGAGTTTCAACGCCCCCCAAAGGGTGAGGCCGAAACTCACCAGTCCGATACTCCCCTGACCGGTTCGGTCTGAAAGCGCCTCTTCGACGAGGCCCTGTCCGGTCGGGACGAGATACTGATTGACGAGGTCCTGGAGTTGCGTTTGCAGCGCCTCACCGCCAACAAATGTCGCCAAGACAGCGGCCAACACGAGAAGAGGAACGAGTGAGACGAGCGCGTAGTACGAGATACTCGCCGCGAGAAAGCTCAGTTCTTTCTCCTGAATCATCTCGACGATAGCCCGGACAACCGAAACGAAGGACCGAGTCTGCGCGCTCACGCGCTGTGAAAACGACGCGGAGCGGGAAGAAACTAGTCCGGATGTGTCGAACTATTCGGCGACGGCTCAAGCTTCGGGGTCGAGTTCGGCGGTCGCGTCACGAATCTCTGCGACCGTCGCGTCGGTCTTGAACGCGGTGCCGTGGTAGTGGGCGGGCGTCGCGTCGAACCCGGCGTCTCGGAGCGTCGCGAGGAACTCCTCCATCTTCGAGGCAGAGCGGCCCCAGAGTTTGCAGAGGCGGTGTTGGTCGAAGTGCGTCGGCGTGTCGAGTTCGGTGGCGAGTGTGTCGAGCATGCCGCGGGCGCGCTTGGCGCTGCCGAAGTCGTCTGTCACCTCGTCGCGGACGGACTCGACGAAGTCGGCCTCGGAGACGGGGCCGAGCCAAATCGGACCGGCTTCGAGGATGCGCGTCGACCCGCAGTTGGCGCACTCCTCGGGCGGGTGGGCGACGAGGGAGTGTTCGTGTTCGCGGTGGAGGCAGTCCTCGCAGTGGTAGACGAACCCGGTCGAACCGAGGAGTTCGTCGGCTTTCGTCGCTCGCTCGTCGAGTTCGAGGTAGGTCCGCGCGTAGTGGCGCGTCGCGTGCGAGAGAATCGGAACGGCGGCCTTGTCGTAGCGGGCGGCGGTTCGGACCATCGAACCGACGAGGACACGCAGGCCCATCTCGGGGTGGTAGTCGGTGTTCTGCGGGACACAGCCGTACTTTCGGATGCCGCTTTTCTGGTGGGCACCGCAGAGGGGTGCAGTGTCAGTGGCCGTGACACAGACGAGGTCGCGGGTGTTGGCGAACGCGGGGTCGGCGAAGGGGATGGGCGTGCCGAACGGGTCGAGGTCGACCACGTCGAACACTTCGTCGTACATGAGGGCGTTGGCGTTGCGGTGGACCGCCTCGCCGTCGAAGTCGTTGTGGTCGAGGTTCGACTGAGCGAGTTCGACCGCGTCGGCGTCGAGGTCGGCGCAGGTCACGTCGTAGCCCTCGGCGGCGGCGCGGACGCCTCGAATCCCGGAGGCGGCCATCGCGTCGAGATACGACTCGGCGCGGGGTTCACGCTCGCGGAAGGCCCGGAGGACCGCCACCGTGACGTCCCGATTCAACTCCTGTGTCGGGTTGTAGAAGACGTCGTCGCCGGCCCCTTCGGACGCCCCGTCCCGAGCACCGGGGACCTCGATTTCGACGCCTCCCTCGCTGACGTACATACTACTGCGTTCACCCCCGTGCGGGGAAACCGATTGCGATGCACTACGACGTACCGCAGCGCACTGCGATACGAATCGATGCCGCCGCCCCGCTGGCACCGAATGCGTTTTGACTGCCACCCGCCAACACGACGACGTGGACACGGTCGAGGACTGGCGAGCGGCGCTCGCGGACGCGGGCAGTCTCTCGCCCCCAATCGTGCAGGCCATCGCGGACGCCCACGGCGACCGCGGGATTCAGGCCATCGAGGCCGTCTCAGAGCGGCGCGTGAAGCGCTACCGCGACTTCGACGTGGTCGTCGGCTTCGACGACGAGTACGTGGTCGAAGGCCGCGGCTGTACCTGCAAGGACTCGATTTACAACCTCGACCCCGACGAAGGTGAGCGCTGTTGGCACGTCATCGCCGTCGACATCGCCGACGCCCTCGACGAAGTCGATTACCACGACATGTGGTACTCGGAGGTCAGGGAGTTTCTCTAACGAACGGGCCATCGAAATCCCATCACTGCCCCCCGAGAACGACCACAATCCTTTCCGAACGTCGCATCGAACCTCCCCCCAACGGATGGCTGATTTCGACCTCTCGATAGACGAAAAGCGCGTGTACGCGGACCAGTCGGGGAAGAAGACCGCCTACGTCGCCGCGAGCGTCGGCGTCGTGAGCGTGGACGTCTCGGACGACCTCGTCGGCGGGTTCCGAATCGACCACCAGTGCGACCCGCGGGACATCGCCGGGTCGCCGGGCGAAGTCGCAATCGCGACCGCCGAGGACGTGCTCTTACTTCAGAACGACGACTACCACGAACTCGACTTCGGCCCGGCCACGACCGTCGGCTTCCACCAGAACCGCGTCGTCGCCGCCGACGAGACCGGTCGTATCGCCCGATTCGACGACGAAGGCTGGACCGACATCGGAACCGCCGAGGGAGTACAAACTATCGACGGGAGTCTCGTCGCCGCAGACGACGGTGTCTACCGAATCACCGACGGCGAACTGACTCACGTCGGTCTGCCGGACGTGGCCGACATCTCCGACCCAGCAGGTCGTCTCGGCGGGGCGGAGGGGACGGCCTACGCCGCAGCAGAATCGGGACTCTACCGGCTCGGAAACGGCTGGATGTCGGAGTTCGAGGACCCGACGAACGTCGTCGCGTCGATGCCCGACGGCCGCGCCCACGCAGCCGGGTCAGCGGGCGTCGTGTCGCTCGAAGACGGCGCGTGGGTCGCCGACCCGATTCCGCTGGACGAGACGGTGATTGGGGTCGCACACGACGCGGGGACGACTTACGCGGTGACTGATGCGGGGTCGCTCTGCTTGCGGACGACCGAGTCCGACTGGCGGACGCAGGTCCTCGGGTTGGACACCGTGGGCATCGCAGTACGCTGACACGCCTACGCGCAACGAAAAGCGGTTTTACCCCCCACGAGAGACGGACGAGTATGCTCGTACCCGGCGCATCCTCACAGGCCCTCACGGCCGCCCTCGCCGACGAACTCGGCGAGTCGCTCGCGGCCGTCGAGTACGACCGATTCCCGGACGGCGAGACGCTCGCGGCAGTCCCCGGTTTCGACGCCGACACCGCGACAATCGTCGCCAGCACCGTCAGCAACGACGCCTACATCGAACTCCTCCAGCTTCAGGACGCTGTCCGCGAGGCCGGAGCCACCGAAGTCACGACGGTCATCCCGTACATGGGCTACGCCCGACAGGACAAGGCGTTCGAAGTCGGCCACCCCATCTCCGCCCGCGCCGTCGCCCGCGCCGTGAGTACGACCACGGACCGCGTCGTCCTCGTCAATCCCCACGAAGACGCCGTCGCCGACTTCTTCGACGTTCCCGTGGACATCGTCGACGCCGCCGGGCAACTCGCCGACCCGCTTCCGAACCTCGACGACCCGCTTTTCCTCTCGCCCGACGCGGGCGCAATCGAGATTGCAGAGACCGTCTGCGACGCCTACGGCGGGGGTGAGACCGACTACTTCGAGAAGGTGCGCCACTCCGGGACCGACGTCGAAATCACACCGAGCGACGCCGACTTCGAGGGTCGCGACGTGGTCATCACCGACGACATCATCGCCACCGGGTCGACCATGAGCGAAGCCGTGTCCGTCCTCGCCGACGGCGGCGCACGTCGCGTCTTCTGTGCGACGGTCCACCCGCTTCTCGCCCGCAACGCCCGCACGAAGCTCTGCCGCGCCGGTATCGAGCGCGTCGTCGGCACCGACACTATCGAGCGCGACGTGAGTTCGGTCTCTGTCGCGCCGGTCGTCGCCGACGTTCTCCGACGCTAACGTATCACACACTCTCTCGCAACGATTTTCTTCGCTCCCCGACCTCGGTTTGCTATGGGACGCTACGGAAAACTCGACTATCCCCGATTGGCGAAAGCTGGCTTCGGACTCGGACTCGCACTCTTCCTGTTCGGCGCGATTGGCGCGAAAGTCGCGCTCGCACTGAGCGGAAACGGCCACATCCCCGGATGGGAGCGCACGCTCTTTTTCGACGCGGAGTGGCTCGGCATCGCGCTGGCGCTGTTTTCGCCCATCATCTTCGGCATCGTGCTCCCGCTCACCGAGTAGATGGTCGAAATGGAGAGGGCGTAGATGGCCGACCCGAAATTTCCGGACCCGGAAAACAAACTCGTCGTCGAGAGCGACTGCACCCGCTGTCCGGCGCTCGTCGAGTGTCGCAACCGAATCTCGTGGGGTGTCGGCCCGGCGGATGCAACAGTCGTGGTCGTCGGTGAGGCCCCCGGTGCGGGAAATCCGGACGCAGAGCGCTGGCAAGGCGGCAACTGGACCGGGATGTCCTACACCGCCCAACACTCCGGTCGCCGAATCCGCGAGACGATGGCCACCGTCGGCTACGACGAGGGCGTCTTCTACACGAACGCCGTGAAGTGCTTCCCCGCAGACGGCGAGGGGTCGAATCGCGCACCCAGCGCCGACGAGAAAGCCAACTGTCTGGACCACCTCGTCACCGAACTCGAAACCATCGACCCGGACGTGGTGATTCCGACTGGTCGCCACGCCACTGAGAGCGTCTTCTCCTTGGACGACCGGACGCTCGGCGGCTTTCTCGAAACCGTCCTCGAACCAATCGAGAGCGAGCGATTCGGCTATACTATCGTCCCGCTTCTCCACCCCGCCTACCGCGACGTGTGGCTGTCCCGAGTCGGCTACGAGTTAGACGAGTATTTCGACGAGTTGGCGCGGTTGCTTCCCTGAGTCGAAGCCCAAAGCTCATCACAAACTCGTGTCAATAAGTCTGAAATAAGATGCTCGGTGAAATCATCGCAGACCTGATTATCGAACTCGTCGCTCGCCCGATTTTGAAGGGTATCGAGTTCGTCGCTGGGTCACTCAAACGCGGCGTCTCGAAGGCCGCAGCGCAGTTCCGGCGGGGTGCCGCCGACGCGAAGTCCGAGGAGGCGGAGCGAGTGAGTGAGTGAGTGAACGAGCAAGCGAGGCGACGACGACTGACTCTGTTCCCAGCGATGACGCTGACGAATCAACCGCCGATACGACACTCACAGAATAATCGGTGGGAACTTTCTTTTCCACACCACCCGACACCTCACTCATGTCCGACTGCATCTTCTGCGCCATCGCTGCGAAGGACGTCCACGGCCGAATCGTCCACGAGACCGAACACTCGCTGGCGTTCCTCGACGTGAACCCCCTCGCGCCGGGGCACACGCTCGTCGTGCCGAAGGACCACTACGCCCGCCTCGACGACCTGCCCGAGGAGATTTCGGCGGACCTCTGGCGAACCGTGGACGAACTCGTCCCGCGCGTCGAAGACGCGGTAGACGCCGATGCGACGAACGTCGGCGTCAACAACGGCCCGGCCGCCGGACAGGAAGTCGAACACGTCCACGTCCACATCGTCCCGCGATTCGACGGCGACGGCGGCAGCCCCATCCACGCTGTCGGCGGAACGCGACCCGACCTCTCCGACGAAGAGCTGGACGACATCGAAACGGCCATCTCGAACTGACAGCACCCGAGACGCGGCTCTTTTCAATCGACAGGCGAGCAAAAGGTGTCGATGAGAATTCATAAGAGGCCGCTCCGCGAGTCACCATTCGTGACAGCCCTCCAATCGTTTTGTACGTCACTTCGCGTCCTTCGCCGGACACCTGCCATCGCCGCGTTCGCGGTCGTCTTCGGCGTTCTCGGCGGTGTCAGTCAAGCATCCCAGCTAACCGGGACTATCGGGACGCTGCTACAGTTTCTGCTCGCCCCCGCACTCGTCGGTGCGCTCTATACGGTCATCGACGGGGCACGTCCCAGGTCGAGTCGTGACCTCGGGGTGGTTCGTGCTGCCCAGCGATACTACGTCAGCCTGCTCGGTGCCGCGTTTCTCCTCG
The DNA here is from genome assembly GCF_000336955.1 of Haloferax larsenii JCM 13917. Classification (GTDB taxonomy): domain Archaea; phylum Halobacteriota; class Halobacteria; order Halobacteriales; family Haloferacaceae; genus Haloferax; species Haloferax larsenii. The sequence goes on along the minus strand of NZ_AOLI01000024.1, from coordinate 49,764 downwards.
GGATTCTCACGGTCTTTCTCGGAGTCGTCTTGATGGGGAGCGCCTTCGGATACGTTGGCTTCGAACGTGGCAATGCGATACTGAATGGAACAGCCTCGCTCACGACGACTGAGTTCGCCGTTGTCGGCGCGGCCAGTGTGGCGTTCTTCGTGCTCTTGTTCCTGTTTCGGTTCTACGACACCGCTATCGTCTTCGATGGACGCACCGCGGGCGGGTCGATTAGTCGCAGCATCAATTTCGTCCTCGGGAACCTCCGGAGCGTTCTCGGGTACGCCGTCGTCGCAACTGCCGTGACCGGTGTTATCGACCTGCCAGTCATGTGGGTGGTCGTCTTCGACAGTGCGACGAGCGTCGGTGCCGCGATTACCGCGAGTCAATCCGCGTTGGGCCCGGGAGAGATTGCCATCGTCGCCGTCGCGGCAACCATCACGTCGCTCATTGCTCGTACCTACAAGGTGTGTTTCTATCGGGCGTGTACCGAGCCCGACGTGGGCGGAAGAGAGCAATCGATGCCCGCGGAATAGCGCCATCGAACCAGCCGAAAACACACCCACCAAACCAGCGGAGAACTCACTACCACTATCTACCATCCACAGATTCACCCACCCGACCGAAGGTATTAATCCGAAAACCGGGCCAGTCGCGGTATGACCGTTCCAACCACCGCGGCGCTCGTCGGCGCAACCGGCGGCGCTGGCACGACGCGACTCACGTTCGAACTCGCCACGGCACTGGCTTCTGACGGCCGCGACGTGGCCATCCTCGACGCGGCGTTCGCCACACAGGGACTCTCAGATTACGTCGCGGGCGACCTCTCACCCGACGCGACGGCGCTTTTGACCGACGCCGCGGACGAACCGCTCGGTTCCGGACTCGTCGACGTCGATACCGACACCGACGGCCGAGTCGCTGCTTGTCCCGCCGATGCGCCGTTCGAGCGCTTCGCGCGGGCGATGACCACCGGCGCGGCACAGGCGTTCGAGGGGCGAATCGAAGACGCTACCACCGAGTTCGACCACGTGCTCGTGGACGCCCCATTGCTCGCATCGAATCCGACTGTCGCCGCGGCGACGACGTGCGACCGCGTGGCGCTCGTGGCACCGGCGACCGACCGCGGTGCGGACGCAGTCGGCCGGTTGACAGCACGCGCGGCAGACGTCAGTGCCGACGTGGACGCCGTGATTTCGACGTTCGACGCGCTCGACGACGCCGATGTAGTCGTGCCCGAAACCGAATCCGGACGCGTCGCCGACGCGCCAGCGTGGCGAGACGACACCGACCTCGCCGCGAGTGTCGCGGGTGTGGCGTCGGTCCTGTTCGACGTCGACGTCTCGGACGCGCTCGACTCCGGGGGCGTGTTGTCGTCGGTCGGCGAATTCGTGAGAAACTGAGGCGGCGAATCAGCCGTCGCAGGACACACAGCGCGCGAGAAACACTAGTCAGCGTCCGCTATCGGCATCGTGTAACAGAGTGCCGTCCCGTCGAGGGCGCGAGTCCCGTCGTCGCGGGTGACCGTCGTCAGGAGTTCGGTGATTGGCTTGTCGTCCCGGACCGCAGTCACTTCGATGCGACCGACTATCGTGTCGCCGGGGCGGACCGGCGCGGTGAAATCCCAGTTGACGTTCAGAAACACCGACCCCGGACCGGGGAGGTCTTCGGCGACGAGGGCGTTGAGAATCGAAGTCGTGACGCCGCCCTGGACGACGATTTCGCCGAATTTCGTCTTCTCAGCAACCGTCTCGTCGTAGTGAAGCGGATTGTAGTCGCCGCTCAGTTCCGAGAAGCGCTCGATGTCCTCGGAGGTAATCGTCCGTGACCGCTCGGCAGACTCTCCGATATGGGGGGACCCACCGGGCCAGACCGTCGAGTTAGCCTTCGTTGTGTCGTCCATGAGGAGTGGTTAGAAACCTGAGAAGATAGCTGTGCTGGGCGGGAAGCGACTGCGAGAGCGACGGCTCAGCGTGCGAAAACGGGAGGTGGTGGGGGGGAGGCGTTTGTGTCCCGCTAGAACTGCAAGTCGGTGACCGAACTCATGGTTTCGGCCAGTGAGTCGCGCTTCGCCACGGAGGCATCTCCGTGGTCGGTCAGCGCGCCCTCGACGGCTTCGACGAGGGGGTCGATGGGGTCGTGTGTCTCGAGATACGTCGCCAGGGCGAACTCCGACTCGTCCGCACGAGTGAGTGCGAGCGCGTCGGCGCGCGACAGTTGTCCGTCGAGCCAGTCGCGGACGATTCGTCGCGCTTCGGGCGCGAGGGGGTTTACACCCGCTTCGCCACAGCGATGTAGGACCTTGGCCGCAGTCACCGGAGCGACGCCGGCAGCACGCGCACTGTCTCCGACAGTCGTGCCCGACCCGTATGCCTCGACAACCCTCTCCGCTTCTGCGGGCGCGCAGGGGAGCGCGTCCGCGTGCGTCTCGAATCGCGTACGGAGTGAAACATCGGTATCGTCCACAGTCGGGACGTGGCGCGAGCGCTGTTCAGTCGTCGTTGTCTCCAGTGTCGCAGCTATGTCCGACAACCCCATCGGTCCATGCTCTCGCGTTTCAGAACAAAAGCGTTACCACTTGGTATCAGAATAGATAGCTGAGCGTACCGATAACCGGTACGTTACCTTCGACTAAATCACCGATTTAGGGGCGGTTTGTCCCGTGTTTAAATACTCCTTCGAGCCCGATTTTCAATTGTGATGAGTGAAGCACGTTCCACCCAGGGTTGCCCCGAATGCGATGGACACCTCGGCGTCGAAGCCGGCGAAACGGTCTGCGGCGACTGCGGACTGGTCGTCTCGGAGTACCGCATCGACCACGGTCCCGAATGGCGCTCGTTCGCCGACGACGACCGAAACCCCGCTCGCACGGGCGCACCACTGACTCGGTCCCGCCACGACCGCGGCCTCTCGACCGAAATCGGTCGTTCGACGCGTATCAAGGGGCGCAAGCGCCGCCAGTTCGCCCGCCTGCGCCGTCAGCACAACCGCGCCCGCATCTCGTCGAAGCGCGAGCGCAATCAGGTGTACGCCTTCACCGAGATTCGTCGTCTCACGAGCGCGCTGTCGCTTCCGAACCACATCCGCGAGCAGGCGTGTGCGCTCTTCGAGTCCGCACAGAACGAAGACCTCCTGCGCGGACGCTCGCTCGAAGGCTTCGCGGCCGCCTGCGTCTACGCCGCCTGTCGCGTCGCTGGTATCGCACGCAGCGTCGAGGAAGTCTGCGACGTCGCCAAGGCGACCGAATCCGAGCACCACGCCGCCTACCGAGCGCTCAACCGCGACCTCGGCCTCCCGGTCGCTCCGACGGACCCGACCGAGTACATCCCGCGCTTCGCGACGAAACTCGACCTCGACCGCGACGTGGAGCGCCGCGCCCGCGAATACGTCGCGGACGCACGCGAGGACGGTATCGTCGCCGGGAAGAACCCCTGCGGCGTCGCTGCGGCGTGTCTCTACACCGCCGCGCGCGACGTTGGCGCAGACTGCACGCAAGCCGACGCCGCCGACGTTGCGGACGTGACGCCCGTTACCCTTCGAAAGACGTACGTCGCACTCCGTGACTGAACGGTTCGAAGCACGCCGCGAGTAGCCACATCGCTCGATACACGCGACTGGAAAACAGCACTTCTCCTCAGCGCCGACAGGTCGACACCGAAGCAGCGAGCTCTCGAATCCGAGTACTGACGAGACTGTTCGGCGCATCGAGGACCGCCGGGTCGAACTCCTCGATTGCTGCTGCGAGCCGTGGGTCGGCGGGAATCGCCGTCGTCGGAGCGCCGAGTACGTCGGCGAAAGCGTCCACTGGTGGGTCGTCGACGACGCGGTTGACAGCGACCGCAGCGAGTCCACAGTCGAGTTCGCGAGCGAGTTCGCGCGTCCGAACCGCGTCGGCCAGCGCGTAGCGTTTCGGCGACGCGACGAGGAGACATGCGTCGGCGACCGCGAGCGGCACGCCTGCGTCGGCGCGCATCCCGGCCGGACAATCGACCACGACATCGCCGTAGGCGGCCTCGACCGCGCGGAGCGTGTCTGCGAGACGGCGAACGTCGGCGGCGCGGGCACCGGCGAGCGTCCGCCCACACGGGAGTATCGACACCGACGAACTATCTCGAACAGCTTCCACCGGGTCTGCACGGCCAGCCAGCACGTCGTGGAGGTCTGGACCGGGGGCGTACGGCAGGTTCGCCATGCCGAGGTCGGCGTCGACGACGACAGCATCCAGTTCCGCAGCCAACTCGAACGACAGCGTGGACTTGCCGACTCCGCCTTTGCCCGAGACGACGGCGAGAATCACGTCAACCTCCGCAGTGCGTCCGTGTCTGGGTCGGCATCCGCCGCGCGGTCGGCGAGCGCAGTCGCGCGGGCAGCGAGTCGGCGAAGTTCGTCACGGTCTGTGGCGAGCGACGAGAGGGCTGACGCGTCCACATCGCTCGACGCCAGTGCAGTCGCCGCCGTTTCGACGGACGCGCCGTCGAGGCGCTCGGCGAGTTCGATTCGACGCTCGGCGGCCGTGAGGAACGACCCAACGTCGTCGGTAGTCGGGTGGGCCTCAGTGTCGTCGGTAGTCGGGTGGGTCACCTCAGCGTCGTCGATAGCCGAGTGGGTCACCTCAGTGTCGTCGGCAGGCGAATCAGACCGCGGCTCCGACACCTCCACAGATGGTGTCTCCGACTCGACTGCGGCCGCAACCTCCTCGTCGGTCGGGAATTCGACCGGGCCTGTAGCACGCTCGGCTTCGGCAGCCGTGTCGACCGACGCGGTTTCGCGGGAGAGTTCAGCTCCAGCGTCAGACTCCGATTCGACTTCAGATTCCCCTGCGACCTCAGTCGGCGTTGGCTGCGGCGCGGGAACGACGTCAGCAGGCGGGCGACACGGCCCGAGTTCACGAATCGCGTCTTCGGGTGAGGCCTGCTGTGAAATCGCTTCCGAGTCGTCGCGGCCGAGAACGTCGACCGAAACCACGTCTTCGGGTGTGAGCGAACTGCCGTCGTCTCCACTGGCGTCTATCGCACAGGCGTAGCCAACTGCGAGCGTCGAATCAGCGGGAACGACGCCCTCGAACCCGGTTTCGTCCCATCCGTCTTCGGGAACGCCCGACCGACGCGGCGGCAACACCGGTCCATCGAGGCGGTTCCGCAGTCTGACCCGCTGGTCGACGGGTGTGGTGTTGTCGAATCGAACCGTGACGAGCGCCACGGCGTCGGCGACAGACACGTCGACGTCGAAATCCATGACGGGGATGGCCGCCTTTTCGTATATAAATCGATGCCCGCAACGGCCATTCACGTGAGACTGTGCAGTTAAACTCGAATAACCGGCGTATCGAGCACCTGTGCGGCAGTCGAGGCGTCGGAGAAAAAGCGCGCCGTCAGAACGACCGGCGCACAGAAGTCGGCGAGTTTGACTGCGGCGAGCGTGGGTACGACGTGTTCTGCTCGGGAGTCGGCCACGTCAGCACCTCGTTTGTGGAGTTCTCGAACCGCGCTCTCGAACTCGGCTTCGAGTGTGTCGGCGAGGTACTGCCTGGCCTCGCGGCGGCGATTGTCCAGCGCGTCCTGCAGGCGGAGGCGCTCTTCGCGAGTGTCTCGTGAGCGCCGCGCGTCCTGTTCGAGGGTCGAAAGCCGCTGTTCGGCCGCGATGCGCTCTGTCGATACTTCGGAGAGTTTCGTCGTCGTCTCGACGAGTTCGGTTTTGACCGCTGCGGCCGCATCCTCGTCATCGGCGTCGCGGTGGGCGTTCAACTGCCCGCGGAGCGTCGCCACCCGCTCCCTGAGACGGTCCTCGTCCGCCCCGGCCGTCGCGAGACGACGACGGGCCGCTCGAAGCGCTTCGAGCGACTCGTCGGTGTCCGTGTCCGATTCGATATCGGCAAGCCGCGTCTCGATTCGGTCGAGTTCGTCGTCGACAGGCGTCGTCAGTCCACGAGAGCGCCCGGCAGCAGCGAGGGCGTGCGAACGTGAGAAACTCGGGAGCGGAACCACAGCGAGTCGGTCGTGGCCCGGTCCCGGGTCGGGACAGTCGATGTGGAGTCCGCGCTGGTCGGCTGTCGAACATCGAATCGAATCGACCACGCTGTCGGCGTCGATATCGAACGCAGAGAGGTCGATTCCCCGACCCTGAATCGTCGTCCCGTCCGGCAGTCGAGCCTTCATAACTCCCGGTCGCGCATCTGGTCGGGAGACGGGTGGTCGGTTCCCGACGCGAATTTCCGATAGGGGGTCGACGGCGACTCGCGGTTCTCGTACGCGCTAGCAGCCTCGCGAACTGGCTCGGAAACGGCTTCGAATTCGTTGAACGGTTCCGTCTGTTCGAGTTGCACGTCCGCGCCGTGTTTTGCTTGCAGCCGCAACGCGAGGAACGCACCCAACTCCGTCTCCTCGAAGAGTGCGGCCCGCCCGAACCGACGAACGACAGTCTCGTCGTGGGTTCGACAGATGTTGCGGAGCGTCGTCCGTGCCGCCTTCGAGTATGTCACGACCAACAGCACGCGCGATGGGTCACGGAGTCGGGAGAAAAATCGTTCGACACCGGCCGCAGAGAAGTGGCGCTGAACGGGGGTTCAGACGCGTTCGACAGCGAAGTCGATGCTGTCGGCCGACTCCGCGGCTTCAGCGAGGAGGTCACGGACTCGCGTGGCTGCTTCGGACTCGGTCGCCGCGAGGACGACGATTCCTTCCGCTCGCTCGTCGCCGACGGCCTTCCACGCATCGAGGGCGGCTTCACCGGTGTCTGTCTCGAACTCCGTCGCGAACGTCCGGAGGACGGTCACGACACGTCGTTCCGTGCTTGCGAGGTCGGCCTCGCCCGACTCGAAGTCGCGAATGGCGTCCTCGATGTTCCGGATAGCGGAGATTCGGTCCATTAGGTCGTCTGTCCCATCGCTTCACTCTCCACTAAGTTCGTCGGTTCACTACCCGACCAGAGTTACACGTTCGTGGCTCGGTTGGGCACCGCGCACGGGGCGTGGCCTGCCTCTCGAATCGGTGCGTCGGTCTACGTCGCCCGGTAGACGTCGCCGCGCGGTTCGTAGATATCGCCTTTCATCTTGAGTTTCTCCAGTTGGTCGCCGACCGTCTTTTCGTCCATGTTCAACTCGGCGTTGGCGCGCTCGACGACCTCTTCGTGTGGCGCACCCTCTTCGTACTCTTCTTGCATGTTGCGGATGAGTTCGAGGAGGTTCTTGATACGGTCGCGCTGGGTCTTCGAACGTCCCGTCTCGACGATGTCGGCGTCGAACTCGCCCGTCTCGGGGTCCATCCCGATATCGCGTAGACACGACTCGACGATGCCGGTGACGCGCTCTGCGTCTTCGGCGGTCACTTTGTCCGACAGACGGACACGCGCCGAGGCCTCCGAGAGCCGAACGAGCGCTTCGAGTTTCCGGGCCGTGACGGGCACCGGTGCGTCCTCGTCAGCCCCGCGGGCGCGGAAGTCGACGTAGAAGTCGCGGATGATGTTCTTGGCTTCCTCGGTCAGCGTCGGGTAGCAGGTCCGCTTGGAGTAGGCGATGTACTTCCGAAGGAGTTCGGCGTCGATGTCGGGTGCGACTTCGTCCGTGACGGAGTTGACCTGCTCTTCGGTGAACTCGGAGTTCGCGACGTTCGTCCGCTGGGTGTTCAACTCCCCTGCGTAGTTCGTCTTGATGATGTGTTCTGCGAGTTCGGCGTCGGTGTCGGGGTCGGGGTCGTCTGTGACCGTGAAGATGAGGTCGAATCGGGAGATGAGCGCCGGTTCGAGGTCGATTTGCTCACCGATTGGTTCGTACTGGTCGAATCGACCGTACTTCGGGTTCGCCGCGCCGAGAAGCGAACACCGTGACTTGAGCGTCGCGTTGATACCCGCCTTAGAGACCGAAATCTGCTGTTGTTCGAGGCCCTCGTGCATCGCAGAGCGGTCTTCGCTCCTCATTTTATCCAGTTCGTCGACTGCCGCAATTCCCTTGTCGGCGAGGACGAGCGCACCCGCTTCGAGCGTCCACTGCTGGCCGTCGCCGAAATCGTCGCGGACGGCGGCGGCGGTGTTGTGGGTCACGATACCGTTGCCAACGAAATTGTGTGTTTCGGGGACTGTCAAGTCAAACACTTCCCGCTCACCGACAGCCGCCGAATCGACGACGCGGTCCCACCGGAGGTCGGCATCGACCGCCTCACGAATAGCAGATTCCGCATCCCCGAGGTCGACATTCTCGAGAATCTCTTTCGAACGTCCACGCCCCGGATTATCGCCACGAGAGACGTTCGTATGATATGCACCGCCCGCACCATCAGTTGCGACCAATGCTGAGCCGACAGGAATCGTTTCCTCTCGTCGCCGCGCGGCGTTCGTGATTTTATCAAGCGCTTGTTGTTTGGCTTCGACATCGAATCCAATCTCGTCGGCATACCGCTCGATGTTCGAACCATACATCTCCAGGAAGTGCTGGACGTGCTTCGATTCGATTGTGTGACCGTTCGCAAGCTCAGACGTTCCACGCCGGTCGCGCTCACGTCGACGCGCACGAATACCGTACGTCTCCAGCATCAGCTGCACTTGCTCGGCAAGCGGTTCGCTGATAGTAGAAATGAGAATGCTCGATCCGCCGTTTTCACGGACCGAAACGGAGCCGTCAGCATCCATCAACCCCCGGAGGAATGCGTCAGCGTGCGCCGCCGTCGTCAGTTCGGGTGCGAGTTCCAGATCGACCTTTGGCGTTTCCATTCCGGCGTTTGCGAAGAGCCGTGCAATCGTCGCACTGCTCACCCTGATACACGGTACCCGCCCGGACTGACGCTCAATCTCCGGATGTTTGTCGAACTTGTCGGCAAAGATCGCTTTCGCTCGTTCTAACAGCGCCTCGTCACTGTTCGAAATCCGGACCAGTCCACGGTTACCGCCACGCCGGTCGAGAGAGATATCACCATCGCCGAAGACAAGCCCGAGGAGGTACATGAGGTCCTCGTCGAACGTCTCCGGAACAGTGATACTGTCCCCGTGACGGATCATTACGCGGTCGAAGTCTATGGCGTCACGGGTCAGTTCGACAGCATCAAGCATCCTATCGAGTTTCGAGAGAGGTATGTGACGGTTCCGGAGGGAATCGTATACGAAGTCCTCTGAGAGGTCGAGCGCGGCTGCTGCGGCCCGTAGGTGGCCGAACCGCCCACATAGTTCGTCTCGAACGAGTTCGATAGACTCCTCAGAGAGTTTCACCTTCTCGGTCGTCAGTTCGAGGAAGTCTCGAACAGGAACTTCAGAACGTTCGAGTTCACCATACTTCGGGACTGCAACAAACTGTCCCGGCTCAATGTCCGAGATATCGACCCACTCGATACCCTGTTTTCCACACGTCAGAACAGGCGTGTTTTCGGACGCTGTGAGCGTCTTTCCGTGTGCGGTCTCGATGCGTCGGCACGGCTTTTTCGGCATACGCCAGACGTGAGAGGATTGTCGCTCGGTCATCTCGCCCGCGTTCCTATCGAACGTCTGTATTCCCACCTGTTTCCCCGCGCTCGTCTCCTCTGATACTGGTTTGGGGTGTTCGTCGAGTGCGACAGTTTCGATTTCTCGGAATCCGTCTTCGGTGTGGATTCGAGTGTCACCAGTCACACAGAGACCTGCAGACGAGGAACCCTTACCCGAGGTGTAGACGGAGCGTGGCGCAATATGTCGGATATATGATAACATCTGCGATTTGCCAGTTCCGGGGTCCCCTATCAACAACATGTGCAGGTCGCCGCGAATCCGCGACCCGTCGGGGAGATGTTTGGTGACACCCGAGAACAGTTGGAGAATCATGGCGAGTTTCTCCTGTTCGTAGCCGTAGATGGCCGGCGCCACGGAATCGACCATCTTCTCGTAGATGTTGGGTTCGTTCGAGAGTTCGACGATTTCGGCCACGTCGTCGTCGGTAATCTCCATGTCCTCGAACTCCTCGTCTTCGATAGAGAGCGCGATGCCCTCCATGTAGTAGTCGAAGACGGGCGTCTTCTCGTTTCCAGAGGTTTGTTGTTCGATGTGGAGGATGCCGACGACGGTGACGTGGTCGCCGGCGGTGACTTTCCCGGTCACGTCGTCGGCGAGATTGATGTCGATACTCTGTGGCGTCTCGCCCCCGCGCAGGCCCTCGGGGGATTCTTGGACGCGTAGTTTCTGAGAGTCGACGAAGTTCGACTGGTCGAACTCGATGCGGAACGGCCCTTGTCGTTCACAGCCCTGACACTCGTGGGGTTCCTGGAACCCGCCGTCGCCCTGCGGGATGTAACTCATCGTCCCACAGCGCTGGCATTCGAAGGCCGCCTCGGTAATCTTCGGGCGCACGTCGGTCGCCTTGCGGACGATTCCTTGGACGGCGATGAGCGTCCCGATGTGGTCGTCGTTGACCCGGATGTTGCGGATGTCGATGGTGTCGGGGAGGTTTCGCATCCGGACGTGTGCCTGTCCGAGTTTGACGTCCGCGGGCAGGTCGAACAGTCGCAGGGCTTCCTCGGCGTACTCCTGATACTGCCCGGGTTTCGTGACGTAGTCGTCGGCGAGTTCCGGGTCGAAGTTGTACAGGTCGTCGTAATCGATGTACAGAGAGCGCTTTTCTTTCGGGTACTGCTGTGCCAGGTCTCCGATTTCCTCCCGATAGTAGTTGCGGTAGAACTGGATGAACCGCTCTGTGAGTTCTCGGTTTTGAGGGGCCTGCGACATCGAAGATGGGTATGTTCCCAATCGGTTAAGAACCTTCGTCGTCGGCCGAGAAAGAGACGTTCGGCAGAATACGTTTAGAAGGAAACGTCCGTCTCGATGTCCTCTGTGGCCTCTTTGAGGCCGTCACGCCGAGCCTCGTCGACCAGTCGCCCCGAGAGGTCGTCGTCGGTGAGCAGTTCGGCGAAGTCGTCGCGGAAGCGGTGATTCGCACGCGTCGAACGAACGTCAGCCTCGGCGACGGGGCGGAACTCACGAACGAGCGCGATGTCGACGTCGAGCGCCTCGGCAATCGATTCGTCGTCCGCACCCTCGACGAGGAGTTTGTCGAGACGGTCCATCTCGAAGGGAGCGTCGCGGTCAGCGTCGCGGACGAGATGCAGGTCGAAGCGGGCGGTCCGAACCGCGTCGGGCGAGACGTCGAGTTCGAGTGCGAGGTCCTCGTCGGAGTCGCCGTCGAAGTAGCCCACCACCAGATTGACGAGCGCGTCGTCGCCGAGGTCGGTCTCGAACTCGTAGCGCTCGCGCATCGTCGCGACGAGTTCAGAGACACGCTCTCGGACCGTTTCGGGGTCGTCGACGTTCGCCAGCGACCCGCGGGATTCGGACTGCCGCTCTGTCACGGTGTCCGACCCGGTCGTCTCGACGAAGATATCGCGGAGTTCGGCAGTCTTGTCGTCCATATCGAGAGTATGGCACCGCGAGCGCCTTTAATCGTACTGACGAGAGCGAAGCCACCGCCACAGAACCGAGTTCTTGTGCGTTTGACACTCTCAGGCGCGTAAACCGATATCTTAAACACAGTTTACGAGACAGCCAGAGACATGGCAACTGAACACGAGTCGGTCGAACTCGTCGGCGACGAAGTCGTCGCCAACGTCGCCCGTGCGGCCCTGTTTGCGGCGCTCATGGGTGCTGGTGCGTACGTCTCGTTCCCCAACCCAATCTCACCGATTCCGGTGACGATGCAGATGCTCGTCGTCTTCCTCGCGGGTATCTTCCTCGGCCCCGTATGGGGCGGCACCTCGATTGTCCTGTACCTCGCCGCCGGTGCAATCGGTGCGCCGGTCTTCGCAGGCGGGTCCGCCGGGTTCGGTGCGCTCGTCGGGCCGACTGGCGGATTCCTCTGGTCGTTCCCCGTCGCCGCGTTCATCACCGGCGTCATCGTCCACGGCGGGTTCGCGCTCCGTGACTACCGCGTCGGCACCGTCCGTCTCGTCGGCGCGATGGTCGCTGCGACGGCAGTCGTCTACGCGTTCGGTACGGTCGGCTACAGCGTCGTCCAAGGCGTCGGTCTCGTCACGTCCTTCTGGACCGTCGCCGCGGCGTTCATCCCCGCCGAGGCGTTCAAGATTGCCGCCGCAATCGGTATCGTCCGCTCCGACGCAATCGCGGCGAACTAACCGATGATACGGGTCGCGGACCTCGTCCACCGCTACGGCGACACCGCCGCAGTCGATGGGCTCGACCTCACCATCGACGACGGCGAATGCGTCATTCTCGCGGGGGCGAACGGGTCCGGCAAGACGACGCTCGTCCGCCACTTCAACGGCCTGCTCGAACCCGACGAGGGCACGGTTCACGTCAACGGTTCCGACGTGTCCGAAAACCTCGTCGCCGCGCGTACCGCCGTCTCGATGGTGTTTCAGCGCCCAGAGGACCAACTGGTCGCCGCGACAATCGGTGCTGACGTCGCCTTCGGGCCGGAGAACCTCGGGCTCGACCGGGGCGAAATCGACCGCCGCGTCCACGACGCACTCGCCGCCGTCAACCTCGACGGACGCGAGAGCGAGCGCGTCGACGCGCTTTCGGGTGGCGAAGTCGAGCGCCTCGCAATCGCGGGCGCGCTGGCGATGCAGCCAGACCATCTCGTCCTCGACGAACCGTTTACCGGCCTCGACGAACCCGCCCGCGAGTCGGTTCTCTCGCGTCTCCGCGACCTGCGCGCGTCGGGAACCAGCCTCATCGTCGTCACCCACGACCTGCGCGACGTGAGCGAACTGGCCGACCGAGTGGTCGTCCTCTCGGACGGCCGGGTCGCCCTCGACGGCGCTCCCGAGGCGGTCGCAGACGACCTCCCCGACCTCGACGTTCGCCCGCCGTGTTGACCTACGAACCGGGCGACTCGCTCGCCCACAGACTCGACCCGCGAACGAAGCTCGCCGTGCAGATTTCCTTCGCAGCGGCCGGACTCGCACACACGACACCGACCGGACTCACCGTCCTCGGCATCGTCGCCGCCGCGAGTCTCTACGCCGCCGACACGTCCCCACTCTCGGCTCTCCACGCGATTCGCTACGCGATTCCCTTCCTCCTTCTCGGCCCCGTCATCGAGGCGGCCCAGTTCGGCGCGCCGTGGTTCGACCCCAGCGCGGCCGTCACGCCGACGCTCGCCAGTATTCGCGTGCTCTTGGTGTTCTTCGTCGCCGCGGCGTACGTGAGAACGACCGCAGTTCGCGAGTCGCGCGCGGCGATACAGCGCCTCGTTCCCGGTCGGGTCGGCGTCGCCTTCGGTATCGGCGTCGCGCTCGTCTTCCGGTTCCTGCCGGTCGTTCGCCGTGACCTCCTTCGGGTCCGCGAGGCGAACAAGGCCCGGCTGGGCGACCAGCGACGAGTTGACGAGCGCCTCGCCACCGTCGCTGCCGGTGGGCTCCGGCGGTCGTTCGCCCGAGCGGACGCGCTCGCACTCGCGCTTCGTGCGCGATGCTTCGCGTGGAACCCCACGCTTCCGGAGATTCGCCTGACGCGGCTGGACGCGCCTGCACTCGTGTTAGCACTCGGGCTCGGTGTCAGCGTCTTCCTGTGAACGGCCTCAGCGTCAGCGTCTTCTTGTAGGCTCGCTTGGGAAGGAGCTTCTACCCGCGTCGCCGGGCGAGGACACCCACGACCACGAGTGCCGTGAGTGCCGCCACGAGTCCGAAGCCCGGCGCGTCACTCTCTGTCGAGTCGCCGTCGCTAGCATCTGTGACGGTCGTCGTCAACTCCGCAGCTTCCTCGGTGGGTGCAGGAGACTGGGTCTCCGATGCGTTCGACAACTGTGTCTGTGACGCCGATTCGTTTGCGCTCGGCCTCTCGTTTTCGGGGCTTGGTGCTGTCGTCGCAGTCGTCGTGTTCGTCGCAGTCGAGTTGACGGTCGTCGTGTTCGTCGCGTTCGGAGTGGTGGTCGTCTGATTTGCGGGCGTGGAGGTCGTAGTTGGTGACGTTGCAGGTGCGAGACCACCGCCGGTCGAGCCTGTGCTTCCGCCGGTCGAACTACTGCCAGCCGACCCGCCCGTCGAACTCCCCGACGACCCGCCAGTAGACTCGGTCTCGAACGACCACGATTTGGTTCGCTGGTTCCCCGCGCGGTCGACGACCGTAATCTCGGCTGTGTGACTTCCGGCACCGAGGTCGGTCGTGTACGAGACCCCGTCGGCGCCGACGCTGGTCGAGTCGGTCACGTCGGTTCCATCGACCAGAAGCGAGACGCGGGTGGGGTCGATGCCAGCGTAGCCGTCTTCGTAGGCGACCGAGAGCGTCACCGAGCCTGCATCGACGGTTCCGGTCGGCGCGTAGTCGGTCACGTTCGGCGCGTCGGACTCCGTGCTGGCGTGGACCGCGAGCACCGAACTGTTCGAAACCGGCACTCGGTAGGACCGATTCCCACCGGTCGTCTCGACCAGGGTCGCGTTCGCATCGACCCACGAACTGCCGTCGAACCGCGAAACCGTGACTGTCGACGGCAACGCGTAGGCCGACGAAATCGTCTGGTCGGAGACGTTCACGACGATGCTCGCGTTCGACACCGCGGCCGCCGTCTGATTCGTGTCGAGTTGCGGATAGCCCACCACCACGTCACCGGGCGCGGCGGGCACTGACGCAGGTGCCGTCGGCGCAGTTCCGTAGCGTACCGAGACACCAGTGTCGGAGGAGTTCACGCGCACGCGTTGAAGCATCGAATCGTCGAGGTCCGCGGCGAAAACGCCAGAACCAGCCGCCGAGAGCGTCGCAGTCGCCCCGACATCGTAGTCGAGCGTCGTCTGGTTCTCGTTGCCTGCGGCGTCGCGTGCGACGACCGAGAGGGATGTGGCACCGAGGTTGGAGCGAGCCGTGACGACGCCGCTCGCGCCCGTCTGATTCGTGGTGAGTGGGGTTCCGCCGGCCTCGACGTGGTCCACGCCGCTGGTCGCGTCAGTGACCGAGACGTCCACTGCGAGCGACCCGCCCGGTTCGACCGCAGTCGTCCGGTTCGCCGAGACCCCGCCGAGCGCGGGGGCGACCGTGTCGACGACGACAGTTCGCTCGACGACAGGTGCGACGTTGCTCGCGTTGTCAGTGACGCGGAATTCGAGCGTGTGAGTGCCGTCTGCGAGTCCCGACACCGACGTATTCCACGGCTGGGTTTCTGTGAGTTCAGTCCACGAACCGCCGTCGAGTCGCCACTCGACGTGGGCCACGCCGCTGGTCGCGTCGGTGGCCGTCCCGTTCAGTGAGAGGGTCGTCTGGTTGGCCGTTTGGTTCGTGGGCGAATCCACACCAAGCGTCGCGTTCGTCGCGTCCAAGACGACAGTTCCGGCGACAGACTCGTTGGTGTTGCCCGCAGCGTCGGTCGCCCGAATGCGAATCTCGTGTGCGCCGTCGCTCGCGTCGGCCGTCTCGTCAACGTCCGCAGTGGCGACGTAGGTCCCCGTCTCGTTCGGCGCGAGCGACACGGTGCCAGCGCCGAACGCCGAGAGGTCGGCCGTCACCGACGCGACGCCGGACACCGAATCGGTCACGTCGGCGGTAACGCGTACCGACCCGGTTCGACCGACGAGAGACGCGTTCGCCCCGAGTGACTCGCCGGTCGCGTTCGTGACGACGGGTGCGTGTTGGTCGACTCCCGACCCCGAAAGGGAGAGGTTCGTCGGCGACGACGAGCCGTTGTATTCGATAGCCAGCGTAGCGTTGTGCGTCCCGATAGCTGACGGGGTGTACGTGACAGTGAGCGAGTCAGTGGCGCTGGGGGCGAGCGTCGCCGGGAGACCCTCAGTCACCGCGAACGCCGAGGCGTTCGGCCCGGTGACTGTGACCGACTGAACTGCCGCGTCTCTCCCGCCGAGATTCTGTACCGAGGCGGTCGTCGACGACGAGTTCTGGACGTCGACACTGCCGAACGACACGTCGGTCGGCGTGGCAGCGAGGAACGGGTCGGAGAGTTCGAACACCGCCAGCGGGCCGAACGAAGACGCATTTGCCGTGACGGTGTTCGCGTCGGTATCGACAGCCCCCGCGAGGGGAGTCCACTCGGTTCCAGTGTGTCTGTGGAGGCGAAGCGAACTCTCGTTCTCAGTTCCCTCGGGGTACGTCACGGTGAAATTCGCCGTTGCGGCACCCGACTCAGAGCGCGCGAAGAGCGGAGCACCGACTCGCGTCGTCGAGGCGGGAACTGCGGGATGGCTCGCGTTCCGTTCGAGCGAGACGGCCCGGGCATCCACGGAGACGTTGTCGCCCGCGAGCGACAGTGAGGCGGTGTAGTTCGTCTGCTGTGCCGCTTCGACCGTCCAGTTTTCGCTCGCGTCGGTGGAGACGGAATCGAGCGTCGCGTTCGCCCCCGAAGCGAGAGAGACTGCCGTTCCGACCGACGAGACGCTGAGGTTCGAGACGGTGACGTTGGTCCCCGAGATGGAGAGCGCCGTTCCCGACCCATCGCCGGAGACGCTGTGGTCGTCGCCCTCGACGACAACGTCGTCGGAGGTGATTTCGAGGCAGGTGCCGCCAGCGGCGGAGAGCGGCCGGTCGAGGACGTACCGCCCGGGCGTGTCGATTACCCGGCACGTCTGTACCGTTCTGACGGAGAGTCGTTCGACCGCGCCGGTCGCGTTGACCAGCCCGTAGCCCGTCTGGTCGTTCGGTTCCGACCCGGAGAGCTTCGTCGCCGACCCGAGGAGCGCCGATTCGAGTTCGTCGGGGGACAGTGGTTCGCCGGCGGCGTCGACGACGAGCGCGGCGACCCCACCAGCGTGCGGGGCGGCAGCGGAGGTCCCGGCGAAGTACGAGTCGGCGGACGTGGTCACTTTGTCCGGTGCGACGAGGTCGGGCTTCAGGCGGCCATCGACGGTCGGGCCGCGAGACGAGTACGGTTCGAGCGCGAGCGAGTCGTGGTCGACCGCGCCCACGGCGACCGTCGCGTCGGCGACCGCCGGAACCGTCAGACTGCGGGCGGAGGTGACGTACTCGGCCGACGAGTCGCCGAGGAAGAACAGGTCGAAGTCGGCGGTTCCGGGCGCGTCTGCCCGGTGGACGGCGACGTAGATGGTTCCCGACCCGGAACCTCTGATGACTTCGGTCGGGGGGTACGACCCGCTCTGTGTGTTCGTCGACCCGGCAATCGGATTGCCGTTCTGGAACGCCGTCTCGTTCTCGTAGACGTACACGTCGTAGTCGGCGGTGCGCGCGTCCCAGTCGTCCCAGTTCACTCGGAGGTCGAGGTCGCCGTTCAGGTCGAGTGCGAGGAGTTCGTCGCTCCCGTCGAAGTTCAGAAAGTCGTCGCCGTCGGGGTCGGACCACGTGACGTTGTGGTGGGCCTGTCCGTAGTTCCCCGCCGAGTTGACCCAGAGCGTCCCGTTCGCCCGGAGAGATTCGACTTCCTGACTGAGCGGCCCGGTTCCGTCGAGCGATTCGACGCCGAACCAACTCACCGACATGACGACGACGTCCACGTCGCCGCGGGATTCGACGCGGTCTATCGCCGCCAGCAGTTCGGTGTACGTCCCGACGCTGTAGGTGGCGAGCGAGACGTTCGGTGCGGTGTCGACGACGAGTTCGGAGACGGCAGTGCCGTGTAGTCCCGAGGAATTCGCCATCGTCGCGTCGCCGCTGGAGAAGTTGTGGTGTTCGACGACGTTGCCCGCGATTTCGGCGTTCGTCACGTCGAACGAGGTGTCGATGACGGCGACGGTGACGTTCTCACCGGTGTACCCCCGTTGGTGGAGCGCGGAGGCGTTCATCTCGTCGAGTCCCTCGCTCGTGATTGCGGTCGTCGTCGGCCGACGCGGCGTTCTGACGAGGTCGATTGCGGGCGAGGCTGCCAACCCACGGATGGCCGACCGCGGGAGCGTCACCTGCAAATGCGTGCCGCGTCGGATGGCTATCTCACCGCCAGCGTTGCCGACCGCTGCCGCGGCGGCGGTTGTCGACCCCGGCCTCGCTTCGACGACGACCGTCACGCGGTCAGGCCCAGTTCCGAGTCCCTCTGCGACGAATCCGGACGATTGCGGGTCGTCGAGCAGTCCGGCTTCGACGTTCGGATGGCCAGTGTCCTTGGCTGGCGGCGACGCAGGAGAACTCGCGTTCGTCTGTGTCGTGTTATTGGTCGAATCTGTGGTCTGTGTCGTGTTGTTCGTCGAACCCGCATCCTGTGTCGGGCTGGTCTGCGTCGGTTCTGGCGTCGAATCCGACACCGCCGATATCGAGTCGCCCCCGCCAGCGGCACCGGGTACTGGCATCGCTGCACCGGAAACGGGTGCGACGAGCAGTAAGACGGCGACGGCGAGCGCAACCAAACGGTTCATTCAGCACCCCCATCGGCAGCGGGCGCTTGCGGCGGTCGAACCAGCGTGACGTTCTCGTGTGTCGCAAGCGGGGTGAGGTCGTCGACTGCGACGCGTCCAGAGACGAGGCGGTCGCGCTTCCGTTCGGCCTCGAAATCGACTGATTCGGGGAGCGTGCGGTCGGGTTCGAGTTCGACCACGACCGCCACGGCCCCATCGCGGTAGTCCAGTCCGTGCTGGTCGGCATAGGCGTCTCTATCGTCGGCATCGGCGAGACCGGCCAGCGTGCTGTCGAGGCCCGACGGTGGTTTCGACGGCGACGGTTGGTTCGGTGTCGACGGGGACGAGGGCTTGGGCGTCGACGAGGGCCGAGTGGTGAGCGTCTCCGTGTCGGCCGGTAGCGAGGAAGTGCGAGTCGCGGTCGGCGACGACCCCGTGTCATCCTGCTCGGGGGGCGTCCCGGCGCACCCCGAAAGAGAGAGCAGTCCGGCGACGCCGAGACACACTCGACGCCGGGAAAACGGGCCGTACATCTATTGAGAACGTTCACTCGCTGAACCGACTTCAACCCTCGGACACGTGGAACGCTGTGAAACTCGCCGACGCGAGTTCGATAAGGTGGCAAGATTTAACATCTCGTTCTTCAGTGATTGATTATGGTATTTGCGGCACAAGCGGAGGTCACCCGGGAGACCTTCTGGACGATTAGCCCGGTGGGTGAGGCCCTCTTCTACGGGCTCGCCGTTATCGCCTCCCTCGTGTTCCTATACGGGGTGTACGAACGTGTCGTGCGGTACGCTCGCGGTGGGCCAGACCCGTTCGATAGGCTGTCCGACCTCCCGGGACGGACGGCGCGGGCGACCAAGGAGGTGTTCACGAACGAGAAGCAGTTCGACCGCGACTTCTACGCGGGCGTGATGCACTCGTTCATCCTCTGGGGCTTTCTGACGCTGCTCATCGGAACCGGAATCATCGCTATCGACATCGACATCTGGCGGCGCGTGACGGGGAGTTCCTTCTTCGTTGGTGACTTCTACCTCTCGTACTCCTTCGTCATGGACCTCATGGGGCTCTTGTTCGTCGTCGGCGTCGGGATGGCGATTTGGCGGCGCTACGGTGTCCGCCACCCGCGTCTCTGGGGCAAGCACACGAGTTTCGAAGACGACGCGTTCGTCTGGACGCTCTTCCTGCTCGGCGTCGGCGGTTACGTCATCGAAGCGATTCGCATCGTCGGCACCGAGTTCCCCGACTTCGAGACGGTGAGCTTCGTCGGCTACTTCGTCGCGCTCGTCTTCCAGACCGCGGGGATGAACGCCGAGATGGCACAGACGCTCTACTGGTTCGGCTGGTGGTCCCACGCGCTGCTCGCGTTGGCGTTCGTCGCGGCGGTTCCCTACGCCAAGCCGCTGCACATGCTCACCTCGTTTGCGAACGTCGTCACCGCCGACGAGAAAGCCGGCCTGCGCCTTCCGAAGGTGCCGGCCGACACGCCGCCGGACGAAATCGGCTACGTCTCCGAGGACGACTTCTCGTGGAAGGCGCTTCTCGACTACGACGCGTGTACGAAGTGTGGCCGCTGTTCCGACGCCTGTCCGGCGAAGGCCTCCGGCCGCAACCTCGACCCGCGCGACGTGATTCTCGACCTGAAGACCTACCGCGACTCGCTCGATGCGGGCGGTGAATCGGTCGACATCGTCGCCGACGGCGGCACCTCGGTCATTGACGCCGAGTCGATGGAGTCCTGTATGGCCTGTATGGCCTGTATGGACGCCTGTCCGGTCGATATCGAGCATCTCACGCACTTCACCGAGATGAACCGCCGCCTCACCGAGACGGGCCAACAGCAAGAACCCGTCCAAGAGGCGATGATGAACATCTTCCAGAACGGGAACGCCTTCGGCGACCCACAGCGCAAGCGGCCCGACTGGACCGACGACCTCGACTTCGAGGTGCCGGACGCTCGCGAGGAGTCCGTCGAGTTCCTCTGGTACGTCGGCGACTACCCGTCGTACGACGAGCGTAACCGCGCCGTCGCTCGCTCGCTGGCTCGTATCTTAGAGGAGTCGGGCGTCTCCTACGGCATCCTCTACGAAGACGAACAGCACGACGGCAACGACGTGCGTCGCGTCGGCGAGGAGGGTCTCTACGAGATGCTCGTCGAGGACAACATCGACGCGATGGACGACTGCGACTTCGACAAAATCGTCTGTACGGACCCGCACTCGTACAACACGTTCAAAAACGAGTACCCCGAGATGGACGAGTCGTTCGACTACCCGGTGTACCACTACACCCAACTGGTCGAAACCCTCGTCAACGACGGCCGCCTCGGCCTCTCCGGGACCGAACTGTCCGCACAGACCGTCACCTACCACGACCCGTGTCACCTCGGCCGGTACAACGGCGAGTACGAGGCACCGCGCGAGGTCATCCGCGCGACCGGCGTCGAACTCGCCGAGATGCCACGCAACCGCGACGACTCGTTCTGTTGCGGTGGCGGTGGCGGTGGCCTCTGGTTAGACCACGAAGAAGAGTCGAAGCCGTCGGAAGAACGCCTGCGCGAGGCACTCGAAGACACCGGCTCCACTGGAGCAGTCGAGCGGTTCGTCGTCGCCTGTCCGATGTGTGCGACGATGTACGAAGACGGTCGCAAGACCGGTGGCTACGAAGACGACCTCGACGTCATCGACATCTCGGAACTCATCGTCGAAGCGCTCGACGAGAAAGCCGGTGTGACGGGCACGGGAACGACGCCCGCGTCGGCCGACTGAGCGACCGGGCGCTGTCGCTGTTTTCTGTTTTCCGCTTCGGTAACGAATACGAGTTGGCTGAAGTGGGGTTCGGGCGCGCAAGCAGCGCCGGCCGGACAGTTGAGTTAGTCGGCGGACGCTACTCGTCGTCGCCGTGAGTTATTCGCGCTCGTACTCTTTCTTGAAGCCGCGGAATTCGGTCCGGTGGGCTTCCTCGTCCGCCAAGAGCGTCACTGCGAGGTCCTCGGTGACGGGGTCGTTCGCTTCCTCGGCCGCGTCGATGAGCGACCGATAGGTCTCGATAGCGTCCTCCTCGGCCGCGAGGACGCCGTTGATGACCGAGAGCACGTCTGTACTGTCTTCCGGGGGTTGCAGTTCGTGCTGACGTGCTTCGAACGCAGCAGAACCCGGCGGCTTTTCGTCGAGTTGCTTCAGCCGATTGCCGATTTGCTCGGCGTGGGTGAGTTCCTCCTGAATGTCGGTCTTGAGCGACTCTTTAATCTCCTCGGCCCGAACGCCATCGAGGACGATGGAGTTCGTCATGTAGTTCATCACCGTCTCGATCTCGTCTTGGTAAGCGCGCTTCAAGAGCGCAGTCACGTCCTCAGACATGGCGACCACATATTGCCACGCTGGCAACATATACCTGTCCGAGGGGGCGAGTTCGTTCGGTTTCTGAACCCAAATATGTCGCCAGAACTCCCATACACGTGCTGATAATTTTTTCTCAAAAGTATTTTTACACTGTCCATTTATCGGTGAGAGTACAAACCGTGTGTAGAAATTCGAGGGCTGTCTCCCAAGTGGTTGCGACGATACTGCTGGTTGCTATCGTGATTATCCTCGCGACGACCGCATCAGGGTACTTCTACGACTCAGCAGATGGATACGTAGAGCCCCAGGACGCCCGTGTCTTCGGTGAAACGTCCGTCGTACTTGGTCCCGAACACCGGTCCTGGAACGGCTGGAACTCCGCAGGTGGAGAGACGAGAGGTGACATCGACCGTATCACGGTCGCATACAGCCACGGCCCCGTCTTCGAAGGCGACGATATCGGCTCGGTGCTCGTCCGGTGGCGCGGCGACGACGGGTCGGGTGGCCACCTCCGGTTCGTCAATCCGAACCGGTTCGATGAGGACACCGAACAGCAGTACCACGACGCCGAGGTCGGCGCGTTCTGCACCGGCGACTTCGGGGCCGGAGAGAAACTCGTCGTTCGGATGATTCACAATCGCTGGCAGACGGCCGGTGAGACGGGCCGCGACGACGTCGGTGTCCGGTACGTCGAATCGAACTGGAACGACATCGACACCGGCGACGGCCCGTTCTTCAGAACCGACGGCCGGTATCCCGTCGCGTACGAAGGCGACAGGCCGATGGAACCCGGCGACACCGTCGAAATTCGGTTCTACGGTCCCGAAGACGAGTTGCTTATCGCAGAGACGGAGGCGACAGCAACGGTTGCAGACGGGAGTCCGACCGAAGTCGACGGCGACGACGTCGACTGCGAGTAGGCGCGCGCTTCAGTCCTCGAATTCGACCAGTTCGACGACGTAGCCGTCGGGGTCCTCGACGAACGCCGCGCGGGCGTCGACCGCCGGAATATCGACCGGCGGCTTCACCACGTCCGGTGACTCGGCTTCGAGGAGGTCCTCGAAGACGCGGTCCACGTCGTCGACTTCGATAGCGACGTGGTCGATGCCCGCGGGTTCGACACGCTCGGTCGAGGTGCGGTCGTACTTCAGTTGGAGTTCCATGTCGGTGTCGTCGCTGCCGAGGTAGACGTTTCGCACGCCGTCGAGTTCGAACTCGTTGGTCTGTTCGAGACCGAGTTCGGCGTAGAAGTCGAGCGTCGAGTCGAGGTCCGAGACGGCGAGTGCAGTGTGAATAAGACCCATAGAGACAGCAGGCGGGCGAGCGAGATAACGTCTGGTTTCGCCGTCACGTCTGCCGACCGAGGCGCAATCGAGGAGTGCGGCGACCCGATACCCTCAGTTCCGGCCTTCGCGTCCGGGGTCGACGTCGATAGCGTCGACGGGGCAGATATCGACACAGAGCATGCAGTCGATACACTGGTCTTCGTTCGTCGGTTCGACCTTCGTCTCGCTGACGGGGTGGTCGGGCGTGTCGACCCACGTGAACACGTCGACGGGGCAGTTTTCGAGACACGCGCCGTCGGCGAGACAGATGTCGTAGTCGACTGCGACGTGGGTGCCGTGGATGCCGAGTTTCTCCGGCGGTTCGACGGGCCCCCAGACAGCGACTCCGTTTTCCTCGCCGACTTGCTCGCGATTCTGGTCGAAGTTCGGGTCGATAGCCATTGACGGGGCGTTGTCCGGGCGTGGTACTAAAGCGCCCGCATCGGAGCCGAAAAACTCCCCGACAGAGCGGGGGCAGAGAGGTTGGTTGGATGGACAAGAGGGGGCCGCGTGAGCGACCGCAGGAGTTAGCGACGGGTCGCGACGAACGCTGCTGCGACGAGCGCCACGACGGCGAGTGCCGCACCGAATCCGGGGATGCCGGTGTCAGTGGATTCACCGGTCGTCGTCGCCGTCGCCGGGTCGCTGGTCGTGCTTTCGGTCGGTGTCGCTTCGACCGACGTCGTCGGGGTTGGCGTTTCAGTCTCCCGTTCGTCGATGAACAGAGTGGTGGATTCTGTACTCTTCGGGGAAGAGAGATTTAGTCTGTAACGGTGCTCCGTCTTGAATTCCGTCGCCGACTCGTTCCACGTGATGTCCTCGATTTGGTCGCCGTTCGAGACCGAGATGTACTCGCTCGGCGGCTGGTCAGTCGCGGTCAAATCGAGCGTTACGTTCGTCTTGTAGTCGCGGTTCCCGTCGACGAGTTCGAGGGTCGTGTTGTACGCAGTCTCTTCGGACGAAATTTCGACCGACATCGTCCGACTGGTGTCGAACACGAGCGGAATCGTCACGAGACCGTCCTCGTTAGGTGGCCCGGCGTAGCCCTTCTCGACCTCTTCGGGAGGTTTGGGCTTCGGCGTCGCCTCGATTGGGTCGGTCGCCGACTCGTTCTCTTCGACGAGGAGCGTCGCCGTGTCCGACGAGTTGTCCATCGGCCCGGCTTTCATCGGATACGTGCCGGCGTCCATTAAGTCGGCGAGGAGGTCAGACTCCTGCGTGACGTTCGAGATAGAGTCGTCGCCGACCGCAGAGATGTACGACGAAGCCGCAGTCTGGCCAGCAGTGCTCGTGTTGAGCGCGAGCGTGACGCTGCCGTCACCGTCTTCGTCGACTGCAGTCACGTGGACGAGGAATCCGTTTACCTCGTTCCCGATGTGGAGGTTCACCGTATCGTTGGCGTCGTCCAACGTGTTCAGCGTGATTTCGATTACGGTTCCTCGGTCACCCGTGAACTCGTCGTCGGCGAACTCGGAGTTACCCGACGCGGCCGATACGGGCGTCGCCGCGGACGCCAAAAGCGCCACCACGACGAGCGTCGTCAACAATTCGATTCGTTTGGAGGGAAACATCGAGAGTCACTTTCTCGATTTCGACTAAATAAGTTACTAAATTGTCATCTATGAAGAGGTCGAGGTAAGCGGGTGGATAAGCAGTAACGCGGCGCAAAAAGGTGAATGTGGGTCGAAGAGCGTCAGTGTGCTTACTGACGGGTTGCGACGAACGCTGCTGCGACGAGCGCCACGACGGCGAGTGCCGCACCGAATCCGGGGATACCAGTATCAGTGGACTCGCCGGTCGTCGTCGACTCGTTCGATTCGGTGGTCGCCGTCTGTTCGTCCGTCTGTTCGTCCGTCTGCTCGGACGTCGTCTGTTCGGTCGTCGGTTCCGTCGTAGTAATCGTCTGCGGCGTCTCGTTCAGGTTCTCCTCGACGACGAGCGTCCCAATCGTCGCGGCGTCTTCGGCTCCGACAGGCATGAGTTCGAGGTCGTAGTCGATTCCCTTCTGAAGCGCCGTCATCGACTCGTTCGTCGAGACGACTTCGAATTCGTCGCCATCGGAGGCGGTGATGTACTCCTGCGGCGAGTCGGCGTCGGACGTAGCATCGACAGACACGACAGCGTCACCGTCGCCGTCGGCGTCGGTGAGTTCGAGCGTCGTATCGTAGCCGGTTTCGTCAGCCGCAATCAGGAGCGTCGCAGTGTCGTTCGAGCCGAACTGGACCGGGATTTCGGCGACGCCGTCCGAGGCGGCGTCAGCGGTGATGACGGTCTTCTCGAAGTCGAGTTCAGAGGACTCGTCGTCACCGTCGTCAGACGGCGTCGATTCGACTGGGTCAGTCGCCGACTCGTTCGACTTGACGCTGAGCACCGACGTATCCGACGAGTTGTTCATGGACCCGACTTTCAGCGAGTAGCTGCCAGCGTCGAGCAGGTCGGTGATGTTGTCGGTCGCCTGGGTGGCGTTCGACACGGAGTCGTTGCCGACCGCAGAGAGGTACGACGAGGCTTCGACCTGTCCCGCGGTGCTCGTGTTGAGCGCGAGCGTGACGTTGCCGTCGTCGTTCTCGTCGGTCGCAGTCGCGTGGACGAGGAACCCGGCGTCTTCACTCCCGATGTGGACGTCAACCGTGTCGTTCGCGTCGGCCGACGCGTTCAACGTGATTTCGATTACATCGCCCTGTTCGCCTTCGTACGCATCGTCTGTGAATTCGTACTGCGTGGCAGCACTCACTGGTGTCGCGACGGACGCGAGGACCACCATGAGGAGGGCTGCAATCGTCAGTCTGTGTGCGTTGGAGGAACGCATCATTTGTCGGTAGCGTGACGATACCTGAAGTAGTTGTTGGAATGTCAATTTGGGCGCGCGTGCTAACGGGCGGAAGGCTGGCTGAAACAGTATAAATTGGCACACATATCAGTAACCAGTGTAGTTCGAAGAATAGTGGAGGGCGACCGTTCGTTACGCCTGTGCGGACTCGATGTGGTCGAGCACGTGCGTGACGTGGTGACGGTCTCTGTCGGGCGCGTCGTCTCGGTAGGCGCGGAGGGCCTTCACGAGGTAGTCGAGTTCGTCGCTGTCGAAGTCTTCATCTCCCGCTTCGATGCGTGCGAGCAGGTCGACCGGAAGCGTCGGCTCTTCGTCGGCTTCGAGCGCCCGCTCGATGGCTGCGAGCAATGCGGCGTGGACGACCCACGACTCCTCACGCGAGAGGTCGAGCGCCGTCGGACGGTCCTGGGCCGAGGTGGTCATTGGGGCTCTATCGTACCGTATGAGTCGGAGGATAAAAAGGTATGTGTGGTGTTGGCACAGTACACGCACAGGACCGAAAGCGGCCCGGCCGCTCGGAACGGGCGTTATTCGAACGCCGGAATGCCGGTCAACTCAGAGCCGATGACGAGCGTGTGGATGTCGTCGGTACCCTCGTAGGTGTACACCGTCTCGATGTTCGACATGTGGCGCATCGGCGAGTAGTCGGTCGTGATACCGTTTCCACCGAGCATCTCGCGGGCCGTTCGCGTCACGTCGCGGGCGACCCGGACGTTGTGGCGTTTCGCCATCGACACCTGCTGGTGTTCTAACTCACCGCGCTCTTTGAGTTCGGCGAGGCGGTGGGCTTGCAGTTGGGCATTCGTAATCTGGGTCGCCATCTCGGCGAGTTTGCCCTGCTGGAGTTGGAAGCGCGCGATGGGACCGCCGAACTGCTCGCGGTCCTTCGAGTACTGGAGCGCCTCTTCGAACGAGTCGCGGGCCGCGCCGACGACACCCCACGCGATGCCGTAGCGGGCCTGCGTGAGACACGACAGCGGCCCTCTCATGCCCTCGACGCCGGGGAGCACGTTCTCCTCGGGGACGCGAACGTCGTCGAGGCCGATTTCGCCCGTCACGGAGGCGCGCATCGAGAGTTTGTCGTCGATTTTGTTCGTCGTCACGCCGTCGCGGTCGGTCTCGACGAGGAAGCCGCGAACCGGGGAGTCCTCGGCGGAGACGTCACGCGCCCAGACGACCGCCACGTCGGCGATGGGGGAGTTCGTAATCCACGTCTTCGACCCGTTGAGAACGTAGCCGTCGGCGTCTTGCTCGGCTTTCGTCTCCATGCCCGCCGGGTTCGACCCGTGCTGGGGTTCCGTCAGTCCGAAACAGCCGACTGCCTCCCCGCTGCCGAGCGCCGGAAGCCACTCTTCTTTCTGGGCTTCGGAGCCGTAGGCGTGGATGGGGTAGATGACGAGCGACCCCTGCACGCTCGCCATCGAGCGAAGCCCGGAGTCACCCGCTTCGAGTTCCTGCATCAGAAGGCCATATGCGCGGTCGCCGAGTCCCGGAAGCCCGTAGCCGTCGAGGTTGGGCGCGTAGAAGCCGAGTTCGCCCATCTTGGGGATGAGGTCCATCGGGAACGTCCCGTTTTCGAAGTGCTCGCCGATGTCCGGTTTCACCTGCTCTTCGACGAATCGACGTGCCTCGTCGCGGACCAGTTTCTCTTCCGACGACAGGTCCTCCTCCATTCCGAGATAATCCAGCATGATAGACCGTGTGATTGGGTCGGTGAAAAGCGATTCGCTCACACACGACAGGAACGCCGTCTGCGTATTATTCGGGGGAATTTGTCTGTCCGAAATATAGCTCGGAGGTATGCGCTGGTCCGAACGCATTCCACACCGAGCGTGCAGAAAAATCAGCGAATTCGAATAACGTAGGCGACCGATGCATCCGATTCAGGCGGCCGGTTCCTCCGACTCTGGCGACCAGTTTCTCTGGCTTAGGCCGCCGATTCGACCGTCTCCGACTGGACGCGGTCGACGTAGGCGACGAAGTTGTCGAACAGGCGCTTTGCCTCGCAGGCGGCGTCGTAGTTTTCGGGCGTGATGTCGTCGATGACGGCCTGAATCCGCTCGTCGGGGAGGAAGTCTTTTTCGCGTGCAATTGCCTCGGCGGTCGTCACGTCGTACTCGGGGTGGAACTGCACGCCCAGTGCGTGGTCTCGGCGGAAGGCGTGGACGCCGTACTCGTTTTCGGCGAGAAGGTCCGCACCGGGCGGGAGTTCGGTCACGACGTCGCCGTGGGAAGTGAAGACGGTGAAGCGGTCGGCGATACCCGCAAAGAGGTCGTCGTCCGCCGTGCGAGAGATTTCGCTGTACCCCAGCTCGAAGTCGTCCATATCGTCGACGGTTCCACCGAGTGCAGCGGCGAGCACCTGATGCCCGAAGCAGACGCCGAGAATCGGGAGGTCGCGGTCGTCGGCGTCGGCGACCCACGAGACGAGGTTCGTAATCCACTCGTCGTCCCAGTAGACAGAAGAGGACGAACCGGTGACGACTACGCCATCGAAATCGAAGTGCGAGGGGAGGTGGTCGTCGGTCACGTCGAACTCAACGAGGTCGGCGTCGAGTTCGCGTCTGAAGTTCCGCGAAGTGTTGTCGTCGCCGTGCGACGCGTCGAGGAAGGCGAGTCTCGGTCGATTCATTGGGAGAATACAGACGATAGGGATGGAAATGCGTTGCGTCTAAGCCGGGTTCTGCCGGAGTTCGTGACGGCCGGGGGTCACCGCGACCCAGGTTCACGGTGGCCGAGTGGAAGAGGCGCGTCGCTACGGGAACTCCTCGGACCGCTTCGGTGTGATTCCGTCGGGATTGAGCGCGTATCGAACACCGTAGTATCCACTGACGACGACGAGTGCGCCAGCAGACCAGACGACTGCCGTGGAACTCAATCCGAGCATGGCGATGCCGAGGACGGCAAAGGAGACGACCGCAAGCGCGCTCCCGCCGGGTGCTCGGAAGTCGGGCGAAACGTCGGTCCGGTAGTATCGAAGCCCGAGGAACGACAGGATGTTGATGGCGTACGGGACGCCAGTCCCGACGACTGCGCCGACGACCAAGAGTTGGTAGAAATAGCTGGGGACGCTGGCGAGGGCGGCGGCGACACAGCCGATAGCGAGGATGCCGACCCACGGAACCCGGAACCGAGCACTGGTCGTGCTGAACACCGACGGGAGCGTGCCGTTTTCCCCCAGCGCATAGAGCACGCGCCCCGCGCTCAGAATCCCGACGAGCATCGTCGTGAAGATGGCGCTGATGGCACTGAGCGCGAGGAGTGAACGGAGCCACGCGACGCCCATCAGTTCGGTCGCGACGCGGAGTGGGGCAGTTATTGCCACGTCGCCCGCCGTGAACCGCGAGAGCGGGACAACGCCGTGGACGAGCGCGACGAGGGCCGTATAGAGGAGCGTGGTCACGACCAGCGAGACGACGATTGCTCGCGGCACCGTGCGAGACGGGGTTTCTATCTCTTCGACCACGGAGGGGATGACCGTCCACGCCCCGTAGGACGTGAGTGCGACCTGCACGGCCGCGAAGAACTTCATCGGTCCGCTCACAGCGAGTGGTTCGTAGTGACCGAGGTGGACGTGGGACGTGCCGACGCCGAGGAACAAGAGCAAAATCGTGAGAACGACGCCAGTCAAGAGCAAATTCGTTCGGCTGGTGACGCCGACGCCGAGGAGGTTACTCAGCGTCGCCAACCCGATTGCCCCGAGCGCGACGACGCCGGCGTTTCCGGCGGCGGCCGGGAGTATCACCGCGAGATAGTCGGGAATCGAGAGCGCCGAAATCGTAATCGCGAGAATCCAGCCGATTGTGTACCCCATGCCTTCGAGATAGCTCGCGAACGCACGGACCTGCGGGTGCGGGCCCAGCGTCTCGAACGGGAACACTGCGACCGACCCCGCCTGTGGGAACGCGAGTGTGAGTTCAGCGTAGCAGAGACCGAGCGCGAGCATCAGTATCCCGGCGAGGAACCACGCGCCAATCGACGCGGAACCCACGAGTTGCCCCGTGGTTCCGGGGAAGATGAAAATCGCTGCCCCAGCCATCCCACCGAGACTCAAGACGATGCAGTCGAGCAACCCGAGACTGTCTTCGAAGTCCGAATCCGAGGCCCCCGTCATCGGGACCTCGCTCTCATCTCACTGTCGTCTTCGACTCCGAACATGTCGTTTAGTTCCGACCATCGCTATTGCATATTAATTATGGTTCTCGGATTTGGAACAGCGTCCGCGAGTCGCTGGCGACAGCGTCACCTCACGAGCATTCGGTACCAAGCGCGGAGAAAGAAGCAGCGCACCTCAGTCGTCGAGCGAGTCGAGGAAGCTGACGAGGGTGTCGTTGACGACTCTCGACTGCTCGACGATGGCGAGGTGACGGGCTCCGGAAACTTCCACGAACTCTCCTTTGGGGAGTTCCTCGGCCAGTTCCCGACCGTCTTCGACCGACCATACGGGGTCGTCGCTCCCGTGGACGACGAGTGTCGGGACGGTTACCTCGTACAGCGGGCCAGCGTCGTAGTCGGCGATAGCGGCAGTCTGTGCCGCCCACGCGTCGGGGGCGGCGTCTTCCATTCCGCGCCAATCGACGATTTGGTCCACGACGTCGGGCTGTTCGGTGCGGAACTCCTCGGAGAGCGCGGGCACGAGCGAAGCGCGGCGGGCGTCGGGGTCGTCCGGTGCGCCGTACAGCGGGGCCGGGTCGATGTCTGCCCCGGATGCCGCGGTGTTACACAGCGTGAGGCTCCGCACTCGTGACGTCGTGCGGGCGGTTTCGAGCGCGACCATCCCACCGAGTCCGAGACCGACGAGGTGGGCTTTCCTGACGCCCGCGTCTCTGAGGACCGCGACAACGTCGTCGACCAGCGTCTCGACCGAATACGGGCCAGCGGGAGCGTCGGAACGTCCCGACCCACGGAGGTCCATCACCAGACTCTCGTACGGGCCCGCGACGGCGGCGTGTTGCCAGCCCCATTGCCACGCGCCGTAGCCCGCGTCGCCGACGAACGCGACAGTTTCACCGTCGCCATCAGAGTCATAGAAGAGTTTGACACCGTCGGATACTGCGGTAGGCATACTCGTCGGTCTACCTGCGAGCGACTTAGTGTATCGGTCTCACGTCCGACTCGGGAGAGAAATCGTCTACCGCGGGCGAATCTGCCAGTCGTCCCCGTCGGTTCGTTCGGCAGTCGCGTCGAACAACGATGCGATACTCCGCACCGTCTGTTGGTCCTGCGTCATCGGGTCGAGAAAAGCGATGCCGTATCCACCGACGTTGGCGATTCGCGTCGTCAGCGCGTGAAGAAACTGGTACAACGGCTGTAACTGCGCGTATTGAAACAGGACCGTAAGCGAGTCGAGGACGACACACGGGGTCGCCGCCGTCTCCTCGCCCCACGTGTCGAGGAGTTTCGTCGCTTCGACGCCGATGCCGGTCAAGTCGGCGGGCGACCGGACCTGCTGTATCATCTCCGCGTCGAACGAATCGACAGACCGCGCGTCCGTCGTGACGACAGCCAGCTCCGACGGTTCGAATCCGAGGCGACGCCCCCATTCGGTGGGCGTTTCCGTTCCGCGCGGCGAGAAATCCAAGGCGATAAGCCGAACGTTGGACCCGTTTACGAGTCCGCCCGTGGGGGCCGACACACCACCGTCGAGGACGAGCACCGTCTGTAACTCTTCGCTACCCAATCGGTCCATCACTATTGTCACCCCTTCGACTAGTGTACGTTCTCATAGACTTGAAACTACGTACTCGTGGGAGGTATCTGAACAATTATTCCCGGCTACGTACCAAAATGTGGCGGATGAAACCACATTGTTGGTATTTGCATACCAAAACGTGAGAAACGAACAGCGGCCTGTGGCCTACGCGTTCAACACTGTCCGGAGGATATCCGGCGCTTCGTCGAGCACGTCGTCGAGGGCGTCGACGTCGGGGCCACCGCCCTGCGCGAAGTCGGCCGGGCCGCCACCGCCGCCGCCGACTTTCCCGGCGAGTTCGCCGACGACCTGTCCGGCGTTGATGCCGACGTCGTCGGGGACGCCGACGACGAACTGGGCGCTGCCACCGACCGCAGAGCCGAGCACGGCGACTTTGCCTTCTTCGACGAGCGCGTTCGCGGTCGCGCGAAGTTCGTCGGCGTCACTGTCGAGACGCTGGATGACTGCGGGCGTGCCGTCGATGTCGATGTCGTCGGCACCCGCGGCGGCGCGCGCTTCGGCGAGTTCCGTCTTCAGGCGGTCGATGGTCTTACCGCGCTCTTTCCACTCGGTGAAGAAGCGTTCGGCCGTCTCCGGCACGTCCTCGGCGTTCACGTCGAGCACGTCGGCGGCCTCGTAGAGGGAATCTTCGGTGCGCTGGCTCGCCTCGATGGCGGCGTCACCAGCAGCGAAGACGACGCGCTCGACGCCGTCCTGCACGGGTTCCGTGTTCAGCACTTTGATAGCGCCGATGTCGCCGGTGCGCTTGACGTGAGTGCCACCGCAGGCCTGCACGTCGTCGCCGACGTGGATGAGGCGAATCTTCTCTCCCGGCGGGATGCCACCCTGGTAGAGGTCGAAACCGTGTTTCTTCTCGGCGTCGCGGCGGTCCGGCCACTCCTGTTTGACCGGGATGTTCCGCATCACGAGTTCGTTGGCGACGCGCTCGATTTGCTTGACTTCCTCGCGGGTGATGCGCTCGTAGTGCGTCACGTCGAGGCGCGAGCGGTCGACACCCTTCGAGGCACCGGCCTGCCGGATGTGGTCGCCGAGGACCGTCCGAATCGCGTGGCCGATGACGTGAGTCGCCGTGTGGTGTCGCATCAGGCGACGGCGACGCTCGACGTCGAGTTGGCCGCGGACGAACTCGCCCTTGCCGGGGTCGTCGTCGGTGCGGTGGAGCACCACGTCGCCTTCGATTTGCACGTCGGACACTTCGACTGTCGTGTCGTCGGTCGAGAGCGTCCCGTGGTCGGCGGGTTGGCCACCGCCTTCGGGGTAGAACATCGTCTGGTCGAGGACCACGTCGTAGCCCTCCTCGCGCTCGAACACGTCGAGGACGACGGCCTCGAACTCCGTGCGCTCCTGGTCGTCGTAGTAGAGTTTGTCCGTCTCTGGGAGGTCGCCGAGGCGCTCGTCGCGGTCGCTCGCTGCGGTCCCCGCGTCGACTTGCTCGTGACGGTCGGCGACGAGGGAGTAGAAGTCGTCGGGGATATCGACGGTCGCGCCGCGCTCTTCGGCAATCTCCTGTACCATATCGGGCTGGATGCCGTGGGAATCGTACAGTTCGATGAGATTGTCGACCGGAATCGGTTCGTCCTTGTCGGCGTAGTCGTCGGCGAGTTGCTGGACCTTCCGCGACCCGCGTTCGAGCGTCTTTCTGTACTTGCGCTCTTCGCTGCGAACGATGTCGCGGATGGTGTCGCGGTTCTGGTAGTCCAGCCGCTCGGCCTGCATATCCACGAGTTCGTCGAGGGGGGCGTCGACGCCGAGGTTGTCGACGAGGCGCTTGGTGCGGCGGAGCACCATGCGGGCGAGGTAGCCCGTCCCGACGTTCGAGGGGACGATGCCGTCGCCGAACATGTACGCGAGCGTGCGGCAGTGGTCGGCGATGGCGTAGATGTCTTCGAGCGGTCGAAGCAGCGCAGTGAGTTCCGTACTGTCGACGCCGAGTTCGTCGGCGACTTCGGCGCGAGCGGTGGCGAGGTCGTCGATTTCGTCGATGTCGAGGTGTCCGGAGAGCTTCGCCGCGCGGTGGATGAGTTCCTCTTCCTCGTCGGTGTGCTCGATGCCGACGTTGTCCTTGAGGAAGTCAATCATGTCGGGGTAGACGGCCTCGTAGACCGTCGGCGTCCCCTGCGACACCCACGTCCACCGTTCGAGTCCGTAGCCGGTGTCGACGATGTAGGTGTCCATCGGCGAGTAGGAGTTGCCGTCCTTGAGTTCGTACTCGCCGTCGGGGTCCTGCTTCATCGACATGAAGACAAGCGTGGCGAGTTCGGCACCGCGGTAGAGCACCTCGAAGGCGGGACCGGCGTTGCCGCCGCCGACCCACGGGTCTTCGATGTACGTGATTTCGGAGATGTCCGCGCCGAGGGACTCGAAGAACTCGTCGCAGAGTCGGACGGTCTCGTCTTTCCAGTAGACTTCGCCCTCGTAGGCGTACTCGTCGCCAGCCTCCTCGCGGGCATTGAACGCGTGGTGCGCCATCATCTCGAAGGCCATCGTGTGGCGGCCGGTCTTGCCCACGTTGTCGATGTCCTGCATGCGGATACAGGGCTGTGAGATAGTCAGGGGGTTCGCCGGCGGCGGCGTCTCACCAGAGGTGACGAGCGGCTGGAAGTCGTAGATAGATGCCTGCGTCAGAAGGACGTCGTCGCGCCAGCGGTTCGCGGCGACCGGGTAGGGGTCGATGCGCTCGTGGTCGTGGTCCTCGAAAAACGAGAGGAACTTCTCGCGCATCTCCTCCAGCGTGTACTCCTCGTCGAATCCGGGGTTGTCGATGAAGGTGTAGTCGTCCGCCGGCGGTTCGCCACACGTCTCTCGGTCGGGGTCACGGGTCCAGAAGTAGACGCCCGTCACGGGGCACTGCTTCCGGTAGAAGCCCTCCTCCTCGAAATAGTCGAGGCGGTACTCCTCTTCGAGTTCGCTCATTGCCAAAGTCTGGTCTACCGTTGGGTAAAACAGTTCCGGGAAATAGACGCAGACGCCCGATTCCGGCCAAATTCACCCATACGTGCGGAACGAATCGTCATCGGGCCAGAACGTGCGTGTGGAAAGCAGTGTACGCGGTGTGGTGAAACATGCCGCAACGACTATATATTTCCTATCCGTCATATCGATGGAATACCGTGCCCGCGATGGAACCGACGATTCTCGTGGAAGAAGACGTCGACTGCGACCTCGAACTCGATGGTGGGGTCACAGTCGCCTCGTCGAGTGACACGTCTGAATCGTCTGAGCCGGTGTGCGTTATCGTCTCGGACCCCGACGAGCCGGTCGCGCGGGACGTCCCGACGATTCTGTACACAGACGTCCCACCGGAAGACATCTCGAATCCCGGGCGCTTTGCGGCGTACGTCCGCTCTGGAGACGGTGAGAGCTTACAGACCCAGATTCGATGGGTTCTCTCGCAGGGCCAGCAGTCCCGGACGGACGCCACCGAACAGTCTCAGTCTGACACCCCCGAATCGAACACCCCACAACTGAACGGGGAGTGGGACCGCATCAGACAGCTCTACGAGGGAACGACGACACTCATTGCCGCCGACTCGGTCGAGGAGTTGTACCAGCGAGCACTCGGCCTCGCCGGACACATCCTCGAATTCGACAATAGCTCGTTTCTGGTCCACGAGGGCGACGGCATGTACGTCCGCGCGAGTGACCGCTGCAACCTGGAAGAGCCAGGACCGATTCCGGCCGACGAAGGCATCCTCGGGCAGACGTATCAGACTCGCAAGTCGTTCCTTATCGACGACGTTCGAACACACCCCGAGGCAGCACCGGCCGACCCCGCGTATCGCTCGGTCGTGAGCGTCCCGATGGGCGAGGTCGGCGTCTTTCAGGCCATCTCGAACGAGGTCGGGGCGTACGACGAGACAGACCGGCGACTGGCCGAACTGCTCGCCAGATACGTCTCCGAAACCCGCGCACGCATCATCTCCGAAGCCGAGATGGCCGAGCGTCGCGAGCAAATCGAGCGCCTCCACCACGGTGCGACCGAGTTGGCGACGGCGACGACGCTTGAAGACCTGTTCGAACGGACCGTCGAAATCAGCGACGACATCCTCGAATTCGACATCAGCTACGTCGGTCGCGTCGAAGACGACTCCATCATCCCGGCAGCAATCTCGTCTGGCACACCGGCAGACGGTGCAGAATGCGTCTCGCTGGAGGATGGCGGGCTGGCGGCACTCGCGTACACCACCGGCGAGACACACGTCGCAGACGACGTTCGAGACCACCCCGAAGCTCGCCCCGCAAAACGGATGTACCGAGCAGTGCTGAGCGTTCCAATCGGCGACTTCGGCGTGTTTCAGGCAGCATCCTTCGAGGCAGCTGCGTTCGACGACGCCGACGTCGAGTTGGCCGAACTGCTCATGGCTCACGTCACCGTCGCCGCCGAGCACATCGACGCAGAGACACACCTCCGCGAGGAGCGCGACCGGTCGAGCGCACTCTTCGACCACGTCTCGGACGCCGCAGTCGCATACGACGTCGAAAACGAGACCGTCTCGGTTCGATGTGTGAATCAGGCGTTTCAGGAGACGTTCGGCTACGATGCCGCCGACGTCGTCGGCACCGACCTCCTCGGCCGGGTGATACCGTCCGAAGACGAGCGAAGCGACTGCGAAGACGACGACTACGACGCCTGCATCCCCGAACTCCTCGTCGCGGCGGGCGAAAGCTATCGCGGCGAGGTTCGCCGCCGCACCGAAGACGGCATCCGCGAGTTCATCCTGAACGTCGTCCCGCTGTCTCCCGGCGAAGAGCGCGGCTCCGGCTACGCCATCTACACCGACATCACCGAGCGAAAGAAGCGCGAAAGCGAGCTCGAACGACAGAACGAGCGACTCGAAGAGTTCGCGAACATCGTCAGCCACGACCTCCGAAACCCGCTTTCTATCGCCCGCGGAAATCTCGAACTCGCCAAGGAGACGGGCGACGAAGACCGATTCGACACTGCACTGGACGCACTCGACCAGATGGAGGAACTCATCGACGACCTGCTGTCGCTCGCGCGTCGCGGCCAACTCGTCGACGAGACAGCACCGGTCGAGGTGGCGAGTGCAGCGCGCGCGGCGTGGTCGAGAACCGAGACCGCCGACGCCCAGTTGACCGTCTCCGAGGGCGTCAAAGTCGAGGCAGACAAAGACCGACTGGTCGAGTTACTCGGCAACTTGTTCCGAAACGCCGTCGAACACGGTCGAAGAGACGTCTCGGTGACTGTGGGCGGCCTCGACGGCGGCTTTTTCGTCGAAGACGACGGCCCCGGAATCGAACCGGAGCGCCGCGACGAGGTGTTCGAGCCCGGCGAGACGACCGGCGGCGACGGTATCGGCTACGGACTCACCATCGTCTCGTCTATCGCCGAAGCCCACGGCTGGTCGGTCATCGTCACCTCGGGACGGTCGGGCGGTGCCCGCTTCGAGTTTCGGGCGTGAGAAACCGAGCCTGAAACCGAAGCCGAACTGCGATTAGTTCTCCGAGAGCGCCAGCGACGCGAGCAGCGCTTCGAGTTGCACCTGTTCGTTCGCGCCTTCCGAGATGCGGTAGTCGGCCTCGCCGATGCGCTCCATGAGGCGGACGGCGGCGCGTTCGTCGAGGTCGAAGTCCCAGACCGAGCGGTGGAGTTGGTCGATGATGTCGCCGCCGGCCATCCCGGTGTCGACGATGAGTGTCTCCAACTGCTTTCGCGCGGCCGTGAACTCGCCGTCGATGGCGTCTCGGACCATCTGCTCGATGTCCTCCGGGCGCGCGGTCGACGTAATCATGTAGACTGCCTCTTCGTCGACGACTTCGCCCGTCGTCGCGGCGGCCTGCAAGGAGTTGATGGCGCGGCGCATGTCACCACCGGCGGCGTAAACCAGCGCGTCGAGGCCGTCTTCGGTGAGTTCGATGCCCTCGGCCGCGGCGATGTCGCGGGTCTGGTCGGCGATGGCGTCGTCGCCGAGCGGCGAGAATCGGAAGACCGCACACCGCGACTGGATGGGGTCGATAATCTTCGAGGAGTAGTTACACGAGAGGATAAAGCGCGTGTTGTCGGAGAACTGCTCCATCGTCCGGCGGAGCGCCGACTGCGCGTCGTTCGTCAGCGAGTCGGCCTCGTCGAGGAAGATGATGCGGTAGTCGTGGCCGCCGAAGGACGACCGGGCGAAGTTCTTGATTCGGTCGCGAACCACGTCGATACCGCGCTGGTCGGAGGCGTTGAGTTCGAGGAAGTTGCCCCGCCAGTCGTCGCCGTAGATGGCGCGGGCGATAGCCGTCGCGGACGTGGTCTTTCCGACGCCCGCCGGGCCGGCAAACAGCAGGTGCGGCAGGTCGTCGCGTTCGATGTAACTGCGCAGGCGCTCGACGATTTCCTCTTGTCCGTAGACGTCGTCGAGGGTCTGCGGTCGGTACTTCTCGATCCAGATTTCACGACCCGCCGGGGCGTCGCCCGACTCCGCGGCCTCGCTCATACCCATCCCACGGGTCGCCCCGAACATAAACCGTCCGAGACAGTGCCGCGGGGCGTTCCGTCACCAGTCGAAGGAGGCGCGAGGCGACGGACTGAAATCCGCCGCCACCCCACGAGCGAGCATGAACGTGACCGTGGAAGTCGTCGGCGAGGAGACCCACGAGGTCGCCGTCGGAGACGACGGAACCTACGCGGACCTCGTGAAGGCGGTCGACCTCAGCCCCCACGAGGTGTCGGTCCTCGTCGATGGCCGCCCCGTCCCCGAGGACCAACCGGTCGGGGTAGACCGGGTCAAAGTGCTTCGGCTCATCAAGGGCGGGTAGCGGAACTGGATACCGGCCACAGACGGGTTTCGGAGTCTGGCAGGCCGGGCGCACTCCCGGGCGACGATTATTGCGAACGTTCACGAATCCCTGACTGTGTCAGCTAGCACCCACACCCTCGACTTCGAACTGCCGAACGTCGCCGCCGGACCGGACGTGCTCTCCCCGGCCACCGTCGACGCCGACTTCCTCCTGTTGTTGCTCCAGCGCGACTACTACTGCAAGGTCTGTCGCAGACAGGTCCAGTCGATGAAACGCCGGTACGACGAGTTCGAATCGCGCGACGCCGAAGTCGTCTCGGTGCTTCCCGACCCACCGGAACGCGCCGAAAAGTGGCAGCGAAGCTACGACCTACCGTTCCCGCTTCTGGCCGACCCCGGTGCCGACGTCGGCGACGAGTTCGACCAACCGACGCGGTTCGGCGCGCTCGGGAAGCTTCACGATATGGTCGGGCGGATGCCCGAGGCAGTGCTCGTCGACCTGCGCGGCGACGACCCCGACGTGACCTACACCCACCGCGGGTCGAGTCCCTCGGACCGCCCCGAAATCGACGACCTGTTGCAGCGCATCGACCGTCTCGCGTCGTAAGCGCCCACGGTTCCAATCCAACCCTCCCACCACACTGCTCCGACCTCCCACCACACTGCTCCGACCTCCCACTACACTGCTCCCACCGAACCTTTCTTTCCTCGCACCCCAGACCGAGTGATGAGTGACATCGTCGTCCGCGAAGGCACACCCGACGAGTTAGTCGCAGTCATGCGCATCCTCGACGCTGGCCTGCTCGAAGCGACTGCCGAAGAAATCCGGGAAACGCTCGCCGCGGGCGACTGCCTCGTCGCCGACGACTCGGGTCGGGTCGTCGGCGCACTCGTTCTCGACGGAGACTACGTCGATTCCGTCGCCGTCTCACCCAGTCGACGTGGACGCGGTATCGGAACCACGCTCGTCCGCGACGCGCTGGCCCGGCGCGGCCGTCTCGTCGCCGACTTCGACGAGCGGGTTCGGCCGTTCTACGAATCACTCGGGTTCGACATCGACGAGGGGGGCGACCAACTTCGTGGCGTCCGCGACGAATCCAGTGAGTGACGGCGCGGGGGAGTGACGACGCGTGGAATGGAACGAGGGCGGGCAAATCCCGATAATGTATGGTTTATGTTATCAACCGACACAGACATACGCTCGGGTCGAGTAACTGTCGTAGGCAGCCAATGGCAAAACGAGACCGACCGGAGAGGCTCCTCACCGACTGGGACCTCGTATTCGACGCTCTCTCCGACTCATCGCGCCGGTACGTGCTCCAGTATCTCTA
This sequence comes from Haloferax larsenii JCM 13917, assembly GCF_000336955.1. Taxonomy (GTDB): domain Archaea; phylum Halobacteriota; class Halobacteria; order Halobacteriales; family Haloferacaceae; genus Haloferax; species Haloferax larsenii. The sequence continues at coordinate 10,308 of NZ_AOLI01000024.1, read as the reverse complement.
CGAGCGGCCGGACCCGGTCTCGACGCGGGAACTCGCGCTCGCACTCGCGTGCCGGACGACCGACCGACCCCCGGACAAAATCGACGTGCAAATCGTCGAGCAAGCGGAGGTCGGGTTCGTCCACGTCCACTTGCCGAAACTCGAAGCGGCGGACCTCGTGGAGTGGTCCGACGACCAAGTGGTGTTGACCGACCACGCAGAGACGCTTCCACTGTTCACGCCGTCGTATCGCGGCGTCGTCAGACCGGAAGAGACCGGCGAGGAGTAATCGAAGCCGTCGGCGGGGCCGAATGGAGAGTTAGACGAGCGGTGCGACCAGTTCGCGGCCCGCATCGAGGAGTTCGCTGACCGCCTCGTCGCTGTCCGCTTCCGCGTAGACGCGCATCTTCGGTTCCGTGCCAGAGGGGCGAACCAGCAGCCACGACCCGTCTTCTAAGAGGAGTTTGAAGCCGTCGAGCGTGACAACCTTGGCGATGTCGCGGCCGGCGACCGTCTCCGGGAGTTCGTCTTCGAGGTCGTCGATGACGCGGGCTTTCTCCGAGTCCGGACAGTCGATGCTAATCTTGTCGGCGACGATGTCGCCGTACTCATCTGCGATGCGGGCGAGTCGGGCGTCGAAGTCCTCTTCTGCGGCGGCGCTCGCGGCGAGCAGGCCCATCAGGACGCCGTCTTTCTCGCGGACGTGTCCGCGGATGGAGAAGCCGCCGGACTCCTCGCCGCCGATGAGGGCGTCGTGTTCGCCCATCGCGTCGGCGACCCACTTGAACCCGACCGCGGTCTCGAAGACCTCCTCACCGTGAGCTTCGGCGATACGGTCGATGAGAAACGTCGTCGAGACGGTTCGGATGGCCGGACCGGAGTCCGATTCGAGGAGGTAGTCGTAGACGGCGGCGAAAAACAGGTTCTCGTCGAGGACGCCGCGGTCCGGCGTGGCGATGGCGATGCGGTCGGCGTCGCCGTCGTTGGCCACGCCGAGGTCGGCGTCGTGTTCGTCCATGGCTTCGGCGAGTCCGTCGAGGTACTCCGCCGAGGGTTCCGGGGAGATACCGCCGAAAGTGGCGTCGCGCTCACAGCGGAGGCGAATGACCTCTGCACCGGCCGATTCGATGAGGGCGTCGGTCACGCCGCGGCCGCTGCCGTGCATGGCGTCGTAGACGACCGTCAGGTCCGAGAGGTCGCTGCCGACGAGGTCGATGGCGTGGTCGGCGTGCGGGGAGACGATATCGACGCGCTCGATGGTTCCGCGCTCCGGTTCGGGCAGCAGGTCCGGTTCGGCGAGGCGGTCGGCGACGGCGTCGGTTATCTCCGGCAGGGCCGGCGCGCCGTCGGCGGGGATGAATTTCACGCCGTTGTACTCCGGCGGGTTGTGCGACGCCGTGACCATGAGCGCCCCCGAGAGGCCGCGTTCGACGATGGCGTAGGCGACGAGCGGAGTCGGGCAGTCCCGCTCGGGGAGCAGGACGTCGAAGCCGTTTCCGGCGAGCACTTCCGCGAGCGACTCGGCGAATCCGGGCGACGTCTCGCGGGCGTCGTAGCCGACGAGAACCGGGTCTGTGTGGCCCTCGTCAGCCAGATAGTCGGCGACCGCCTGCCCGACGATGCGGACGCGGTCGTCGGTAAACGTGTCCAACGTGGCTCGCCACCCATCGGTCCCAAAGGAGATTTCGTCCATGTTCGCACGTCGCCGCCGCGAGGCAAAAAACTACGTTACGACGCCGGAGGGACCTGCCAAAAGAGTTGTTAGGACTGGTCGACGAGGTCGAGTTTCTGCCGCCTGGAGAGCTGTTTAATCTCGTACTCGCGGGACATCGCTGCCGACTTCGACTCGTACGACTCGACGTGCACGAGTTCGACTGGCGTGCGCCCGCGCGTGTACTTCGCTCCCTCGCCAGCGTCGTGTTCCGCGACGCGGCGCTCGACATCGGTCGTGTAACCGGTGTACAGCGAGTCGTCGCTGCACCGGAGGACGTAGACGAAGTGCACAGGTGGTTACTCGTCTCTGGCGGCCGCGACCGCTCGCGCAATCAACCCGGCCTGCGAACCGGCGATGTATCCGGCGTCCGTGTTCACGACCGAGAGGACGGTACAGGACTGAATCATCCCGAGCAGCGCCGCCTCGCCATTGCCGCCGTGGCCGTAGCCGGTCGAGATTGGCAGCCCGATGACGGGCGTATCGACCAATCCGGCGACGACAGTCGGAAGCGCACCCTCTCGACCGGCGGCGACGATGAGCACGTCGACCTCGCGGAGCAAGTCGAGATGGTCGAGCACGCGGCCGAGGTGGGCCACACCCACGTCTTCGAGTAGTTCGACGGAGACGCCCATCTGTTCGAGGACGACCGCGGCCTCGCCCGCGGCCTCCGCGTCGGAAGTGCCGCCGGTGACAACGCCGACGGTCGCGTCGATGTCGGGGGCTTCGTAGTCGGACTCGCAGGCGACGATAGTCTTCGCTCGGGCGTTGCGGTCGATGTCGCAGTTCGGAAGCGCGTCGGCGACGGCCTCCGCGTGGGCGGGACTCGCCCGGGTGACGAGCGCTCGACCGCTCGTTTCGACCGCCGCGACGGCGAGCGTCGCCGTCTCGTCCGGCGTTTTCCCCTCAGCGAGGATGGCTTCCGGAAGTCCGCGACGACTCTCTCGGGCGGCGTCGAACCGACCCGCGTCGGTGGTCGCGTATCCCGCGAGTTGTGCTTCGGCCTCGGCCGGCGAGAGGTCGCCCGCCGCGACAGCCTCCAGAATGTCGCGCATGGCCGTTCGTTGGCCCGAGGCGTACTCATAACCGTCGTTTCACCCACGGATGCGGAAAACATATATAAGTGGATACTATCAGTCCGAAATTCGTCCTCAAAGAAGCGCCATAACCGCCGTATTCGCCGGTATTAACGTCCAATATAGGAATGTTTATTAAGGGAGAATCGGTAGGATATCCTGTATGGCAGACCTCATTGTCAAGGCAGCCGTCAAGGAAGCGCTTCAGGACAAGAACGTGGCCTCGGACTTCTACGACGCTCTCGACGAGGAAGTCAAGGAGCTTCTCGACGACGCTGCACGCCGTGCTGAGCAGAACGACCGTAAGACGGTCCAGCCCCGCGACCTGTAAACCGGTTTCAACTACTCTCTTTCATTTATTTATCAGTCCAGAGCGGCAGCGCTCGGCGCGATAGCAGACGACAACAAATCCGCGAGCGACTGCAACGAACGCTGCGCGAGCCGTCGCGACGGCTTACAGTTCGATTACGTCGACGCCATCGTCGGTTCCGACGTAGACAACGTCTGCGAGTCCGGCGAAGATACCGTGTTCGACGACGCCCGGAAGCGACGACAGCGAAGCGGCGAGTGGCCCTGGGTCGTTGATAGTTCCGAAGTCGCAATCGAGGACGAGGTTCCCGTTATCGGTGACGACCGGGCCGTCTTTTCTCTCGGCGCGGCGGAGTTCGGGGTCGCCGCCGAGGTCCGAAACTGCTGCTGCGACGGTGGTGCGGGCGTCTGGCAACACCTCGACCGGAACCGGGTGCGAGAGTTCGTCCGCCAGCTTCGAGGGGTCGGCGACGACGAGGAATCGGTCGGCGAAGGCGTCGACAACCTTCTCGCGGGCGTGAGCGGCTCCGCCGCCTTTCACGAGCGCGCCGTCGGCTACCTCGTCAGCACCGTCGATAGCGAGGTCGAGTGCGTCGATTTCGTCGAGGTCGGCGAGTGGGACGCCGCAGTCGCGGGCGAGTTCGCGAGACGCGAAGGAGGTCGGGACGCCCCGAACGTCCATTCCGTCGGCGACGAGGTCGCCGAGAGCCTCGATTGCGAAGGCGGCCGTGCTCCCGGTACCGAGACCGACGACCATCTCGTCTTCGACTGCTTCGACCGCGGCCTCGGCGGCGCGGCGTTTCTGGTCGTCGGTTCCGCCAGTCGTCTTCATGTCTATGGCGACTCGGGCAGCGAGTAAAAATGGACCTGAAACGTAGGGCGGAGAGTCGAGGTGGGTGTCGTGGTCGGCAGCGAGAATCGAACCGTCCGGGGTCGTCACCGAGTCTCAGAGTCGGTCCAAGACGGCGTCCGCGTCGTACGCGAGCGAGATAGCGCGGGTTCGGCCGCGACCTTCGATTTCGGTGTACCGGGCCTCGATAACGCCCAGTTGGTCGAGTTTGTTCACGAGTTCGGAGTAGCGCGTGTAACCAAGCCCGGTCTCCTCGTTGAACGCCTCGTACACTGCACCGGCGCGTTCGCCGTCGAACTCGGCGACGACGCGGACCAGTTCACGTTCGGGGTCCGAGAGGCCGCGGAGACACCGCGAGAGGTGCACGTACTTCGACTTGTCGTAGGCGGCTTCGACGTCCTCTTCGTCCACGGTCCGCGAGGCGCGCATCTCGGCGTGGAGACCCGCACGGCGGAGTAAATCGATACCGACGCGCAGGTCGCCGCTGTCGGCAGTGAGTTCCGCCACCCGGTCGAGTTCGGGGTCGCCGATGACGTTCTCGTGGAAGCCGCGTTTGGTCCGACCGCGGAGGATGTCCACGATTTCGTTCACGTCGTACCGGGGGAAAAACACCTCTTCGGGGCGGAAGACGCTCTGGACGCGCCCGTCGAGTTCGTCGATAACGTCGAGCGAGAGGTCCGACGAGATGATGATAACGCCGATGCGCGCCCCGGAATGTGCCTCGTGGGCGCGAAGCAGCGAATAGAGCGTATCGGAGGCCTCGTTCTCGTAGAACAGGTAGTTCACGTCGTCGAGCGCGACGACGAGTACTTCGTCGTCCTCTACGAGGCGGTCGGTAATCTGGCCGAACAGCTTCTTGAACGAGATGCCCGACGACGGGGGTTCGTACTCGAAGATGTGCTCGAAGACCCGCGAGAACACCGCGTACCGGGTCGAATCGACCTGACAGTTCACCCGGACCGTGCGAACCCCCGACTGCGTGCCCAACTCGCCGAAGAGCTTCTGGACGGCGGTGGTCTTGCCAGTCCCGGGTGGTCCGCGAACCATCGTGTTCAGGGGGCGAGAACCCCGGACTGCCGGGCGAAGCGCGTACTTCAGACTCCGGAGTTGGCTCTCGCGGTGATTGAACGTCTCCGGAATGTGGTCGATTTCGAAGACGTGCTCGTCGCGGAACACCGTCTCGTCCCACGACAACATCCCCTCTTCGGGGTCCTCCCTCATCGAGTAGAGTACCACGCGCCGGGGACTTAATCGTTTACCGCGACGGCGGACGGAAGTCAGACACGGCACCGAAATCGAACCGTTCGAGACAGAGCAGAGAGACCACGGTCCTTCGATGGCGAAGAGCGACGATTCGCTGGGAAGTTGCGAGTCGTAACGTCACCTACTGAATCAGTTGGTAGATACGATAGGAGCCGAACCCCGCGACAGCGAGGCCGAGCACCGCAACGCCGACGACGAACGGTTTCGCGTTTCCGGCCGCGAGCGACCCAATCGCCGGGAGTGCGATAGCGAACAGCGCAAGGGCGACCGCGAAGATGAGAAACACCAGATACACCGCCGTTCCGAGCACGTCCCAGATGGCGTTCTTCGTCGCCCGATAGGTAATCTCGTACTGTTCTTCGGGTGAGAGCGAATCGGAGGGCACGGCCAAATGTGTTCCTAAAACACTATAAACAGCGTGATAGGAACAGCGACACAGAAAACGTATACCGGACCCCCGCGCCGCTCTACCCATGCCCGGCGCAATTGTCACGAGCGGCGAGCGAGTCACGCTCCGAACGGTCGAGACCGAAGACATCCCGTTTACCCAGCGGGCGACCGCAAACCCCGAGCTTCGGCACACGCTCGGGAACCCGCTGATGAACCGCGAGCAACACGAGATATCCGACGACCGCAACGCGCCGGACCAACTTCTCGTCTGTCTCGAATCCGAAGACACCGACGCGGTCGACCCGGACGAAGACGACATCACGCGAATCGGACAAGTGACCGTCGCCGACGCCCACTACAAGCGCCCGGAACTCGGCTACTGGCTGGTTCCCGACGTCCACGGCGAAGGCTACGGAACGGAGTCTGTCTCGCTCGCCATCGACTACGCCTTTCGGACCTACGACACCCCCGCGGTGGGCGCTGGAGTGTACGCGTTCAACGACGCCTCTCGCGGCCTTCTGGAATCACTCGGCTTCGTGGAGGAAGGGCGACAGCGGAAGTTGATGTACGTCGATGGTGCCCACCGGGATTTGGTTCGGTACGGGTTGCTTCGGGAGGAGTGGCTGGGCGAGGAGTGAGTCACCAAAAGCGCCCCCGACGCAGAAAAGTAGGTTCTAGAACTTCTCCAACAACCGCCCGTAGAACTCGCCGTCGCTCTCGCCCGCCAACTTCTCGACGATGAGTTCCGGGGTCGAGCGGGCGAGGTGGTCCTTCACGGGCGAGCGATTCACGACGAGTTCGCCGTTTTCGAGGCCGACAGCCTCGATACCGTCCACTGCGACTGGAACGTCCGCGGCCTCGCGGATGCCGCCCGCGAGGTGGGAGACGAACACGGCGGCCGCGCCCTGCTCGGCGAGTTCTTCGAGGATTCCGGCGATAATCTTCGCCGACGCGCCGGGTTCGGTGATGCTCTCCAGTTCGTCCACGAGGACGAGTCGGTCGGCCGCGCCGTCGGTGAGCGCCGCGAAGTCCCGAAGCGTGCTCTCGAAGGCACCGGCGTCGAGCGTCCCCTGCGACTTGGCGTAGTAGTGGAGTTCGGAGAACCGAGAGAGGCGGACCGACTCCGCGGGGACGGGAAGGCCCATGTGAGCGAGGACGACGACGAGTCCCACGAGGTCGAGCGTCGAGGTCTTCCCACCGCTGTTGACACCCGAGAGGAGCGTGACGCCCGAGACTTCGTAATCGACGGGGTCCACGTCCTCGAAATCCACGTCGAGAAGCGGCGAGCGTCCGGCTTCGATGGTGAAGGTCCCGAGGCCGTCGTCGCCCGCAGCGCCCGTGAATTCGGGGAACACGCAGTCGAAGTCGCGGGCGAACCGCGAGATGGCGAGGCGCACGTCGAGTTCGAGCGCGTCGCGGACCAGCGTCTCGACCGGGTCGCGCAGGTCGCCGAGGTCCGCGGCGAGGTCGGCTTTCAGTTTCGCGGCTCGGCGGTCGCGGGCGGCCTTGAGTTCGGTTCGAAGGCGACTGACCGCTTCTTCTTCGTGTTCGAGTGGGAACGATGGGTTCTCCGGGAAGACGCGGTCCGTGAGGTCCGCTTCGCCGGGGCGGAGACCCAGCGAGTCCACGAAGTGGTCGCGCGCGGCCGCGAGTGCCTCGTCGAACTCGTCTTCGAGTTCCCGCGAGAGCAGGGAATCGACGCGCGCACCCTGTTCGACCAACGAGAGGAAGTCCGTGCCCTCGATAGTCACGTCGCGCTCGCGAATCACGTCGCGGAGGCGGTCGTTGGCGACCGATTCGGCGGTCGAGACCGCGGCGTCGATGTCGTCCACTGCGGCCGTGAGTCGCTGGAGTTCGTCGTCGCCGACGATTGTTCCGTCGTCGTCGAGGCGAGAGAGCGCGTCGCGGAGCGCGTCGAGGTTACACGGCGGGTCGATTCCCGCGGCGTCGTGGACCTCGGCCGCAGCGACGAGCGCCTCGCGGTTCTCGGCGAAGAACGTCAGGAGACGCTCGGGAACGACTTCGTGGGTGCGCTCGGCAGCATCCGGGAGCACGCGCACGTCGCCGTCCACGTCGATGCCCGCAAAGGACTCGTCGAGGACGATGACGGTCGAGTACGAGCGCGCGAGTTCGCCGATGCCGCGCGCGTCTTCGACGACTTCGATTGAGAGTTCGGGAAACGCCTCTTTCGCGGCGGCGTAGCGCTCTGCGTCGGCCGTGGCGAGACAACGCTCGCGGACGCGACGCGGTTTCGGGTCCGAGAGCGGTTCGACGCCCGAGAGTGCGGCCAACACGTCAGGGTCGGGGTCGAGGTCGGCGGCGTCACGGGCGAACTCGCGGACCTCATCGATACGCGAGGCGGAGCCTGTCGGAAAGAGCGTCTCCAGTCGTTTCTCGGCGTAGTCGGTGACCGTGCGGTCCTGCAGGAGGCCGAGCGCGTCGCGATACAACTCCGAGGCCCGGTCGGTGGCGAGGAAGCCGCCGGGGTCGTCGTGGTCGCGGCGGATGGCTCCGCGCGCGATAGCTGCTGCCCTGCCCTCCGTCAGCCCCGGTGCTCGTGCGAGCGCCGCGACGTCGCCGTCTGTCAGCGCTCGCTCGGCGTCGTCGAGTTCCGCGAGCGCCGCCGCCGTCTTCTCGCCGACGCCCGGGATGGTCTCGAAGTCCATTCGGGCGCACCTATCGCGGCAAGGGACAAAAAGTGGTACGTCGTCTCCGCCGTCGGTGGGTTCCGCGCCGATTCGGAAAGTTGCGGCCGAGCGCGCCGGTGACGAGGGGCTTTTGCCACTCGACTTGGAAGGAGGGCGCATGAGCGAGCGAGACGCCGCGGCGAAGGCAGACGCAGTACGCGAGGCACTCGCGGAACGAGACAGTGCCCTCGTCGCCTTCTCCGGCGGCGTAGACTCCAGTGTGGTCGCCGCCCTCGCGTTCGACGCCCTCGGCGAGGACGCGGTCGCCTGTACGGCCAAGAGCGAGACTCTTCCCGAAGCCGAACTCGAAGACGCGGCGCGCGTCGCCGACGAAATCGGCATCGAACACGTCGTCGTCGAATTCTCCGAACTCGACAACCCGGACTTCGTGACGAACGACGACGACCGATGTTATCACTGCCGGACGATGCGCCTCGGCCGGATGTACGAGGCTGCCCGCGAACGCGGTATCGAGACAGTCTGTGACGGGACGAACGCCTCGGACCCCGGCGAAGGTCACCGACCGGGACTCCGCGCCGTCGAAGAGCTAGAAGTCGTCTCACCGCTTCTCGCACACGACATCACGAAAGAGGAAGTCCGCGAAATCGCCGACGAGTACGGTCTCTCCGTCGCCGACAAGCCCTCGATGGCCTGTCTCTCGTCGCGTATCCCGACCGGTCTCGAAGTGACCGAAGAGCGTCTCTCGCGCGTCGAACAGGCGGAACGCATCCTCCGAACGTGGGGCTTCGAGCAGTTCCGCGTCCGCGACCACGACGGCCTCGCGCGTATCGAAGTCGCCCCGGACGAACTGGAGCGCGCGCTCGACCCCGACTTCGTGCGTGCCGCCCGCGACCACATCAAAGACGTCGGCTTCGACCACGTCACGCTCGATTTACACGGCTACCGAACCGGCAGCGTCAGCCCTGCCGCCGACGAGGAAGACGAAGACGACCTGCTCGTCGACGACGTGTTCGCACAGGACTACCCGATGCGAAAATAACCAGCCAGCGACTCGCGTCAGGCCGCGTCGAACTGCGACAGATTCTCCGCGACGACAGTCACGGTTGGCTCGTCGCCTACGTCGTCCGTCGCGACTGCGACGTCGAGTTCGCACAGACATCCATGGTCGAGTTCCTGTGCGAGTATCGCATCGACGGTATCGAGTTCTTTCACCGCTCCGAGAACGAGGCGAATCGGCGTCCCGTGGGTGACGACCACGACCGTCTCGTCGTCGTCGAGTGACCCGACGAGTCCATCGAACGCCGTGACGACGCGGCGGCGCGCCTCGACGAGGCTTTCGCCGCTTGGCGGTCGCTCGCGCGTCGCCGGAACACCGACATCTCTGAGCGCGTACTGCGGATACTTCGCGAAGACGCCCCTGGCGTCGAGTCCCTGAAGCGACCCCGCATCGCGGTCGCGCCACGCCGGGTCGAACGCCGGTTCGACACCGACCGCGTCGGCGACGAACTGTGCCGTCTCGCGTGCGCGTTCGATGTCCGAGGTGACGATACGGTCGACGCCGTATGCCCGTTCGACGTGGCGTGCGAGTGCGTCTGCTTGTCGCCGCCCGTCGTCGGACAACGAAACGGGTGCCCACCCCTGCACACGCCCCTCGCGGTACCACGTCGTCTCGCCGCTCCGGGCGAGAAGAAGGGTTGCCATGTTTCCGTCTCTTGTCGCACCCGCAATGAACGTTCCGCGCGAGATTCACGGTGCTGGGGGACAAATACCTCCGTATGGCCCGTGAACTGACCACGAGCATCGAAATCGACGCGCCGCCGGAACGGGTGTGGGACGTGCTCGTCGATTTCGACCACTACCACGAGTGGAACCCCTTCATGCGCGTCGCCGGCCGAGTCAACGAGGGCGCGACGCTGACTGTCCACCTCATGCCGCCGGGCGGGCGCGAATCGGTGTTCGAACCCGACGTGACGCACTGTGAGAAACACCGGGAGTTCAGGTGGCTCGGCCACCTTCTCGTGCCCGGCCTGTTCGACGGCGAACATCGGTTCCTGTCTCTTATACACATCTCTGAGCCGGGCT
>NZ_AOLI01000023.1 GCF_000336955.1 Haloferax larsenii JCM 13917 | reverse complement strand
GCTCTTCCGATCTACACTGTGGGTTCGAAGCGATGAACGAGGCGCTGAAGGTGCGCGTAGAAGGACTCGTCGAGGCTGAAGAGCGAGAGGCGACCGAGTCGACGTAGTAGGCTTAGTTCCCAGTCCAGCGTAAGAGCGCGAGCGTCCCCTCGAAGAGGACAATCATCGTCGCGCCGACGATGATGGGTGCCATCCCGGTCGGGTCGGGGCTGACGAGGAACGCAAGCCCGAGGAACGCGCCCCAGAAGAGCAGGCGGCGGTCTTCGAGCCACTGTCGCGTGACCAGATTCATCATGATAGCCAACTGGACGAACAGTGGAATCTGGAAGACGACCGCCATGTATCCCATCAGGATGAGGATGAGATTGAACGTCTCTTTCAGGCCGAAGGCGATGACCGCCGTCCCCTCGGTGTACGAGGTGAAGTACGCGAAGATAGCCGGGAGGACGACGAAGTGGGCGAACGTGACGCCGATGATAGCGAGAACGAGGCTGGTCGGGACAGCCGCGAGGTAGTACTTGCGCTCCTTGGGGAACAGCCCGGGGCGCATGAACAGATACGTCTCGTAGACGAACACCGGAAGCCCGATGACCGTCCCGGCGAGGCCCGCGACTTTGAGCTTGGTGAGGATGAGTTCGAGCGGGCCGTAGAGACGCGGGCGGCGGTCGGCCATCTCGGCCGCCGAGGGGATGTGCGTGTTCCAGAGGAAGTTGATGACGTCCGTCGCACTCGGGAGACCGGTGTTGACGTACGCGTTGAGCATGTCCGCGCCGGGGAACAACAGGAGTGTGATAGTCCCTGCGACCGCGAAGACGACCGCCAACCGACGAATCATCTCCTCGATGTGGTCGGTCAGCGGCATCTCCTGGTCGCTCTCGGGTGCAGAGCCCATGATGCCGTCGTCGGCGAGACTGTCGTCTTCGGGGCTCGGCACAGGCGAGTCCCCCTCTGCGTAGGGGAGTTCGGACGAATCGTCCGGGTCGTCGCCGCCGGGGGCCGTTTCCGCGTCGATTGCGGTGGGCGTCTCGATGTCGTCACCCGAGTCGGCCTCGGTTTCAGCGTCTGAATCCGTCTCAGTTTCAGCGTCTGAGTCTGTCTCGGATTCGGGGACCATCCGAGACACGTTGCTCGGGACCGACTCCCTGTCGTCGTCTTCGGGTTCGGAATCGGCGTCCGAATCGGAATCAGCGTCCGGTTCGGTGTCCACGTCGGGGTCAGAGTCCGCGTCGGGGTCGGAATCGGCGTCCGCTTCGGCGTCAGCGTCCGTTTCAGCCTCGGTGTCAACGTCAGCGTCCGTTTCAGCCTCGGTGTCAACGTCAGCGTCCGCTTCGGCCTCGACGACAGCACCGCGTTCTGTCTCGTCAGACGCGTCGCTCTCCGTCTCGTCGCGTGATTCCACGCGGCCGTAGACGAACTCGCTTTCCGTCGACTCCTCGCCGTCGCCGTCGGCTGTGTCGTCCGAAGGTTCCGAGTCGGCATCGACGATGTCGTCCGACGCGTCGGCCTCGTCGTCGTCCGGAGACCGTTCCGCGTCGCGCGCCTCGTCCGCCATTCAGGTGACCTACGCTTCCGGCTTGTTATAGGTCTTTTCGGATTGGGCCGTCGGAACGCGGCGAGACCCCCGACTGTGACGGGTTCGGTGAAAAAGATTGATAACCGCCAGACTGCTTTCGCCACGTAGGTATGTCCAGCGCCCTCGACGACGACACCCAACAGGCACTCGCCGCAGGCCGTGAGACCGCGGGTGCGATGCTTCGAGCGGCGCAAAAAGACCTCCAGAAAGTCTTCATCGTCTTCCTCATCGGCTTCCTGGGGACGTTCTACGCCCTCCGACTCTACGTCTGGGACTTCTTCAAAGGCGTCACGGTCGCCCAGATGGACGCGTCGACCGAGGGGGTCCTCGAAATCATCGCGCAGACGCCCTTCGACGTCATCCTCCTCCAAGCGAAAATCGGGCTCGTCGTGGGTATCATCATGGCGCTCCCGCCGTTTATCTACTTCGCGAGGGACGCGCTGAAGGCCCGCGGCGCGTGGCCGCAATCACCCGTCGCGCCGTGGAAACTGGTCCTCATCGGCCTGACGATGATTGTGTTGTTCGCGACCGGCGTCGCGTACGGCTACTTCGTGTTCTTCCCGTTCACGTTCGCGTTCCTCGCGAAGAACGCCTTCTCCGCGGGATTCACGCCGACCTACTCCATCGTGAAGTGGTCGCAGTTCATCTTCCTGCTCACGCTCTCGTTCGGTCTCGCCAGCCAACTTCCGCTGGCGATGACCGGGCTTTCGTACGCCGAAATCGTCCGCTACGAGACCTTCCGCGACAAGTGGCGGCACGCCGTCGTCGGCATCTTCGCGTTCGGTGCGCTGTTTACCCCGCCGGACCCGTTCACGCAGATTATGTGGGCTGTACCGGTGATTTCGCTCTACGGCTTCAGCCTCTATCTCGCGAAGGTCGTCGTCACGGCCAAGCGAGGCAGCGAAAAGATGGACATCAAGGCGACTGCAACGTCGCACTGGAACATTCTCGCCGGCATCGGCGTGGTCGCAGGGCTGCTCGTCTACGCCTTCTACGAGTACGGCGGCGTCGAACTCGCGAACGACGGCCTCGATGCTGCCGGAAGCAGTTACGCATTCCTGCCCGCCGAGTCGCAACTCGTCTTGGGTGCGTTCGTCGTCGCCGGCGGTCTCGTCGGTCTCCTCTTCGGCCTCGGGTACTTCGTCTACCGCGACATCGAACGCCTCGAACGCACGGAAGTCGGCGTCGGCGACCCGACGAAACTCGACCTCTCGGCACTCGACGCCGACGGCGTCCGCGCGGCACCACCCGAGGTCTTCGTCGACCTCGAAGAAGACGACGCGATGGCGCTCGCGTCGGCCGCTATCGACGACGACGACACGGAGAAGGCACAGGCCATCCTCGACCGCTTCGACGAAGCGGAGGCGGACAGAGAGGCCGCCGAATCCGACGAAGAGGAATCCAGCGAACTCGAAGACCGGACGACTCGCGCCGGCGGCGCGTTCTTCTCAGAGCTCACTGACGGCGAGACCGACGAGGACGATATCGGCGGCTACTACACCGACATCGCGTTCATCGTCGAGTCGCTCACCTCGCGAGCGTTCTGGCTGGTCGGGTGGTTCATGCTCGTCCTCGCGGGCACGTTCGGCTGGCTCTACACCGGCGGCATCCGGGACGTGTACGAGGACTTCCTCAGCCGTCTTCCCGCCGCAGTGACGCCCGAAGAGGTGCTGAACGTCGTCGCCCTCCACCCGATGGAGGCGCTCATCTTTGAGGTGAAGTTCTCGACGATTCTGGCCGCGATGGCGACGGTCCCGCTGCTCGCGTACTTCGCATGGCCCGCGCTCCGCGAACGGAACGTCGTTCGCCAGCGCCGTCGCAGCGTCTTCCTGTGGACTGGCGCGCTCACCGGTGGGCTCCTCGGTGGCTTCGCGCTGGGCTACAGCTACGTCGCGCCGACGGTCATCACGTTCCTCGTCGAGGACGCCATCGCGGCGAACATGATTGTCGCCTACCGCATCACGAACTTCTTCTGGCTCATCTTCTTCACGACGGCCGGTATCGGCCTCCTCGCCGACGTCCCGATTCTGATGATACTGCTGAACACGGCCGGTATCACCTACGATACGATGCGGAGCCGCTGGCGCGAGGTGACGGTCCTCATCCTCTCGCTGTCGGCAGTCTTCACCCCTGCGAGCATCACGACAATGTTCATGGTGACGATTCCGCTGATGGCCGCCTACGGCATCGGGCTCGGAATCCTGTTCGTGATAACGCTCGGCGGGCGGCGGAACCTCGCTCCGGCACGCGGCGCGGCAGAGTAGGCCGTCGTCGAAGTATCTTGTCAATATCTGCTGTCAGGAGGGTTCTCAGCGCTGAGAGCCGTTGAAAAGGCGTAAGTATTATCGTAATAATCGTCAGATATGGCCAAGATAAGCGTCGAGATTCCCGACGAGTTGCTCACGGATTTAGACGAGCACGTCGGCGACGACAAGAAGTTCGTGAATCGAAGCGACGCGGTTCGAGCGTCGATTCGGAAGACACTGGACCTCCTCGACCAGATCGACGACCGCCACAACCGACTCGCAGAAGATGAGTGACGGGCGTCTGAACGTCGGACAGGTCGCACTCATTGGGCTGTTCGTCACGGCCCTGACGACCGCGCAGTTGACCGCGTCGAAGGTGCTGGCGATTCCGCTCCCGTCGGCCCTCGGTGAGTTGCCGGTCGTGGGTGCGTCGATTATCATGCCCGGTGCGGCGCTGGCGTACGCAGTCACCTTCTTCGCGTCCGACTGCTACTCGGAACTGTACGGCCGCCGCCCGGCGCAAGTGATGGTCAACGTCGGCTTCGCGATGAACTTCATCCTGCTCGCCCTCGTCTGGAGTACTATCGCGGCCCCCGCCGCCAACCCCGAGTTCGCCGGGAAGTTCGCCGACGTACTCGGGTCGGGGACGAACATCATCGCCGGGAGCCTCCTCGCGTACGTCGTCAGTCAGAACTGGGACGTCATCGTCTTCCACGGCATCCGCGACCTGACCGACGGGTCGTTCCTGTGGCTCCGCAACATCGTCTCGACGGCGACGAGTCAGGCTATCGACACCGTCATCTTCGTCGGTGTCGCGTTCTACGTCGCCCCGACGGTCCTCGGAATCGGGCAGGCACTCCCACAGAACGTCCTTCTCGCGCTTATCGTGGGACAGTACCTCCTGAAACTCCTCATCGCGCTCGTCGATACGCCGTTCGTCTACGCCGTCGTCGCCCTCCTCGGCGACGGTGCCAAGGCTGAAGACGACGGCTGGGTCGCCGACTGAGTCTGAGAGTCGTCGCTCGGCTTATATCTTTTGGTAGCATACCACACAGCATGGCTGGTGAGCAGCGGGTGCGTCTCAGCGAGATAGACGCGATGGAGATGGGGATTCGGTGTCCGAACTGCGGGACGTACACGTCGTTCGGGGACATTCTCGCGACGGGGCAGTGTCGAGGGATGGAGTGTGTGACCGGACTCGAACTCGAACTCGTCATCAGTGAGTGACCGACGGGAAAGAGCGTCTACTCGGACGGAGAACGCGAGGCGAGGAGAAAACGAGAGACGATAGACGCCAGATACTGCGAGCAGTGGAACCTCAGTCGTCGACGCGCTCGGCGAAGGCGAACCGCGGCTTCACGTCCGTGATGCGAACCAGCGGCGTCTCGCCCCTTTCGGCACCGGGGACGAACACGGTGAAGTCCTCGACTTTGGCGATTCCGTCGCCCTCGCTGCCGACGTCGACGATTTCGACTTCGACTTCGTCGCCCTTTCGGACGGGCGCGGTGAGGAAGTGCTTGCCGACGAGGTACTGCTCGGAAGAACTGTCGCGAGAGGCGTCGGGACGAATCGACCGGACGTACTGGAACTCAGGTTCCATGTCGGCGCGGAAGTCCGCGAGGTCCTGTCCGTCGAACACCTTCACGGCGAAGTCGCCGCCGGTCGCGAGGAGTTCCTGTGCGACTTCGAACGCCTGCCGAGCGAGATAGATAGAACGGGCGTGGTCCAGCGAGTACTCGCCGGTCATGTTCGGAGCCATGTCCGAGACGACGGCGTCAGCACCCTGCTCGCCGACGATATCCTTCAGTTGCTCCTTCGTGTCGTCTTCGGTCATGTCGCCGCGAACCGTCTCGACGTTGTGGTGGTCGATGTCGCGGATTCGCTGGAGGTCGACGCCGACGACTTTCCCGTGGTCGCCGACCTTCTCGGAGGCGACTTGGAGCCACCCACCGGGGGCGGCACCGAGGTCGACGACCGTGTTGCCGGGACCGAACAGTCCGGCCTCGCGGTCGAGTTGTTTGAGCTTGTAGGCCGAACGAGCGCGATAGCCCTCCTGTTTGGCCTTGTTGTAGTAGTGGTCCTTGCGCGCCATGGTTATCTCAGTGCACCCCTCGGTCGGTCTCGAACGCCGGAGTCGTGCGAAATGTCGCTCATATCGGTATCGACGGCGTCAGCGCTGAAAGGGGTGCCGACTCGGGACCGGACGAATGCGAGTGCCGAATCGACGTTCGCAGCACCGGTGAGGTTGATGAAGTCGGCCTCAGGCGTCGCCGACGAGTTCGTCGAACAGCGCCGCAACTCGGGCTTCGATGTCGTCGCGAATCTCTCGAACTTCATCGAGGTCGCGGCCGTCGGGGTCGTCGAGGTCCCAGTCGCGGGCGTCACCGCGCCACGTCATCGGGCAGATTCCCTCCGCCGAACAACCCATCGTCACGACGACATCCACGTCCATAATCTCGTCTTGGGAGATGACTCGCGGCGTCTCGTCGGCGAGGTTGAACCCCTTCTCACCCATCACGTCGACGACCTCGTCGTGGACGTGGTCGGCCGGGTCGGTCCCGCCAGTGACGACGTCGATTCGACCGTCGAGGTCGCGGGTGGCCTGTTCGCGGCGGGCGAACGCGGTGGCCATCTGACTTCGGCCAGCGTTCTGGACGCAGACGAACGCGACCCGTGTCGTCTCGGTCGGAGTCGCGTCGCTCATTCGTCGGCACCTCGATCGGCGGCCGGTAGTGTCATACAGGAACTACTTCGGCGTGGTGTAGTCGCCATGTTCGAGCAATTGTGAAATCCCCATATGAGTGCATCGAAGCCCGAAACGCTAGTTTGCGGCATTTTCGATACGGAGGGCTAGATTGCCAATGAATGACATTGTTAGCAGTCGGGAGCGGACTGATTCGGCGTACGCAGGGGGCTGATTCGGCGTACGCAGGGGGCTGATTCGGCGTACGCAGGGGGCTGATTCGGCGTACGCAGAGGACAGATAACTGTGCACGTGTAGGTCGCGCACGCGGGGAGGCGTGCGGGAACAACATACCGTCGCAAATCAGGAGTATTTTTAAGACCGCTGTCGTACGACGGCACATATGTTCAAGGCCATCGTGAGTGCCGCGACGCTCCGGGACGCGCTCGATTCGGTGAGCGTGCTCGTCGACGAGTGTAAGATTCGACTCAACGAGGAGGGCCTCGCCATCCGCGCCGTCGACCCCGCAAACGTCGGTATGGTCGACCTCTCGCTCGACGCGTCTGCGTTCGAGTCCTACGAAGCCGACGGCGGCGTCATCGGCGTCAACCTCTCGCGTCTCGAAGAAGTCGCAGGCATGGCAGGTGCCGGCGACCTCGTCCACCTCACGCTCGACGAGGAGACCCGGAAGCTCAACATCCGTATCGACGGACTCTCCTACACCCTGGCGCTCATCGACCCCGATTCCATCCGTCAGGAACCGGACATCCCGGACCTCGACCTTCCCGCGAACATCGTCCTCGAAGGTGCGCACCTCGACCGCGGTATCAAGGCAGCCGACATGGTCTCTGACCACATCCGCCTCCGCGTCGACGACACCGAAGAGACGTTCCACATCGAAGCAGAGGGCGACACCGACGACGTGGACCTCTCGCTTCCCCCGGCGGACCTCATCGCCATCGAAGCGGGCGCGGCCGACTCGCTGTTCTCGCTCGATTACCTCAAGGACATGAACAAGGCGATTCCGTCCGACGCAGAGGTCACCGTCGAACTCGGCGAAGAGTTCCCGGTCAAGCTTCACTACCAGATTGCCGAAGGGATGGGCGACATCACCTACATGCTCGCCCCGCGTATCCAGAGCGACTAACCGAGGCGTCCCACCTCTTTTCCGCGGCATCGACACTCGTGAGTGGTTAGACTCTCGGTTGTGAGTGGTTAGACCCTCGGTTGTGGACGGCCAGGTTTCGAGGTGGGTAGGTTACTCGTCAGGCGAGTCGACGGCTCTCCCGCACCACCGCGGGAGTCGAACCGTCGCGGCCGTCCCGTCTTCGACATCGAACGAGAGCCGACCGCCGAGCGCGTCGACCGTCCAGTGGGCCGCCCACAGTCCAATACCGCTTCCGTGTTCCAGTGCGGACTCAGCACCCGTCTCGACGACGCTGCGTTCGTACTCCGGGATACCGGGGCCGTCGTCTGTGACCGTCACGACGAGGTCCGACTGGTCTTGGCGAACCCCGACGCGAACGTTCGGGTCGTCGCCACCGTGGTCGAACGCGTTCTCGACGAGTTCGCGAACGACGAGTTTCGTCGCCCGGTCGCTCCCAGCGACTCGGAGCGTCGGTGGCGCGTCGATAGTCACCGACCCGATGTCGTAGGACGACTGTACATCGCTGACGACGTCTTCGACCGTCTGTACCGCGTCGAAGTCGCTTTCGGCGTCGATGTTCGCCATGACCTGCTCGACGGAACGCGCCTTCTCGCCGAGCGAGAGCAGGGCGTTCGACCGGGAGCGAATCGTTTCCGCCGCGTGTCGTTCGTCGTCCGGGAGGCGGTCTTCGACCATGTCGGCATACCCGATGACGACCGTCATATCGTTGCGGAGGTTGTGCCGGAGGACGCGGTTCAACACTTCGAGGCGCTGGCGGCGTCGAACTCGGGCGGTCGCGTCCGAGATGGTGACCGTTCGGCCGAGCGTCTGGCCGTACTGGTCGGTCACTGGCGAGACAGTCACCTCGTAGGTTCGGCGACGGCGGTCGACGGTCACGTCGACGAGTTGGCGGTCCGAGTCGAGGTCGACGCCGGGGAGGACTGCCGAGAGCGGTTCGAGCGCCGCCGACGAACCGTCGATATCGAGGAGTGACGTCGCGGCGGCGTTCGCGTCGACGACGCGGTTCTCGCGGTCGAGGACGAGAATGCCGACCGCAACGTCGTCGATAGCGGAGCGGCGGCCCAACCGACCCGTCGCGGGCGAGAGACCGAATAGCTGGAACCGATAGAGGGCGTAGCCGAACGTCGCGCCCGTCACGGAGAGCGCGATGGGCGTGAAGTTAATCATCGTCAGCGGGCCGAGTTGGAACGTGTGGGCGACGTGTGCGACGGTTGGCGCGGTGGAGCCGATAGCGAGTGCGACAGCCTGTTCGCGGTAGTGAGAGATTCGTTCGACCAGCATCTCCACCACGAGCACCAGGCCGGTGCCGATGATGACGTACCCGTAGACGGCGTGGAGGAGGTACCAGAACGTCGGGTCGAACCGGACCGTCGCTGCACCGAGCGTCGGAGCGAGTCGGTAGTTCGTCCAGAGGAGGTTACTGGCCGGGTCGGCCAGCATACTGGCGACGACGAAGGCCGGAAAGACGAGTAACACGCCGACGGTTCGCTTCGTGAGCAGGTCGCCGCGGCCGGTGTACGCGAGCGAGAAGGCGAACCACGCCGGGGCGATGATTGCCTGTGCGATTTCGATTGGGACTTCGAACCACGCGCGAGTGCCGAGGTCGAACGTCGTGAGTGCGACCGCGTACGACGCCGCCCAGAGAGTCGCGGCGAACAGGAGGACAGAAAGCGACTTCGAGCCCGGTTCGGTCCCTTCGCGCCACGCAATCACCGCGATGGTTCCCGAGACTGCGGCTGCAAGCGCACACAGAACTACGAGGGGCGAAATCACGCTGACCGAGACCACGAGTAGCAATCCAAGTCCGCGGGCCTAACACTTGTGGGTCCACGGCCACCTGCGATACGTCGCGTCGGTCGGGGTCACGACATCACCCGACGCGGGCGACGAGCGACCGCGGCGAGGATGTAGATTACGGGGACGACCAAGACGGCCCCAGCGACGAACGGCGACCAGTACGCGAGGACGTAGAGCGCGGCCATCGCCGGCGGACCAACAGTACGCCCGAGACTTCCTGCACCCTGCGTGACGCCGAAGGCGTTCCCCTGCTGGTCGTCCGAGGCCGAGGTCGAGACGAGCGTCGACAGCGAGACGTTCAACATCCCGTTGCCGAACGAGAGAAGCGCGCCGACGAGGAGGAGCGCGACGAGTTCGCGCGTGAGCCACGCCGGTCCAGCGAGGGCAGGAAGGAATCCCCCGAGCGTCGGCGAGAATGGAAGGAGGGCAAGCGCAAGCATGAGTCCCGTCGCACCGACGACGGCCAACACCGCCTCGGAGTACCGGCGAGCGAGTTGCCCGACGACGACGCCCTGATTCAGCGTGCCGAGGATACCGATGTACGTCAGGAACAGCGCCGTCTCCGTCTCGCCGTAGCCGTAGATGTCTGCGGCGAAGGGGATGAACATGACCTGAATCCCCGAGAAGGCGACCGAGACGACGAAGAACGACACGACCAGACCGCGGAGTGCGTCGTCGGCGAGCGCGCCCCGGAACTGAGAGACCAGCGTCGTCGTCGACGATGCGGCGGCACTCCGCTTTCTGTCCGGTTCGCGGAGGAAGACGAACGCGAAGCCGAGACTGACGAGGCTCAACGCGGCGGCGGTGAAACTCGGCAGCGAGAAGCGCGTCGCCGGCACGATTGCCGGGAGAACGTCGCGCGCTCCGGAGACTACTGGGTCAGAAGCCATCAGACCGCCGATAGCGGGGCCGAAGATGAACCCGAGGCTGAACGAAGCTCCGATGAGTCCCAGCGCGCCAGCACGGCGTTCGGCGGGCGTGATGTCCGCAATGTACGCCTGCGCCGTGGCGATGTTCCCTCCCATGGCCCCCGCGAGCATCCGTGAGGCGAACAGCGTCGCCACCGCGGCAGTCGTTCCGAGTGCGAGTTCGACCTGTCCGGCGAGGCCGAAGACAGTCCACGCGAGGACGCTCCCGACGAGAGACAGCATGATGACCGGTCGCCGCCCGCGCTGGTCGGAGATACGACCGAGAATCGGTGCGGCGAGAAACTGCATGATGGAGTACGACGCCGCGAGCAACCCGATGAACACGTCGCTGACGGCGAAACTTCGTACGTAAAACGGGAGAATCGGGATGACCACCCCGAAACCGAGGAGGTCGATAAACACGATTGCGATGACGACCGCAAGGGCGCGCCTCGACCCCTTGGCCCCCTCGTCCGCCGGTGGGGGCGCTTCAGTCGCGACTGCCGATTCCGGAACACTCACGACTCATCAATGGAGCGAGACGTTCCTAACCATTGCGGCCACTCGCCGGAGAGAGCATTCGAGAGGCCGGTTCAGGCGTGGTAACGGTCGATGACGCGTTTCGCCGCCGTCGCCTTCTCTTTCCACCCGTAGCCCGCCTCGTACACGTGGCGCTTCTTCTCGACGAGTTCCTGCGGCGTCGCCTCCTCGAAGCCGCCGCGGTCCCACGCGCCCGTCTCGCGGAGCCAGTTGACGACGTTCTCACGCGTCTCGGGCCACGAGAGACCGACCATCTCGTACCACGCAATCATGGCGAAGACGGCGTTGTCGTGACAGCCAGGGACGCTCCCTTTCAGGTAGAGCGTCCGCATCGGTTCGCGGGTCGGCTCCGAGACTTCCTCTCTGAACTCCTCGGCGGTGAGCAGTCGCAAGACGCCGGAGTTCGCTTCCGACACCCGTTCGTCGCGTGTGAGACGGTCGAGGGCGGCCTGCTGGAGCGGCCCCCACTCACCCGGAACTTCCCGGCGAAGCGTCTCTTCGTCGCACGGGCCGCCGGTGAGGACCGAGACGATATCGACGTATGCGCGTTCGACCTCGACCCACGGCGTCCCCTCGAACCGGCAGTCGGCGTCGTGGAGACTCGTCGTGGCACGACAGTCCGGACACGGGTAGTCGAAGTGCGGCACGAAAGTGACTGAAGGTGTGGTCCGTAATAGGTCGTGTGATGCGTCGGCGACGCGGGTGGCCACCCGACCGGGAGATTCGTCGCGTTTATCGGTGGGCACCCGGAAGGAGGCGGTATGCGGATGCGCCCGCTCCACGCTCGCTACCCGTTCTTCGCCGCGGCCAGAGAGGCGGTCGAATCGGCAGATGTCGCTATCGCGGCACTCATCGCCGAAGACGCCCCGGCCGTCGAGCGTGGCGTCGAGCGCGTCGAACGCGCCCTCATGGAGGGAACCGTCGAACCCGACGACCCCTACGCGTGGGACACACAGGAGGAACTGCTTTCGTACCCAATCGCCCGCATCCTCGTCTCGCTCATCGAGACGCCCGCGGCGGTGGATAAATACGCCCGCGCCGAGGCCGACACCGCCTACGAGCGCATGGTGGACGATTTCGGCGCAAACGGTGACGGCGTCGAAGGCGAGGCCCGCGCTTCGTTCGACGAGGTGCTTCGGGAGTTCGACCTCGACGGGTCGGTTCGGGCCGAACGACAGGCGAGTCGCCACCGCGCCCCGGACCACTACTGGGTCGACGTCGGCCCGTATCTCACGTACTCCGACCCCGACTGGGGCGACGAATGGCGACTGGTCAACCGAGCACTCGCCGACGGCGCAGTTCGCGTCGCTCGGGAGGAACTGTACAGTATCCTCCGCGAGGCGACGCGTCGCCGGGTTTCAGAAGGCCTTCCCTTCGCCGTCCGCGGCAGCGACGCGGGCGACCAACTCGCGGCGGCGCTCGACTCCCACGTCCAGCGGATTCGGAATCTGCTATCTGACCGCGGCGCTATCAACGCCGTCTACGCCGACTCGGTCGAACCGGACCTGTTTCCGCCGTGTATCTCGGCACTTCTCGAACGGACCCAAGACGGGGAGTCGCTGCCCAACGAGGCGGCGTTCTCCCTTGCGGCGTTCCTCGTCGGCGTCGGCCTCGACCCCGAAGAAGTCGGCAGCGTCGTCGGCGATGCGAGCGCGGAAGCACTGGAGAAGCGAGCGACGGTACTCGCGGACTCCAGCGGGTCGCAGTTCGCACCGCCTTCGTGCGAGACGATGCAGGCGTACGACCTCTGTGTGAATCGCGACGACCGCTGTGACACTATCGCCCACCCGATGGCGTACTACGAGACGGCGATAGACGACGCAGAGTGACGCCGTCACGACACGACACCACAGCACCGTCGCCACTCACACGGGAACCGGACGAGAGGAGAGAGAGAGAAACCGCCTGCGTTCTTCTGCCGACTTAGGACGACCGAGACAACCAGATGCCGATACCAGCCATCACGAGCACGAACGCCGCGATAGCTCCCACGAGAGCGAGACCGCCCGTGGCGACCAGTCCAGTCTGATTGTAGGTCGCGCCGATGCCGACGATGAGGGTGATAAATACCCCGACCGCGACGATGGAGACGGCAATCTTCCGACGCATCTCCGCTTCGATAGCCATGCGACGACGTATCCGTGGCCATTCTAAAAGGGCTTCGATGGAGCGCTCCGGAGACGGCCGCTCTGGCAGGTGAATTCCACCCGAAACGAGGGTTTAGGTCGCTCGGGGCCGTATATCTGCGTACTGGGAGCCACCGGAAGACAACCACTGGAGACTCCCCGGCACCACCATGACGCACACCGCACACACACCCGCGTCGACTCGCCGCCCGGTGCGCCGAAAGACGACGCTTCCGCCCGATGGACTGTCCGGCCGGTCACGACGCGCACGCGTCGAACCGATGGCCGTTCGGCCGCTTCGCGACGGCCGCTACGTCGTCGAAACCGACGGCGGAACCTACGTCGTCGACGTGGACGCCCGCACCTGTACCTGCCCCGACAACGCCATCCGACACGCTCGCTGTAAGCACCTGCGCCGCGTCGCTATCGAGATTACGCGCGGTGAAGTCCCTCCGCCGGGTCGCCGCAGCGCCACCTGCGCCGTCTGCGGTGACGAGACGTTCGTCCCGATGGAGGCGACCGGCCCACAACTCTGTCCCGACCACGAACACCACCCCGGTGACCTCGTCCACGACCGCGAGACTGGAAGTCTGCTGGTCGTCACCCGCGACCTCGGAACCCGCGCCGACGAGACCCGAACCGAAACCGGAGACCTCGTCTCCGACTACGAGACCAACGCCGACTACGGCGACCACGAACCGGTCTTCGAGGCCGTCTACCTCGGGTCGCTCCCGGCGGACGCCGGACTCGCCGACCTCGGGGAGTTGCGGGCGTACCGCTTCCCAGCCTCTCGTCTCCGTCCAGTCGAACAGGGGTTCGTCGGGGCGCAGTCGCTCGGCGAGCGATTTGCGCGGGTGTAAATTCGAACTGAGAGACAGCTACGAGTCGCCCAGACGCGTCTGCGTCGGCCCGCCGACGAAGGAGTCGAAGTCCTCGCCCTCCGCGAGCGCGGTCTCCTTTTTGACGCGGTAGTTGCCGCCGTCGGTCACATAGAGGTCACCCGGGTGGAAGAAGTACCAATCTTCACGGTCGAAGCGCACGGCGATGCGGGCTTTCGCCCCGAAGTTCTGCGAGAAGTAGATGAGGGCTTCGACCTCTTCGCCGTCGAGATAGATGGGGCGGCCGCTGGACGCCTTCGCCTCGATGGCGTAGAACACGTCGCCGTTGCCCGCGAGCACGTCGGGGAGTTCCCGGGTCGTCGCGCTCCCGGACGCGGGGGCGCGCATGACTGCGAACCCGGCCTCGTCGAGTCTGTTGACGAGTTCGCGCTCGCGCCGGTCACCCTTTCTGTTCGAAGACATAGTCGTGAGTCGGGGAGTGGTCGTGATAAAAGAGACGAAGCGACGTCTCGGCGACCCTCTCGTCGTTTGGGCGTATCTCGCTATTCGGTGAGCGGCGTCGCCGCCGTCCACAACTGCTGAAACTGCCGTTCGAACTCGTCGACGATGGCCTGTTCTTGCACCGCGACGATACCGAAGCGGTCGGCGGCCGACTGTGGGTGGGGGATATCGACCGACGCGACCGACCGGTCGACGACGTCGAACGAGACCGGAATCTCCGGGTGAGCTCTGAGTTCGACTGTCGGCGACTGCGCCCCAATCAGATTCGGGAACTCCTCGGGAAGCACGTCGAGAACGCAGTCGCTGAGGAGCAGCGAGACGTCGAGGTCGGAGTGCGCGCCGTCGAAGAACGCGTCGAACTCGGTCCGGAGCGTCTCCCACGAAGCCTGCTCGTAGGGCGGTCCGACGGCGGCGTGAAGCGTCGTGGTCGCCGTCCGAACGTGTTGCTGCATCGCCGTCTGCATCTCGTCGCTGCCGAGCGACCCGAGCCAGAGGTTGCCGTCCGCGGGGGGCGTCGGCAGGAGATTCGAGCGAACTGTGTCGGCGACGTCGAGATAGCGCGACCACTCTTCGGACAGTTCTGCGGCGCGCTCTGCGAGCAGTCGCTCGACCGCAGTCGGCGGGTCCACGGGGGCGTATCGCGTCGGCTGTGTCGAGTGTGTCCGAACGAGCCGTCTGGCTTCGAGACCGTTGAGAACGTCGTAAATCCGGCCTTTGGGGACCTCGCTCGCATCCGAGAGCGCCGTTGCGGTCGCCGCGCCCGTGACGAGGAGCGTCCGATAGACCTTCTCTTCGTAGCTCGACAGGCCGAGTTCGCCGAGTTCGGTCATTATCGCGTGATGGACGATTCGTGGGGAGGTGCTTGGTAATTCTGGAACAACGAACCACAAGTGGCGAGATATTTCAGAATCATCATACGTCGAGTGAGACGACCGACTGACATGAATCCGTACGTGTTGCTCGCTGCCGCAATCGTCTCAGAACTCGTCGGGACGACCGCTCTCAAACTCTCGGCGGGCTTTTCGAAGCCAGTTCCGAGCATCGGCGTCGTCGTCGGCTACGGAGTCGCGTTCTACTTGGTCTCGTTGACGCTGGAAGAACTCCCAATCGGCGTCGTGTACGGGACGTGGGCCGCACTCGGTATCGTTGGCGTGGCAGCTATCGGCATCGTCATGTTCGACGAGCCAATCGACATGACCGGCATCGTCGGCATGGTTCTCATCCTCGCTGGCATCTACTGCGTCAACGTCCTCTCGGAAATGAGCGCTCACTAGCGACTCCCCACCGCTGACGGAGAGTACGCACCGACCACGCATCGACCACCCACCGCCCTGTCTGTTTCTCTCGCTTCGGCCCTCCCCACAGGACTCCTGCACCGTGTAAACGAGTCACGATAGACCACATACTGACCATGGTAACAGTCACCAAAAGGATAAGTCTCGTGTCGTGTGAAGTATACACACTACATGGTTGGTCTCCACGAAAGCGACGTGAAATACGGAGGGTTCGTAGTCGCTGCCATTGGCTTTCTGGGGACCCGATACACAGTGTTAGAGTCGATAGATGCCAGTTCGACCCTCACCGAGTTCCTCGTCGGACAGGCAGCGTTTCTCGTCCTCGGTCTGGGATTGACCGTCTTCGGTATCGGGCTTGCAGTGAGTTCGTACGACGAGACGTTCGTGAACACCGTCGCCGCGTGGAGCGTCCTCGGCACGCTTTCGATGGTCATCGTCCTCGTATTGACGCTCACCGGAACCGAAGACGCCGCCCAACTGACCGAGTTCACCCGGTCGGCGCTCGTCGCGAACGTCCTCATCGGCGGGTCCGTCGGCGGCGTCCTCACCGGCATTCGCGCGGCGATGAACAAACGCCACCGCCGCGAGTTGTCGAAACAGGCAGACCGACTGACCGTTCTCAACCGGATTCTCCGCCACGAAGTGCTGAACAAGGTAAACGTCATCCGCGGCTACGCAGACCTCGACGTGGCCGAACAGACGACCGGCTCGTCGAATTTACAGGTCATTCAGCGAAACGCCGACCGCATCGACACGTCCATCTCCGAACTCCGAGCCATCGTCGGCCCGGCGAGTGAGGGGCCGGTCTCGACACGAGTGTACCCGAGACTCCGGTCGGCAATCGACGAGGTCCGAACGTCGTACCCGAACGCGAGCATCTCGCTCGACGCCGGCGCACCGGCCGAGACGCGCGTCGTGGCCGACGCACACCTCGATACCGCGTTTCGACACCTCCTCGAAAACGCGGTCGTCCACGCCGGCATCGACGACCCGAACGTCTCGGTTCGGGTGTCGTCACACGACAGCCACGTCACCGTCGACATCACCGACGAGGGGCCGGGCATCCCAGAGAACGTCGCTGCAGTCGTCGAAGAGCGCGACCTCCCCGAGTACGACGACCCGACCACGGGCTTCGGACTCACCCTCGTGCGACTGCTCGTGGTGGACAAATACGGTGGCAGCGTCGACGTGGAGACCTCCGAAGACGGGTCTGTCGTGACCGTCTCGCTTGCGCACTCCACAGACAACGTGGTCGACGACTCGTCTGGGTACGGCATTCCGCCGTGGGTTCTCGTCATCACCGCCGCCGCGGCACTCGTCTCAGGGGTCGCGATGGGTGCCGTCTCGGAGTTACTCACCGATTCGTTCGCCATCATCGGCGCACTCTACGGCGTGATGAACGTCGGCGTCGGGTGGGTGACGCATCTCTTTCACAGCGTCGTCTTCGGACTCCTCTTCGCGGCGGCCGTCTGCAACAGCGACCCGTGGGGTGCAACCCGTAGTCCTGCGGTGATGACCGGTCTGGGTGTGGCGTACGGCCTGTTTCTGTGGTTCTTCGCCGCGGGAATCGTCATGCCGCTTTGGCTCCAGTTGGTCGGTATCGACGCGACCGTGCCGACGCTCGAAATACCCAGTCTCGTCGCGCACGCTGTGTGGGGAGCCGTCTTCGGGAGCCTCTTCGGGCTTGGGGTGAACCGGCGTCGATAGACAGGCCGGAAAAGAAAGGGAGAGTCGGAGTTGTCTACGTCCCGTGGGCCCAGCTACCCATGTATTCGCGCTGTTCGTCGGTCATCGAGTCGAACTCGATGTCCTCGGCTTCGAGCTTGATTTCGGCGACTTCGCGGTCCAGTTCGTCGGGGACTTCGTGGACGCCGGCGTCGTAGTCGTCGCCGTTCTCGACGAGTTCGCGCACGACGACGGCCTGCACGCCGAACGACTGGTCCATGACCTCGACCGGGTGGCCGAGCGCGATGGGCGACGCGAGGTTGACGAGCCGGCCTTCGGCGAGGACGTTGAGGCGGCGACCGTCTTCCATCTCGTAGGCGTCGACGCCGTCGCGGGCCTCGTACTCGTCGACCGCGAGGTCGGAGAGCGCGTCGAGGTCGATTTCGATGTCGAAGTGACCGGCGTTGGCGAGAAGCACGCCGTCTTTCATCTGCTCGAAGTCCTCGCGCGTGATGACATCGCGGTTGCCGGTGGTCGTGATGAACACGTCGCCGACCTTCGCGGCCTCTTCCATCGGCATGACCTCGTATCCCTCCATGTGGGCTTCGAGTGCGCGACGAGGGTCGACCTCGGTGACGATGACGTTCGCGTTCTGGCCGGCGGCCTTCTTGGCGACGCCCTTCCCACAGTGGCCGTAGCCGCCGACGACGACGTTCTTCCCGGCGTACGAGAGGTTCGTCGTCATGGCGATAGTCGCCAGCGACGATTCGCCCGTGCCGTGGACGTTGTCGAAGAGGCGCTTCATCGGCGTGTCGTTGACGGCGAAGACGGGGTACTTCAGTTCGCCGTCTTCGTCCATGGCGCGCAGGCGGTGGACGCCCGTGGTCGTCTCCTCGGCGCCGCCGACGATGGTCTCGATGAGTTCGGGGTACTCCTCGTGGATGGTGTAGACCATGTCCATCCCGTCGTCGACGGTGATGGTCGGCTCGTGAGAGACGACGGCGTCGATGGCCGCGTAGTAGCCCTCTTCGTCGACGCCGCGGACGGCGTAGGAGGTGATGTCGTCGTGGGCGTCGAGCGCGGCGGAGACGTCGTCGTGGGTCGAAAGCGGGTTGCAGCCGGTGATGGCGACTTCCGCGCCACCGAGCGCCAGCAGTTCCACGAGGTTCGCCGTCTTCGCTTCGACGTGCATGGCCATGCCGACGACCTCGCCAGCGAACGGCTGGTCGGCTTCGAACTGGTCGCGGAGTTCCTGCAGGATAGGCATGTGTTGGAGCGCCCAATCCATCTTGCGTCGTCCCTCGTTCCGGGCGGCCTCGACGTCGTCGAGGTGCTCGGAGACGGGAGCGTAGTGTTCGCTCATATCGGGTCTTCGGCGAGGCGTCCGAAAACCTTACCGAAGGCAGTCGGGTCCCCGCCCGAACCTACAAGTGTCAATAGAAAGATTAGCACAGTGATGCCAGATGCTCGTCGTAGACAACGGGACCACGGTCGCAGAACAGGAGTTGTTCGCCTTGATGAGCGCCCCTGCGGTCCCGGACCTGTTGCGTGTCGCCGACGAACCGCTGACGGTCAAAGAGCTGAGTAACCGGGCTGACGTTCCGCTCTCGACGGCGTACCGGGAGGTAAACAGGCTTCACGAGGTCTCGCTTCTCGAAAAGTCAATCGTCGTCAACCACACCGACGGCCGCCACGTCTCGCAGTACTGCCGGACGTTCGAATCGATGGAAGTGACGGTCACCGACGACGGGTTGCGCGTCGAGTTGGACGAGTGATGGGTTCTTCGGTGTGATAAGGAGTTCTTCGGTGTGGGCCTCTAGATACGGTCACGAAGCGCTGCGACTGCGTCGCGAGCGCGCTGCATCACAGCCGCTTGGTCGAGCGTCAGGACTTCGCGGTCCCGCATCAACACCTGTCCATCGCAGACGGTGTGTCGAACGTCGGAACCGCGGGCGGCGTACGCGAGGTGACTCACGAGGTCGTTGGCAGGGGTGAGGTGCGGCGCGTCGAGGTCGACGACGGCGATGTCGGCGACGCCGCCGACTTCGAGTGCGCCACCCGGAAGTCCGATTGCCTCGGCGGAGCCAGCAGTTCCCATACGAACCACGTCTTCCGCGGCCACGGCGCTGGCGTCGTCTGCGGCGAGTTTGCCAATCATCGCGGCGTCGCGCATCTCGTCGAACATGTCGAGGTCGTTGTTCGAGGCGGCCCCGTCGGTTCCGATACCGACCGTGACGCCCGCGTCGAGCATGTCCTGTACGGGTGCCATGCCCGAGGCGAGTTTCATGTTCGACGCCGGGCAGTGGACGACGCCGGTTCCAGTCTCGGCGAGCAGGGCGATTTCCTCGTCGTCGACGTGGACGCCGTGGGCGATGAAGTCGCGTTCGGTCAGCATGCCGAGGTCCTTGGCGTACGAGAGGGGTCGCTCGTCGCGTTCCTCGACGATTGGGTCGACCTCGTCGGTCGTCTCGTTGGCGTGGTAGTGGACTGGGATGTCGTCTTCGTGCGCTTCGGCGGCGGCCTCGCGGAGATACTCCTCACCGACTGTCGTCAGCGAGTGCGGCATGACGGCCGTCCGGATGCGACCGTCGGCAGCGCCGTCGAACTCGCGGGCGATTTCGATGCTCTCTTCGATGTCGTCCCACGCGTCGTCGTCGTCCTTGCCGATGGTGACAGACCCATGGCCGAGTCGGGCGCGAAGCCCCGCGTTCTCGACGGCATCGACGATTTCGGGCACGTCGAAGTACATGTCCGCGAAGGTCGTCGTTCCCGAGCGAATCATCTCGACGAGACCGAGTTCGGCACCGATGCGGATGTCGTCGGCCGTGAGCGCCGCTTCCGCCGGCCAGATGTCCTCGCGGAGCCACGCGTCGAGTTCCTTGTCGTCGGCGTAGCCGCGGAGGAGGGTCATCGAGACGTGACAGTGGGCGTTGACCAAGCCGGGCATCACCAGACAGCCGTCGGCGTCGAGCGTCTCCGACGCGTCGGCGTCGAGGTCCGTGCCGATGTCGAGAATCGTACCGTCGTCGCGGTCGACGAGGACGTCCGCGCGCTCGACCGTCATGTCGGGGCGGAGTACCTGTCCACCCTCGATTCGAAGCGTATCCATGCCGGGCGTTTTGCTCGGGGTGCCGTGAATCCTCCGTCTCAGCGTCGCGGGTTCCGTAGACCTCTCTGGAATGAGATACTTTCCCGAAATACGAGAATCGGCTGCCGGGCTTACGTACACCCCCTTACTATCGAGGGTCATGGAACCCCCGTTGGAGTTCGCGCTCGCTCCGGGGCACGTCCAGACGGCCGCCGACCCGCTTGTCACCGCCATCGTCACCCTTTCGGGGGTTGCATCGGTCACGCTGGCGGTGCTCGGGGTCGCGGTGTTCTCTCGCCGACGAACGCGGTCGCACCTGCTCATCGCGTTGGCGCTTCTCGCCTTCGCGTCGCGTGCAGGGCTGTCTCTTATACACATCTC
>NZ_AOLI01000022.1 GCF_000336955.1 Haloferax larsenii JCM 13917 | reverse complement strand
CCATCAGAGATGTGTATAAGAGACAGGCTCTATCGAGCGCGAGACGGGGGCACACGAACCATGAGCGAGACACGAATCCGCGTCGCCGACCACATCAAGCACAACCCGGGTATCCACTTCAACGAGCTCGTGCGCACGCTCGACCTCGCACCCGGTCAGGTACAACACCACATCCGCCGACTCCTCTCCGAGAAATCGGTCCGACGGAGCGAGTTCTACGGCCGGACACACTACTACCCGCCGGACTTCGACGCGTGGGAGCGCGGTGCGCTGGCGCTCGTCCGCCGTGAGACCGCCCGTGACATCCTCGGCCATCTGCTCGAACACGGCGACGCCCGCCCCGACGACGTGGCACAGGACATCGGCGTCGCCCGCAGCACCCTGGAGTGGCATCTCGACCACCTCGTCGAGCGCGACCTCGTCCGAAAGGAACGCGACCTCCACAATCGCGTGACGCTCGTCCTCACCCACCCGAACCGGACGACCGAACTCCTCGACGACGTGTCGCCCTCGCTGCCCGCGCGATTCGTCGATAGATTCGACCGCCTGCTCGACACGCTCGTCGAAGGGTGAGAGACCCCGAGGCGTTTGCGGCGGGCGAAAGCCAGTTAGCCCCCCAGCGTGAGGTGACTGTATGAGAATCGCCGTTCCCAACAAAGGCCGCTTGCACGAACCGACTATCGACCTTCTGGAACGTGCCGGCCTCCATCTCGACAACGGCGCCGACCGGAAGCTCTACGCCGATACGGTCGACCCCGACGTGACCGTTCTCTTCGCCCGCGCCGCCGACATCCCCGAATACGTCCGCGACGGCGCGGCCGAAGTCGGTATCACTGGTCTCGACCAAGTCCGCGAATCCGGCCACCGTCTCGCCGAACTCCTCGATTTAGAGTACGGCAAGTGCCGACTCGTCCTCGCCGCACCCGAAGACGGCGACATCGAGTCGGTCGAAGATGTGGCCGGAAAGACCGTCGCCACCGAGTTCCCGAACATCGCCCGCACCTACTTCGACCGAAAGGAAATCGACACCGACGTGGTCGAAGTGACCGGCGCGACCGAACTCACCCCGCACGTCGAGATGGCCGACGCCATCATCGACATCACCTCGACGGGGACGACGCTCCGCGTCAACCGCCTCGCAATCGTGGACGAAGTGCTCTCCTCGTCGGTGCGGCTGTTCGCCCGCCCGGAAGTGGTGGACGAACCGAAGGTCGCACAACTCGTGATGGCCCTCGAATCCGTCCGCTCGGCCGAAGGCAAGCGCTACCTGATGATGAACGCCCCGCGCGACAAACTCGACACGGTCAAAGACGTCATTCCCGGACTGGGCGGTCCGACCGTGATGGACGTCGCGGGCGACGAGACGGTCGCCGTTCACGCCGTCGTCGACGAACGCGACGTGTTCGAGGTCGTGAGCGACCTGAAGAACGTCGGTGCGAGCGGGATTCTCGTCACCGAAATCGAGCGTCTCGTCGAGTAGCTATCTGCTACAGGAGGAATCCAACGCCGACAGACACCATCCCATAATCGTGCGATGGATTCATATGTTGGTTAATCGAATGACTAGTCGTTCAAGCATGGCTAGACAGGTCCACCCAGAAGTTGAGGCGATGGTTAGCAACCTCAACAGTGACGAGGTTGTGGATCTGGTGTTTGTCTGTGACAATGGTTGGGGAAAAGACGTAGCTGACTCAATCGCTCAATTTGGTGGAGAGGTGAAATCAGTGCTCCCCAGTGACGTTCTCGTCGCAGAGGTTACTGTTTCAGATATCCCGAAAGCAACATCCATATCCCATGTGAAATCTGTTTCCCCGGATAGGGAAGCTAGAGCACTCGCTTAACACTGTGACGGGACGCAGAGAAGTTTTTGAGTTTAGAGAGCGTATTTTCCATTCGATTGCAGAGAGTGTTAATCATAGTCCAATTGTA
Organism: Haloferax larsenii JCM 13917; assembly: GCF_000336955.1. Lineage (GTDB taxonomy): Archaea > Halobacteriota > Halobacteria > Halobacteriales > Haloferacaceae > Haloferax > Haloferax larsenii. The sequence goes on along the minus strand of NZ_AOLI01000022.1, from coordinate 28,800 downwards.
AATGATGGTGAAGGTATACATATAGGAATTGTAGATTCGTGTGTGAATCCTCCAGAACCCCTACATAATTCCAACATCAAATACCAGAGAGATTTTCTAGGGTGCAACGATGATTTCACAGACATTCACGGAGTAGCGATCTTCGAACTATTATCAAAAATCGCACCAGAAGCCACCTTCAGCTTTTATCAAGCAATGGATGCCGAAAGGCGACTGCCAACAGCCGCATTTACACGTGCAATACATCAGGCTGTGGACGATGGAGTGGATATTCTAAATCTATCTTGGGGGTCCCCAAATGGAATGCCTCCAGAGTGCACTCCCCAATATCCACCAGTCAAACATGCAGTAGATAACCAGGTCATCGTAGTCGCTGCTGCTGGAAATCAAAAGTCCAAACAGGGCAGGACAGAGTATGTATTCAGTCCAGCACTTGCTGAAGAAACAGTTGCAGTATCTGGATTTGAGGCCCTATGCCCGATGACGATGAAAAGTGTAGACAATGGTACCGAGAAAGGACCATACCGATTTGAAAGCGATAATCAGAACCGAGTCTTTTGCAGTCACCAAGGTTGTGATGATTCACCTGCATGTGTGAGAAGTAAAACACTTCGTGAGTGGCCAAACAACACTGAGCCACTGGATGGAAAGCCGGACATATTAGGTCCAGCACACATGCCCGATCTACCTGACTCTGATTCGATTTCGGATGTGAATATTCTAGAAGGAACGAGTTATGCTGCACCAGTCGTGGCAGGTGTAATGTCTGGGATTTTGAGTGAATCAGATATTTCTCCAGACGAAGTAGCCGATGACATTCATTTCATAATTAAGTCGGGTGGGCAAGCAGTATCGGGGACAGATATTCCTGCAATTAACTCATTTGCTGCGAAGCAGCGCTTACTCTCCGAGATCAACGCTGAGTAGCAAATAGTAGAGAAAAGATTACTTCGACGACATACTATATCTTCGAGTTTCCAGTCCCTAAAGGGTTAATTGATTGAAAACCCTAGCTATCTGTTCCTTCTCCACCGTAGTTCCGGCACCGACACCGACGGGTCCAGACCGAGCGTGCCGTACCTGAACTGGACGTACCACGCGATACAGAGCGCGCCGACGACCATCGCGCCGATACCGAGCAAGCCAGCCTCGGGACCGAACGGCCCGCCAGTGACCACGTCCGGGCCGTTCTCTGTCGTCTCGACGAGTGACGTACCGAAGTCGAGGCCGCTCACCGCGAAGCCGTAGACGCCGCCCTGCACGAAGTTCCACGAGATGTGGATGCCCGTGGGGATAGCGAGGTCGCCGGTGAGGACGTAGCCGAGACCGAGCATGACGCCAGCGAGCGTGATACTGAGCGTGCTTGCGAGACTCGAATTCGGGTTCTGGAGATGCGCGATGCCAAAGATGGCCGAGGAGACGACGAGCGCGACCGTGAGCGCCGTCGGCACGTCGAACCGCCAGCGAAGCCCTTCTGCGACGTTCGTGAGGACGACGCCGCGCAAGAGGAGTTCCTCGGAGACGCCGACCGCGATGAAGAATACGAAGAGCGCGACCACGCCGAGCACGCGGTCGACACCGAGTCGAACCGGAGTGACCGCAATCCAGTCGGTCGCCAGTCCGACGAGGAAGATGAGCGTCATCAACACCCCGCCGAGGGCGAGACCGAACCCGAGGTCGAGGAGCCAGTCGCGGTCGATTCCAAATCCGAGGTCCGAGACGGTCCGCCGGTCGATGTAGCGGGCGACGAGGAAGCCAGCCAGTCCGGTCGTACTGACCGAGACGAGCGAGAGTACGAGCTGTCCGAACCTGCTCGTTCCGAGGAGGTCAGAGACGGTGCTTCCGATACCGATACCGACGATAACCGCGACGAGAACGACGACGAGTGGAGTGGCGAGGAGTCGAAGCGGCGCACGAGGGCGGCGCTCGGTACTGTTCCAGAGGAGTGTTCGAGGGGACACACGACGCGGTTGTCAGTCCAAACTAATGAAGCTACACAGGTCGGCCGCCGATAGCTACACGGGGCCGGCTGCCAGTGACTCGACTCCGTCACGAAGTGGCCGACTCAGACCGGTGCAGACGACAGGATGACGGCGAGTCCGAACAGGATGACGCCGAGGATGACCGAGACGACGAAGTGGATGAAGACCACGTACGCCGACAGGCGGTTCGACTGGCCGTAGATGAACCTGACGAGTCCGAAGTCAGACGCGATAGCGAGGGCGAGTGCGAGAAACGAGTTCAACTGGAACGCCGTAAAGACGACGGCGATGGCTGCCGGAACGGGACCCACGGCGAACGCCTTCTTGACTTCGACGTCGCCGAGGACGTTCCGTGCAGCGATGTGTGCAGTGGTAGAGAGAAACAGCGCGAACAGCGCGAAGGTTCCGGCGACGGCGGTTATCGGCGCGCCGTCGGCCGCCGTCTGCAGGGAGAGCACGTCCATATCGGCCGAATGGACGCGACGAACTTAGGTTCGGTCGATTCGTGCCCGGTCAGAACGAGCCGAGGAGACCGAGGTCCGAGAGACGCGAGATGATGACGTCGACCGCCGCCGCGGCGTCTTCCGGCTTCTTGCCACCCGTGATGACGAGTTTGCCCGACCCAAAGAGGAGCGCGACCACGCTTGGTTCGTCGAGGCGGTAGACGAGACCGGGGAACTGCTCCGGTTCGTACTCGATGTTCTCCAGACCGAGCCCGATGGCGATGGCGTTGAGGTTCAGGTTCTCACCGAGGTCCGCACTCGTGACGATGTTCTGGACGGTGATTTCGGGGTCGTCGTCGACTGGAATCTGAAGCTCTCGAAGCTTGTCGAAGACGATACCGAGACTCTCGTGAACGTCGTCAGTAGACTTCGCGCCGGTGCAGACGATTTTGCCGGAGCGGAAGATGAGCGCCGCAGACTTGGGGTTCTGGGTGCGGTAGACGAGCCCAGGGAACTGCTCGGGGTCGTAGTCTGCGCCTTCGAGGTCCATCGCCACGCTCTGGAGGTCCAACTCCTGGCCGATTCCCGTGGAGGCGACGACGTTCTCGATGTTAATTGTGTCCTTGGGGTCGGTCATGTAACGGTTTAAGTCACGTATTTAACCTTTAAAAAGATTGGTGCAGGAGACTGACAACTTACACCCGTCGCCGAATGATTTGGACGTTCCGGGCAGTGACCACCACGCCCAGAAATGTCAGTGCGCCGGGTATTGCGAGTCGAGCGGAGGCAGGTCTGAGCACCCAGTAGGTTGCGAAGAACAGCGCCACAGAGACTATCTTCAAGACGGCGAACGACCCCGGTCCGGGGTCGCCGCCAGAGAGTAGTCGAACGATTGGGTTGCCTTCCTGAATGCCCGCGAGTCTGACGCCGAGGATGGTCGTGACGTAGTCTCCGAGACCGTAGGCGAGCGCCGCCGCGCCCCAGAGAATGGCGTCGAGAGAAGCCATGCGAGTGGATTCTATCCAGCGATAATAAATTTCGTCGTCGCCGAACTATCACGTTCGGACGACTACTGGTACTGTTTCCACCCGACTCCGGGACGGACCCACCGGCGACCGATATCCTCATTTTCGCGGGCCGTCAGTTCCGAGCGTGTACGGATTGGAACTCGCCGGCGAAGAAGACGACTTCGCCGCCCGCGAGGCCGAGTCGGCGGCGACAGGCGTCGAAGTCGTCGCGCCCGGCCTCGCCACCGCCCGCGGCGTCGACGCCGACCGAGCGGCGCATCTCGCATACACCCGCCGCGTCGTCGAACTCGTCGGCCACTGCGACCCGGATATCGAAGCCGCCCGCGCTATCGTCGAGGGGGCCACCATCGACCGCGAGGGAACCGTGGCCGTCCGCGCCCGCGACGTTCGCGCCCTGACCGGCATCAGCACAACCGACGCGGAGCGTCGACTCGGCTCGGCGCTCGTCGAGCGTGGCTTCGATGTCGACCTCGACGACCCGGACCACGAACTCCGCGTCTACTTCTCCGAAGACGCCTGTCTCGTCGGCTGGACCGTCGTCGAGGGCGTCCGCGGCTTCGGCGACCGAAAACCCACCGACCGCCCGTTCTTCCAACCGGGGAGCATGGCACCCATGGACGCCCGAGCCTTCGTCAACATGGCCGGCGCGGAACCCGGTGCCCGGATTTTGGACCCGATGTGCGGCACCGGCGGCGTGCTCCTCGAAGCCGGGTTAGTCGGTGCCGACGTGGTCGGCGTCGACGCACAGGAGAAGATGGCCCGCGGTGCGCAGGTGAACGTGGACCACTACGTCGGCTCCGGGGAGGTCGTGCGCGGCGATGCGACGGCACTCCCGCTTTGCGACGATTCGATGGACGGCGTCGTCTTCGACGCCCCGTATGGTCGGCAGTCGAAGATTGCCCAGCACTCGCTCGCGGACTTGGTCGGTGGGGCACTCGCGGAGGTCCACCGGGTCGCGCCGCAGTGCGTGATGGTCGCCGATAGGTCGTGGGTCGACGAAGCCGAGGACGCTGGCTGGGAGGTCGAACAGGTGTTCGAACGGCGGGTCCACCGGTCGCTAGTGCGGTACGTGCATCTGTTGTATCGGTGAGTTTCGGAAAGGTAGTGTTTGGATTCGGTAACGTCGTTTCAGCGGCAGTAAGCCCCGAGATCGACTCAGGTAGACTGGTTACTAACATATGTTTTCGACACCAATCTGACCGTCCACGCCGTCTACGCCGAACGAGCAACGGGTATTGTCTGTTTTGATGTCACATGGGGCACGATGGCAAAAATGACGAGGTGCTCTGAAATCACCTATATTAGTGTATAGACACTTGAACGCAATCACTGCTAACTTACGCGTCCAATTTTCATTTGTCACGGCACTGTCTAGTTAAGCCAGTTTGAGGAACGAGCAGGTCGTTGAGTGTGTTTGGGATGAAGCTCGCAGACCTGCTCAGCGAGTGCTTTGCGACGGATTTAGAAGAAACTTGGGAGCGTGAGCGGACAGCGACGCCCGTCAGGGCGTTCGCTGTCCAGCTCCACGCGACCGGCTGTTCTCTCAGAGAGACAAAAGAAATCCTTCGATTGCTCGGCGTTGAACGCTCTCACCAAGCTGTTTGGCAGTGGGTACATCGACTGGCTGACAGCGGTCACAACCCGCCTGAGGCGAAGCCGAAGCGGGTTGCGGTCGACGAGACCGCTGTCAAAATCAATGGCGAGTGGTCTTGGTTGTACGCTGCAATAGACATCGAGACAAAGCTGATTCTTGACGTCGAATTATTTGGACGACATGGTACCGATCCGGCTGCTGCGTTTCTCCATCGACTTTCCGAGAAACACGATCTTTCAGACACTGTGTTTCTCGTTGATGGTTACGGCTATCAGACTGCCCTCTCTCGATTAGGATTGAGCGGTCGGCTTGACTACGTCGAGCGAAACCTCATCGAAAAATGGTTTCACACCCTCAAAATGCGAGTCGACCGCTTCCATAATTCGTGGGTGGGCAGTCACCGAAGCGTCCGCGAGTGGTTCATACAATTTGTGCAATACTACAATTTTCAGAGACCGCATCAAGCGCTCGATGGACGAACGCCAGTCGAGGAGGTTACTAACTAGACAGTGCCNCAATTTGTGCAATACTACAATTTTCAGAGACCGCATCAAGCGCTCGATGGACGAACGCCAGTCGAGGAGGTTACTAACTAGACAGTGCCTTTGTCACCAAAGTGATTTCCACTCAATAAGTTCTCTTTTTTCTTGTTCAGAAACTCGATGGCCAGCTTGTCTCCCGAATTGGATTAATTAGATTGTGCTGAACAAGTCAAATGTTAATGTTTTTGTATTTTACTATCTCATAATTTGTCATGTCTGACGACAACCCAGACAATGAAATTAATAGAAGAAAATTATTGAAGAGGACTGGAACAGCGGGGGCACTCGGTGCTACATCGGGCGGTGCAATGCTACAGGCACTCTTTGGTACAGTGAGTGCTGAAGAAGCGACTAGCAGTGATTTGGAGCGAATTAAGCATGCACCGGGAGTTCAGAAGATTCTATCTGAGCTTGGTGTTAGAGGACTTCCAAGTACAGAAAAGGTCGAGAAGCGACGGATTAGTGATGACGGGAAAGCCACTGATGGCGAGCTGTTGCTAATGAAAGCCCATTTGGAGTACGGTACGCTCATAGCGATGGAAAGCGGTGATAAGATCGGGGCAACGTTTACCTTTGACGTCGACCTCTCATCAGCACCGGCTGGCTATTCAGTGACTACAGAAACTGGCGGAACTCTGGGCGCTAGTGACTCTGGTCTCGTATTTACTCGTAACGCAACAGATAGCGAAGAAAAACAGGTCCTGAATTCAGTGAACGTTGACGGGGAGATTGAAGGTTCGAGTATTATTGCTAATTCCGCTGTTAATGGTTTCCAAGCAAATCTTCAGGTAAAGAATGCAAAGACAGGGGAGACAGAGNGATTGAAGGTTCGAGTATTATTGCTAATTCCGCTGTTAATGGTTTCCAAGCAAATCTTCAGGTAAAGAATGCAAAGACAGGGGAGACAGAGATACAAGAACGCGTGATTCAGCTTGGTGAATCATTTAATCCGAAAATAGAGACTCTGTCTGATTCAAATTCGACTTTCAGTAGAGCTTCAACATTAGATGTCAAATCAAGCCAACCCAGATTAAAATCAAAAATAAGTCCAAAGCAAATCCTGAAAGAAGTTATTGTCAGCTGGCTTGCCAACCATGTGATAAGTGAGTCGCTTGATTACCTAGGCGTCGAGTGCGACGACACGTGTACCGGTTGCGCTCTATATATATATGATTTGGTGACTACATGTCGAACCTGTGTTGCATTCTGTTCAACTAGTGTGAGTGGTGTAAATGCGATTCTTTGTGTTGTTTGCTTCTATGCGTTCTGCAATAATTCGATCGGCCAAGCAAACTGTGCCGCCTGTTTCGCTTGCCTGCTTACGGGTGACGAACCGGACGTGCCTCCAAATCCGTCTGCGGCCTTCCTTGACTGGGTTTGGGATGAACTCCCAGAACCACCAGCAATGCCATCGATTCCAAACTTCCCCTGAGCATAGCCAAGTGTCGACATCTTACTAGAGAACGATACAGAAGATTCATCTTTCACAACAGCGACTGTCCCATCTCCTAATCGAATACATTCGGGGTTAAAAATAATCCGAGGCCAAGGAGTATAAAAAGTCCACCCATTAGTATACCGTATATGAAATACGGCCGTAATTCAGGTCTACTAACGGTTGTTGTAGCGGTCCCAACACCAAGTAATAAGAATACACATCCAACGACTCGATTAGATGGGGTTGGAAGATAGGGCCAGATGAGATTTCCGACGCCGAGGAGTGAAAAACCAATCAACCCGAGTACTAACTCATCGCTGTACTGTCGCCCGTCGTGAAAATGAAGGACAGACAGAATCACACTTGAGATGAGCACAATTGAGAGGACTAGTACTCCCTCCTGCTTGTTCGTTAGTTGATTAGAAGTGTGTGTGTAATGAACATATACAAGAGATAGAATGATGACCAAACCAATGCCCGCTACTCGAACTACCTCAACTAAGCTAGTTATCCGCTGAACATTTCTCAGAAATATTGAGCCGAATATCAAACTGACCAGGATTACCGGAAGTAACTGGTATTTATCTATATTATATTTATTTAATATGTCGCCAATCATGTCTACCCTTTGGATTCATGCGGCTAAAACACCTTGGATATTATTCAATTTCTGCGTGTCAAAAGACACTATCTGGTTAGTAGCAGCCTCGGGCAATACTCGTTCATCGACCGTCTGATACGGTTTCTGAGGTTCGTGGGACAAGGCACGGACACCTCGAAGAGATGAGATCTGTGTACGAGGTGGCTGCAAAACAGAGATGGTTACAAGTAGGTGTCAGAACCCGAAACTCGGCGCACCGACTCGCTTCCCCCGCCGGTAGAGATAGTACGACAACAGCGGCACGGACACGACGAAGGCCGGGCTGAAAAGCGGCCCTGCGATATTGGCGACTCCGGGGACGACCCACGCCCAGTGAGGGTGCCACGAATCGTCGGTCTTCTGCAACTCGTGGATATCCAAGACGAGCGCCCCTAACACGATGACAGCGAGGAGCATCGCGGCTCCCTGTGCGAAGAGGAACACCCCGAGCAAAAGCATGTAGACGCTCGGATTCTCGGGGCTGACGAGACGGTGGACGCCGATAAACCCGACTACTGGAAGCAGGCTGGTGATGAGCGTGAGTGGGAACATGGCGACCCCGTACCACCAATTCGGTGGTGACGCGGCCGAAGACGTGGAGGACATACGACGACCGACAGTGCCGAGGAAGAAGACAGTTGTCAAAATGCTGTCCCGGAAGTCGGTGTGTTGCGACTCGGGATTTCAGTGGCAGTCAAAAATCGCAAACGGTGATAGCCGAGGTGCCGCTTACGTTGAGACGGTGTCGCAGTTCCAACCCGGGTCCTGACCGGTCCGAGCGATAAGGTCAGACCGGCACGCCGGGCAGTAGTCGGGAACGTCCGATTCGTTTTGCGGGACGTACACCCCACCGCCGCACTCCACGCACGCATCGTCGACGATGGTCACGCAATCCGCACAGATGTTGAAGTCGTCCACTGTGAGGTCGCGCAGCGTTTCGAGTTGTTTGTCCAGGAAATACTCGTCGATGACCGACCGACAACTGTGACATGGCTTCATAGCGGTACAGAATGTGGGTTGGTAGCATAGTACATATATCTGTCGCCGCGAAGCTCTCAAAATCGAGACAGTACTATGAGAGTGAAGTGGGAGGGTTGGAGGAATGGAGGGACGCGACTACGACTTCGCCACAACCGTCTCGCCCGCCCGCACCGACTCGCCTTTCTCGACGACGACATCCTCGACATCGAACTCCGGCGGCAACAACACGTCCGCCCGAGAGCCGAAGTCGATGTGACCGATTTTGTCGCCGCGGGCGAGTTCGTCACCGGGCGCGACGTAGGGGTGAATCCGCCGGGCGAACGCCCCGGCGATGAGCGAGATTTCGTACTCGTCGCCGCGGTCGTCCACGACTTCGATATCGACGCGCTCGTTCCTATCGGAGTCCTTCGAGAACGCCGGTTTGTGGGCACCGGGGCGGTGGGTCACATCCCGGACCTCGCCCGCGACGGACGCGCGGTTGACATGCACGTCGGTGACGTTCATGAACACCCCCACGCGAACGCGGTTCCCCTCTTCTCGAATCACGGAGACGTGACCGTCGGCCGGTGAGATAACACCCGGTTCAGCCGGGGGCGTACGCTCTGGGTCGCGGAAGAACCAGAGGACGAACGCGCCGACGCCGAGGAGTGCTGCCCCTGCTGGTGGGAAGACGAACGCCGCGATTGCCGCGCCGAGGAACGCCGGGAGGGCGAACCGTCGGTAGCCGGGTGCGAATTTCATTTAGGCCTCGTCACGGACTTCCGCGCCCCAACTCGTGAGGAGATGGGTGATGTGCAGGCGGTCGTCGATGCCGGTCACGAGGTCCAAATCGACCGCCCCGGCGAGTTCGTGGAGGCGGGCGAGTTCGCCGTCGGCGAATCGCTCGGGCGTCGCGTCGGCGACGCGGAGGATGCCACGGAGGAGTTCCTGTCCCTCGTAGCCCTCGTCGTCGAGGAGGGTCGTGACGGTCTTTCGGGCGTCGCGGATGTCGCCCTCACGAGCCTGAATGAGGAGCGTCTTCAGGTCGTCGTCGAAGCCAACGTCGCCGAGAGCGGCGTGGACGGTAGACATCGTCACTTCGTCGGCTTCGGTGGCGGTGCGCTGCGCCGAGAGGACGGCCTTTCGGATGTTGCCGCCCGAGGCGTCGGCGAGGAACTGCAGGCCGCTGGCGTCGTACTCGACACCCTCGGCGTCGAGGATGTCGGCGAGGAGCGCTTCGAGGTCGTCGTCCGCCGGCGCGGACATCGGAACCGGGAAACACCGCGAGCGAATCGGCGGGATGAGCTTCGAGGGCTGTCGCGTGGTGATGATGAACTGCGTCGTCCGGTGGTGTTGTTCCATCACGCGGCGAAGCGCCTGCTGGAAGTCCTCGCGGATAGATTCGGCGTTGTCGAGAACGATGGTCTTGTAAGTCCCCGACATCGGGGCGTAACTCGCCGACTCCTTGAGCACGCGATTTATCATGTCGCGTTTGGCCATGCGGCTTCGACCGTCGAGGAACTGCTCGAACCGGGAGTCCTGTCGAATCTGCTTTTTCGTCCGGTTGAAGAAGTCCGCGACGTTGAGTTCGATGAGGTCGTTTTCGGGGTCGTCGTGGGCGGCGTCGGCGAGCGCACGGACTGCGGCGGTCTTGCCGACGCCCGGCGGTCCCTGCACCACGAGATTCATCGGCTCGTCCACGGCGCGGCGGAGGCGTTCGCGGGCCTCCGGCTGTGGGAGGTCGTCGAGTGTCGGCGCGTGCGTCTCGGTCCACAGCGGCGCGTCCATTGGACTGCCGTAACAGACGGTCGGGTAAGAATCGGTCGGTCCGTGTCGTCGGCGTGCGCCACCTCGCCGCCGACGCGATACGTCGTCTCGGCACGCTGGCACGGCACCGACGCGGGACTGTCGCCGCGCCGCAGATTCGACGCACGTTTACCCCCGCCGCCACGAGTGACGTTCATGTCCATGCGTGCGACCTTCCTCGGGACCGGCGGGGCCGTCCCCACCACGGCGCGAGCGCCGAGCGCGTTCCTCGTGAACCGCGACGGCGAGCGCCTGCTGTTCGATTGCGGGGAAGGAACCCAACGCCAGATGATGCGGTTCGGGACCGGGTTCGGTATCTCGCACCTATTCGTCACGCACCTCCACGGCGACCACATCCTCGGTATCCCCGGCCTGATTCAGACGCTCGACTTCAACGAGCGCGACGACTCGCTGGCCATTCACGGCCCGCCGGGAAGCAAACAGCACCTCAAAAAGCTCGTCCACGCCGGCGGGTACCAGCCCGGTTTTCACGTCTCGGTTCACGAAACCCGGCCGGGCAACGTCGCCTACCGCGGCGACGACTACGAAATTCGCGCCTTCGAGACCGAGCACCGAACCTCGTCAGTCGGGTACACCCTCGTCGAAGACGACCGCCCCGGCCGATTTAACCGCGAGAAGGCAGAGGAACTCGGTGTCCCCGTTGGACCGGCATTCGGCCGCCTCCACAGCGGTGAAGACGTCGAACTCGAAGACGGGACGGTCATCAAATCCGAGGACGTCGTGGGCGACCCGCGACCGGGACGAAAGGTCGTCTACACCGGCGACACGCGCCCGCTCGACAGGACCATCGAAATCGCACGAGACGCCGACCTGCTCGTCCACGACGCGACATTCACAGACGAGGAAGCCGAGCGCGCAGCCAAGACGGCGCATTCGACCGCCCGCGAGGCGGCTCGCGTCGCCCGCGACGCCAACGTCCGCCGGTTCGCGCTGACGCACATCTCGGCCCGCTACGCCGCCAACCCGCGGCCCCTGCTCGAACAGGCGAAGGAAGTCTTCGACGGCGAGGTGTTCGTCGCCGAGGACGGCCAGAAAATCGACATTCCGTACCCGGACAGCGACGCAGACGAGTAAGCCAGAGGCCGCGCGTTTCGTGTCGGCCAGCAGATACGCTTTTCTCACCACCCGACGCACCGCCGGTCGTGCCCTCGAACGATTTCCACATCCTCGACGTGTTCGCCACCGAGAAGTACGCCGGAAACCAACTCGCCGTCTTCGAAGACGCCGACACCCTCTCTGACGACCAGATGGCGACGCTCGCGAAGGAGATGAACTACTCCGAGACGACCTTCATCGAAGGCGGAAGTCCGGGTGAGGGCTTCGACGTTCGCATCTTCACGCCCGCAGGCGAAATTCCGTTCGCCGGGCATCCGACACTCGGGACCGCAGCGACGGTCCGCAAACACTTCGACGCCGGAGACGAGATATCGCTGAACCTCGGCGTCGGGAAGATACCGGTCGAAGTGCGTACAGCGGGCGGCGACGAGGTGTACTGGATGACCCAGAACGCGCCCGAGTTCGGCGAGGAGTTCGCCCACGAGACGCTGGCAGACGTGCTTTCGCTGGACGTAGACGACCTCGACACCGACTGGCCCGTGCAGTCCGTTTCGACCGGCCTTCCAGCACTGATGATTCCCCTCCGAGACCGCGACGCCCTCGGCCGGAGCGAAGTTGACCTCCCTGCATACCGGGCGTTTCTCGACGATGGCGGCCCGGAGAACCTGCTTCCCTTCTGTCCAGACCCGCGCGACGACGCGAACGACCTCGCGGCGCGGATGTACGCACCCGGCCACGGCGTCGCCGAAGACCCCGCCACCGGAAGCGCAAACGGCTGTCTCGCGGGCTATCTCGCTCGGCACGAGTACTTCGGCGAGTCGAACGTCGAGGTGACGGTCGAACAGGGCTACGAGATGGGTCGCCCCTCGCACCTCTATCTCGAAGCCAGCGACGAAGGTGGCGATGCCGGTGACGTCACTGTTCGCGTCGGTGGTCGCGTCGAATTCGTCGCAGAAGGGAACCTGGTCTAAAAGCGGTTCGCGGGTGGTCGACCGTCGATTCAGTCGCGGTGGTCGTCGCAGATGGGTATCTGCCCGTCGTCGAGGAGGACGACGGGAACGCCGAGAATCACCCACTCGCGGACGTAGCGTCTGACGGTCGTCGCGGGCGACCCGCACTCGACGCAGACGGCGTCAGCATCCGGTGAGAGCGATTCGAGAATCCGCGTTCGCGGCCCGAACGTCGTCCGCGTGTAGGCCGGTCGTCGCGTGAGGAGGACGACGACGCCCGCGGCGACACCCAGAGCCACGACTGGGAGGACGAACCGCCCGACACCGGTGCGGACGAGTGCACCGATGAGGGCAAACACGACGACGACGGCGACGAGTTCGCGACCGAATCGCATCAGTTGGACGTGCTGTTAGTGTCGGAGTCGGTCGACGAGTCAGACGAGCTATCGCCGTCGAGCGAGCGCACGAACTGCGGGTAGCCGCCGTCACCGACCGGGATGTACACTGTGTCGGTCTCGTCTAGCTTCTCGATGTACTTCTGGGCCAGCACCTCGTCAGAGAGCGATTCGGCGAGGATGCGGTTCGCGTCGGCCTGTCCCTGCGCCTCGATGCGCTTGCGCTCGGCTTCGAGTTCTTCGACGGCGAGTTCGTCTTGCTTCTGCTGGCGACGCTGTTCGGTGATTTCCTTCTGTTCGACTGCCTGTGCGTACTCACCGGGAAGTTCGACGTTCCGAATCTGGACGGCTTCGAGGATGATGCCCGCCTGGGCGAACTCGTTGGAGAGTTCCTTCTCGGCAGCCGCCTTCAACTGCGTCTGACCTTCGCCGGTGTAGATGACGGTGACAGGGAGACGGCCCGCTTCAGTACGGAGGACAGAGCGAATCGACGGTCGAATGAGTCGCTCTTCTGCGGTGTCGAGAGTCCGGTAGTTGCGGTAGAAGTTGACCGCCTTCGACTGGTCGATTCGGTAGCGGACGGTCACGTCGATGTCGGTTCGGAGACCGTCTTGTGTGAGGACGGTAATCGCGTCGTCACCCTGCTTGTCGCCCTCGCCGGTCGACGACGACATGGTGTACGACTGCGGGCGGACCGAGAGGGAGACAGTCGATTGCGCGACTGGGTTGACGAGGTGCGCACCGGGTTCGAACACCGTTCCGGTCGTCGCGCCCCACTTCTTGACGACTTTCACGTTCCCTTCTTCGACGGGTTCCCACGCGAGGAGTCCGGCGATGGGGGCAGCGATGAGGAGGAGGGCGATACCTGCAATCAGGGCAATCCGCGTCAGTGACCGCGGGGTCATAGACGGGGGTGATGGAGAGTCTGCACTCATCGTACAGAAATTTCACCCTGATGAGTTGTTTGTTTCGTATTATGTCTTTCAGCCCATTCGAGAGCAGGTTCCGCTCTGGTGTGGCGGGGAGATTCCCTCCGGCGTGGAGTATATATTCGGCGCGTCCCTACTCGCCGCCGTGAACGACCGGACGAGCGCGCTCGACTCGGTCGTCTTCGGCGTCGACATCCAAAGCGGCGACGTTCGAGGGGATTCCCCGTCGTACGCGTTGGTCGTGTTGGACACCCGAGACACCGAGTCAGACGAGGTCCGAATCGAACGAGACGTCGTCTCCTTCCGCAAGTTACGTCGCCTCATCGAGAGCGAGGTCCCCGCGATGGTCGCGACGGACAACATGTACGAACTCGCGACCGACAAAGACGACCTCGTTCGCTTCTTGCAGTGGCTTCCCCACGAGACGAAACTCGTGCAGGTGACCGGTGCCGAGCGACCGGAACCCCTCTCGCGAGTCGCATCGAGACACGGTGTTCCGTACGGCAAGAAGCCGATGAAAGAGGCCGAAGCGGCCGCCAGACTCGCCCTCGCGAACGTCGGTCACGAAGTCACCGCCTTCGAGAACACGACGACCGTGAAGGTCTCTCGAGGGCGCTCGACCGGGAAAGGCGGCTGGAGTCAGGACCGCTACACGCGTCGTATCCACGGGTCGGTCAAGCGCGAGTCGCGGGAAGTCGAATCCGCACTCGACGAAGCGAACCTCGACTACGAGCGCGACGTGACCGAGAAGTACGGCGGCTACTCGAAAGCGGTGTACACGGTCGAAGCGCGGCCGCAAGACATCCCCGTCTCGACCCACCGCTCCGGCGACACCCGCGTCGAAATCGAGCGCGAGCGCCGCGACGGCATCGAGTTCGAACCCCTCGTCAAGCGCCGCGACCGGGTCATCGTCGGCATCGACCCCGGCACGACCACGGCAGTCGCCGTCGTCGGACTCGACGGCCGCGTCCTCGACATCCACTCCACTCGCACCGCCGACACCGCCACCGTCATCGAATGGCTCATCGAGCGCGGCCGCCCGGCGCTCGTCGCGGCCGACGTGCACCCGATGCCCGAGACGGTCGAGAAGTTCCGCCGAAGCTTCGACGCCGCGGGGTGGGCACCGCCGAAGGACATCCCGGTGGACGAAAAACTCCACCGCACCCGCGAGGTGAACTACGAGAACGACCACGAGCGCGACGCCCTCGCCGCCGCCTTGTTCGCCTTCGACGACCACGAAGACCAGTTCGAACGCATCTCGCGGAAAGTCCCCGCGGAAATCGACCGCGAGGAGGTCATCGCCCGCGTCCTCGGAAGCGAGGAGTCCGTCGAGGCCGTCCTCCGCGAGATGGACGACGACGGGGACGAGGAGACTGACGAGTCCGGCGACGAGTCCCCGACCGAACCCGACCGCTCGCCCGAAGAGCGTGAAATCCGGTCGCTGAGGTCCCGAGTCGAGCGCCTCGAATCCCACGTCGAAGACCTGAAATCGACCATCGAGGAGAAAGACGAGACCATCGAGGAGTACAAACAGGAACTCTCGGACGCCAGACGCGAAGAGCGCCGGAAGGCCCGCGAGCGACGCGAGGTGTCCAGACTCGAACGCGACAACGACAGACTCGAACGGAAAGTCGAGTCGTTGGAGGCCGAAAACGAGGAGTTGGCCGACAAACTCGACCGTCTGAAGTCGCTGTGGAAACTCGACCACTCGAACTTCGCGGACGTGAACACCGATGGGATTCTCACGAGCGACAGCGAGTGGGAAGTCGCCGGAGGAGAGAGCGAAGCGAACGAATCCGGCGGAAACTTGGTGCCCGTGAAGATTGTCGAGCAGTTCACCAACGGCGCGCTCGACCAGACCGTCGAGGAGTACGGCATCGCCGCGGGCGACGTGGTCTACCTCCGCGACGCCAGCGGCGCGGGGCGAACGACCGCCGAGCGCCTCGCCGAGTTCGACCCCAAGGTCGTCCTCCGGTCGGGCAATCTCTCGGAAGTCGCAGACGAAGTCCTCTTCGAAGCCGAGATTCCCGTCGCTCCCGCCGACGACGTGACGATTCAGGAGATAGACGAACTCGCGGTTGCCGAGGAGTCAGCAGTGGAGTCCGCGATTGCCGACTGGGAGTCGCGGGCGGAAGAACGGCAGAAAGAACAGCAAAAAGAGATGGTCGACCAGATTATCTCCGAGCATCGCGCCGAGAGGCGATGACAGGAGTTCTCGTGTTCGTCGAGAGTTGCGGGCGCGATGGACCACTGCGAGAGTCCACAACTCTCACTCGTCTTCTCGGGGAATCTCTTTGAGATACTGACGCGTCCGTTCGACACACAGAGGAACGATATCGACGCCCAGATAGAACAGAACGGTCAACGCGATTCCGCCGGAGAAGAGCACGATGACGTTGCCCAAATACACACCCTGGGAAGCTGTCGCTGTGGCGTGATATACGTGAATCGCAAACAACAGCGAGAGGAGCATCAACCACCGGCGTATCGACTTCAGTAGTGTGTTGGAGGGCATCGATACGCAGTTTCATGTGAAATTAGAAACCTATTCTGGTTTGTGAACGGTGAAAACGTCCCCGAGTTCGCGCTTCTTCATGCGATTTAGCCGCCATGCTCTTTATTGACAAGAATCGGCAATCGAGAACCAGAATAGACTGACACTAAATCATTTTATTTAATTTTCCTCTTTTGCCATATTATATCCAAACATAGACACTAGGAATATCCAAGCAACCAACAAACCTGCTATCACGTCAAGCCGTAGATAAGTTTCTGGTCTCAGGGGTCCAGGTGTTAAGACCGGCACGAACACGAGGAATGAAATGAGGAGTCCAAGAGCGGCCGCAACAGCAAATCTTGATTCTTCGTTCATTGTCCTGTTGTCTTATTTATCAATTTCATGCTAAAAATGTCTCTCCAGTAACGTGATAACACACGGTGAGGAACTCGGTTGAGCGATACCACCATTTAGTCAACCAGCGGAGTTCTCACCGGATAGCCCCCCAACGATGAAGTACAGCGCAGGGCCCAGGAGCGGCACGAAGAACGCGAGCGCCGCCCAGAACGTCGCGTTCCGCGCTTTGAACGTCGCATCCTTGTGAACCCGGTACGGAAGGTAGATGTGGAACGCGAGGAAGTAGACGGCGAACCCGAGGATATACGGGAGGAGGTCGCCGCCGCGGACGGAGGCCCACATCGCCGCCAAGAGACCGAAGACGGCGAGCATGAGCGCTCCGAAGATAACCATCGGCGCGCGCGTTCGAGTGCCTGAGTCGGACATCACCCGGTGTTAGGACCGCGGTGTGTTGTCCGTTTCGCCCGCGGGCGGCGTTTCAGAGGGAGTATCGTAGCCAACCGGCGGGTTCGCGACCCCAGACAGACGGAGGAATCCATTCTTACGGAAGGAAATGACGAACGACTACGATAATCCCTATCAGAAGTCATATCCCACCTCCCCGACACCAGACACGTATGGACGCATACGACCTGATCACTCGGAACGCCTCCGAAGTGGTCACGGAGGACGAAGTGCGCGCGCTGGCCGACGACCCCGAGGGCAAGCGAGCGTACGTGGGCTACGAGCCCTCCGGCGTCCTCCACATCGGTCACATGCTCACCGCCAACAAGCTCATCGACCTCCAAGCGGCGGGCTTCGAGGTAGTCGTACTTCTCGCTGACGTACACGCCTACCTCAACGGCAAGGGCACATTCGAGGAGATTCGGCAGACGGCCGAGCGCATGAAAGAACAGTTCATCGCCTACGGTCTCGACGAGAGCCAAACCGAGTTCGTCCTCGGGTCGGAGTTCCAACTCGACGAGAGCTACATCCTCGACCTCCACGCGCTCGAACTGGAGACGACGCTCTCGCGTGCCGAGCGTGCGATGGCCGAAATCAAGAGCGGTGACAGTGTGACCGTCGCGCAGGCGGTCTACCCAATCATGCAGGCGCTGGACATCGTCTACCTCGACGTCGACCTCGCCATCGGTGGGATGGAACAGCGAAAGGTCCACATGCTCGCCCGCGACACGCTGCCGAGCATCAACGAGGACTCGCCGACCTGCATGCACACGCCGCTTATCGCCGACCTCGCGACGGGCATCGGTAAGATGTCCTCGTCGAAGGGTGTCACCATCTCGATGGAAGACACGACCGAGGATATCGAAGACAAGGTCAACGACGCCTACTGCCCGCCGACGGCAGACCCAGAGCCGACAGACGAGGACGAGGAACGCGAGAATCCCGTCCTGCAAATCTTCGAATACCACGTCTTCCCGCGGTTCGAGCAGGTCGTCGTCGAACGCCCCGACGAGTACGGTGGCAACCTCGAATACGATGACTACGAGTCGCTCGAAGCGGACCTCGAATCGGGTGAACTCCACCCCCTCGACGCGAAGGGCGCACTGACGAGCTACCTCGACGAACTCATCGCGCCCGGTCGCGAGAAAATAAACAACTGAGTTCGTCGCTGCCGACGACTCGCTTTTTCAGGCCATTCCGAACATCTTCATCACGCCCTCTGCCAGACCGCTCGCCACGAGACCCATCCCCGCGACGACGAGCGCGATACCGGCGGCCACGATGGGCGCTTGGACGGCGACGATGCCGATACCGGCGAGCAGACAGACGATTCCAACGATCCCTTTTGTTCCAAGTTTATCGAGCATACCACCAGTGCGAGTGGGGACTCCCCTAAACGCGTCGCTTGGTGCGACGGGGAACGTCAGACATACGTCGGCGGGTTTAAACATGACGCCGTCAAACGCTCGCGCATGAGCGACGACGAGAACGAGAGCCGCCGAGACCTTCGAATGCCGAACGACGACGAAGAGTTCGCCGTCGTGACCAACATGCTCGGTGCCAATCGTATCCGCGTCCGCTGTGCTGACGGCGTCGAGCGGACCGCTCGCATCCCCGGACGAATGCAGAAACGCATCTGGATTCGAGAGGACGACGTCGTCCTCGTCGAACCGTGGGATTGGCAAGACGAGAAGGCCGACGTGACGTGGCGCTACGAGAAGTCCGAAGCGGACCAACTCCGGCGAGAAGGTCACATCCAGTAATCGCCCGCACATCGACTGCGATACGTATCGCGTATCGATGAGACACAGCGCAACAGCACCTGTGCCCTTTTCATCTCGTCTCCCGTAGAAGCAGACGAATGAGTGACGACTTCGGCATGGTCGAGCCCCAAGAGGGGGAAGCGTTCGGTGACGAGTGGGAAGAGATAGACGTCACCGACGACGCGGCGGACCGCATCGCACGGCGGCGCGACCGCGACTTCGACGAGTTCCGGATGCGGATGAAAGACGCCGACCAGTTCAAGGTCGAACAGTCGGTGTTCGACGACGCCACCTTCGCGGCGATATACAAACTGGTCCAAGACGGCTACATCTCCGCCTTCGGCGGACCCATCTCGACGGGGAAAGAGGCGAACGTCTACGAGGCACTGGGTGCCGAGGAGACGGACGTCGCGGTCAAGATATACCGCATCAACGCCTCGGACTTCCGGCACATGCGCGACTACCTCGAAGGCGACCCGCGATTCGAGAGCATCGGCAACGACAAGGGGCAGGTCGTCCGCGCGTGGGTCAGAAAGGAGTTCGCCAACCTCGAACGCGCTCAACGCGCCGGAGTCAGAGTCCCCAAACCCATCGCAGTCCAGCGGAACGTCCTCGTCATGGAACTCGTCGGGTTGGTCGAAGACCGAGCGCGCCGCCTCTCGGAGGTGAACGTCGAAAACCCCGACACCGCCTACGAAGTCACCCGCGAGTATATGCGCCGTCTCCACCGCGCCGGACTCGTCCACGGCGACCTCTCGGAGTACAACCTCATCATCCACGAGGGCGAACTCGTCGTCATCGACCTCGGACAGGCCGTGACGGTCCACCATCCGAACGCCGAGGAGTTCCTCCGCCGCGACTGCCGAAATATCGCGAAGTTCTTCCAGCGACAGGGGGCCGATGCCGACCCCGACTCGCTCTACGAGTTCGTCACGGCCGACGAAGAGACCGACGAGGAATAGTCGATGGCAGGGAGCGACGCCCGCCGGTTCACCACGTTCGTCGGTCTCGCGGCGCTGTGGGCGTGGCCGTTTTGGCTCCTCACATCTGTTCTCCCCGACACCGTCGACATCGCTGCCATCCTCGTCGGTGCGTGGGGACCGACTGTCGCGGCGTCCCTGTTGACGTGGCGGACCGCTGGCCGAAACGGCGTCAAAGCGCTCCTCTCGAAGTACCTCGCGTGGCGGCCCGGCCTGTGGCCAGCAGTCGCTGTCGTCGTGGTCGCGTTCGTCACCACCGTCGCTGCCGTCTGGGTCACATCACTCGGTGGCGTCCCGGGTGGACTCGGCGGCGGTCCGCCACTATTTGCGATACCGGTCGTTCTCCTCGTGAACGTTTTTCTCGGCGGGCCACTCGCCGAAGAGGCCGGGTGGCGAGGCTTCGCGCATCCACTCCTCCATGAGCGCTTCGGCCCCGGAACCGCAGGGGTCGTCATCGGGAGTATCTGGGGACTGTGGCACGCCCCGCTGTTTCTCCTCTCGGGCCAGTCGTTCGCCGTCGGCGGCGGCGACCCACTCGCGTTCGTCGCGTTGACCGTCTCGTGGTCGGTTCTGTTCGGCGTCGCCACGGAGTGGGCTGATGGGAGTCTCGTCCCGGCGGTGTTCGGACACGCAGCGGTCAACACGTTTCTTGGCACCTACGGCGTGTTCGCGGCGGCCCACAACCGCCCCGCTGTCGTCGTCGGGTTCATCATTGTCGCTGTCGCGTCGCTCGTCGTCTACCACCTCCGCACCCGCCTACTGGGTTCGGCCACATCCGGTACCACCTGACAGAAGCACACTTCTGTTTCACCGCTAACAGAAACATCATTCAGCAGACATTTATTACACAATCGGCCGACAGACCGGGCGTGAACGTCTCGATACGCGACTGGCTTATCGTCCGGAACGCGAACCTCAGACGACTGGTACTCGGCCGACTCATCACGAACGCAGGCGATAGTGTCTACGCCATCGCGGCGATGTGGCTCGTCTACGACCTCACCGGGTCGTCGGCCTACACCGGCCTCGCCGGGTTTCTCACGATGGCCCCACAGGCATTGCAGGTGTTCGCCGGGCCACTCGTAGACCGGTGGTCGCTCCGGCGGATTCTCGTCGGTACGCAACTCGTGCAAGCAGTGTTGGTCCTCACGATTCCGGTCGCGGAGTTCCTCAGTCTGCTCTCGGTGTGGGTCGTCCTCAGCGTCATGCCGCTGGTGTCGCTTCTGAACCAACTCGTCTATCCGTCGCAGTCGGCTGCCGTCCCCCGAATCGTCGATGGCGACGACCTCGTTGCGGCGAACTCGCTGCTCTCGCTTTCGTACCAGGGCGTCGATATGGCGTTCAACGCGCTCGCAGGCGTCCTCGTCGCAGCGACAGGTGCAGTGACGCTGTACCTCGTCGATTCGGTGTCGTTCGCTGTTGCGGCGGCCCTGTTCGTCCGGTTGTACATCCCCGCGGCCAGTGAGGACGACAACGCGGGAGCCGACGCCGGGGGCAACTCCGAGGTCACCACCGAGACCGACACCGACACCGACTCGCCGGATACACCCAATGCGGTCGCAGACGGCGGCGAAGACAGTTCTACCGCGGACGCCGACTCTGACGAGACTGGCTATCTCGACGACCTCCGAGCAGGTCTCGGGTTCATCCGCGGGAGTATCCTTCTGCCGCTACTCGTGACCGGGCTGGTCGCAAACGGCGTTTTCGGTGGTGCGTGGGCGACGATGCCCGCCTTCGCCGACGCTCGCGGCGGCCCCGAGGCGTACGGCTTACTCATGGCCGCTATCGCCGGTGGCATGCTCGTCGGTGCGGCAGTCGCCTCGGTGTTCGACGACCTGCCGTACGGGGCACTTTCTATCGCTCTGTTCGCTGTCAGTGGGTCTCTGTGGCTGGGAGCCGTCACTATCTCGTGGCTACCCGGAACGGTCGCCCTACTCGCGCTCGCGACTGTCCCATTCGGAATCTCGAACGTCGTCACGATGGCCATGATACAGACGCTCGTCCCCGAGGACCTGCTCGGCCGGGTGATGGCGGCGGTCGGAAGCCTCTCGACACTGATGATGCCCGTCGGGTCGGCACTCGGCGGCGTCCTCGGTGACGCGGTCGGCGCGGGCGTCGTCGTGGGCGCTGGCGGTGTGGGGTTACTCTTCGTCGCCGCCTACGTCCTCGCAATTCCGTCGCTTCGCCGACTTCCGGCCATCGACGAGATAGAGACACTCGCCGCGTGAGTCTGGCGACGTCCGCGAAAACCAACCACAGCGTGCGAGAGACACACGCAGTGCCCCCGCGAGCGAACTCTTAAACCATTTCACCGGGTATCCACGCGTATGCAGCACGTCAAGGTGCCGCAGGACCGTATCGGTGTTCTCATCGGCGAAGGTGGTTCGACGCTCCGCGAAATCGAGCGACGCGCAGAGGTTCGCCTCGACGTCGACTCTGAAAACGGCAGTGTCGCTATCGACAGCGTCGGCGACCCCGTTCTCGGGATGGTCGCCCCCGACGTCGTTCGCGCCGTCGGCCGCGGCTTCGCCCCTGAGGACGCGATGTTGCTCCTCGACCAAGAGATGGCGATGTTCGAACTCATCGAAATCGACCGACACACCCGCAACAAAAACGACATGCGGCGAAAGAAGGGCCGACTCATCGGCGAGAACGGCCGCACCCGCGAACTCATGGAAGAGTTGACCGGGGCGGACGTGGTCATCTACGGGTCGACGCTCGGCATCATCGGCCAACCCGAAGAAGTCGAGGCCGTCCGCCGCGCCGTCGAGATGATTCTCGACGGTGCCCCGCACGGTGCCGTCTACTCGTTCCTCGAACGGAAGCACAACGAACTGACCAGCGGATTCAACGTCCGACAGAACAACTGAACCGTCTCGCCGACGAGACACCACTGAGGTGCGGCACGCACCGCCGCCGACGCCACCGTCGGGGCACCGCTTGCGACGCACCAGCCCCGCATCGTTTTTCCACCACCCGACGTACCGAGAGCTGTGACGCCACAGTTCGAGAACGACGAAGGACAGCCTGTCCCCGCCGTCACGGCCGACGAGATGCGTGAGGTCGACCGCGCCGCCGTCGACGAAGTCGGATTGGCGCTCCTCCAGATGATGGAACACGCCGGGCGCAACCTCGCCGAGGTCGCCCGCGAGGCGGCCGTAGGCGGTCAAGTCGTTGTTCTCGCGGGCAACGGCGGCGGCGGAATCTGCGCTGCTCGACACCTCGCAAACGGCGGTGCGGACGTGACGCTCGTTCTCGACAGAGACCCAAGCGAGCTAACCGGAGCAGCCGCTCGGCAGCACCGCATCCTCGGAGCGACGGATGCGACAGTGGGTGCCGCAGCGAGCGCCGAGTTTGCTATTCGGGATGCTGATGTCGTCGTCGACGCCCTCGTCGGCTACGGCCTGTCCGGAGCACTGCGCGGAACGGCCGCAACGCTGGTCGAAGTCGTGGAGGCGGCAGCGGCACCCCACGTCGTCTCGCTGGACGTGCCCTCGGGTATCGACGCGACGACCGGCGAGGCACCCGGTGTCGCGGTCGAACCCGACACGACCCTCACGCTCGCGCTTCCGAAGACAGGGCTCGCTACTGCAGAGGCTGGCGACCTCCTCCTCGCCGACATCGGGATTCCACGAGGTGTCTACGACTCACTCGACATCGACTACGCCGACCCCTTCGCTGGCGCACGCCGAGTTTGGCTTCGTCGTCTTTGATAAACCCTCGCAATCGACCGCCGTCGTCGGGTCGCCACCGCGCCCCCGTGTTGCGTTTTGACATGCCACTATTCGAAGACTTTTTATAGAATCACAAACAATCAAGCGATGACTATGAGCCAGCGAATGCAGCAGGGTCAGCCCATGATCATTCTGGGCGAAGACTCGCAGCGCACATCCGGTCAGGATGCGCAGTCGATGAACATCACGGCCGGAAAGGCCGTCGCAGAGGCCGTACGCACGACGCTCGGCCCCAAAGGGATGGACAAGATGCTCGTCGATTCGTCGGGCCAGGTCGTCGTCACGAACGACGGCGTCACCATCCTCAAGGAGATGGACATCGACCACCCCGCGGCCAACATGATCGTCGAAGTCTCCGAGACGCAGGAGACCGAGGTCGGCGACGGCACGACGACCGCCGTCGTCATCGCGGGCGAACTCCTCGACCAGGCCGAAGACCTCCTCGAATCTGACGTCCACGCGACGACCATCGCGCAGGGGTACCGTCAGGCCGCCGAGAAGGCCAAGGAAGTCCTCGAATCGAAGGCTATCGAAGTCACCGAGGACGACCGCGAGACGCTCATCAAGATTGCCGCCACGGCGATGACCGGCAAGGGCGCAGAGTCCGCCAAGGACCTGCTCGCCGAACTCGTCGTCGACTCCGTGCTGGCGGTCCAGGACGACGACAGCATCGACACGGACAACGTCTCCGTCGAGAAGGTCGTCGGTGGCTCCATCAACAACTCCGAACTCGTCGAAGGCGTCATCGTCGACAAGGAACGCGTCGACGAGAACATGCCGTACGCGGTCGAAGACGCCAACGTCGCTATCCTCGACGACGCGCTCGAAGTGCGCGAGACGGAAATCGACGCCGAAGTCAACGTCACCGACCCCGACCAGCTTCAGCAGTTCCTCGACCAGGAAGAAAAGCAGCTGAAGGAAATGGTCGACACGCTCGTCGACGTCGGCACCGACGTCGTCTTCGTCGGTGACGGCATCGACGACATGGCGCAGCACTACCTCGCGAAGGAGGGCATCCTCGCGGTCCGCCGCGCCAAGTCCTCGGACCTCAAGCGTCTCGCCCGTGCGACGGGCGGCCGCGTCGTCTCCAACCTCGACGACATCGAGGAAGACGACCTCGGCTTCGCCGGCTCCGTCGCCCAGAAAGACATCGGTGGCGACGAGCGCATCTTCGTCGAGGACGTCGAAGACGCGAAGTCCGTCACGCTCATCCTCCGCGGCGGCACCGAGCACGTCGTCGACGAACTCGAACGCGCTATCGACGACTCCCTCGGCGTCGTTCGCACGACCCTCGAAGACGGCAAGGTGCTCCCCGGCGGCGGCGCTCCCGAGACGGAGCTTTCGCTCACCCTGCGCGAGTTCGCTGACTCCGTCGGCGGCCGCGAGCAGCTCGCTGTCGAGGCGTTCGCCGAAGCGCTGGACATCATCCCGCGCACCCTCGCCGAGAACGCCGGTCTCGACCCCATCGACTCCCTCGTCGACCTCCGCTCGCGTCACGACGGTGGCGAATTCGCCGCTGGTCTCGACGCCTACACGGGCGACATCATCGACATGGAAGAAGAGGGCGTCGTCGAGCCCCTCCGCGTCAAGACGCAGGCCATCGAGTCCGCGACCGAAGCCGCTGTCATGATTCTCCGCATCGACGACGTCATCGCTGCTGGCGACCTCTCCGGTGGCCAGACCGGCGACGACGACGACGAAGGCGGGGCACCCGGCGGCATGGGCGGCATGGGTGGCATGGGCGGTATGGGCGGCATGGGCGGTGCTATGTGAAAGTCGGGGAACCCGACTTTCACGTAGGCCACCGAGCTTCGCTCGGTTACGCCGATGTAAATCGCGCCCCAGTAGGCCACCATACACCCATCCACTGACTCACGCATCGACTCGAACCGTCGGCCTGATTACCGACCTGATTTTTTCTTGCGTCACGCCCGATAGCGGCGCGAACCGGCACGGACAGAGCGAACGTCGTCCACTCAGTCCCGAATCCAAATCTTCTCCCACCAGCCCACGCGATATTCTACCATGGGCGACCGAGCGTGTTACCGTGAATTCTGTCCGAACTGCGACGCGCAGGTGACGATTGTCGATTCGGTGTGTCCCAAGTGCGGACGGAACCTAGAACTCGTCTGACTGAGACGACTCCGAGAGCCGGTCGATGTGGTGGACTGCACCCGGCGAAAGAAGCCGCCCGTTCGGGACTTCGACCCAGCCGTTCGGAAGCACCCGCACTGTCCCTTCGTGGAGGACAGTCTCACTCTCTGAGTCGCCGTAGACGACGGCGTGGTCGATGGTCCATTCGAAGATGCCGAGCAGGGGCGTGTCGGAAGCGAACACCATAGTACCAGTATCTGTTTGTTAACTGATGAGTGTTTGGCAGGTCTGAATAGAAATTCGAGCAGTAGTCGTTCTGACACGCCTCGCTGTCGCTCAGCAACCAACCGCAGTTGAGCAACGAAAAGAGCGCGACGGGTTTCCAGCAAAAGAGCGCGACGGGATTGAGCAAACGCGAAGCGTTTGCGATGTCCGTCGCGCGAGCGAGGCCTCCGGCCGAGCGAGCGCGACGGGATTCGAACCCGCGACCATCGGATTAGAAGTCCGACGCTCTGTCCGACTGAGCTACGCGCCCTCGGATGCCACAAATCGGCCCCGGAAGAAAAACGAATCGGGTTCTATCCGTCGAACCGATACAGAGAGGTGACTACCGGCAGCCGATTAAACATCCAGAAGGCAACCGGCAGGCCGACGATGGTGACTGCAAAGAACGCCGCGGCGTTCGCCCAGAACCAACTGACCCACCAGCCGACGAACACGAAATACACAGCGCGGACGAGAAGCGACCGCTGGCCGCGGGCCGATTCGGGGTCGGTGAGCGACCGTGGCTCCTTCAGCGAGAGCACCGTCGGAACGAGATTGATGAGTTTGATTCCGAGGGGGAGGCCGATGATAGTCGCGTTGAGGAACCACGCGACGTTGACGACGAGGGGTGTCGCCCACCAGCCGACGACCACGAACCACAGCGCGCGAACGACGAGCGAGCGTTGAGACATAGGTGACAGTGGGCGACGAGGCGCGAAAAGTGTCGCGGCGCTCGCAGGTCGCTGTCGTGACGAGGGGAACCGAGCGACGGTGAAGGGAGGGTTTAACAGCGCGAGCGCGGTAGCAACCGCCATGAAAGTCATCGGGACAGTCGGCCTGCCCGGCAGCGGAAAAGGCGAACTCGCCGAAGTAGCCCGCGAGTCGGGAATTCCCGTCGTGACGATGGGCGACATCATCCGCGAGGAGTGTCGCAATCGCGGTCTCGACCCCGCGACCGAGCACGGAACGATTGCGAAAGCGCTCCGCGAAGAGGACGGCGACGACGCCATCGCAGCGCGCTCGCTTCCGGTCGTCGAAGACCACCTCGAATCGAACGACGTGGTGCTGGTAGACGGCCTGCGGTCGGACGTGGAACTCGACCGCTTCCGCGACGCCTTCGGCGACGAGTTCGTCCTCGTGAGCGTGGAAGCGCCGTTCGAGACGCGCGCCGAGCGCCTGCTCGACCGCGGGCGCGACGCGAGCGACACCGACGTCGAGGCGCTGAAGAAACGCGAGGAGCGCGAACTCGACTTCGGGATGGGCGAAGCGATGGACCGCGCCGACGTGGTTATCGAGAACACCGGAACACTGGCCGAGTACCGCGAGAAAATCACCCTCCTGTTCGAGGAAGGGCCGGACGCCGTCGCGGAGGCCAACGCATGATATACAGCGTCGACGTTCGCATCGAGGCCCCCGTCCGCGACACCGAAATCACCGACCGCGTCGGCGACGCCGTCGAGATCCTCTTTCCGGGCGTCGAACTCACCCACGAAGACGGGACACTCGTCGGCGAGACCCACGAATTAGAGCGCTTCTCGGAGCGCCTCCACGAGCAGGCCATCCTCGATACGGCCCGCCGCGAGTTCGCCAAGCGAAAGGACGACGACGGCTTTTCGTTCGCGCTGAAAAAGCAGGCCGCGTTCAAGGGCGTCGTCAACTTCGCCGTCGGCAACCCCGACGAACTCGGCGACATCGAGGTCCACGTGACCGTCCGCGACCCGACGGTAGACGAACTCATCGACTACATCGCGCCGCCGACCGAAGACGGACGACCGGTCGACCCGAACGACAGATAACGCGGCGAGAGATACTGCGGCGACGGCCGCAGCGACGGCCGCGGCGTCTCAGACGACCAGCACCGCCACCGCGATAGCGATAAAGACGATTTTCAGCCCCGTGTTGACGGCGATGACCTTCGACCCGAATTCGGGGCCCCAGATGCCGTACTGGAAGGGTATCGACCGCTTGAACGTCGAGACGGCGAAGGAGATGATACCGCCGATGAGCATCGTCGCCACGGCCTGTTTCGGCGTGAACGTCTGCCCAATAGCCGGCGCGATGGCCGCGGCCCCGGCGGTCGTGTCGAACGCGAAGGCGACGACAATCGGGACAGCAGCACCCGGGAGTCCGACGAGGTTCGTCAGGGGACTGGCGAGCGCGGTGAACGATTCGAGGTCGGTCGTCCGCAAGAGGAGCGTGACGAACACGTAGACGATGGCGAGTCGCGGAACGATGCGCCGGAGCGTCTTCCACGTCTTTCGCCCGGCCTCTTCGAGCATCGACTGAAGGGACTGTTCCTCCTCGCCGACCTCGCCAGCACCATCAGTCTGTACGACTGCGGTCGAATCGACGTTCCGCTCGGAGAGGAGCACCGCCCCGGCGACGACGCCCGTGAGCGTAATCGCGAGCGCGATGGCCGCGCGCGCGCCGACGTACATGAACCCGACCTCTTGGCCGAGAATGGGGATGAGAACGGGCCAGTAGAACGTGAAGATGTGCTGGACGAAGCCGAAGAACGTGTTGATGGTGACGGCCACGAGCGTGGCCCGGTCGTCGAGGACGCCGGATTCGCGGTACTCGGCGAGCATGCCGTAGCCTGCTGTCGTCGAGGCGGCGGTCGTGACGATGGCCGTGCCCACCTCGTCCGGGAGGTTCGCCGGTCCGGTCAGATACCGCGAGAGGCCGGCGATTCGCTCCACGAGTCCGAAGGCGACCACGAGGTTGGCCGCGAAGACGCCGAGTGCGATGTAGACCGCGATACGGGCGACTCGCGGGAGTACCTCGAACAGGATGGGGAGGAACGCCGACGGTTGCACGGTCTGCCCTGAGGAGCGAGCGAACTAAGCGGCGTCGGTCGGAGAGCGTGTGTCGGTCGGAGAGCGT
>NZ_AOLI01000021.1 GCF_000336955.1 Haloferax larsenii JCM 13917 | reverse complement strand
AGATGTGTATAAGAGACAGAGTCACACTAGCACCTGCACCACGCCGAACAGCACCACGACCCCGAGCACGTCGCAGACGTTGGTGACGACCGGGATGACCACGTCGTCGGGGTCGAGTCCGAACTGGTAGGCGGCGTACGTCGCGGTGAGCGTCACGGCCACCGCCAGCACCGCGAGAATCGTGCCGCTGGTGAGCGCGACCAAGATGACGGTCTGTGCTGCAAGCGTCGCCCCGCCCGAAACGAGCGCGGCCAACACCCACGCACCGAAGCCGATGACCGGGAACATCGTCACCGCGAGAGCGAACGTCGCGACAGCGTTTCCGGCGAGTTCGTCGTCGGCCGGTGAAAACGAGAGCGTCCCGAGGTGAAACGACGTCGAGAGGCGCGCCGCGAGGATGCTCCCGAGGTTCCCCGCCGTCCCGATGGTGACGGGAACGAGGACGAGAAGCGAGGGATACCGCAGTAGCTTCGACTCGAAACTCCCGAGGACGAGTCCGCTTCCGAGTTCGACGAGCGTGAGCACCAACAGGACCGGGAGCATCGCGCGCGTGATTGCCCGGACGGTCCACTCCGTGGGCATCTCAGAACACCCCCGCGATGGCGAGGACGGTTCGCACGGCGATGAGCAAAAACAGGATGCCGAACACGTCGCCGGTCGTCGTCACGATTGGGCCGACGAGCGTGTCGGGGTTGCGCCCGCGGCGATAGCCCGCGAAGACGACGGTGACGACGACGGCCGTGAGGACGGTACCCGAGAGGAGACCGGCGATGATGGCGACACCGACCAAGATTGGAAGCGGTGCGACCTCGCTTCCGAGGAGTGTCAGGAGGAAGAACGCGACGATGGCGGCGAAGGTGCTGGTCAGGACGCCGTTTGCGAGGGCGGCCGCCGCAGCGGCCTGCAACCTGTCGTCGCCCGCGGTGACGCGCGGTTCGATGAGCCCCTGATGGAGCGCGGTGGCGACGCGAGCACCGAGCGAACCGTAGACGTTCCCGCGAGTCGCGAGCAGTGCGGGCACGAGAACGAGGAGTCCCGGGACAGCCCGGAGTTCCGCGCGCATCCCGCCGAGGACGACGCCCGCGACGAGACCGCCGACGAGACTCGCGGAGAGCGCGGGGAGGGCTTCCCGGTATGCCTCGACAGCGACGTCACGCACGGTCATTGTGGGGTGCGACGAACGCGAACGTTAAAAGTCGGCGGTATCTCGGAACTCCCTTCGAAAAACCGTGAGAGACGAACTCGGAGGTTGGAGCTTCGCGTCGACGCCGTTAGAACGGCCCCATGCCGCCCATACCGCCCATGTCGCCGCCTTGCTGCTGCATCTTCTTCATCATCCGCTGCATGTCGCCGTCGCCCATGCCCTGGAACTGCTTGATGGTGCGTTCCATCATGCGGTGCTGTTCGAGGAGTTCCTGAATCGTCTCCTCGTCGCGGCCGGAGCCCTGTGCGATGCGCTGGACGCGAGAGGCACCGATGATGCGCGGGTTCTCCAGTTCCTCGTCGGTCATGGAGTCCATGATAATCTCGAACGAGCGCATCCGGTCTTTCGTCACGTCCATGGCGTCGTCCGGCAGTTGGTCTTTGAGCCCGCCGCCGAGCCCGGGAATCATGTCGAGGACCTGGTCGAGCGGCCCCATCTTGTTCATCGCCTCCATCTGCTTTTGCATGTCCTTGAGGGTGAAGCTCCCCTTCATCATCTCCTCGGGGTCCCAGTCCTCGTCCTCGGCGGTCGTCTCCGCCATAGCGCGCTCGACGCGCTCGGACAGCTGCTTGAGGTCGCCCATACCGAGGAGCCGCGAGATGAAGCCGTTCGGCTCGAATCGCTCGATGTCCTGGACGGTCTCACCCATGCCGAGGAAGCCGATAGACGAATCCGTCTCGTTGACGGCGGTCAGGGCACCGCCACCTTTTGCGGTCCCGTCGAGCTTGGTGATGACGACGCCACCGATGCCGATGGATTCGTCGAACTGCTGGGCCTGCTCTTTTGCGCCCTGCCCGATTGCCGCGTCGAGGACGAGCAGGTTCAGGTCCGGTTGGACGACGCCTTCTATCTCTTCGATTTCGGCGATGAGGTCGTCTTCGAGGGCGTGACGACCGGCCGTGTCGACGATGTGAACGTCGGCGTCTTCGGTCGCTTCGAGCCCTTCGCGGGCGATTTGGACCGGGTCGTCGCAGTCGGGGTCGCCGTAGAAGTCGACCTCCGCCCGCTCACACATCTGCTTGGCCTGGTCGTACGCGCCGGGGCGGAAGGTGTCGGTCTGGATGACCGCAGGGCGAAGCCCTTTCTTCGAGAACCACCACGCCATCTTGGCGGAGGTGGTGGTCTTCCCCGACCCCTGCAGACCGGCGAGCATGATGGTCTGGGATTCGAGGGGAATATCGGTCGATTCGCCGATGAGGGAGACGAGTTCTTCGTAGACGATTTTCAGGACGTGGTCGCGGGCGCTCGTGCCACCCGGCGGCTCTTCCTCCAACGCGCGCGTCTTGATAGAGTCAGAGAGGTCCATGACGAGGCTGACATCGACGTCAGCGGAGAGCAAGGAGCGCTGAATCTCCTTGACGATCTCCTGAACGTCGTCCTCGTCGATGCGGGACTTACCCCGCAGCTTATCGAGACTGCCGCGGAGGGAACTCCCGAGATTGTCGAGTACCATTGTCCCTTCCTACGCCGTCCCGTCGGTAAAGGCTTTATCCGTCGCGTCCGCGGGCGAACACCTTTCGGTCGCGCAAGCGACACCACGAACGATGACCCGAATCCTCGTCCTCGACCAGCCAAATCACGATATCCCCGCCGAGGAGTACGTCGATGCGCTCCGCGAGCGCCTTCCCGAGGCAACAATCGTCCACCCGAAGACGACCGCCGAAACACTCGCTGCCGCCCGCGACGCCGACATCATCACCGGAACGTATCTCCACGACGACGTGCTCGCCGCCGCGGAGAACCTCCAGTTGTTCGCGGGCGCGGCCGCCGGATACGACCACCTTCCGATGGACACGCTCCGAGAGCGGGACATCGCGGTCACGAACGCCTCCGGCGTCCACGGTCCTAACATCGCCGAGCACGTCATCGGCTGGCTCCTGCTGATTACCCGCCGCCTCGACGAAGGAATCCGCCGACAGGAACGCCGCGAGTGGCGGTCGTTTCAGGCGTACGGCGAACTGAACGGCTCGACAGTGACCGTCGTCGGTCTCGGCGCAATCGGACAGGCAGTCGTCGAGCGCCTCGCTCCCTTCGGCGTCGAGACGATTGGTGTTCGCTACACGCCCGAGAAGGGAGGGCCGACCGACCGCGTGGTCGGCTTCGACGACCTCGAATCCGCCCTCGTGGAGACCGATTTCCTCGTGCTCGCGTGTCCGCTGACCGACGAGACACGACACCTCGTCGATAAGCAAGCATTCGGCGCGCTTCCGAATCACGCCGTCCTCGTGAATATCGCACGCGGTGGCGTCGTCGACACCGACGCGCTCGTCGAGACGGTCCAACGCGGTCGAATCCGGGCGGCCGCACTCGACGTGACCGACCCCGAACCACTCCCGGAATCCCACCCGCTGTGGAACTTCGAGAACGTGTTCATCACCCCGCACGTCGCGGGCCACACGCCGCACTACTACACCCGATTGGCCGACATCCTCGCGGAGAACGTCGAGCGATTGGAAGAAGACGACGGGCGGGACGAGGGTGAAGGCGACGAACCGCTTCGGAATCAAGTGCTTCCCGAACCCTGACGTACTTCACTCGAGGATTCTTAGCCGGACTCGATGACCGGCATCGTGTTTGGACTTCAGGGAGTGAGCGTGTTTGGACTCGGCCCGGCAACCCTTCTCGCCTTCTGCGCTGCAGCGGTCGCGCTCATCCTCACGCCCGGCCCTGACACGGTGTACGTCCTCGCTCGCGGCGTACAGGGCAAAACGTCGGGTATTCGCTCGGCACTCGGCATCGCTACCGGCGTCTTGCTCCACACCGCGGCGGCGACACTCGGGCTGGCGGCACTGCTCCGAGCCGCGCCGGTCGCGTATCGTGCCGTGAAGTACGCCGGCGCGGTGTATCTCGTCTATCTCGGGATTACCGCCATCCGTAACCGCGAGTTCGACCCACAGAGAGAGACAGACCCGGGTGGCAGCTTTCGCCGCGGCGTCTTCGTAAACGCGCTCAATCCGAAAGTCGCGCTGTTCTTTCTCGCGTTTCTGCCCACCTTCGCCGGAACGGGGGCCGGTGCCGACGTTCGGATGGCACTCCTCGGAGGGACCTACGCAGTTCTCACGGCGGTGTATCTCTGTCTGGTCGCGCTCGCGTCCGAACGCGCGAGCAACGCGCTCGAATCACGACGAGTCACGTCGGGGCTCAACTGGGTCGGCGGCGGCGTGATGGTCGCACTCGGCATCGGTCTCGGTCTCGAATAGCACTCCGAATAACACATTTGATAATTTCAGCAATACCCTTATTGGCTACATCCCCATGCCGTGCAGTATAATTGGGCCGAGTAGCGATAGTACACGTTCGAATGACACTTTCAATATCATCGTAGATTCGTGGGCAAAGACAGTCGAACTGCGGTCAGAGCGTTTCTCACCAGTCTCTTCGTTCTCTCTGCGGTGGTGTTTGCACCGGCAGCGAGCGTCGGCGTCAGTCCGGGGCCGGTCGTCGCGTCGGCGGCATCCGCACCAGTCATCACAAATTTTACAGCTCAGAATACCGGCGGACAGACGGTCGAAATCAGCTTTTCGTCCTCGAAGTCGCTCCAGCAAATCGACGTCGGGTTCTACAACAGTTCGTTGAACCTGACCGACTTCGAGAAAGTTACCGAGTACAACATCGACGAATCGAGTTTTTCGACGAGCAACACGACCGCACCATATCACTACACAGCCACGCACACGGCGTCTGAGGACGGAAACTACACTGCCGAACTGCTCGTCGCCAAGGGCGACGACGGAAACAACGGTGCGAGTGGAGAGAAACAGACCGTCATCGTCGACACGACGCCACCGGATATTTCCAACCTCGCTGTTACCGACGACGCCGACGGCAACGGCTACGTTACGACCGGCAACGACGTCACAGTCAGCGCGACCGTCGTCGAGAATACGACGAGCATCGACGCGGTGACGGCCAATCTCAGCGCCTTCGGTGCCGGCGCTGCCGAACCACTCAGTGCCACGGGCGGCGATACCTACGAGACGACTATCACCGTGGGTGCGGAAGGCGCACCGACCGAAGGGAACCACTCGGTGACCGTCACCGCGACCGACACGGACGGCACAGGAAACGAGGGGAACGCGACGACCGGAACGACGCTGACAGTAGACACCTCGACGCCGTCGGTCTCGAACGTCCAGTTCACCGGGACCGCAGTCCAAGACGGCGTTCTCAACGATGGCGACACGTTCGGCATCGAGGCCGTCATCACCGACGGCCCGGCGGGGCAGACTCTCGATGGCGCACAACTCACAGCCGACCTCTCGTCGTTCGGTGCCGGGTCAGCCGTCGTCCTCACGAAAGACACCGGCGACACCTACACCGCGACAGCGACCGCGGACGGCTCGGCGGCCGCACCGGACGGCTACTACAACGCGACCGTGACCGCCGTCGACCGCGTCGGCCAGAGCGATTCGAACGAAAGCGGGTCGGTCGCAATCAGCGCTCCGCCGGACATCACCGCCTACAGCGTAACCAACCCGAGCGGGCAGAACCTCACCGTCAGCTTCGACTCCTCTGAGACGCTGTCCGACATCGAGGTGTCCGTCAGCGGGCCGAGTACGACGACGCTGACAGACGCCGATTTCACCGAATCTAGCGGCACCTACACCGCGACGTGGAACACCAGCACGGAAGGCGATTTTACCGCCGACCTACTCGTCGCCAACGACTCGACCGACCTGAACGGCGCGGGCGGCCGGTCCGATACGGCGACCGTCGACACCATCGACCCATCGGTGACGAACCCGACCCTCGTCGATGTCTCCGACGGCGACGGTGTCGTCGCGGACGGTGACGACGTGCGCATTCACGCAAACGTGACTGACGCGACGAGCGATATCGCCAGCGTCACGTTCGACGCGCGGGATTTCGGCTGGGGACACGCCGGTGAGAGCGAGGCGTTGACAGATGGCGACGGCGACGACGTGTACGACTTCACGGCGACCGTGAACGCCGCGAACGCGGCGTCCGACGGGACCTATCCCGTCCAACTCACGGCCACCGACGCAGACGGAAACGTCGAGTCGGTGACGACCAGCACGCTCGTCCTCGATACGGCAGCACCCACGCTCACCGACGTCTCGATAACGGACACGACAGACGGTGATGGTATCGTCGAGGACGGCGACACCATCGAGATTCGCGCGAACAGCACCGACGCGACGAGTGGCGTCGCCACCGTCACCGCCGACGCCTCCGCCTTCGGTGCAGGCTCGGCAGTCACACTCACCGACAGTGGCGGCGACACCTACACCGGAACCGTCACGGTCGATGCGGCAACCGCCTCCGGCGAAGGGACCTACGCAGTCGCGGTGACGACGACAGACGACGGCGACAACGAACGAACTGGGTCGTCGGGAACGCTCGCGTTGAACACCGCACCACCGACAATCACGAATCCGACGGTGACCGACGCAACCAACGGAAACGGCGTCGTCGCCGACGCGGATTCTATCACTGTCTCGGCGACCGTCACCGACGTGACGGCAGTCTCGGCGGTGACTGCGAATCTCTCGGCGTTCGGCGCTGGAACCGCCGTCTCGCTCACCGACGGCGACGGCGACGACACCTACGACGCCACTGTCTCGGTCGACGACACCAGTGCGTCACCGGACGGAGCCTACTCGGTCGACGTCACCGCGACCGACGAAAAGGCAAAGAGTGCGTCCGCAACGACCGCGACCCTGACGCTCGACACGACCGCGCCGAGTGCGACCGGGGTGACCATCTCCGACGACGGCGACCGACTCGTGGCCGACGGCGACAGCGTGACCGTCAGCGTGGACGTAACTGACGCGACTACCGTCGGGTCAGTCACGGCGAACCTCTCAGCGTTCGGCGCTGGCACCACCGTCTCGCTCACTGACGGCGACGGCGACGACACCTACGACGCCACCGTTACAGTCGATGGCGCGAGCGCCTCGCCAGACGGGAATCACTCGGTCGAAGTCGTCGCAGGCGATGGCCACGGGAACGACGTGACCGTCACGACGGACGAACTCACGCTCGATGCGACCCCACCCGGGTCGTTCTCGCCGATTGTCGAAGACGTCGCCAACGGTGACGGCGTCGTCGGCGACGGCGAGTCGATTCGCGTTACGGCGACCGTCTCGGACGCGACGAGTGGCGTCGTCAACGTCACCGCGAACCTCTCGGCGTTCGGTGCCGGCGTCGTGGAACTCACACACGTCACGGGCGACACTTACAACGCGACGGCCTCGGTCGACGACGCCATCGCGGCCGCAGACGGCACGCATTCGGTCGTCGTGCGTGCGACCGACGAGGCCGGAAACGACCGAAACCAGTCTGCGGGCGACCTCACGCTCGACACGGACGCGCCGGTCGTGACGGACGCGACGCTGACCGACGCGACCAACGGAAACGGCGTCGTCGCCGACGGCGACAGCGTGACGCTCTCTGCGAACGTGACCGACGCGACGACGATTCAGAACGTCACCGCCGACGCCTCCGCCTTCGGCGCTGGCTCGGCAGTCACCCTCACTAACACCGGCGGCGACCGGTACGAGGCGACTTTTACCGTCGATGGCGGCAACGCGACACTCGACTCGCAGTCGCTCACGGTTGCCGCCGAGGACGCACAGGGCCGAACCCAGACGGCCAGCACTGGAAGCCTGACCGTCGATACCGTGAAGCCGACGATTTCGGACGTGAGCCTCGCTGACGATGGCGACCGGGTCGTCGGCGACGGCGACGACCTCACCGTGACGGCGACCGTCTCGGACGGAGAAAGTAGCATCGGGGCAGTGACGGCCGACCTGACCGACTTCGGACTCGGCGCGGCAGTCACGCTGAGCCACGCTTCGGGGAACACCTACGAGGCGACTGCCAGCGTCGATGGCGCGGCAGCCTCACCGGACGGGAACCACACAGTCACCGTCACCGTGGCCGATGCGGGGTCCAACACCCGCTCGAACACGACCGAGGAAATAACGCTCGACACGACGGCTCCGGTCCTCTCGAATAGCTCCGTGACTGACGCGACCGACGGAGACGGTGCTGTGGACGGCGGCGACCAACTCACGCTCAACGTGACCGTCGCCGACGACACGGCGCTCTCGGGTGTGACCGCAGACGCCTCGGCGTTCGGTGCCGGGCCAGCAGTCTCGCTTTCGGACCCCGACGGCGACGGTGAGTACGGCGCAACAGTGACCGTCTCCGAGTCGGGGACGACCGACGGCGCACAGAGCGTCACGTTCGCAGCAGTCGATACCGCCGACAACGAAGGGACGAAGGCGGTCAGCGGGCCAACCCTCGACACGACACCGCCGGGTCTCTCGAACACCAGTCTCACCGACGCGACTGACGGAAACGGTGTCGTTGCGAACGGGAGCGCGGTCACTATCTCGGCCGACGTCACCGACCTCACGACCGTCTCGACCGTCGTCGCCGACGCCTCTGCGTTCGGCGCTGGCTCGACAGTCACGCTCTCGGACGCCGACAACGACGACACCTACACAGCGACCATCACTGTCGACGAGGCCGGCGTCTCGTCTGACGGTTCCCACGACGTCACGGTTCAGGCGACCGACGGGCAGGGCAACACGCAAACCGCAACCACGACACAACTGACCGTCGACACCGCAGCGCCGTCGCTCTCTGGTGTCTCGATAACCGACGCAACAGACGGTGACGGCACTGTGAGCGACGGGGACGAACTCGTCGTCTCCGCGACTGTCTCGGATGCGACCTCGTCCGTTTCGGCTGTCGTCGTCGACGCCTCCGCCTTCGGCGCTGGCTCGGCGGTCGCCCTCACGGATGGCGACAGCGACGGCACCTACGAATCGACGCTCGTCGTCGACGGCGCTGGCGTCTCAGCCGACGGCAGTCAGTCCGTCAGCGTCACGGCGAACGACTCCGGCGGCACCGCACAGACCGCCGCGACTGGCACGCTCACACTCGATACGACGCCGCCAGCGACCAGCGGGCTCTCGCTCACGGACGTGACAGACGGTGACGGTACAGTCGGCGTCGGCGATACAATCACAGTCAGCGTCACGGTCGCAGACGCCACGACCAGCGTCGATTCCGTGACGGTGTTCCTCTCGGACTTCGGGGTCGCCTCCCCGGTCGACTTGACCGACGGCGACGGCGACGACACCTACGAGACGACCGTGAGTGTCGGGTCCGGCGCGTCGGACGGCACGCAGTCTGTGACGCTCGTCGTCGAGGACACGGTCGGAAACGACGGCGTCGAGCAGTCTAACACCGTCTCAGTGGAAGTCGATGGTGGCAGTGGCGGCGACGGCGACGGGAGTGGTGGAGACGATAGCGACGACGGTGCAGGCGGGTCCGGTGGAGGCGACTTGGCCGACGAAGGTGGGTCGAGCGGCGGCGGAAGCACCGGCGGAGATTCGGACCGCTCCAGTTCAGACGACCGCTCTCAATCGGCGACTGTCGTTCGCGTCGAGAACGCCACGACCGACGGGCGCGCTACGAACGTCTCGGTTGGGAACCCCGCACGAAACGAACCAGTCGCGGTCGACTTCGGCGGCGAAGTTGCGACCGACGGGATGAACCTGACGCAACTCACGGTCACGACGACACACGAAGGCAACTACTCGCTCTCTGTCGCGGGCGACTCACCGCTTCTCGACGCGTCGGCCCCCGGCGAGGTAGTCGACGTGACGGCCGAAAGCGGTGCTGAACCGACAGCAGAAGCCGATGCTGACGCGCCGACTGACGACCCGACAGCCCAGTTCGACGGCGTCGTCCTCGGGTCGCTCCGCGTCGACCACAAAATCAGCGACTCGACCATCGACGCCGCCGCGTTCACGGTCGACCTCGATTCCGACCGACTCGCTCGTCTCGGCGTCGGTGCGGACGAACTCTCGCTGTACCGATACCACGATGGCGCGTGGAATCGCGTCGAGACCACCGTCGAGCGCCGAAACGACGGGACACACACCCTCCGGGCGAACGCGCCCGGTCTCTCTCGGTTCGTCGTCGGCGTCGACTCCGACACCCTACTTTCGGTCGACGGCGCGACCCTCTCTCGGCCGAGCGTCTCGACCGACCAACCGCTGACAGTGTCGGCCGAACTCTCGAATCCGCGCGGCTTCGGCGTGAAAAAGACCGTGGCGGTGACGGCGAACGGAGCAGTCGTTGGGACGCGCGATGTCACACTCGACGCGGGCGAACGAGCGACCGTCAGTCTCGACGTGACGCTGGACCACGGCGGCGTGACGAACATCTCCGTCGACGGCGTCTCCGCCGGGACCGTGACCGTCCGACCCGACGGCCAGTCGGCAACAGCGACGACGACCCAGACCTCGACATCGAATTCGGCACGGGGAGATGGAGACAACACCGAGACAGAACAGACCGCGTCGAGCGCGACACCCGAGGAACCGACAGGAGAGCGTTCGACGACGGCAACCGACACGCCCGGCTTCGGGGTGGTCGTCGCTGTCGGGGCGGTCGCTGTGCTCGCGGTCGTCGCACGTGTTCGAACTCGGCGTGAGAAAGGACAGTAGACGGTCGACGGACCGTCCCGCAGTGGGTTCGGGCGCTTACTCGCCTTCGCCGAGGAGTCGCTCGACCATCGCTTCGGGGTCGAACCGTTCGAGGTGGTCGTACCCCTGTCCGACGCCGAGGAACAAGATTGGCTTGCCCGTGACGTAGGCGATGGAGATTGCGGCCCCGCCGTTGGAGTCCGCGTCGGCCTTCGTGAGGATGGCCCCGTCGATGGCCGCCGCCTCGTTGAACTTTCTGGAGCGCTCGACTGCGTCCTGTCCGGCCACGGCCTCGTCCACGAAGATGGTGAGGTCCGGACCGACGACGCGGTCGATTTTCTCCAACTGCGCCATCAGGTCGTTCGAGGTGTGCAGTCGACCTGCGGTGTCGCCGAGGACGACGTCGATGTCGTGCGCCTCGGCGTACTCGACGGCGTCGTAGATGACGGCCGCCGGGTCACCACCCTGCTCGTGAGCGATGAGTTTCTTGTCGAGCGCGTCCGCGTGCTCTCGAATCTGCTCGTTCGCCCCGGCGCGGTAGGTGTCCCCGTTGGCGAGCACCGTCGAGAGACCCTGTTTTTCGAAGTACCGCGCGAGTTTGGCGATGGTGGTCGTCTTCCCGACGCCGTTGATGCCGGTGAAGATGAGCGTGACCGGCTTGTCCGCCTCCGCGATGCGCTTGTCGAAGTCGAACTGGCCGACGCTGATGACCTCGTAGAGCGCGTCGTGAAGCGCCTCTTCGACGAGTTGGCCCGTGCTCTGGACCTGCTTTCGCGTCTCGCCGACGAGTTTGTCGCGGATGGTGTCGAGAATCTCCTCTGCGACCTGCATCTCCACGTCGCTCTGGAGGAGCGCCATTTCGAGTTCCCACAGCGGGTCTTCGAGGTCTTCTTCCTCGATGACGACCTTCCCCGTGGCGAACGCGGCGGCGCGCTTCAGGCGACCCGCGCTCGACGAGTCGTCTGCTTCCTGTTCGGCCAGCGCGGCCTTCGCGGCGTCGGAAGCGAGCGATTCAGGCCCGTCGGCGTCTTCCGCGGCGTCGGCACCGTCAGCCGACTCGCTCGCCGCGTCGGTCGCGTCCGTGGCGGTGTCTTCCGAGTCGTCCGTCTCGACTGGCGTCGCCTCGGAGTGGGCCTCGTCGGACGGTTCGGATGCCGGTTCGGGGGTGTCGGAGGTCGAGGCGGCTGTCTCCTCACTGTCGGATTCGACAGCCGCAGGCTCGGCCGCTCCCGAGTCGTCGGCGGGGGTCTCGGCGTCGGCCACCGCGTCGTCGTCGGCCTCAGCAGCGGCTGCTTCGGCTTTCTCTTCGGCGGTGTCTTCGACGTCTTTCCGGAAGCGGTCGAGTTTCTTTTTCAGTCCGTCGAACATCTAAATTGAAAGGGGGAGTCGCTTACTCGTCGTCGTCGCCGTCTTCGCCCTGCATCTGCTGCATCTGCTGCATCTGCTGTTGCTGCATCTGCTGTTGGGCTTCCATCGCCTGCTGTTCGATTTCGTCGCTCTCTTCTTCGAGTTCCTCGATTTCGCCGCGGATGGTGGCGATGTTCTCGTCGAGGAGGTCCTGCTTGCGCTTCAGGGATTCGACGGCGTCGCCCTGGCTCTGTTCGGCCGCGTAGTTGCCGCCAAGGGAGACGATGATTTCGTCGATGTCCTGCACTTCGGCGCGGAGGTACGCGTCGCCGCCGAGCGGGACCTGCACCGTCGAGCCGGTTTCGAGCGTCTCGATTGCTTCGATGGCCTCGTCGATTTCCTGCTTTTCGGTGGTCAGGTCGTCGATTTCACCTTCGAGCGATTCGATTTCCTGGTCGATGGCCTGCAGCTCTTGGGAAAGCTGTTGGAGTTGCTGCTGACCACCGCCCATCATGCTGCGGACACCTCAGAGAGGGAGACCTTCGTACGCTTGATGCCGTGTTCGCTCCCGATGAGCGAGTAGGCGAACTCTCGTGCGACGTTCTCGTTCGGTGCGTCGACAACTTTCGTGAAGTTGTGGGTGACACCTCGGCTGGTGAAGGTACCACTGATAGTGAACTGGCTCATGGCCGTGATTCTGGCGGCGAGCGGGAAGAGTCTTCCTACTCGGGTCGCCGAGAGAACGAAGAATCGGCGGACGCGCGTCCTCAGTCGATGTAGCCGAGGGCGTCTTCGATGCGGCCCAGTTCGGGGCCGGTCGTGTCCTCGCCGACGACGTAGTTCTCGTCGTTGGCGACGAGACCGGAGCCGACGAGCGGTCCACCGTAGTTTATCGTACCGATATCTGCTCGCACGTCGAGGACGTCTTCGAGCGCGTCGAGTTCCGGTTCGCGGGACTTCGGGTGACAGAGGACGCCGCGGTTGTTGGCGACGGCCGCCGTGCCCACAGTCCGAACGTCCGCGAGGTCGCCGCGTTCGACGGGGACTTCGAGTGCCTCTTCGACGGCCGCGACGGCTTCGTCGGAGAGGTCAGGATGGACGTACGCGCCGTAGTCGTTCGCGAGAACGACGTTTCCGGCGGCGTTGATGCGGCCGGGGAGTTCGTAGACCGGGAGGTCTGCGGCGTCGGCGAGTGCCTCCTGTTCGCGGGTCGTCGCTCGACTCGACACGAGGAGTCCGTTCTCGTTACCCGTCGCTAACGCACCGACGGTGCCGGACCCGCCGACAGTCGTCGCCAGCGCCGGGACGCCCAGTTCGTCCGAGAGGTCATCGACGAGCGAGTCGTCGGCGTCCGGGCGGACGATGAGGATGTCGTCGGTCGCTCGGGCGAAGACACCGATGTACGAGGAACCGGCGAAGGAGGCGCGGAGCACCGTTTACTCTGCCGGTTCGGCTTCGACGACAACGTCGCCGTCTTCGTCGAATCGAGCGGCACGGACGCGGAACTTGCTCGGCGGCGACTGCCGACCGTGCGCCCAGATTGCCTCGTTGATTTCCGAGTCGAGACGGACGTCGTCCGCGTCGACCTTGAAGTGCTTCGCGAGGTGCTCGCGAATAATCTTCATCGCGCGGCCTGCGCGCTCGTGGGACGGGACAGCCTTCACGTCACGGAGCGGGACGGTGACGACTCGCTCCTCGAAATCGCTTGCGCTCATGGCTTACTCGTCCGTGTTACTTCGCCGCCAGTTGCGACGCTTGGGGTTTCGCGTGACTTCCATGTCGGTCTTGAGCATGACCCACGCCGGGACACGACTGTTCTGGCGTTCGAGCTTCGCCAGACGCTTCTTCTTAGCCTTCGACTTCTTACCCATAGTGGCCTACAGTTCCAATCCTCCGCATAAAATCTTGTTCCTTCGCGTCTGAGCAGTGTGTGAAGGTTGACCACAGTGGGAATAGCGGGAGCCGAGACCGGAACTGCGGTCAGAAGCGACTCCAGAACCGGCGTCCACACCCGGAACCGACTCATTCAACCCTGCCCGTGAGAAAGCCCGAATCGAATGAGTCGGACCCGTACGCTCGTCGCCTTTCTCGGCCTCGCTGCAGTTTGGGGGAGCGCATTTCTCGCGACCGACGTTGCGCTCGGGTTCGTCCCGCCGGCGTTCCTCGCGGCGGTCAGGTTCGACATCGCGGCGGTTCTCTTGTTCGCGTTCACTGTCGCCCGCGGCGACCGATTCATCCCGACCGCACGCGGCGAGTGGAAACCCATCCTCGCCGGCGGGGTGTTCAGTATCGGCGCGCACCACGCGCTCCTCTTCTCGGGGCAGGTGTACATCCCCGGTTCCGTCGCGTCCGTCCTCCTCGGCATCATCCCGCTGGCGACGCCGACCCTCACCCGGCTCACGTCCACCCGAGAGCGACTGACCCCAATCGGTGCAGTCGGACTCACACTCGGCTTCCTCGGCCTCGTCGTCATCGCCAACCCGAACCCCGAGAACCTGCTATCCTCGAACCTCGTCGGTGCGGTGCTCGTCCTCGGGTCGGCGCTCGCGTTTGCGCTCGGGGCCGTCTTCACGCACGACAGCGAGACGGGGATGTCGCTGCTCGCGGTGCAGGCGTGGATGATGCTCATCGGGGCCATCACACTCCACGTGACGAGCGCGGCGCTCCCGTGGGAGTCGGCCGCCGACGCGACGTGGACCGCGACGGCACTCGTCGCCACCGGCTACCTCGCTGTCGTCGCGGGGGCGGGCGGGTTCTTGCTCTACTTCTGGCTCCTCGACCGAATCGGCCCCATCGAAGTGAGCCTGCTCGAATACGTCATCCCGCTTTTCGCCGCACTCGCGGAGTTCGCCTTCCTCGGGCGCGTTCCGACCGCGACGACGGTGGCTGGCTTCGCACTCATCTTCGCCGGGTTCGTCCTGTTCAAACGCGAGGCGATTCGCGGCGAATTGCGGCGAGCGGTCGAAGGGCGGCGAGGGCAGTCATACGACGATTGAGCGTTGATTCGGGACGATTTCGAGTCACAACGAAAACCGCGACACCGTCTCGTAGACGGGACCGCCCGAGTCGAGTTCGCTCTTTTTTAACCGAACGTCGCGCACGCGAAACGTCCCAATTTGCGGGGCTTCGCC
This sequence comes from Haloferax larsenii JCM 13917, assembly GCF_000336955.1. Classification (GTDB taxonomy): domain Archaea; phylum Halobacteriota; class Halobacteria; order Halobacteriales; family Haloferacaceae; genus Haloferax; species Haloferax larsenii. The sequence goes on along the minus strand of NZ_AOLI01000021.1, from coordinate 203,059 downwards.
TTCGACGGCGTCTCTGACTCGCTCTTTCCCGCGGGCGTCTTCCATCCGCGCGAGCGTGACGTGCGGCGTGAATTCGTGTGACTCCCCATCGAATCCGAGCGCCGTCGTCTCGCGTTCCAACGCCTCGTGGAGTCGCGTCATCTCCGCAGCGCCGTCCTGTACGCCGGCCCAGACGACCCGGATGTAGTCGAGCGATGGGAAGACACCCAATCCGCCGACAGTGGCGTCGAACGGCCCCACGTCGGCGGCGTCGATGGCGTCTTCGACCGCGGCTTCGATTTCGGGAATACGGTCCGCGGGCGTCTCGCCGAGGAACTTCAGCGTGACGTGCGCCTGCTCGGGGTCCGTAAACCGAAGGCTGCCGGCGTCGCCGAGCAGTTCCTGCACCGACGCGACGGACTCGGCGACCGATTCCGGGAGGTCGATTGCGAGGAAGAGCCTCATGACAGTATATCGACCGAAAAGCGACGTATAGATTCCGCCCGAAAGCGCTCAGTCGTCAGCCGCAGGCTGTTCGTCGTCGGCGGGAACCCACGTCCGAGCGACGCCGGCGAACTCGCCGTTCACGAACGTCGCTTCGTACACGTCCGGCATCGTCAACCTGGTCCAGAACTCGTAGCCGTATCGCGAGTCGTAGGCGTTCAAGACGAGCGCCATGAGCGTGCCGTGTGTCCCGACCACGACGTGGCGGTTCGGATAGGCTTCGACGAGACGTTCGATGGCAGCGACCCCGCGGGACTGCGCCTCGGCGTGCGACTCCCCGCCGGGGTGGGAGGCCGTCGGATTCGCCCAGAGGTGTTCGACGGCGCTGTCGAAGTCCTCGACGTGGTCGTCCGCAAGTTCGCGCTCGCGGAGGTCTTCGTCGACGACGAGCGGGACGTCGGCGGCGTCGGCAACCCCCTCGACAGTGGCGCGAGCGCGTTCGTACGGGCTGGTCGCGACGACGTCGGCAACGTCGGCGAGGTGGGCCGTCACCCGTGCAGCGTCGCGTCGGCCGCGACGCGAGAGACCGCGCGTGCGCTCTGCATTGGGGACGTACGGAGCGTGGGCGTGCCGGACGAAAGACAGCACAGTCGTCTCGGGGGCAGTCATTCGTAGAGCGCACCCGACCGAAGCCTAAAAAACAGTCGATGTCGCCGCTCTGACGTAGCGCTTAACCGCGACGACGCCCAAGCCCGGCTATATGACCGACGACGGCAATCGACCCCACCGCTTCTCCGAGGGACAGGGGTTCGACGAGGACTATTCGGCTTTCTCGCTCGACCCGCCCGAACTGGAAGTGGACCCGACGAAGGTCGACCCGGTCGACTCCCGCGTCCTCACGGACCTCCTCGACCAACGGAACATCGACCCAGAAGACGTCGACGTGGAGAAACTCCTCGACGTCGGCCTCTCGTACATGCAAATCAACCGCTTCGAGGAGGCCACCGAAGCCCTCGAACGCACCGCCCGCTTCGCCGAAGACGACTCGCTTCTCGAACAGGAAGCGTGGGTGAACAAGGGTGCGGCCCACGCGCAACTCGAAGAGTGGGACGAGGCAATCGGGTCGTATCAGGAGGCGCTCTCCCTCGACGAGGAGACCGAACACGGCGCGACTGCACACACCAACCTCGCGTACGCGCTCTGGGAGTCCGGCCGAACCTCTGACGCGCTCCACCACGCCGAGCGCGCCGTCGAACTCGACCCGCGCTTCCCGCAGGCGTGGTACAACCGCGGCTTCTTCCTCCACGAGCGCGGCCTGAACGAGGACGCCGTCAACGCCTTCGACAACGCGATTCGCCTCGGAATGCGGAACGCGACCGTCCTCGAAGAGAAGGCGCGAGCGCTCGAAGAACTCGGCCGCGAAGACGAAGCACAGCAGGTCCAACAGCAGGCTGACGAAATCCGCGACCGGGCCGAAGAGAACCTCGTCGAGGACTACTGATGTTACTCCGCGAACGAGAGACGCCAGAAGGACTGCTCGTGTCGGTCTGTGACCCCGACTGCATCGGTGAGACCTACAGCGAAGGCGACGTCTCACTCGACGTGACCGAGGACTTCTACGGCGGCGACGAAGCAGAACCGGCCGACAGCGAGGCCGTCGTCGACAGCCTCACTCGCGCAACCGTCGCCAACATCGTCGGCGAAAGAGCCGTCGGCGTCGCCATCGACGCGGGTCTCGTCGACGAAGAGACCGTGCTCGAAGTCGATGGCACGCTCCACGCGCAACTGCTCTGGCTCCGCTAACAGGACTGCTTACTCAGCAGCGCGGCGGTCGACACCGCGGATTTCGAATCGTGCACCGCCCGAGTCCGACTCGGTGAGTTCGAGACACCAGCCGTGGGCATCGACGACCTGCGAGACGATAGATAGCCCCAGACCCGTACCCTCTCTGTCCCCCGAGTATCCGGCGTCGAGTACCGCACCCCTGTCAGCTTCTGGAATTCCGACGCCATCGTCCTCGACGTAGAATCCGGGCCCGTTGGGGCCATCCACGAGGGGACCCACAGTCACCGCTACGGGGGTATCTGACCCCTCCGGGCGAGCGTGTTCGATAGCGTTCCGAAACAGGTTCTCGAAGACGTGTGAGAGGAGACTGTCGTCCGCCTCGAACAGCATCGTGTCAGCGACGGCTAGCGACGCCTCACCAGTCTCGACGTGGCTCCACGCCGTCTCAGCTTGCGTTCGGAGGTTGACCGTACTCGTCGCTTCGACGGTGCCGTGGCGAGCCAACACGAGCGCGTCGGAGATGATGTCGTCCATCCGTTCGAGAGAGTCGACGATACGCCCGAGGCGCTCTGTCGCAATGCCTTCGTCCAGGACTGTCTCGGCGTATCCGAGCGCGACTGAAAGCGGGTTTCGGAGGTCGTGCGAGAGAATGCTCGCGACGTTCTGGAGGCGATTCGCCTTCTCGTCGACTTCGAGTTCGGCGAGTTTCCGGTCGGTAATGTTGAGGTGGACGACCTGTACGTACGTCTCACTCTCGTGTGAAAATCGAGTCACGCGCATCGTGAACCAGCGTCGCTCGTCGTCGCTGTGGCAGGGATATTCGTACGAGAACTCGTCGTCGGTGCCCTCGATGACCGAGCGAATTCCGTCGGCCGCCATCGTCGAAGACTGGTCGGGGTCGACGTCACAGACGCCCAAGTAGTTCATGCCGATAGAGCTCGCGTCACCAGCGTAGTCGTTCTCAGTTCCGAAGCGCTTCCACGCCTCGTTCGTGTACAGAATCGTCCCATCCGTGTCCAGAATCGCCAGTTGTGTCGGGAGAGCATCCAGACTCGCAGCCGGGAGTGTGGATGGGAAGGACATAGCACACCTTGCATCGAGAACTACTTCACGTTTCGCCCGTCCTGACAGTTCAAGAAGTAGTACGGGACATCCGAGAGGAGGGCATCTCGACCGATACGGTACCAAACGTGCTAGATTCCGGCATCGTTAGCCGATGTACGCAACGAATATCGGTTTCGTCGGCATGGCTGGACCGAAGACGTGTTGTGCCTACGGCCGTAACCCTCGCGTAATGGAAGTGCAGGAATCGTACCCAGTCGACGTTGACTCGCTCCGTGCGGACTTCCCGATTCTCCAACGGAAGGTCGGCGGCGACATCTCGACGCCCGGCGAGGGTGACGACGACACCGTTCCCCTCGTCTATCTCGACAACGCTGCGACCAGCCACACCCCGGACCAAGTCGTCGACGCCATCGCCGACTACTACCGCGAGTACAACTCGAACGTCCACCGCGGTATCCACCACCTGAGTCAGGAGGCCTCCGTCGCGTACGAAGAGGCGCACGACCGGGTCGCCGAGTTCATCGGTGCCTCCGGCGGCCGCGAAGAAGTCGCGTTCACCAAGAACACGACTGAAGCGATGAACACGGTCGCCTACGCGTGGGGGCTCGACGAACTGGGTCCCGGTGACTCCGTCGTCCTCACCGAGATGGAACACCACGCCTCGCTGGTCACGTGGCAGCAGATTGCCAAGCGAACCGGTGCCGAGGCGCGCTACATCCGCATCGACGAGGACGGCCGCCTCGACATGGAACACGCAAAAGAGCTCATCGACGACTCGACGAAGATGGTCTCGGTCGTCCACATCTCGAACACGCTCGGGACCGTCAACCCCGTCTCCGACCTCGCGGACATGGCCCACGACGTGGGTGCGTACATCTTCGTCGACGGCGCGCAGTCGGTGCCGACCCGCCCGGTCGACGTGGAAGCCATCGACGCCGACTTCTACGCCTTTTCGGGCCACAAGATGTGCGGCCCGACCGGTATCGGGGCGCTCTACGGCAAGCGCGACCTCCTCGACGAGATGCAACCGTACCACTACGGCGGGTCGATGATTCGCCGTGTCACCTTCGACGACGCCACCTGGGAAGACCTCCCGTGGAAGTTCGAAGCCGGGACGCCGCCTATCGCGCAGGGCGTCGGTCTCGCCGCCGCTATCGAGTACCTCGACGACATCGGCATGGAGAACGTGCAGGCCCACGAGGAACTCCTCGCGGAGTACGCCTACGACCGCCTGAACGAATTCGACGACATCGAAATCTACGGCCCGCCGGGTGACGACCGCGGTGGTCTCGTCTCGTTCAACCTCGACGGCGTCCACGCCCACGACCTCTCCAGCATCCTCAACGAGCAGGGCGTGGCCATCCGCGCCGGCGACCACTGTACCCAACCGCTCCACGATAAACTGGGTGCTGCGGCGTCGACCCGAGCGTCCTTCTACATCTACAACACGAAAGCAGAAGTCGACAAACTGGTCGACGGTCTCGAAGTCGCACGCGACCTGTTCGCCTGAGCGTCGCATCTGAACGGGGTGGCAGAACCCACTTCGAATCGGAAGCGCAGGCGTCGGAATCGGCTGATTTTCGGCTCCCCGGAATCCTTTTACGGCGCTCGGGCGTAGCCCCGACGAACACCAATGGGCATTGGCTCAGACATGTATCGTCAGCAGATTTTGGACCACTACAAGAACCCCCGTAACCACGGTCGGCTCGACGAGCCGACGTTCAGCCACACGGGGGAGAACCCCTCCTGCGGCGACACGATTACGATGGACGTGCAACTCGCCGACGACGGCGAGACGATAGAGCGCGTCGCGTTCTCCGGCGACGGGTGTGCCATCAGCCAAGCCTCGGCGAGCATGCTCACCCAGCGACTGCCGGGGACGACGCTCTCGGAACTGGAGGAGATGGACACCGACGACATCACCGAGATGCTCGGCGTCGACATCTCGCCGATGCGCATCAAGTGCGCCGTCCTCGCGCGACAGGTCGCACAGGACGGCGCGAAGATTCACGACGGCGAGATAGAAATCGAGAAGACGAAGACCGAAGACGACGACTAGTTCGGACCCGTTTTTCGTCGGCCGTTGAGTCGAGAGCACAGCCGTTGCCGAAGGCAGAACGATAGCTGTTGCCGAAGCGACCGAGCCGCCGCTCTCACTGAGTCAATTGCGTTCGGAAGGAATGTGGGGGAGAAAACGCGTGGGGGAACGCGTGTGGGGGAATGTGTGTGGAGACGCGTGTGAGTGACGGTAGCTGCGTCTGAGTGACGCAGCCGAACCGTGCTTATTCGGGCTTCAGACCGCCGTCCTGCACGCGCATGACTGCCTCGCCGTCGGCGAGGTTCGGCGCGTCCACGAGGCGCACGATACGCTTGTCGCCCTTGGACTTGCGGAGGTAGATACGGAACGTCGAGGTGTGGCCCAGAATGTTGCCACCGATGGGCTGGGTCGGGTCGCCGAAGTAGGAGTCGGGGTTGGACGCAACCTGGTTCGTCACGAGGATACCCGTGTTGAACAGGTCGCCGATGCGCATCAGGTCGTGAAGGTGCTTGTTGAGCTTCTGCTGACGCTCGGCGAGTTCACCGCGACCGACGTACTCGGCGCGGAAGTGAGCGGTAAGCGAGTCGACACAGAGGAGGCGAACCGGCCAGTCGGTGTCCTCGTGGTCACCGGCGAGTTCCTTGGCCTTCTCGGCGAGGAGAATCTGGTGGTTGGAGTTGAACGCCTTGGCGACGTGAATCTTGTCGAGCACGTCGTCGACGAGTGCCTGCATCGTCTCTTCGTCGTCGACGGAGCCTTCGATTTCGCGGTCTTCGAGCGTCGCTTCGAGGACGTCGTCTTCGAGGCCGCGGACCATGTCGTCGATACGCTCCGGGCGGAACGTGTCTTCGGAGTCGATGAAGATACAGCCGCCGCCGAGGCCGCCCTGTTCGGGCGGAAGCTGGACGTTGACGGCCAGCTGGTGCGTAATCTGGGACTTACCGGCACCGAACTCACCGTACACTTCGGTGATGGACTGTGTTTCGAGGCCGCCACCGAGGAGTTCGTCCACTTCGTCGATTTGCCAGCTCAGCTTGCCGATTTGCTGGCGTCGTTCGAGCACCATCGAACCGGTCTCGAAGCCACCAACGTCGGCGGCGTCGCGGGCGGCGTTGATGATGTCCGAGGCCGTGCTGTTGCCGATGTCGGCCTTGTTGGACAGTTCGCCGGGGCTGGCGACTGCGATGGACTGATAGCTGTCGTAACCGCTCTCGACGAGTTTGTCGGCTGTGGCCGGGCCGACACCGGGGAGACTTTCGAGGTCGTCTTCTGCCATACCAACTCGTTCCGCCCATACCCACATAAACCCTCGTTAACAGCAAGGTGAAAGTGAAATCGGCAGACTGCGTCGACCTGATGACGAGCGTCTGACGGAGTTTCAAGTCAGAAAGCGAGGCGATTCGGTGGTGACGAAAGGAGTCTGGGAGGGTCAGGTCAGCCCGGTTAAATTCATAGAGTTAGACAGAATCGGGTACAACATACAGAGGGCGCATTCAGCCCGCAAATCAGATTAGATACTGAGATAGGACCCAATTTGAACAACCGGTTGCATGTGCGTTGATACGTGAGGTGTTCCACATCGGTAATCATCACTGAAGTGTAGTATTTCTGTTACTCATCAGAAGAGACCGTCGCTAACTTTCATTTGTCACGTACTATTAAGTCGTCCTGTTCTGTTAATCTATTATGGATTTTCATCCGACACAAGTTGCTGGGGACGGCCCGGGAGCCGACGCCGAAGAGGAAGTCTGGGAGGCGATGAAGAACGCTTTGGGAACCGAGCACGCTGGCGTAGCCTACTACCGCTACCCGGTAGTCGATAAGGCTGGTGGACAATTCGACAGGGAGCCCGACATCGTACTTCTCCACGAAGACTGCGGCCTCTTGGTAATAGAAGTGAAGGGCTACCAGATACAGCACATTGAGCGAATCGAGGGGCAGACCTGGCACCTCACCGGTATCAGCCAAGACTACGCCACGCCCTATTCGCAGGCACGCGACCAAGGCTTTTTCATCCGGGGATGGTTCCAGCGCGAACCGGACCTCCGGAAGGACGGCAAGGTCGTAATTCCAGCGAATTTTACGGTCGCACTCCCGAACATCACTCGTGACGAATGGGAAGACGCTGGCTTTGCTGACATCCCCTCCTCACCACGGGTTATCACGGCCGATGACCTCTCACCACAGAGCCTTCGCCGACATCTTCTGGAGGAACCTGGTGACACCGAAGATGTGACACCAGAGACCATTGAGACGGCGGCAGCCGTGCTTAGTGGCGTACAAGTCATTTCTGGGAACCGGACGCCGCCGCCGCCAGACCCGACGACGAAGGGTGAACTATACGAGACTCTGCTTTCAGGCCTCAAACGCTTCGACCAAAGCCAGGAGACTATCGGAGCAGAGATTCCCCCGGGCCCACAACGCATCCGTGGCATAGCTGGCTCAGGAAAAACCATCCTTATGGCCAAGCGGGCTGCTCACCTTCATGCGAAGGACCCGGATGCGGACGTGGTGCTAACCTACTTCACGAAGAGCCTTAGTGAAGAACTCACTGACCTCACCCGTCACTTCCACTACCAGATGACGAGCGCCGAACCAGACATGGATTCACTTCAGGTGATCCACGGATGGGGCGGGAAGACAGTCGGTGAGGGAATCTATTTCAACGTCGCGCAGGCCGCTGGCGTTGATCCACTCACCGTTCATGACACCCAAGAATTCCGTGGCGGGCCCATCGAAACCCTCGAAGAGTGCTGTCGGCGATTGGTTCAGGACAACGACATTGAACCCATCTACGATGCGATTCTTGTTGATGAAGGCCAGGACTTCGGGAAGTGGTTCTACCGGATGTGTTACGAGGCACTCCGTGAGCCTGAGGTGGGCCAGCGCCGCCTCTACTGGGCATACGACGAGGCACAAACACTAGGTGACCTGGAAGTGCCGACAGCCCGGGAGGTTTTCGGCGAGGACGACGATGGTAACCCGGTGGTCGATCTATCTGGGTCGTACTCTAATGGCATCCAGAAGAGCAGGATTATGCGCCGCTCTTATCGCTCCCCCCGGGAGAACATTATGCTGGCCCACGCCTTCGGGATGGGAATCCAGCGAGACGACGGTCCACTTGACGCCGCAATCACCAATCAAGACACCTGGCGGGCCATCGGATATGAGGTGGACGGTGATTTCGTCAGTAACGACGACACGACGCTGTGGCGGCCAGACGAGTATTCACCTCACCCACTCCAGAACAAGACAGAAGCCAAACCGACCATCCGCTTCGAAGGCTTCGAAGACCAGGACGCGGAGATTGAATTCGTCGTCAAGCAAATCCGTCGTGATCTTGAAGAGCGGGACTTGGATCCAAGGGATATCATGGTCGTCCCACTACGCAATCCAGGTAATGCCACCGAACGGTTTGGTAGCGATATCGCCGACGCTCTCCGCGAGCACGACATCGAGCCGAATCTGGTTTGGGAGACAGAGGGAGGCGTGTTCAAACAGTCTGGTAAGGTGACCATCAGCCAAGTCACTAGGGCAAAGGGTAACGAGGCCGCCCAAGTCTACGTGGTCGGGGCAGACTGGGTCGGAGACGAAACCAGCTTCGTCCCACTCTTCGCTCGCCGCAACCGTGCCTTCGTCTCTCTCACACGCGCTCGCGCTTGGTGTACGGTGACCGGCCGTGAGGGAACAGCTGTCGCGGAAGAGTTGGATGGCCTCGTTGACGAAATCACCGGCGAGCAAGAATTCACGTTTCCGGGTGAGTATATCACCGCTTCCAGCGATGACTCCTCAGAGGACCACTCACTAGACGATTTCGACCTACTCTCCGGCAACAATTGGGACGGGTAGTGGTGGGACTGGCTCCAACCAGGTACTGCTTCCACATCCCACACTCAAACGGTTCTGCCTAAACTACTACGCTACACATTATTGCTTCACAATCGGTGAGCCAACCAGCGTGAGCCGTCAGGTCAAACCCTCACTCCCACGGATGGCCGTTCGGCGTCGATGGCCACAGCGGGTACCAGTAGCTCTCGTCGTCTTCGATTTCCAACTCACCGTCGAGGACGGATTCGAGTTTGAACTCCAGTTGTTGGTTCCGCTTCGAGGTTCCCTGCGGCGAGAAGGGGTAGTATGCGCCACGCCGGAACGAATACACCCAGTAGGCTCGGTCGCCGTCCTTTCGGAAGCCGAAGAGGGCGGCGAGCAGGCGCGACCCGTACCCGCGTTCGATGAACTCGTCGGCCGCGAAGTGGACGCTCGTCACGAGGTCCTCGGGGTCGTCGTCGACGAGGACGACCCAGTTGTAGCCGTGGTCGTCGGTGTGGCGACGGAACTCCGTGCCCGTCTCTTCGCTCCCGGCAGAGAGGATAGACTCGACAGCATCGACCGTATCCGCGAAATCGGTGCTATCGACAGAGGAGAAACAAAGCGCCGCCTCGTCGGACGAGTCGAATCCGAGGTCCGCCTCCATCGTCAGATAGGCGGTGCTCATTCCGAAGAGGTCGTCGGGGTCGGCCTTGCTGGTCGCATCCGACTCGGCGCTGATGCCGAGGGCGGAGCGAAGCGAATCGAACAGTCCCATGGGCACCGCTAAGAGTGGCTACAACTTAGCGTCGTGGGGCGAAAACGAGGGTCGAAAGCGTACGCGGGTGTGAGCCTCAGACCGTTTCCATCTCGCGCTCCATGTCGCGGAGGCGCTCGACGCGGTTTTCGGTCGAGGGGTGGGTGCTGAACAGACGGCCGATGAAGTCCGACTTGATGGGGATGATGAAGAACGCGTTCATCTCCGAGGTCTCGCGCATGTCGCGCTTCGGGACGTTCTCCATCCGGCCCGAAATCTTGAGCAGGGCGGAGGCGAGCGCGGACGGCCGGCCGGTGATGACCGCCGCACCGCGGTCCGCGGCGTACTCACGGTAGCGCGAGAGCGCCCGGATGAGTAGGTACGAGATAATCCAGACGACGAGCGACGCGAGGATGGCCACGATGACCGGCATGTTCTGGCGGTTGTCGTCGCCGCCGAAGAACCAACCCCAGCGAACGATGAGGAAGGCGATACTGGAGAGGAACGACGCGATGGTCATGACCATCACGTCGCGGTTCTTCACGTGCGCGAGTTCGTGGGCAATGACGCCCTCCAACTCGTCGTCGTCGAGGGTTCGCATCAGACCCGTCGTGACACAGACGGCCGCGTTCTTCTGGGAGCGCCCCGTCGCGAAGGCGTTCGGGACGGACGTGTCCGCGATAGCGACCTTCGGCTTCGGGAGGTCAGCCTGCTGTGAGAGGCGACCGACCATCGCGTGGAGTTTCTTCGCCTGCGGGCCGTCGTCCTCGTCGACGACAGTCGCGCCCATGCTGTAGAGCGCGAGTTTGTCGCTGAAGAAGAATTGAGCGAAGAGGAAGATGCCCATGAAGGCAGCCCAAACACCCAGACCTCTGAATTGGAGGAGTACAGCTCCAAAAGCGATGTAGAGGGCGAACAGGAGGAACATCGTGAACGCCATGCGGCCACGCAGTCCCCAGTCCGGTTTCCATTCCATAGGGCCTGATTAGTAATCCGGCTAATAAACGCTGTTGGAGTGAGATGAGCTAACATATGGGGGCAGATTTAGCAGACCGGCGGCCCACCATCACGCATGGAAACCGTCATCGTCACCGGCGCACTCGGGCGCTCCGGGCGCTGGATTACCGACCGACTCGCGGCGGACTACGAGGTCGTCGCCGTCGACCTCGACCACCCCGGGTTCGAAGTCGACGCCCGCGAGAACCTCGACTTTCGGGCCGCCGACCTGACGAACATGGGCGAGGTGGTCGACCTCGTCGCCGAGTTCGACCCCGACGCCGTCGTCCACTGGGCGGCAATCCCCTCGCCGACGCGACACGCCGGAAGTCGCGTCTTCGAGACCAACGTCGAATCGACCTACAACGTCCTCGTCGCCTCGGCCCGGTCCGACGCGCGAATCGTCTGGGCCTCCTCGGAGAGCGCCTACGGCTTCGCATTCGCCGAGGAGACGCCCCTGCCCGACTTCCTTCCCATCACCGAAGACCATCCCCTTCGACCCGAAGACCCGTACGGAACCGCCAAAGTCGCGGGCGAGGAGGTGTCGAAGATGGTCGCCCGCAAGCACGACGCCTCGACCTGCGCCATTCGGCCGTCGTGGATTCAGTATCCCGGCGAGTACAACTGCCGCGACATCGCCGAATCGGGTGACCTCGCTGGCGGTGCGGGCAACTGCTGGTCCTACGTGGACGTGCGCGACGTAGCCGGGCTGGTCGCCGCGGCCCTCGAACACCCTGTCGACGGCCACGAGGCAGTTCACGCCGCGGCCGCGGAGACGTATCTGGGGCGGCCGACCGCCGACGCAGTCGAGGCGTTCTGGGGCGAACTGCCGGACGACTGTACTCTCGATGGCGAAGAATCAGCGCTCTCGACGGCGAAAGCCGCAGCGTTGTTCGATTGGGAGCCGGAATACTCGTGGCGCGACGCCGCCGACGCCGAGGTTTCGGAGCCGACGCTCTGGAACTGAGCGACCGCCAAGAGACGGCGAAAACGGCGTAAATCGAGACACACCGTTTTGACGGCCGGGCGCGTAGGTCCACACAGATATGTTCGCCGACAGAGAAGACGCTGGCCGCAGGCTGGCCGACCTGCTCGACGACCGGGAAACCGAGGCAGACCTCGTTCTCGGTATCCCACGAGGGGGACTTCCGGTCGCCCGCGAGGTGGCCGACCGACTCAGAGCACCGCTCGACGTGGTCGTCGCGTCCAAAGTCGGCGCGCCCGGAAACCCGGAACTCGCAGTCGGAGCCGTCGCCGGCGACGGGAGCGCGTGGTGGAACGAGGACCTCGTCTCCTACCTCAGCGTGGACGACGACTATCTCGAACGCGAGTGCGAGCGCGAGGCCGAAGCGGCCAGAGAGAAAGTGTCGATGTACCGCGGCGGCGACCCGCTTCCAGACGTCGAGGGCAAGCGCGTCGTGGTCGTCGACGACGGGGTCGCGACCGGCGCGACAGCACGGGCCTGCCTCCGGCAAGTCGTCGCTGGCGGAGCAACACACGTCGTGCTCGCGGTTCCGGTCGGGCCACCGAACACCGTCGCCGAACTGGAGTCGGAGTGCGACGACGTCGTGACAATCGACTCGCCGGAGGCGTTCGGTGCGGTCGGCGCGTTCTACCGCGACTTTACGCAAGTGACAGACGAGGAAGCCGCGGCGTACCTCGAATAGCGGCACACACAGGAGACAGAGACCCGGCGCGGCCGTGACGCGGAACTTAAGCGGCACAACTGTCTATGCCCTCCAATGAGCGATTCCCGCGACTTCTGTCCCCGCTGTGGGGACCCCATTCCGGAGCGAGACGAACCGCTTCCCGGGATGCCCCGCGAGCGCGACGACGTCCTCTGTGACTCGTGTTACTTCGACGACTTCGAACTCGTGGACGCCCCCGAGAAAGTGCAGGTTCGCGTGTGTGCCCAGTGCGGTGCAATCGAGCGCGGCAACCGCTGGGTCGACGTCGGCGCACGCGACTACACCGACATCGCCATCGAGGAGGTGTCGAACGCCCTCGGCGTTCACGTCAACGCCCAGGACGTGCGCTGGGGCGTCGAACCCGAGCAGGTCGACGAGAACAACATCCGAATGCACTGCCACTTCTCCGGAGTCGTCCGCGATACACCGGTCGAAGAGACGGCTATCGTCCCGGTGAGCATCGCACGCGAGACGTGCCAGCGCTGTGGCCGCATCGCCGGAGGCTACTTCGCCAGTCTCGTGCAGGTCCGCGCCGACGACCGAACACCCACGACCGAAGAGGCCGAGACGGCCATCGAAATCGCCGAGTCCTACATCGCAGAGCGCGAGGACAAAGGCGACCGAGACGCGTTCATCTCGAGTATCAAGCGAACGCCCAACGGCCCGAACATCAAGATTTCGACCAACAAGATGGGAAGTGGGGTCGCAAAGCAGATTCGCGAACGCTTCGGCGGCACCATCGAGGAACACCCGACACTCGTCACCGAAGACGGTGACGGCAACGAAGTCTACCGCGTCACCTTCGTCGCGCGACTCCCGCGGTACACTGCTGGCGACATTATCGACCCCGAAGACGAAGATGGGCCAGTGCTCGTGCGCAGCAATCGCGGCCGACTCAAGGGAATTCGCCTCACCTCTGGCGACCCGTACGAGTCGGAGTTCGAGGAAGGCGAGCGTCCAGAAGCAGAACATCTCGGCTCCGTCGAAGACGCCGAAGAGACGACCGTCGTGACGGTCGAAGACGAGCATGCAGTGCAGGTTCTCGACCCCGAGACGTTCGAGTCGAAGACCATCCCACGACCGGACTACTTCGACCCCGAGGCTGCGATGGTTTCCGTCCTCAAGAGCCAGTCGGGACTCCACATCCTGCCGGACGAGGCAGTCGAGGACGAAGACGAGGAATAACACTAGCGAACAGAGGCAAACCGGCACTCGCCTCGTCGCGGGACGAGGTCTTTTCGTGGCCGTTCAGACCCGCCGAAAAACGACCTCAGGAGCGGGTGCTGTGTGTCGCGAAGAGTGCGTCGAAATATCGAAAGCGAGAGTATCTGTTAGTCCGCGCGGGCGGGGCTGTCGGAAGAGACCGCCGTCGCGGGCGTGTCCTCGCGCACCGTCACACCGTGGCGTTGGAGGGCGACGACGAGTTCGTCCTCAGAGTAGCCGGAGCGGGCGGCCGCCTGCGAGAGTGTGAGTGTCCCGCTGCGATACAGTGTGATCGCCGAGGCGAGTGCGGTAGAGTGCATGACCGATACACAGGACTTCAGTAGCATTGGTGTTAACTATTTCGTGAGAAAGCATATCAAACACAAACTACTCGCCACAATTGGTTTACATACAAGGCGCGAATTGGGAATATACACTACATAACCACAAACTCATTAACAATCATTGAGGATTCGTTCGAGAGTTCTCGCCACTCTTGGACGGGTGGTGATTATTACACCAATATTTTAATGACAACTAATGTCATAATTGGCATACAGCGGAGAGAAAATACACTCAAGTTCGAGTAAACTCGGGCCTCAAAAGAGATGGACACTCTCCNACCAATATTTTAATGACAACTAATGTCATAATTGGCATACAGCGGAGAGAAAATACACTCAAGTTCGAGTAAACTCGGGCCTCAAAAGAGATGGACACTCTCCAAGGGTAGACGCAGTCCAGTTTCCGTTATCACACCTGCGAATCGTGCCGAAGCGTTCATTTCTCCCCAGCCACGTCGTACGCCCATGGACAAACAGCAACTGCTCGCGCTGACACTCGTCGCGCTGATGCTGGGGTCGTCGCTGTTCTACGCGGTTAGCTTCGCGCTGTAATCACTCGCCCCAGACGTCAGAAAGCGGATGGTCCCCGCGACCACCGTCGTTCGAATCCGACTCCGAGCGACTGCGCCCGCCGCCAGAGCCACCACGAGAGCGGCTGCCCCCGGACTTGCCCCCTGACGACCGTCCGCCAGCCGACTGCCCACCCGAGGACCGACTACCGGCGGAACTCGTCGCGCTCGACCCAGTTCCGGTCCCCGACTGCCCCATCGACTGGCCGCCGAGTCCCGACTGACCCTTCGTCGCGTTGCTTCCGCGACCACCGGCGGCGACGGGGTCGAACTCGGGGAGGTCCGGTTTCGACATCCGGTCTACCTGTTCGGCGAACCAGTCGGGCATGTCGTGGCGCGTCTTCTCGAACAACTGCAACAGACTGCTGTCGGCGACGTAGGTGTCGCCGTAGTCGTCGGGGGCGCGAACGACGCGGCCGCACGCCTGAATCACGGTTCGCAGGGCTGCTCGGCGGTACCACGCCCACTGGCCGTCTTCGAGGCGGCGGGCGACACGCGAGTCGTTCGTGTTGAGATACGGCGCTTTACAGAGTACCTGCCACCGACAGAGGTCGCCTTTCAGGTCCAATGCCTCCTCCATCTTGACCGAGAGGAACACCTCGGGGCGGTCGGTCGCCTTCCACGTCTCTAACTCCGCGTTGCGGTTCTCTCGGTCGTGACCGTGGATTCGGTTCCCGAGTCCCATCTCGGCGAGTCGGCGGCGGAGTTCCGCCTGAATCGCATACGAGTGGCAGTGAATCAGGCCCTTCTCGTCGGGGTGTTTCGCCATCAGACGGACGATGAGGCGGGCGATTTTGGGGAGCGTCTCGTCGCGGTGTTCGTAGGTCATCTTCCCTTGGGCGACGTTGTACAGGGGCCGGTTCTCGACCGGGAAGGTGTGACCCACGTCCACGAGCGCGACGTTCGAGGGGTCGAGACCGACCGACCGACAGAACGCGGCCTTGTTCAGGATGGTCGCCGACAGGAGCGCGAACCTGTTGCCGCGGTCCCAGACGGTGTGTTTGAGGTACTTCGCCGGATCGAGCGGCTTGATAGCGATGGGTGACCCCTCACCGTCGTGCTGGTCGACGACCCACGTCGTCGGGCTCTGTGGGTCGCGGTAGTCCTCGACGAACCAGTTGAGTTCGCCGCGGAGTTCCTGCAAGCGGTCGCGTCGGGCCGCCTCCTCGGGCGTCAACTCGGGTTGCGCCAGCAACTCGTCTTTCGCCCGCTCGCAGACGCCAGCGATGGTTTCGGCGAATCGCGCGGCTCGCTCGACGGGGTCGCCCGCTTCGGAGAGGTCGGGAACGCCGATATCGTCCCAAATCGGGACCGTCCGGGGCTTCAGGTCGATGGTCGCGTACATCTCGGCCCACTCGGCCAGTCCGTGGGCCTCGTCGATGACGACCACGTCGCGCTTGCGGAACACGTCCGACCCGGCGGTCTGCATGAAATACGCGAGCGTCATCGCCGCAATCTGGCGGTTCGAGGCGATGGCGCGGTCGGAAAAGTACGGACAGCGGTGCCGAATCGAACAGTCGAATCCGCGCTCGCGGGCGCAGGGAGCGCGGTCGACGGGTGTGTCTTCCTCTCCGCGGATGATGCAGTTGTAGTTCGACTTCCCGCGGATTATCTTGAGGTCAGAAAGCAGGTCGTCTTCGGCGACGTCGTCGAGTTGCGACACCTGCGGCGTGGTGTAGTAGGCGTCTGTCGCCTGCGCGGGCGTCGCCTCCTCGACGGTCCGGGCCGCGCCCGCGATAGAGCGCGCGAGGAGCGACTTGCCGCTCCCGGTCGGCGCGCGAATCAACACCACGTCGTTGCCGTCGGCGAAGGCGTCTCGAATGTCGCGCAGTGCACGCTCCTGATTCCCACGATACTCGGGAGCCGGAAACGAGTCGATGATACGCGACGGGTCCACGATGGTTCCTGTCGGTGGGCGGGCCTAAATCCACCGCTCCCCTTCAGAAACAGTACGGCAAGGGTTAGCAGAGGTACACAGACAAGGGTATTCGAGGCGAAAAGCGGCCGACGACCATCGCGTATCGTTACAGTTCGGCCAATAAAGCGACAGCTCAGAAGTGCAGAGGTGGAAGAGTCCAATAAACGGCTACTCAGACTCTCCCGTTAATCCTTAATCCAGATACAGCTACGCCAGTTTCGAATATAATTGTAACGGTTCCAGAGAGTTCTTTGTAGGAAAGGGGTATCCCCCTTGTGTTCTGGAGCCGATTCTTTGTAGTGGACTACGCCTCTACAGGAGTACCACGAGGGTACTGAGGGCAATGAGGACTTTCAACAGCCAGTAGGCTGTCTTCAGGACCTCACGTGCCCTGCTCAGTTTCTCCCACGTTGAAAGGGAACTGAACTTCTTGCTCAGCGTAGCCCACCGCCGACGGAGGATTTCTCCTCCACTTTTTGTGGACATGTTTGAGTAGTCTGCCCACTGCTCAGAGTCCACCAGAGCGGGCTCCCAACGTTAACTGGATTAAGGATTAACGGGAGAGTCCGTCCAACTTCATCCGGCGGTGGGTCTTGACGCCGCGACCTCTCGGTAGCGGCTTACGAAGCACTACTAGTGTTTGTGGGTTATAATTTACCACATCATATCAGGTAAAACTCCACGACTGCTCCCACACAGGAAGCCACCCCTCGTGTTGCGCTTGAAGTCGGCTCGGCGCAATAGCACGTTACAGCGCCGCCACGTCTTCGGCCGTCGGTTCGCGGTCGCCCGGAAGGCGCTCCATACACTCGAAACAGAGGAAGTGCTCGGACCCGTCGACGAGTTCGAGCGTCATCCCGCCCGACGAGGAGGTCGGAAAGTTCCACAGGTCGCCGATGCCGCCAGCGATGCGGACCCGCTTTCCGCAGACGTCACACGGTTCTGAAGCCATACTCCGGGAGAGGAGACGTGGCCGGAAAAATACCCCGCCGAGGGGTTCATGTCTATCGGCGTATAATTTCTATGGCATGCGCGTCGATTGTGAGGACTGTGCCGGGTGCTGTATCGACTGGCGACCAGTCTCGCCCGTCGCGCTGGACCACGAGCGCCGCGGGCCGCGAGCACCGCTCGACGACACCTACAATCTCGTGCCGCTGACGCGCGACGAAGTGCGCGAGTTCGTCGACGCTGGTCTCGGAGACGTGTTGACGCCGCGGCTCTGGGAAGCCGCACCGGGCGAGGGTATCGAAATCGACGGCACCGAGGTGGCTTCGATACACGGGAAGCCGGCGTTCTTCGTCGGGATGCGAAAGCCGCCGAAGCCCGTCGCCCCGTTCGGTATCGAGCGGACGTGGCTCCGAGCCTGTGTCTTTCTCGACCCCGACACGCTTCAGTGTCGCATCCACGACTCCGACCTGTACCCCGCCGAGTGCTCGGAGTACCCCGGTCACAACCTCGTGCTCGACAAAGAGACCGAGTGCGAACGCGTCGAACGAATCCACGGCGGCGACCGACTGCTCGACGACGAACCGCCAGAGAACCACCAGGGCCTCCTGCTCGGCCCCCACGCGCTCGGGGCGAAGCTGTTCGTCCATCCCGACCCCGAGCGTCTGGACGGTGTGGTCGAGCGGATTCAGACGCGCTCTCTGACCGCAGCCGACAGAGCAGAGTTCGTCGGCGTCGCGGTCGGGTCCCACCCGGGTTCGACCGAAGTCGACGACGAACGCGCCCGCGACGCCCGCGAACGAACCCTCGAAGCCGACTCGTGGGCAGGAAGCGCGTTCGAGACGTGGGTCGAGGCGGCAACTGCACTCGGCGCGGACGCGGCCGACGCACCCGACCCGGAGGCCGTCGAAGTCGCACGGGGTGCGCCCGAGACGCCTGGTTGGGACGCGATTCGGCAGGAGAACTGATTCGCCGACAGCGCGACCTCGCCCGCGACGAGTCTTTAACACCTGTGGTGTCGTTATCATGAATCATGAGAGTGCTCGTCACTGGTGCGACCGGATTCGTCGGCCGACACCTCGTCCCCGCCCTCCTCGACGCCGGCCACGACGTGGTCGCGTTAGTCCGCGACGCGAGTCGGTACACGGGACCGGACGCAGTCGAGGTCATCGAAGGCGACCTGCTCGAATCGGACTCGCTCGGCCCGGCGATGGAGGGCGTCGACGCCGCGTACTATCTCGTCCACTCGATGCAATCGGGAGGCGATTTCGAGGAACGCGACCGTCTCGCGGCCCGCAACTTCGTGGATGCGGCGTCAGCGGCGGGCGTCGAACGAGTCGTCTATCTCGGCGGTCTCGGCGAGGAACGCGACCGACTCTCGCCGCACCTTCGCTCTCGGCGCGAGGTCGAACATCTCCTCGAATCCGGCGCGTTCGAACTGACGACGCTCCGGGCGGCAATCATCGTCGGTGCCGGGAGCGCGAGTTTCGAGGTGATTCGCCAACTGGCGAAGCGTCTCCCCTTGATGGTGACGCCGCAGTGGGTCGAAACACGCTGTCAGCCAATCGCTATCGCCGACGTGGTTGGCTATCTCGTCGGCGTCCTCGACTACCCCGAGACGGCGGGCGAGACGTACGAAATCGGCGGCCCGGAGGTTCTCACCTACCGCGAGATACTCCACCGGGTCGGGTCCCATCTCGGACAGGACCCGCGAATCGTCCCGGTGCCGGTGTTGACGCCGCGCCTCTCGTCGTACTGGATTAGCCTCGTGACCGACGTGGACGCCGGGGTCGCACGGCCGCTCATCGAGGGACTGAAAAATCCCGTCGTGGTGCAGGACGACCGCATCCGCGACATCGTCTCGGTCGAGGCGACACCCTTCGACGAGGCAGTCGAACGAGCGCTGGGCGAAGGGAGCGAAGACGAGACGACCGTCACCGTGGAATCGCCGACCGAAACGGTGTGAGTCGCGGTTGAGCGGGTGAATCGCGGTTGGTGTGTGAGTCGCGGTTGGGTGTGTGAGTCGCGGTCAGTCGAGTGAGTCGCCGTCGGGCGAGTGGATGGCTGGCGACGACGGGAATGAAAGGAGAACGCAGGACGATTGATAAGTCACGGGACCTAACCAGAGGCGTATGAGCGACGCCCCGGAGTACGGCGAGACGTGGGTCTACGAGAGCATCGTCGGCGCACTTCCGGGCGTCAACATCAGCGAAGCGGGCGCAATCGCGCTGCAAATCGCTATCTTCGAGGTCGCTGTCCTCACTCTCGCGTGGGTGTACGACCTCTGGGCCGCGGCAGTGGCCGGGACTGCTGCAGTCGTCGTCGCCGCAGTCGGGAGCATCGTCATGCTCCGAATGGGGCAGTTGACCCGCGCCGCTGCCGTGCCGGGCCCTTACCGACGCCTCCTGTTCGGGTCGAGTATCGAAGTCGTGTTAGCGGTGCTCGCGTTCGTCGCGCTCGTGACGCACCTGTTCGTCTTCGACGGGCGGCAGACTGCAGTCCCACTCGTGACGGTGCTGTTCGGCACGGAACCACCGGTCGTGGTCGTCTACCTGATGCTGCTCGTCCTCTGGGACCTCTGTTACCGCATCGGCACGTCGTGGTGGGCAGCGGTCGTCGGCCTCTGGGGCGTCCTTCGCTACCGCTTCGACGACCCGACTGCGAAGACTGTCGGGCGAGTCAACCTCCTCAACGTCGGGTTCGGTGCGGCACAGTTGCTCCTCGTGCCGTTTCTTCAGGACCAACCGATACTTCTCGTGGCGGTTGGTGGACACGTCGTCGCCGTGACTATCGTCTCAGGAGTCGCAGCGGCGCTCGTTCGAGTTCGGTGACGCGACGGCCGAAAAACGTGCGTGAATCAGTCACCCTTCATCTGCTTGAACTGCTCGAGGAGGGCTTCGGTCGAGTCACCGGAGTCGTACTCGACCGTTCCGCGGTAGGTGTTTCGGTCGTCGTCGGTGCCGGGTTCGACTTGACTCGTCATGCGTTCGCGGCGTTCGTGTTCTGCTTCGTCGTAGGCACCCATTGACATGGCTCATCATACCGTGTGAAGTCTTCCCACATATAATTAACGGTGACAATCAAAATCATGATAGATTCGGAGAGGATGGCGGGAAAAGATAAAACCTCCCCGTAGACTACACCACCTGTGGCACGCCCCCTCCGCTTTCGCTTTGCGCCCGGTCGCTGGGACGAATCACGAGTTCGTCGCGACGTCTTCGAACCGCTGGACTCGAATCTCGGTGCGACGATGCGTGCGCCAGCGCACGCCCCACCCGACGGTTACGAGGCGCGTCGGTTCGATATGGAAAACGGCGACATCGCCCTTCTCGCGTGGACCGACGACCACGCCTACTGGCTAGGCAACACCGAGACGCCGAGTTCGCTGTGGCGAACAGACAAAGAAGGGTTCGACGAGGCACCCTTCTCGATTTCCCGGTGGGCGCAGCGCGAGCTCATCGACGAACTGTTCGAGGAGTCGCCGTGGCTGAAGCCGTACCCGCATCTCTCGTGGTTCTTTCTCCCGGTGTTCCTCTCGAAAGACGGGCGCAAGACGACTCGCGAGTTCTTCTACGACCACGCGGCGGGCTTCCCCGACGCGACACGCGAGGAGGCGCTGTCGTTCTACGAGCGCCTCTTTGCGACCGGGGCACTCGACGAGTACCGGGAAGTCATGGCCGGAAAGCTCGGCACCTCCGAGTACTTCGACCGAATTCGGATGACGGCGGCGATGGGCGAGTTCGACGTGGCGCACCTACTGACGGAGGCGGGGTACGACATCACGCCAGAAATCGAAGTGACGACCGGCCACTCCATCGATTTCCGCGTCGACGACGCCCGCACGGGCGGGGCACTCGTCGAAGTGACGCGGCCGCTCCCGCCGAATCGACGGTCGGTGAGCAATCCGGTCGCGGCGATTCGAGACACCGCACAGACCAAGACCAGCGGTCAGGGCCAACTCGCCGAACACGGCGGTGGCGTCACGCTGTTCGTCGATTGTTCGTCGTTCCCCGACGACGACTGGGCCGCCATCATGGGCGAGAAACCAGACGTCCGTCACCGGCCCGCAGTCGTGTTTCGACTCCGGCCGTCGGGAGACGTCGAAGGGTACGCGAAGGGGTCGGTCCCGGTGGACCTCCCGTGGCTGTCGTAGTTAGAAGGAGAGCATCTGCGGACCGTCTTCGCCCAGCGGGCTCGGGTCGCGGTCGCTGTAGTATCGGCGACCGATTGCCTCGTGCCCGACTGCAGTGTAGAGCGAGTCCCGCACGTCCTGCGGGCACGTGTACGTCTCGTCGCCGAGACGTGCCAGAATCTGTGCGACAGTCTCCTGGCCGTTTTGGAGCTCGATTACTTCGTCCCCGTAGTGTTGGACGAAGTCTGTCGAGCTAGTCGGGTATTCGTGGCGATCGATTGCGTCGCCGAGTCCGTTCAGGCGCATTACACCCCAACGAAACCGGGCCACATTCTTAATGATTTTCCATGAGCGTCATTAGAGACTTTGCAGTCCTTAATCATCCTTAATTGAAGATTGCGCACAAGGCTTCTTGTCCCCCCACACGGACCTCAGCGTATGAGCACCGACGGCCCGGTAGCCGACCTCCACCTCCATACGACCGCCTCGGACGGTCGTCTCACCCTCGATACGCTCCCGGCCGCAGCACGTGCCGGCGGCGTCGAGGTCGTGGCCGTGACCGACCACGACCGATACCATCCGCAACTCGACGCACCCGTCGTCGAACGCGAGGGTGTGACCATCATCCACGGAATCGAACTGCGCGTCGACGCCGGGGACCGCCGCGTCGACCTGCTTGGATACGGCGTCGAACAGACAGACGCTCTCACCGCCGAAGTCGAACGCCTCCAGCAGGACCGCGTCGAGCGCGCCCGGAAAATCGTCGACGCCGTCGAGGAGACGACCGGCGTACACCTCGATATCGACATCCACCACGGGATTGGGCGGCCGCATATCGCTCACGCTATCGACGCGAGCGACGCCTCCTACGACTATCAGGGGGCGTTCGACGACCTCATCGGTGCCGACGGCCCGTGTTACGTCCCGCGTGCGCTCCCGACCTTCGACGACGGTGTCGGCATTCTCCGGGAGGCGTGCGACGTCGTGAGCCTCGCCCACCCGTTTCGCTACCGAGACCCCGCGTTCGCCCTCGAACTCTGTGCCGACCTCGACGCAGTCGAGCGATACTACCCCTACAGCTACGACGTCGACACCGACCTGCTCGACGAAGCTATCGAAACCTACGACCTGCTCGCAACCGGCGGGAGCGACGCACACGACGACACACTGGGGAAAGCCGGACTCCCTGCGGCGGAGTTCGAGCGCTTCGCGGCCGAGATTTCAGGCCTCTGATTCGTTTTTCAACCGACAACTGCACCGTCTGCCGCGGGCGTAGAGTTAAATCATATCGGGTCTGAAGAGGGGGTATGCAGTGTCACTACTGCGACCGCGAGGCCGCATACGCCGCGGAGAAAGACTCCATCAAAGTCGGCCTCTGTGAGCGACACTTCCGTAAACGCGTCGAGGAACTCGCCGAATCCGAGGAACTCGCCGCCCTGAAAGAAAAACTCGACATCAACCGAACGAAGTGAGGTCGCAGTCCGGTCCCCGGACGTCCTCCGCTATCCTCCTTCGAGCCATCCATTTTCTTGGACCAGACAGTCGAGAGAGCTACGCGAGAACTCGGCCACCGAGCAGGTAGAGCGCCGCGAGCACGCCCTCGAAGACGAGCGTCCCGAGCGCAGAGAGCGCGAGGAACCGCCGCGGCGACATCTCGGCGAACCCCGCCGGAACGGTGAGCATCCCGCGCGTGAACAACATCGCGTTACTCGCCGGGACGACGAGCGGCCCCCAGCGGTCGAACCAGCCGTCGAACCGTTCGATTTTGGACTCGTCGATGCGGAACCACGACCGCGAGAGGAGATACTCGCGACCGCCGCGCTGGGCGACGAGAAAGAGCGCGAACTGGCCGACTGTCGCGCCGAGGACGGCAATCCCCAGGATGGGAAGGAGGTGTTCTGGGCCAATCAGCACCAGCGCACCGGGGACGAGCAGTTCACTCGGCGCGACGTAGAGTAACATCGCGCCTTCGAGGACGAACACCGCAAAGAGGACGACGAAGGCGAGTTCAGACGCGAGAAGTTCGCGAAGGAAGGGCGGAAGTTCTGCAACCGGGGCACTCATCGCTCTCGGGTTGTGAGGGGTGCGGCAAATCGGTTATGGTGTGACACGGTACCGAGAGCGACGCCGTTTTGCCACCGCCTGTCGAAGCCGACGTATGGACCTCACCGACCGCCCGCGACGACTTCGGACAGACGGGATTCGACCGCTCGTCTCGGAGACGACGCTCGACGCGACGGACCTCGTCGCACCGATATTCGTGGACGCGACGACCGACGAGCGCGTCCCCATCGAGTCGATGCCGGGCCACGAGCGAGTTCCGATTTCGGAGGCGGCCGAGCGTGTCGCGGAAGTCCGAGAGACGGGTGTCGAGGCCGTCATCGTCTTCGGTATCCCCGAGTCGAAGGACGCCGAGGGGTCGCGCGCGTACGCGAAGGACGGTGTCGTACAAGAGGCGGTCCGCCGCATCACCGCCGAGACCGACGCCTACGTCATCACCGACGTGTGTCTCTGTGAGTACACCGACCACGGACACTGCGGGGTGTTGGAATCGCACGCCGAAGACGACCCGACTCTCACCGTCGAAAACGACCCCACGCTGGACCTCTTGGCGATGACGGCGGTGTCCCACGCCGCGGCCGGTGCCGACATGGTCGCCCCCTCGTCGATGACCGACGGGATGGTCGGAGCGATTCGCGAGGGGCTGGACGACGCGGGATACAGCGACGTGCCACTCATGTCCTACGCCGCGAAGTACGAGAGCGCCTTCTACGGCCCCTTCCGCGACGCCGCCGACGGTGCCCCGGCCTTCGGCGACCGCCGCCACTACCAGATGGACCCCGCCAACGCCCGCGAAGCGATGCGCGAAGTCGCCCTCGACGTCGAACAGGGTGCCGACGTACTGATGGTCAAACCCGGCCTGCCGTATCTCGATATCGTCCGTACCATCCGCGAGACGTGGGACCACCCGGTCGCCGCCTACAACGTCTCCGGCGAGTACGCGATGCTCCACGCCGCCGCCGAGAAGGGATGGCTCGACCTCGACGAAGTGGCCCACGAGTCGCTGTTGTCGATGAAGCGCGCCGGAGCAGACCTCATCATCACGTACTTTGCAGAGCACGTGGCGGAGCAGTTATCGTCCGGTCGCTGACCGGCCGCCGGCCTTCTCCTCTCCCTACCGGACCGAGGCCCGAGCCCTTCGTCTCTCCCCGCCAGACCGAGACGCAAGCCGTCTTCTCGACCCCGTGAGACCGGGCCGCGCGCGACGAAATCGGCCGTCTGTGGCAATATTTTCCTGAACGTTCGTCCACACAGCGCCGAACATCTGTCTCAGTTCTGGACGAAATACAACCTTATACGCATAGTATTCTACCGTATTTTGTTTGTCTGTCTTATTATACACCACCAAATTGGACAGTTTCAACCCCATTCTTTATTTACTACCTCCTCATGAAGCCGAAGCGTGATGAAGCAACACAATCTACACGGAATTGGTGAAAAAGAACCGTTTTGTCCACCAATTGAATTTGGAGGTGGACAGTCGTGATTCCCTTGCAGGTCGACCCGGCGGTCGTCGCGCAGGGTATCAACTACGTCTGGGTGCTGGTCGTCTCGTTCCTCATCTTCTTCATGCAGCCGGGCTTCGCGCTGCTCGAAGCCGGGCAGGTTCGCGCCAAGAACGTGGGGAACGTCCTGATGAAGAACATGACCGACTGGGCGCTGGGCGTTCTGGTCTACTTCATCGTCGGCGCGGGCGTGGCGACTATCGTCGGCGGCCTCACCTCGCCGGGTGGCTTCGACGCGGCCGCCGCGTTCTCCTACATCGGAGACTCCGGCACGTGGATTGACTGGCTCTTCGGGGCCGTCTTCGCCATGACCGCCGCGACCATCGTCTCCGGTGCAGTCGCAGAACGCATGGACTTCCGTGCCTACGTCGTCTTCGCGGCGACCATCACGGGATTCATCTACCCCGTCGTACAGGGCCTGACGTGGTCCGGCGGCCTCCTCTCCGGAAGCGGCTTCCTCGGTGCCGCCCTCGGCGTCGGCTACCTCGACTTCGCCGGTGCGACCGTCGTCCACATGTGCGGTGGCGTCGCCGGCCTCGTCGGTGCAAAGATGGTCGGTCCGCGGAAGGGGCGCTTCGACGAGAACGGCGAGAGCCAGCCGATTCCCGGCCACTCGATGCTCCTCGCCGTCCTCGGGACGCTCATCCTCGCGTTCGGCTGGTACGGCTTCAACGTCGGCACGCAGGCGACCGTCCTCGCGGCGACCGAAAGCGGCGGTCTGGAGTTCATGGGTGCCGCACTCGGCCGCGTCGCACTCGTGACCACGCTCGGCATGGGCGCTGGCGCGGTTGCCGCGATGCTCGTCTCGACGAGCTACCAGGGCAAGCCCGACCCCCTCTGGATGGCCAACGGCTTGCTCGCCGGACTCGTGGCTGTCACGGGCGCTGTCCCTCACGTCACGTGGTGGGGCGGTCTCGTCCTCGGCGCACTCGGCGGCGCAATCGTCCTGCCCGCCTACCGCTGGACGGTCGATTCGCTGAAGATAGACGACGTGTGTGGCGTCTTCGCCGTCCACGGTGTTGCCGGTGCGGTCGGCACGGCACTCATCCCAGTGTTCGCGGTCGGCGGCTTCTCCGCCACGCAACTGGTCATGCAGGTCGCTGGCGTCGGCATCATCGCCCTGTGGACCATCGCCGCCTCCGCCGCCGTCTTCGCGCTCACTGATGCCATCTTTGGCCTCCGCGTCTCGGAAGAAGAAGAGCTCGAAGGCCTTGATATCGGCGAGCACGGCGTCTCGGTCTACCCCGAGTTCGTCGGCGACTCCGGTCCGGACCGCGGACTCGGCACGCCCGCGAAGGCGACTGCGACCGACGGCGGTGTCACTATCACCGAGAACACGACGGAGAACGGAGGTGAAGACCAATGAGCGACGAATCGGACGACATCAAACTCGTCATGGCCGTCATCCGACCCGACAAACTCGCTGACGTGAAGACCGCGCTCGCCGAAGTCGGAGCTCCCTCACTGACCGTCACGAACGTCTCGGGCCGCGGCTCGCAACCCGCCAAGAAAAGCCAGTGGCGCGGCGAAGAGTACACAGTCGACCTCCATCAGAAGGTCAAAATCGAGTGCGTCGTCGCCGACGTCCCGGCCGAAGACGTGGCGAACGCCATCGCCGATGCGGCCCACACCGGCGAGAAAGGCGACGGAAAGGTGTTCATCCTCCCCGTCGAGGGCGCACTACAGGTCCGCACCGGAAAGACCGGCCGCGACGCAGTCTGATTCGCGCCCCCACGCGAAACCGTTTTTTTACTCGGCCCCAAGCGACCGGACGATGAACGGTGTGCCGTCGTGCTGAGCGTCGAACTCCTTGGAGGGCTCGCTATCGCGCTCGCCGGGATGCCGATTGCGGGTCTCGTCGTCTCCCGGTATCGCGCGTCGCCACCTGACACGCGACGCGACCTCCTCGCCAGCGACGCGGT
This sequence comes from Haloferax larsenii JCM 13917, assembly GCF_000336955.1. GTDB lineage: Archaea > Halobacteriota > Halobacteria > Halobacteriales > Haloferacaceae > Haloferax > Haloferax larsenii. Next base: position 175,901 of record NZ_AOLI01000021.1, on the reverse strand, counting down.
CAAGTGGCTGCTTTTGGCCGTCTTGTGCGGGTACGTCGTCTTCGTCGAGGGGCGGCCGCTGTCGTCGATGACGGGGCGCTCGTTCGACCCCGGTTCGTTCGCGATTATCGTCGTCACCGGCACTATCGTCTTGTTCACGGCGAGCGCGGTGACGACACCGCTGTTCAACCACTTCGGCATCGGCGGACTCGAAGGCGAGATGTCGCAGTTGACGTCGCTGTCGCGTCGCCAACGAATTTTCGTGGCCGTGACCGCTGGCGTCACCGAGGAGGCGCTGTTCCACGGCTACGCAATCGAGCGATTGCTCGAATTCACCGGGAACCCGCTTCTCGCCGGTGGCATCTCGTTCGTGGCGTTCACCCTCGGCCACGCAGTCGGCTGGAATCGCGGCGCAGTGGCTCGAATCGCGGTTCCGGCGCTCTTGACGACGGTCCTGTACCTCATCGTCCGCGACGTGGTCGCGTTGATGGCGATTCACTCGCTGAACAACGTGGCGAGTCTCCTGTTGGCAGGAGCGATTGCGACCGATTCGTCAGGTGCCGGAGGCGTCGGTGACACCGCCGAATCCGCTGACGGGACGGCGTCCCGGAACGACGAGTCGAGCCAGTAAGCTCTTTCCCCCGAGCGTTCGAACCGCCGCGTATGAACCACGACGAGTCACGCGGGCTGTACGACCGTGCGCTCTCAGTCCTCGCTGGCGGTGTGAACTCCTCGGTTCGGGCCACGAAGCCGTATCCGTTCTTCGTCGAGCGCGGTGACGGCGCACACGTCATCGACGCCGACGGAAACCGCTACATCGACTACGTGATGGGCTACGGGCCGCTTCTCTACGGCCACGACGCCCCCGAGCCTGTTCAGGCCGCCGTCCAGAAGCACGCCGCGGCCGGGCCGATGTACGGCGCACCGACCGAAATCGAAGTCGAACACGCCGAGTTCGTCGCGCGACACGTCCCCTCGGTCGAGATGATTCGCTTCGTCAACTCCGGGACCGAAGCGACCGTCTCGGCAGTGCGACTCGCCCGCGCGGCCACCGGCCGCGACAAAATCGTCGTCATGCAAGGCGGCTACCACGGCGCACAGGAGAGCACGCTCGTCGAGGGCGGCCCCGACGGTGCGTCCCCGAGTTCGCCCGGTATTCCCTCGTCGTTCGCCGAACACACGATTCCCGTCCCGTTCAACGACCCCGAGACGGCCCACGAGGTGTTCGAAGAACACGGCGAGGACATCGCGGCGGTCCTGACCGAGCCAATCCTCGGCAACACCGCAATCGTCCACCCCGTCGACGGCTACCTGCAGACGCTCCGCGACCTCACGGACGAACACGGCGCGCTCCTCATCTTCGACGAGGTCATCACTGGCTTCCGCGTCGGCGGTCTCCAGTGCGCGCAGGGTAAGTTCGGCATCACGCCCGACCTCACGACGTTCGGGAAGATTATCGGCGGCGGGTTCCCCGTCGGCGCAATCGGCGGCCGAGCCGACCTCATCGAGCAGTTCACTCCCGGCGGCGACGTGTTCCAGTCCGGCACCTTCTCGGGCCACCCGGTCACGATGGCCGCGGGCCACGAATACCTGAAGTACGCCGCCGAAAACGACGTGTACGACCACGTCAACCGCCTCGGGGAGAAGCTCCGCCGCGGTATCACCGACATCCTCGAAGACCAGGCACCCGAGTACACGGTCGTCGGCACCGACTCGATGTTCAAGACGGTGTTCACGCGCCACGGCGCGCCCGACCGCGCCGACGCGTGCAAAGACGGCTGTACGCAACACGAGGCGTGTCCGAACTACGACTACTGCCCGAAGACCGGCGCTGACGTGGCGAAAGCCGAGACCGACCGCTGGGAGCGCGTCTTCTGGCAGGAGATGAAAGACCAAGGCGTGTTCCTCAGTGCGAACCAGTTCGAAGGCCAGTTCGTCTCCTACGCGCACACGGACGAAGACATCGAAGAGACGCTGGAAGCGTACAAGGAAGCGCTGTAAGCCGCCCGCCACACTGTTTTTAATCGACTCGCAACCGCGCTTCCGCCCGTTTCCAGAACGGCGGGTAGGCCATCACGAGACCGAGGGCGACGCCGAGAGCCCACGTGAGGGCAATCCCAGCGGTGTTGCCTTCCAGTTGGAAGAAGACGAGAAGCGTCGTCGAGACGACCGTCGTGACGAGGCCGACGACCCAGACACGAACGACGAGGCGGAGGCGAAGCGGGCGAACGAGGACGATACCGACCCCGACGATACCCGCGGCGATGAGCCCGGAGAAGTGCGGAAGGGCAACGCCGAGCGACGAGACGAGTAGGTCCAGTGGGCCGACGACTGCGGTCAATCCGGACAGGAAGAGTACGACGACGACGACATCGCCGACCTGCTGGAGCAGCGAACCGAACAGAGAGGTGTCGGAGTCGCCGCGGGAGGACGTGCCGGAGTCGCCATGGGAGGAACCTGAATCGTCGCGGGAGGGCATGCCGGAGTCGTCGCAGGCGGCGGTCATTCGTTTTTCCCTTCGTTCGACACGTCACACCCCGGCGTGCCGGGCGCGAACTGGTGGGCTTTTCAACGCGGGACGCAGACAACAGCGTATGACTAATCGGACGCTTCGCCTCGCGACGCGAGGGTCGGCGCTCGCGCGCACACAGGCGGCGAGCGTACAGGACGCGCTCGCGAGTCGGCGACTCGACGTGGAGCTCGTCGAAGTCGAGACCGAGGGGGACAAGATTCAGGACACACTCATCCACCGGCTGGGTAAGACGGGGGCGTTCGTCCGTGCACTCGACGAGCGCGTCCTCGACGGTGACGTGGACGCCGCGGTCCACTCGATGAAGGACATGCCGACCGAGAAGCCGAACGGCCTCGTCGTCGCGGGCGTTCCCGAGCGCGCGCCCGCCGGTGACGTGCTCGTGACGCGTGAGGGCCACGACATCGACGACCTGCCGGAGGGCGCAGTCGTCGGTACGTCGTCGCTCCGACGGCAGGCGCAACTGCTCAACTATCGCGACGACCTCGAAGTCGAGCCACTCCGAGGGAACGTGGACACCCGCGTCGAGAAGTTGCTGGCGACGCACCTCCAGCGCGAACACGAACAGCGCGTCGAAGACGACAAAGACCGGCAGGGCAAACACGGGAAGACCGACCACGACGGCGAGTTCGACCAGCGCGTCGACGAGTGGTTCGACAGCCTCTCGGAACTCGAACGCCAGGCGATGGAGCGCAAGGTCGACACCGAGTACGACGCTATCGTCCTCGCCGAAGCGGGGCTCAAGCGAAGCGGACTGCTGGACAAGGTCTCCTACGCGCGGCTCCCTCGCTCGGACTTCGTGCCCGCCCCCGGACAGGGAGCTATCGCGGTGACGGCGTCCGACGAGGAGATTATCGACCTCGTTCACGACAAACTGGACCACGCGCGGACGCGCGTCGAGACGACCGTCGAGCGAACCATTCTCGCCGAACTCGGCGGCGGCTGTATCGCACCGGTCGGCATCCACGCGCTCGTACAGGGCAAACACGTCCACGTGGACGTGCACGTCCTCGCGACCGACGGCTCCGAAGCCATCAAGACGGCCCGCGACCTGCCGATTGGAAACCACGCCACCGCCGCCCGCGACTTCGCCGCCGACCTCCGAGAGCGCGGCGCTGGACAGCTTATCGAGGAAGCGAGCGCGGACGCCGAGGACGAGTGAGATGACAGGGGCAGAACGCGGCACCGACGACCCGGACGCCGAATCTGTCGGGACGGTCCACCTCGTCGGTAGCGGCCCGGGCGACCCGGAACTACTGACGATGAAGGCCGCACGCCTCATCGACGAGGCGGACGTGGTGCTCCACGACAAGCTCCCCGGCCCGGAGATTCTCGGGATGATTCCGGCCGACAAGCGCGAAGACGTGGGCAAGCGCGCCGATGGCGAGTGGACGCCACAGGAGTACACCAACGCTCGGATGGTCGAACTCGCGCGCGACGGAAACGACGTGGTTCGCCTGAAAGGCGGCGACCCGTTCGTCTTCGGCCGCGGCGGCGAGGAGATGGAACACCTCGCAGAGAACGGGATTCCGTTCGATATCGTCCCCGGCATCACCTCCGCCGTGGGCGGCCCCGGTGCTGCCGGTATCCCGGTCACGCACCGCGATTACGTCTCGTCTGTCTCGTTCGTTACGGGTCACGAAGACCCGACGAAAGACGAGTCGGCGGTCGACTGGGAGGCGCTGGCGGCGACCGGCGGCACGCTCGTCGTCCTCATGGGCGTCGGAAAACTCCCGTTGTACACGAGCGAACTCCGAGACGCCGGGATGGACCCCGAGACGCCCGTCGCGCTCATCGAGCGCGCGACGTGGCCGGAGATGCGCGTCGCCACGGGCACCCTCGACACCATCGTCGACGTGCGCGACGAGGCCGACATCGAACCACCGGCTATCACCGTCATCGGCGAGGTCGCGGGCGTTCGCGACCGCGTGAAGTCGTTCCTCCGCGACGGCGGCATCGACGCGCTGGCTGAGACGGCCGCGAGCGACACACCGAAGTCGAACGCGAGCGAGGAATCGAGCGAATGACCCAGCAAGTTCGCGCTGCCGTCTTCCGCCCCGACGACGACCGCCTCGCGGACGCCGTCGAACTCCTCGACTCGCTCGGTGCGACACCAGTCGCCGACCCGATGCTGGCTGTCGAGCCGACGGGCGCAACACCCGAAGACGCCGAGTTCGTCGTCCTCACGAGTAAGACCGGCGTCGAACTCCTCGCGGCCGACGGGTGGAATCCAGGCGAGGCAACACTGTGCTGTATCGGCCCGACGACTGCCGGTGCCGCGCGAGACGCCGGTTGGGAGGTCGCACACGTCCCCGAGGAGTACACCTCCGCCGGACTCGTCGAGTACCTCGCAGACGACGTTGCGGGCGCGACGGTCGAAGTCGCCCGCAGCGACCACGGGAGCCAAGTCCTCCTCGACGGGCTTCGAGACGCCGGTGCAGACGTTCACGAGACGGTTCTCTATCGGCTCGTGCGCCCCGAAGGCTCGGGCGGGTCGGCAGTCATGGCGGCCGACGGCGACCTCGACGCCGCGCTGTTCACCTCGTCGCTGACGGTCGAGCACTTCCTCGACGCCGCCGCAGACCGCGGCATCCGTGACGAAACTATCGCCGGGCTGAACGACGCAATCGTCGGTGCTATCGGCCCGCCGACGCGCGAAACGGCAGAATCACACGGTATTGAGGTCGATATCGTCCCCGACGAGGCGACGTTCGACGCCCTCGCCTGCGACGTGGTCGAGACGACCGCGCCGACGTACCACGAGTGAGCGGCGACACCGGAGATGCGGAGACACGCCCGACCCAAAGCGGGTCGTGGCGGGCCGTCGGCGCAGTCGCCGGATGGCAGACCGCAGCGAGTCTCTGTTACTACACGCTCTTTGCCGCCACGGGGTTCGTCCGCGAGGCGTTTTCCATCTCGGAGTCGCTGGTGGGCCTCTTCCTGACCGCCGGACTGCTCGGCTACACCGTCGCGCTGTTCCCGAGCGGTGCCGCCGTCGATGGCTTCGGCGAGAAACCAGTGATGCTCGGCGGGTTGCTCGCACTCGCTGTCGCGCTCGTCGTCGTCTCGGCGACGCCAGCGACCGGGTCGTACGCACTTCTGTTGGGAGCGGTCGCCCTCCTCGGGGCGGCCTACTCCACGGCGATGCCCGCGTCGAATCGAGGTATCGTCGCCGCGGCACCCGCCGGAAGCAAGAACCTCGCGATGGGACTCAAGCAAGTCGGCGTCACCGCCGGGAGCGGCGCGTCGTCACTCATCGTCACCGGTATCGCAGCGTTCGCGGCGTGGCAGGTCGGCTTCTGGCTCATCGCCGTCGTCGCGGTCGGGTACGCGCTCGTGTTCGCCGTCAGCTACCAGGGGACCGACGGGACGGGCCGCCTCGAACCGCCGGAACTCGCCGGACTCGGGAGCAACCGAACCTACGTCGCGCTCGTCGCGGCGGGGCTCTTCGTCGGCGCGTCTATCTACTCGATGCTCGGGTACACCATTCTCTACGTCGAGGACGTTGTCGGCGCGAGCGCGTCGATGGCGGGTATCGTCCTCGCGGCGACACAAGTCACGGGCAGCGTCGGCCGCATCGGCGCAGGGAGCCTCGCCGACCGACTCGGCGGCGCACGCGGGGCGGCGACTGTGGCGCTCGTCCAGCTTACGGGTGCGACCGCACTCTTCGCTCTGCTCGCCGGGTCCGGCGGGTCGCTGGTGCTCACACTCGGTGTCTTCGTCGCGCTCGGGCTCACGATTCACGGCTCGACGGGCGTCTTCTACTCCTGTCTGAGCAGCGTCGTCGACGACGACGACATCGGCGCGGCGACCGCTGGCGGCCAGACTGCCATCAACGCCGGTGGGCTCGTCGCCCCACCGCTTTTCGGCGCGCTCGTCGAGTTCTCTGGCTACGGCGCTGGCTGGGCGATGGTCACGGTGTTGACTGTCGCCGCGGCCGTGTTGCTCTTCGTCGTAATGCGGCGGCTCTGAACCAACACACTGCCGTCCACCCATTTACTCCGCAGGTTTTTGTACCGAGACGGGACCACCTCGTCACAGCATGCCCGCCACACCAACCACCGCACCAACCACGAACAGCCAGCGTTTATGCCGGTGACGACGAGAGTATCGAACTGATGGACGGACCCGTCCCCGACCTCACGACCCACGCCACGGCGTGTGCAGACCGCCTCCGCGACGCCGACAGCGTGCTTCTCGCTTCGCACATCGACGCCGACGGGTTGACCAGCGCCGGTATCGCCTCGACCGCGCTCGAACGTGCCGGGATTCCGTTCGAGACGGTGTTCTGTCGCCAACTCGACGCCGCGTCGGTCGCCGACATCGCCGCGACCGACTACGACACCGTTCTCTTCACCGACTTCGGGAGCGGCCAACTCGACATCATCGCCGAGCACGAGACCGCAGGTGACTTCCACCCGGTCATCGCCGACCACCACCAACCGGCCGAGGGGGTCGAGACGGACCACCACCTCAACCCCCTCCGGTTCGGTATCGACGGCGCGACCGAACTCTCCGGTGCGGGCGCGAGTTACGTCCTCGCGCGAGCGCTCGAACCCGAGGGCGGCGACAACCGCGACCTCGCGGCTCTCGCCGTCGTCGGCGCAGTCGGCGACATGCAGGACTCCGACGGCGGCCTCCACGGCGCGAACGAAGGCATCGTCGAGGAAGGCATCGAAGCCGGCGTCGTCGACGAGGGGACCGACCTCCTCATCTACGGCCGCCAGACGCGACCGCTTCCCAAACTCCTCGAATACGCGACCGACGTTCGCATTCCCGGTATCTCGAACGACCAAGCGGGAGCCATCGAGTTCCTGACCGAACTCGACGTGCCCTGCCGCGACGACGACGGCGAGTGGAAGCGCTGGGTCGACCTCACGGGCGACGAGCGACAGACGCTCGCCAGTGCCCTGATGCGCCGGGCCATCGCCAGCGGCGTTCCCGCCAGACGCATCGACGACCTCGTGGGGACGACCTACGTCCTGACGCAGGAAGCCGAGGGGACCGAACTCCGCGACGTGAGCGAGTTCTCGACCGTGTTGAACGCGACAGCCCGGTACGACCGCGCGGATGTCGGTCTCGCGGTCTGTCTCGGCGACCGCGACCGCGCCCTCGACCGAGCGCGCCGACTCCTCCAGAACCACCGCAAAAATCTCTCGAACGGGCTCAACTGGGTGAAAGACCACGGCGTGACGACCGAGGAGAACCTCCAGTGGTTCGACGCGGGCGACGCGATTCGCGAGACAATCGTCGGCATCGTCGCCGGAATGTCCGTCGGTACCGACGCGACGCGTTCGGGGATTCCCGTCCTCGCGTTCGCCGAGAAGGACGACGGCGAAGTGAAAGTCTCCTCGCGCGGGTCGTACGTGATGGTCCGAAAGGGCCTCGACCTCTCGGCGGTCATGCGCGAGGCGTCCCGCGCAGTCGGCGGCGACGGCGGCGGCCACGACGTCGCTGCGGGCGCGACGATTCCGAAGGGCACCGTCGAGGAGTTCATCGCCGAAGCGGACCGCATCGTCGGCGAGCAGTTAGCGTAGCATCACGAAACGCGGACTGCTCACTCCTCAACCGGGTTCGCTCCGTACCTCGCCGGTACCCAGTTTTGACTGTCGATTGGCGGGCGTTCGTATCCGGTGTCGTCCTGTCTGGGCGGGAGTTCGATAGAGTCGGGCGTGAGGTCCTCGTAGTCGATTTGGTCCAGCAGGTGCGAGATGCAGTTCAGTCGCGCGTGGCGTTTCACGTCGGCGTGGACGACGTGCCACGGTGCCTCGTCGATGTCGGTGTGTTCGAACATCTCGTCTTTCGCCTTCGAGTACTCGACCCACTGCGAGCGCGCTTCGAGGTCCATCGGGCTCAGTTTCCACCGTCGCTTCGGGTCGTCAGAGCGCTTCTGGAAGCGTCGTTCCTGTTCGTCGTCGCTGATAGAGAACCAGTACTTGATGAGAATCGTCCCCGACCGGACGAGCATTCGCTCGAACTCCGGGCAGGTCCGGAGGAACTCCTCGTACTCCTCGTCGGTACAGAATTCCATCACGCGCTCGACGCCTGCGCGGTTGTACCAACTCCGGTCGAAAAGCACCATCTCACCTTCAGTCGGTAACTGCTCGACGTAGCGCTGGAAGTACCACTGTCCCTGCTCGCGGTCTGTGGGCGTTCCGAGTGCGACGACGCGCGCGACCCGCGGGTTGAGCCGTCGAGTGATTCGCTTGATGACGCCGCCTTTACCCGCGGCGTCGCGCCCCTCGAAGACGACACAGACCCGGAGGTCGTTTTCCTTTATCCAGTACTGGAGTTTGACCAACTCTTCTTGTAGCCGGTGTAACTCGCGCTTGTAGTGTTTCTTCTTCAGAACCCCGTCGTCAGTGTACAGGTCCGAGTCGGTCGCCATACACAGAGTGTGTTTTCAGTTAACAAATAACAAGTAGTTCACCCGGTTCCACCACGACTCGCTGTCTGTACGGTCCCACTTCGGACGCCAATTCGCATGCCGACCCACATTCGATATCGCGACATGGAATTTATCGGTGCTGATTTGCCGACTATCTCAGAATCCGGAATAACCGCAGATTCTCGTTCGTATCCACCGAAATCCGCGAAATCCTCATATTGGATGCTTGTGTATGACACGGTACCGGCCGTGCCGGTCGGTCGGGGGGACGCCGATGGCGACAGCAAAATCGAACAGGTTCGAATACGAGTACCCGGTCGGTTACGAACCGGAGGTAGAGACAGAGACGGTGGAACTGAACCGTCGAACCGTCGAGCGACTCGACGCGCTGTGCGAGGAGGACGAGTCGCTAGACGAGCTAATCAACGAGTTGGTGTCTATCCACGTCGCGAGCGAGCTTCTCGCGGCACGCGTGGACAGCCCACTCGTCGAGTGACGCACCGCGTCGCTCGATTTCCTACATCTGAAACGTTCGCTGAGTGGAATCGCTCTGCCGCCAGCCGACAGAGATGAATGGATAGACGCTATACGAAACGGGGTTGAGGCGAGATTCGACGACGGCAATCGCTCTCCAGCGTTGGCGGCCATCAAAAAGGGAACACGGAGTTCAGTCCGCCTGCATCGAGTGCTGCGAACTCGACGTGAGCAACTCATCGTCGAACAGTGCGCGTTCGAGCGAGAGCGCACCTGGTCCAATCAACACGACGACGAGAGCGACCAGACACAGCGTGAGCGTCAATTCGACGCCACCGTCCGAAGCGGGGTATCCGTTCGGGAGGTGGACGAGCACCGTCGCAGCGAACATGACGACGGCGACCAACGCACCCGCGACGCGGACGAGCAATCCGACCAGTAACAGGAGCCCGCCGAGGAGTTCGACGAGGCCGACGCCCCAAGCGACCGCAGTCGGCAGTGGAACCCCGAGATTCGCCAAGAACCCTGCAAAATTCGAGATTCCCATGGCTTTCGGGCCGACTGCAAAGACCTTCCCAACACCGGAGATGAGCATGGGAATCGCGAGGGCGAGCCGAACGAGCACCGAGGCCCACTGGATGACCGTCTCAGACGAGGAGTGGCGAGGCATAGTCTTACCGTACCTCACTGGCTGTCGAGCGATTCTGCGAACTGTCTGTTTCGGTAGGAGGTACCTCCATCCCAACACCACAATTGGTTAGAAGATTAATATAATATTTGCAACATTATTGTGCGTTTCAACACATCGTTCGAGAACACTATCCGCGCGAGCGGAGTGTGCACCGGCCAATCGTCCGATTTTTTGCTGGCAACCGGAAAGCACTGGTATGAGCGACTTCGACCCCGAGAAGTTCGAAGACAAATACGTCCACTACTTCCCTCAGCTCCAGCGTGCGTACAAGAACGCCTTCGAGACGATGAACGACGAGTTCGACTCGACGCTCATCCACGGCATCGACCAGCAGATTCTCAACGAGTCCGAGCCCTTCTACGAGGACGGCGACTTCGTCGTCGAACTCCCGGAAAACCCCACCGAGCGGCTCACTGCCGTCGTCGTCGACGACGACAAGCTCGATGCCGTTCTCGAACGCTATATCGACGAAATCGAGGCAGAGCTGCACCGCGTCTTCGGCGTCGAAGCCTAACCCGAACCAAAGGCCTAAGCCCGTTCACCCCGAAGCCGCGCCCATGAGCACGGAGACGCAGGACGGCGAGGACGACCTCAAAGAGCGTGTCGTTAATTTCCTCCGCCGCAACTTCCCGCAAATCCAGATGCACGGCGGCAGCGCAGCCATTCGTGACCTCGACCGCGAGTCGGGCGAAGTCACGATTCTCCTCGGCGGTGCCTGCTCCGGCTGTGGCATCTCCCCGATGACCATCCAGGCCATCAAGACGCGAATGGTCAAGGAGATTCCCGAAATCAACGAAGTCCACGCCGACACCGGTATGGACGGAGACGGCATGGGTGGCGAGAGCCGCGGCGGCAGCCCGTCGTTCCCCGGCGACACCACCGAAGACCGCGAAGACGACCAAGGCCCGCAAGCGCCCTTCTAAGCGGTCACAGTTCGGTTCTAGCGTGTCGTTCGACTGACGCGCATCCGAGAACAGGAGTTTTATCGGCGACTACGCCCCACCGTGGGGTATGACCGCCGAGTCGCCCGAGAACGTCCTCTTCGTCGTCATGGACACGGTCCGAAAGGACCACCTCACCCCGTACGGGTACGACCGACCGACGACGCCGGGACTCGATCAGTTCGCCGAGGAGGCGACCGTCTTCGAGCAGGCCGTCGCGCCCGCGCCGTGGACGCTGCCAGTCCACGCGTCGTTGTTCACCGGGATGTACCCGAGTCAACACGGTGCCGACCAGGAAAACCCCTATCTCGAAGGCGCGACCACCCTGGCCGAGACGCTCTCGGCCGCCGGGTACGACACCGCCTGTTACTCCTCGAACGCCTGGATTACGCCCTACACGCACCTGACCGACGGCTTCGACGAACAGGACAACTTCTTCGAAGTCATGCCGGGCGACTTCCTCTCCGGGCCACTGGCGAAGGCCTGGAAGACGATGAACGACAGCGACACCCTCCGCGCGCTCGCCGACAAACTCGTCAGCCTCGGCAACACCGCCCACGAGTATCTCGCGGGTGGCGAGGGTGCCGACTCGAAGACGCCCACAGTCATCGACCAGACCATCGACTTCATCGACGACTCCGAGGAGTTCTTCGCCTTCATCAACCTGATGGACGCACACCTCCCGTACCACCCGCCGGAGGAGTACGCCGACGAGTTCGCACCGGGTGTCGATTCCTCGGAGGTGTGCCAAAACTCAAAGGAGTACAACGCCGGGGCCTACGAAATCGAGGACGATGAGTGGGAGGACATCCGCGGCCTCTACGACGCCGAAATCGCCCACATCGACGACCAACTCACCCGCCTGTTCGACCACCTGAAAGAGACCGACCAGTGGGACGACACCATGGTCGTCGTCTGTGCAGACCACGGCGAACTGCACGGCGAACACGGTCTCTACGGCCACGAATTCTGCCTCTACGACCCGCTCATCAACGTCCCGCTCATGGTCAAGCACCCGAAGCTCGGTGCGGACCGACGCGAGGACCAAGTCGAACTGGTGGACCTCTACCACACGGTACTCGACTCGCTCGGCGTCGAGGGCGGCGAACCCGCGAGTCCCGGCGACGAAGCTGTCGCCCTCGACCGGACGCGGTCGCTCCTCTCGGCGGACTACCGCGACTTCGCCAAGGCGACGAACGACGACCCCGGCCAACTCCGTGACGGCGAGTACGCGTTCGTCGAATACTCGCGTCCCGTGGTCGAACTCAAGCAACTCGAAGAGAAGGCCGCGACCGCGAACATCGTCCTCGGCGAGAACACTCGGTTCTACTCGCGGATGCGGTCCGCACGGCGCACTGACGCCAAATACACCCGTATCGACCGTATCGAAGACGAGGCGTTCCGTCTCGACACCGACCCCGACGAGCTGGAGAACCTCGCCGACTCGGACGACGAAGCCATCCGCGAGACCGAAGCCGCGCTCGCGGAATTCGAAGACGAAATCGGCGGCGCGTGGACCGACGCGCTGGATACCGACGTGTCGGACGACTCGGTCGACCAGATGGACGACGAAGCACAAGAGCGCCTGCGCGACCTCGGCTACCTCGAATAGCGACCCCTCGGTTCCGTCCTACCGAAGCCCTTCTCCCCGTTCCCACGCCCGCAAGAGCGCCGTGAGCGTCCGGTTCGTCGGCACTTCGAAGTTGTGGCGGGCGGCACTATCGACCACCGCCCCGTTGATGGCATCGACTTCGGTTCGCTTGCCCGCGTCAACGTCTTGCAGCATCGACGAGCGGTTCGCGGCGGTCTTCTCGACGACCCGGTCGATAGCGTCGCGTGCCACTCTGTTGGATAAGTGAACGCCCTCCAATCGGGCGACTCGGGCCGTCTCGCGGGCGGCCCGATGAGCAACGTCGTGGGCTTCGTCGCTGTCGAGCGCACCGTTTTCGACCCGCGCGAGTGCGGTGACTGCGTTGATACCCGCGTTGACGGCGAGTTTCTCCCAGCGACGCCGTGGCATGTCTGCGGCGACGAGCGTGTTGATATCCGCGTCGCGGAACGCCTTGCCGACGCGTTCTGCGAGCGGAGAGGATCCGCCGTCAAGTGCGCCGAGAACGACCCGACCAACGCCGGTACACTCCACGCGACCCGGGTCGACGAGGCGTGCGCCGTACGTCGCGGTTCCGGCCAGAACGGGCGCTTCAAGGGCTGATTCGAGGGTTTCCTCGGTCAATCCGTTCTGCAGTGAGAGGACCGCGTCGACGTCGCACTCGGCGAGTGACTCGGCTGCGGCGGCCGTGTCGAACGATTTGACGGTCACCAAGGCGAGGTCCGCGTCGTGGCCCGTCTGGACTGTCGTCGCGTTCGGGGAGACACGCCGAGATTCAGCGCCGACGACGTCGAGACCGGCCTCGGCGACCCGCGAGGCGTGGGGGTCACGGGCGACGAGCGTCACGTCGTGGACCGATGCGAGCAAGCCGCCGACGAGCGTTCCGAGACTGCCCGCGCCGAAGACGAGGATACGCATGGCTGGACGTACACAGCGGGCGATAAAAATCGAGGAGTCTGCGGGCCGCGCGTCTCAGTCCTCGGTCCAGTAGTAGATGTTCTCCCGCTCGGTACCACAGTTGGGACACGTGTCGGGTAAGTCGTCGATAGAGCCCATCTCGCCGCACTCGTCGCACCGCCACATCAACTCCGCCTCCCCGAACTCGTGGCCCGCGCGCTCGTGTTCGATTGACATCTCCGCGAGCCCGTCGCGAGTCGTGACGAAGAAACCGTCCTCGTCGAAGCCGCGGATAGTCCCGATTTCGGTTCCGTCCTCGGTGTAGACCGTCATGCCGACGGTTGGCTCAGATTTGGTTGCCATATGTTCACAATAGACATCCAACGGCCTAAATTCGAACGGCCACCGAACCGCTCCTGTGGCTGCGACAGCGAGGCGAATATAAGTAATAAACTGGATACCGCGATATAGAATCATCGAAGAGGTTGGAAAGTTTCGTCGAACACGGAGTGTCAGAAACGGGTTCGGCTCGGATGTCGAAAAGGAAGGGTAACGCCCCGTCTCGCGGGGGTGGTTAGTACGTCGCGTCTACGATGTCGTCGTCGAGGTCCGGGAACTGTTCGAGGTAGGAGCGACGCTCGGCGCGGAGGTCGCTGTGGGCGTCGGCGAAGTCCTCGACGTGGTCGGCGACCGCGAACTGCTCGATGTCGATGCCGGGAACGTCCGACGGAACGGTCAGACCGAGCGTGTCGTCGTGGGTCCACTCGATGCTCTCGCGGGCGACACCTTCGAGAATGGCGATGGTCTCTTCGACGCCGACGTCGACGGGGTCGGCGGTCCCGACCGCACCGGTGTTGATGACGAAACAGTCCACGTCGAGGTCGTCGATGAGGTCGCGGAAGCGGTTGCCCTCTTTACCCTCTGACCCGACGATGAAGGGGTTGGTTCCAACGACCCGAATCGGTTCGCCGATGCGCGAGGGGTCGCCGGCGCTCGTCTCGACGGACTCGCCGAGCATGAACGCGGCTGCCGCCTGCGACTCGTCGAGTTTCGCAATCGGTGGCATCAGCGGGTTGCGCGTGATGAAAAACACCTGGTCGACCTGTTCGAGGTCGATGTCGTCCGCCGAGCTTTCGAGGTGGTCGCGGCGAATCACTGCGCGCGCGTTCCGGCCGTGGCGCGGTTCGTCGAAGTGGACGGTCCCGTCGTCGTCAACGGCGACGTTTTCGAGGACGGCGCTGTCGTCGGTCGCCGCCCCGTGGAGTTCGGGTTGTTCGTCGGCGTCGAGGCCGAGCGTCTTGATGTAGAGGCCGCCGCCCTCACTACCGGCGACGGTTCCCGAGGGAAGCAGTGCGCAGACGTCGTCCTGAAGCATCTCCGCGCCTTCCGGGTCGTCTAACCAGAGCCCGTGGCTGGTCAGCGTCGACTTACCGGTTCCCGACAGTCCCAAAAAGAGCTGTCCGACCTCGCGGTGGCCGTCGGCCGCGTCGAGCGCGACCCGCTTGCTCCCGGCGTGCAGTCCGAGCCCACCGGCCTGCTTCGCACGGAGCATGAACAGTCGCAGGAACGACTTTTTCGCCTCACCGGTGTAGTCGCTGCCGAGGACCGTCGTGAGTCCTTCATCGGGAAGGATACGAATACACGGCTCGTCGGTAGCGTCGGGGAGTTGGACGGTGACGAAGTCCGGTTCGGCACCGTCTTCGGGTGCTTCGAGGAGTTTGGCCCACGCGAGTGCGATACGGCCGTACTCCTTCGGGAGGAACAGTCGACAGACTGCCGAGACTTCCTCGTGGCGACCGACGACGCGGTCGACACAGAGCACGTCGTTCGAGGGGTCGGAAACCCACTCGATACCGCGCTGGAACACGTCGAAGTCGTCGTCGTCGAACGAATCGTCGACAGCGTTCGCGGTCCGGTCGGCACTCCGAGACCGATACGAACTGACGTACGATGGGGACTCGTAGTCGGTGGTCGTCTCGAAGTGTGCAGAGTAGTCGCGGAGGTCCGCAAACGACGGGTTGTACGTGATGTGGTCCGTCGCCACAGGGTCGGGGAAGTCGGCTACTGTCGGCCAGAGAGTCGATTTTGCCATTCCACCAGATACTCCGCTAGATATCAGCATAAGCTTTTTTGAACTAGAAATACTGATGAAGAAAATTCACTTGCGTCCGGGTTAATCTAACAAACAATCATACACAATTGTCAGCGTGTGACACGTCGAAAGACAACGAGAGGGTAGGATAACGACGGTCGACTCTGCGGCCCGATATGCCAGTCGTTCGCACGCGCGTGCCGGACACATAACTAGTACAGCGTACAAGGTCGACGTGTTGCGTACGTCATTATGGACGAGGGCAGAATACTACCACACTACGCCCCAACAGTGTGAATCCACGAGCAGATACTAACGAATAGTTTGAGTCGTATCTGCGGTCCACTCCACCCACAACACTCCACTTTTTCTCCCCGAGTGACCCCGTCACTCGGCTCGAAAACCTGGAGGAAAAAACCGCACTCGACCGCCGACCACACTACATGAAGTCCGCAATACCCGACTGTTCGTTTTCCACTTTTTCTCCCCGAGTGACTCCGTCACTCGGCTCGAAAACCTGGAGGAAAAAACCGCACTCGACCG
Organism: Haloferax larsenii JCM 13917; assembly: GCF_000336955.1. Classification (GTDB taxonomy): domain Archaea; phylum Halobacteriota; class Halobacteria; order Halobacteriales; family Haloferacaceae; genus Haloferax; species Haloferax larsenii. Next base: position 159,757 of record NZ_AOLI01000021.1, on the reverse strand, counting down.
CCCCACACTACATGAAGTCCGCAATACCCGACTGTTTGTTCTTGTCGTTCTCGAAGATGGATTCGAGGCTCTTTTCAAGCACTTCGAGGCGCTGTTTGGTGTAGTCGCGGCAGTCGAACTCCTCTGCAACCTGAATCGCGGTGTCCATGTACTTGTTCACAGACCCCTGATGGACGGTGAGGTTCACCCGGCCACCGCACTCGCGACACTCGCCGGTCAAGGGCATCCGGCGGTACTTCTCGCCGCAGTCGAGACAGCGCGTCTCCTGCCGGGAGAACGCGCGGAGGTTCCCGATGAGGTCCGGCAGGAAGTGATACTCGATGACGCGCTCGGCCACGTCGGTCTCGTCGACCGCCCGGAGCTTTCGCGCGAGGAACAACTGAGCGTCCATCTTGTCCATCATCGACCCGAGGGTCTTGTACGCGGAGAGGTCCGGCCCGGCGGCAATGTCCGTGGTGTCGTGGGTGTGGTCGAATCCAGTGTACTCGCGGTCGGTGCCGAGGTACTCCTCGGCGATGGTGACTTCGTCTTCCCAATCGTCGGGGTCTTCCATCCGCCGGGTCGCCTCGTAGAACTCCCGTGGGTACTGCCGGACGATGTCCATGTTGTGCGCCTCGTCGTCGATTTCCGAGGGGTCGATACGCGAAGACATCACGAGCGGCGCGTCCATCTGCCCGCCGCGTTTGTCGGGGAGGAATTCTTTCGAGAAGTTGAGAAGACCGTCCATAAGGAGCATCACACAGTCTTCGTCACCATCGCAATTCCGGCGTTTCGCGGCGTGAAAGTACGGATGCGCATATCCGACCGCTGCTGTCGTGAATCCAACAACTCTCCCGACGACCGCCGCGGAGGTGTGGGGTGCCATCCCGAAGACGAGTTCGCCGATGAGGTCGTCGCGCTCGTCCATCTTGTAGAACGGTTCCAGCCCGTAGAACTGTTCGAGGAGGTCGTCAACGAAGTTCGCGGTCTGCATCATATGCTTCGCCGCACCCTTCGAGAGGACGATATCTTGGACTTTGAGTTCGACCAGTTGGTCGTCGAATCGGAGCGGTTCGCCGTCGATATCAGTCTCGTAGCCGAGTTCGCGGAAGTGGTCGGCCGTCACGTCGAGTTCCTCGGGCCGGACCGCCGTGACCGGAAGGTCGGTCATGTCGTAGCGGACGGTCCCGTCTTTGAACGACGAGACGTCGTGTTTCGCCCGGAGGACACCCTTCTCGATGGGTTCGGGCGTCTTGTTCGAGGAGGTGAGCCCCTTGACGCCTTTGAGAATCTCGAAGGACGACTCGCGCTCACCCACCGATTCGAGCGCGTCCCGATATTCGGTGTTCAGGTCGACAGTCTGCCACTCGGCGCTCTCGACGTCCCACTCACAGCGGTCACAGTAGACGCGACCCGATTCGTCGGGCTGGATGACCGTGCCGCAGTCGTCGCACTCGTAGTGAGGCTTCGTGTGGCCGCCGCAGTTGGAACACTTCGGTTTGAATCCGAACTGTCCGCAGTCGGGGCACTTTCGCTTCCCGAGTCGGACGGAGACTTCGCCGCGTTTGCCTGACTCGCCGAATTTCCGAGCGGCGTCGCCGACGTCGCGTTGGCTCCCGCCCGCTTCGCCGATTGGGAACAGCGTGTGAACCGCGGGCGAGAGGTCGCGGCGTTCGGATTTCTCGGGGCGACCCATCCGACCGCCGATTCGGGTCGGTGCCCGCTCGCGGACTTCGAAGGGTGCGATTTCGTTGACCGCCTCGACGGCGTTGTCGCCGTCTTCCCATTCGCGGGCGCGCGCCGAAAGGTCATCAAGTGACCACGTACGCGCTCGGTCGTCAGCAAGGCCGAGCGAGCGAGCGAGTGGTCGCCAGATAGGAATCCGAAGCTCTTCGTCGGTCTGGCGGTGTTCGACGAGCAGGTTTTCGAGCGTTTCGCGGATTTCGGGCGTGTTCTCGACGACGAGCGTTCCCTCGTTTCCGTCTTCGGGTTCGACCGCGATACCGCCGCCGTCGGCGCGGCCACCACCTGCTCGGCTGCCGCGCGGCTGTCCACCGTCTGCTTCGGCGGCGACAATCTCGCCCGCCGCGACGACATCGGTGAGCGCGTCGTACTGCTCGACGGAGATGTCGTGCCAGAGGTAGGTGAACTTCGGATGCAGCGGAGCGTCGTACTGCTCGGCCCAGGCGAGTGCCTCCTCGACAGTCGGGTCGTCGAGTGAGACAGTCGGGTCGTCGCGGAGGGCCTGTACGTTGGCGTCGGTCGTTTCGAAGTCCTGAATCCACCACTCGAAGACGTAGGAGGCGGGTGCGAGCGGGTGGTTGTTCTCGACGAACTCGCCGAAGTTGACGAGGTACTCGCCGAGGTCGATGATTTTCTCGACCCCGTTTTGCAGTTCCTCGGCCTCTTCGGGGTCGTCGATGCGGCGAACGTCGCCGTTGGCGAGTCTGACTGTCGGCCCCTCGATAGAGTCGACGGGGACGACACCGCCGGCCTTCCCGGGCCGTTCGGTCTTAATCTGCGTGCCGGTGGCGATGAAGTCGTCTACGATGTGCATCGTCGCCGGGTGGACGCCAGCCGTCGCGAATCCGTGGTTTCGGGCGCGGCCGTAGCGAAGTCGGAACCCACCGGGTGCGGAGGGGTGGCCAAAGACTGGCCGGCCGGCGATAAGGTCGCGGAGGAACTTGGTTGCGGGTTCGACACGAGGTGGGCCTTCGGGTTCGTCGTGAGCGTCGTCTGCTTCGGCAGCGTCGGCGTCGTCTTCGTCAGCGTCGCCAGCCTCAGATTCGGCTTCGGCCTCGCTTTCGTCTTTCTTCCCGTCGTCTTTGCCGATGGTGCCGTCGATGAGGTCCTGAAGCCACGGCCACTCCACTTCGTCGAGTTGACGAGTGTACCGCTGAATCTTCGGGGCCTTGAGCGCGATACCCTCGGCCATGACGAGACACATACCCCCGCGTGCGGAGTTGGTATCGACGCGTTCGAGGTCGCGGAAGCCAGAGACTTCTTCGTCGCCGGTCGCCTCGCCGTCGAGCATGATGGGCATGTTCGTGGCGATAAAGCGCGTCTCCTTGTCCTTCGGCGAGTACTGGAGACCGGTCTCCTTGTCGTAGAGATTTATTTCCTCGACGTAGCGCTCGATTTCGTCGTCTCGGCCCTTGTACTCGTCGATGCCGAGAAGCGACCGGGCGTAGTCGGCAACGAGCACCGACAGCGCCTGTGCGGTCCCACCCGCGGAGCGAATCGGCCCGGCGTAGTAGACGTTGACGAACTCGGTGCCGTCGTCGTTTTCGAGAATCTCGACGCGGTCGATACCTTCGATTGGTGCGGCGACCACACCCTCGGTGAGGAGGGCAACGGCGGTTCGAACCGCGCCCTCGACTTTTCCCTCGCGGGAGTCGTAGTCACCGACGTTGCCGTCGACGAAGTCGGTCACGAGTTCGAGGGCGGCCTCCTCGCGTGACATCTCCCCTTCGAGTTCGCGGACGCGCTCGGCGACGCCATCGATGCCGAGGATGTTCTCGACGCGGTCGGCCATGTCCTTGGCGACCGGGATTTCGACGTCCCGTTTCGGGTCGTGACCCTGCTGTTTTGCGGCGCGTGCGACTTCGAACGCCTCGTCGAGTCGGCCTTCGATGCGTCCGAAGTACCGTTCTTCCTCTTCGCGCACGGTTTACAACCAGAGGTCGAGGTCGGTTACGTCGTCGTGTTCGCGTTCGAGCGGTTCTTCGAACGCGCGGAGATACAGTTCGCCCGCGAAGACAGTCCCCGCGTTGAGGTGGCCTGCGAGTGACTGCCCACTTCGACGGGAGAGGACGGCGTGAGTGTGCGCGAAGGGTTCACCGTCGAGGAGTGCGACGTTCCCCACGCACGAAGCGACTTCGAGCGGTTCGTCGAACGTGACAGACTGGTACTCCTGGGTGTCCTGGTCGTAGAACCAGAGTTCGGCGTCTTGGACGGCACCCATCGCGTTGAACCACGCGGAGTCGATGTCCTTTCTGGCGCAGAACTCCTCTATCTCCTCGCGCCAGTCTGCCCCGTGTTCGAGGCTCGCGAGGTACTCCTCGCTCACCGTCACCGCTCGAGCGTTCATACTACGAGTCACGGGAGAGTCAGACTAAAATGTGAATGTTCTTCGCGTAGACCGCGAGAGCGATTATCGCCAGTCGTCGAGTGCGAGTGCGTCGGCTACGTCGGCAGCGAGCCACGCGTCGTCGCGGGAGATGTCCGCGATAATAAGACGCTGGCCCGTCTGAGTACGATCCACCGAGGCCATAACCTCGGCGCCTGAGTCGTCGACGGAAGCCGTCGCATCCGGCGTCATGTATGATACATAGTGTCACCCCTATATAAGTTGCCCGAAACGGCAGTGTTCCACGTCAACACGGGGTGTCGATTCTGTCCTCTGAGAAACTAGTTTAAAATCCAAGACTATAGTTCCGGCAGTTCTCGCGGCAGTTTTCGCCGTTTGGGTAGGTAACTACACCCCATCCACACAAACCCGTATCAAACAAATCGAATACGGTAAGTTTATCCACGAGGGCTTGAAAGAGTTGTCCGAATGCCAGACACTAACAAACTCTCGCGTCGCCGCTTCCTGAAAGCAACGGGTGGTGCCGCTACGGCTGCCGCTCTCGCCGGATGTACCGGTGGCGGAGATGGTGAAGAGACGACGACAGACGAAGGAACCAGTGGCGGTTCCACCGATACCGAAACCGAGCAGAGTGGTGGAGATTCGGACGAGAACATCCTCCAGTACACGAACTCGACGGTCACGACGCTCGACCCCGTCGCGATGACCGACGAGGCTTCGAGCTACGTCGTCACGAACATCCACCAGACGCTCGTTCACTATCCGCAGGGTGAGGCGCGTACCGAATCGCTCCTCGCGTCTGACTACTCGGTTTCCGAGGACGGAACCGAATACACGTTCACGCTGAAGGACGCGACGTTCCACGACGGGAGCGAAGTCACCCCCGAAGACGTTATCTACTCTTGGGAGCGTCTCGCAGGCTCCGAACACACCCGCCGTTCCAGCTTCATCCTCGGCACGCTCGCAGTCGAGCACGAGACGAAGACGAAGACCGGCGAAGACGGCGAAGAAATTGAAGTCTACAAGCCCGGCACGCTCGGTGTCGAGAAAGTCGGCGAGAAGAAGGTCAAGGTCAAACTGTCCTCGCCTTTCTCATCCACGCTCGGCATGATTGCGTACGGTGTCTTCTCGGTTCACCCCGAGAACATCGTCGGCGACGTGGAAGGCTACGACGGCAAGATGGACTACAACGAGTTCGCGACCAAGAACTCGGTCGGCTGTGGTCCGTACAAGCTCGAGAAGTGGGAACAGGGGACCTCCGTCGACCTCGTCAAGTACGACGACTACTACGGTGGCGAAGTCAAGAACGACGGTATCCACTGGCAGATTATCGAGGACGACGACGCCAAGTGGACGTACGTGATGGAGAAGAACGCAGACGCGTTCGGGATTCCGACCGCCAAGTACGACCCGAAACTCGTGAACGTCGAAGAGACCGACGACGTCGGTCGCGACCGCGGTACCTACGGCCCAGTTCGGAACGATTCGACGCTGAACTACTCGGCCGTCTCGGAACTCGTCACGTACTACATTGGATTCAACATGTCCAGCGTGCCGAAGCCGGTCCGCAAGGCCTTCGCGTACGCGATGAACCGTGAAGTCCTCGTCAAAGAGGTCTTCAAGAACCGCGGCAGCTCCGCGTTCCACCTCACCCCGCCGGCAATCTACCCGGGTGGCCCCAGCGCCTACGAAGAGCACGTTCAGTCCAACTACCCGTACGGTATCAACGAGTCGCGTCTCGACAAGGCCCGTGAGGTCATGGAAGAGGCCGGCTACAGCAAGGACAACAAGTACACGCTCCAGTGGACCCAGTACGAGTCCTCTACCTGGGAGTCGATGGCGAAGATTCTCCGTGACCAGCTCACGAGCGCCCACATCGACATGAAGATCGAGAAGGCACCCTTCTCGACGCTTACCCAGCGCGGTCGTCAGGGTAACCTCGAAGTCTACACCCTCGGTTGGGGTGCCGACTACCCAGAAGCCAGCAACTTCCTGAAGCTTCTGAACCCGTCTGACACCATCACCGGTGGCGAGACGGCACCGGTCTCGTACCTCAACTGGTCGGAAGAGAACGGTGACGCCGCCCAGAAGGCGACCGATGCGTGGCAGACCGTCCTCAACAACAAGGCGCCGACCGAAGAAGCCGCCAAGGCCCGCGACGAAGCGTACGTCGCACTCGAAGAGGCCAACTGGGAAGACATCGGCTTCATCAACCTCTATCACCCGAAGGGTGAGATGTTCTGGTACGACTGGATCGACTACAAGCCGCCGGGAGCAATGGGTGGCGCGTCCGCAATGGACAAGGACATCACGCTCTCCGAGCGCGAGTAACGAGATTCCAACATTTTCGATTTTTTGCGCCGTGAAGCTTGAGCTTCGGCCCCAGTAGCCGTGGTAAATGTTTCCGAAATCATAACGTAAGACATAATCATGACCGTTGAAAACCTATCCAGCATGAGCAACACGAACGGGTATAGGGGTGACAGATGAGCCGCTGGCAGTATCTCCTCAAACGGATTCTGCTCGCGCTTCCTGTCGTCCTCTTCGGCGTCACGGTCACGTTCTTAATTGTCCGTCTCGGACCGATTGACCCCGCAGCAGCAATTCTGGGACCAGAGAACGGGTCGGGTGCCGAGGCAGAGCGCATCCGACGGCAACTCGGGCTGTACGACCCACTGTGGCAACAGTACTTCGACTACCTCGTGAACCTCGTCACGCTCAACATGCCGAACTCGTGGGTCATCAGCCCCGGGACCCCTGCGTTCGAACTCATCCTCATCTACCTGCCGCGAACGATGTGGCTCGGGTTCTGGTCGGTCCTCATCGCACTGTTCGTTGGGATTCCGCTCGGTTTCTACGCGGGTCTCAACCCGAACACGAGCGGTGACTACATCGCCTCGTTCGGCGGAATCGTCTGGCGTGCGATGCCGAACTTCTGGCTCGCAGTGATTCTCGTGAGCCTCCTCGCCCAGTCGAAAGACCTGCTCGGATTCGAGTGGTCCAAGCTGCTCGTCGAGACGAACATCGTCACACCGCCGTCCATCGCGTTCTTCAACAACCCCGTCGAGTTCATCACGAACCCCGGTGAGACGTTCACCGAACTGCTGAAAGCCATCAAGCAGGTCGCACCGGCGGCGCTCGTCCTCGGCTCCTCGTCGATGGGTAACGAGATGCGTATCGGCCGGACCGCAGTCTTGGAGACGATTAACTCGAACTACGTCGAGACAGCACGCGCTAAAGGACTGTCCGAGCGGAGCATCGTCTGGAAGCACGTCTTCCGGAACGCGCTCATTCCGCTCATCCCAATCATCACGAGCGAAGCGTTCATCCTCATCAGCGGGTCGGTCCTCGTCGAGTTGGTGTTCGCTATCAACGGGATGGGATACCTGTTCTTGCAGGCATCCGTTCAAGGGGACCTTCCGCTCGTGGGCGCGCTCATGTACATCTCCATCGTCTTGCTCGTGTCCGTGAACATCCTACAAGACGTCCTCTACACCGTCGTGGACCCACGCGTCGGTCTCGAACAGAACTGAAAACATGATTGAGAACGAAAATCCAGACAACAGATTGACGGAGCGAATCGCAGATAATCCGCGCCCAGCGCTCGTGTGGGCTGCCATCGGCGCAGTCCTCATCCTCCCCGAACTGGGTGCACTCGTTCAAACCGCCGGAGCACTCGTCAGCGCCGTGTTGGGTGCCTTCGGTCAGGCCGAGCTTGGCTCCAGTATCGTCGCGTTCGGCGAGCAGATTCCGACGCTCCTGTCGCGCGACGTCATTCCGAACTCGGGCTACTACGACGGGACGACGTGGCAGGAGACCTTCCTCGGTCTCGAACCGGGTGTCGCGTGGGGTATCCGCGTTGCACTCGTGTACCTGTACTCGGCAGCGTTCATCGTCTGGCTCGTCAACGGCTACTTCCGCTACCGGGAGTACTACCGCGAAGCCGACTGGACGCCTGGCGACGACATCATCAACCGCTTCAGCCGCCACAGCTGGGGGAAGTTCGGATTCGCTGTCGTTGCAATCTTCCTCGTGATGGCAGTGTTCGCACCGGCACTCGGTCCCACGACGGTCGACAAGAACATTCGAGACCCGTACTCGTACGAGATGTCCTACTGGGACGAAGAGACGAACTCCGTCGAGTCGACAGTCGTCGGACAGGCGAACATCGTCTCGGCCTCGAAAGGGTCGGCCGAGCGGAACGTCGGCCCACTCCAGTACGACGACTTCGGGCGATTCCATCCGTTCGGGACGACGACAGACGGGAAGGACTTGTTTACCTTCGTTGCCTCTGGAGCGCGGGTATCGCTATCGATTGCGTTGCTCGCCATCTCACTCGCGGCGGGTATCGCGTTGCTACTCGCGCTCATCACGGCCTACTACAAGGGACTCGCTGACCTCGCTATCGTCCTGACCAGTGACTCGGTACAGGCGATTCCGCTGTTCATGCTTCTCATCATCGTCTTCGTCGTCTTCAGCGGGACGTGGATTGGGAACTTGTACGACGGCGCGGTATTGATGGTCGGCGTGTTCGTCCTCATCTACTGGCCAAGCCTGTGGCGTGCCGTTCGTGGTCCCGCACTGCAAGTGTCGGGACAAGAGTGGATCGACGCCGCAAAGAGCTTCGGGCAGGACCCGCTCGTCATCATGCGAAAGCACATGGCGCCCTACGTCATCGGTTACCTCCTCGTCTACTCGTCGATGACGCTCGGCGGCATCATCATCGCCATCGCAGGGCTGTCGTTCATCGGCCTCGGTATCTCACCGCCGACGCCCGAGTGGGGACGGCTCATCTCTGACGGACAGCCGTACGTCGCGAGCATCTCGTGGCACATCTCACTCCTGCCTGGAATCGTCATCACGCTCGTCGTGACCGGGTTCAACGCGCTGGGTGACGGCGTCCGTGACGCCATCGACCCACAGAGTCAGGGCGGAGAGAGTACTGAAGCTGCCGCCGCAGGGGGGTCGGGCGTATGAGTCAGCGTTCCGCAACCGCGAAGCCCGTCCTCTCCGTGCAGAACCTCCAGACCTCGTTCTACACGGACAAGGAAGTCATTCGCGCCGTCGACGGCGTGAGCTTCGACATCTACCGTGGTGAGACGGTCGGTATCGTCGGCGAGTCCGGGTCCGGAAAGAGTGTCACCGCCCGGTCGATTATGGGCCTCGTCAAGTCGCCGGGGCGCATCGAAGGCGGTCGAATCGAGTTCGAAGGAGACGACCTGACCGAGAAGTCCGAAAAACAGTGGCGGAAGATTCGCGGGAACGGCATCTCGATGGTGTTCCAGGACCCGCTGACGTCGCTGAACCCGGTGTACACGGTCGGGAACCAGATCAAAGAGGCACTTCGCCTCCATCAGGGCCTTCGAGGGAAGAAAGCGACCGACGAAGCCGTCGAACTGCTGGAAGCCGTCGGAATCCCCGACGCACGGCGTCGCCTTCGCGAGTACCCCCACGAGTTCTCCGGTGGGATGCGCCAGCGTGCTGTCATCGCGATGGCGCTCGCGTGCGACCCCGAGGTTCTCATCTGCGACGAGCCGACGACGGCACTCGACGTGACGATTCAGGCGCAGATTCTCGAACTGCTCGACGAACTCAAAGAGGAACGTGACCTCGGGATTATGTTCATCACCCACGATATGGGTGTCATCGCAGAGGTCGCAGACCGCGTCAACGTGATGTACGCGGGTGAGATGGTCGAGAGCGCACCAGTCGAAGAGCTGTTCCAAAACCCCCGCCATCCCTACACGCGGGGACTCCTCAAGTCGATTCCCGGACGAGCAGGGCCAGATGAACGCCTGAGTACCATCGAAGGGGACGTTCCGACGCCGAACGAGGAGCCGACGTACTGCCGGTTCGCCCCGCGATGCCCGAAGGAGTTCGAGGATTGTAACGCCGTACATCCCGAGCCCGTTTCTGTCACCGCGGACGCCAACGACCACACTGCAGCATGTCTCTTGTATCCCGAGGACGTGTCCACTGCAGAAGCAGTCGAGACGCACAAGCGAGGTGATTCCAAATGAGCACGCAGACAAACGCGAACAGTCAGGAGACGAGTGCCTCTGAAGAGGTCTCGTCTGGCGAGACACTCATCGAGGTCCGCAACCTCAAGACGTACTACGACACCACTGGACTGCTGGGCGGGTCGCCCGTCAAAGCAGTCGACGGTGTGAACTTCGAGATTAAGAAGGGCGAGACACTCGGTCTCGTCGGTGAATCCGGCTGTGGGAAGTCGACGCTCGGTCGAACCCTCGTGCGTCTCGAACAGGCGACCGGCGGTGAGGTCCTCCGCCGCGGGCGTGACATCACGACGCTCTCGGGAGAGGAACTCAAAAACTGGCGAAAGAACACCCAGATGGTGTTTCAGGACCCCGAGTCGAGCCTCAACGACCGGATGACGGTCGGGGAGATTATCCGCGAACCGCTCGACGTCCACGAGGTTGGAACGCCGGATGAGCGCACCCAGAAGGTGCGCGAACTCCTCTCGACGGTTGGGCTCCAAGAAGAACACTACTACCGCTACCCGCACCAGTTCTCTGGCGGGCAGCGCCAGCGTATCGGTATCGCCCGTGCACTCGCACTCGAACCCGAGTTCATCGTCCTCGACGAGCCGGTGTCTGCGCTCGACGTGTCCGTGCAGGCCAAGGTCCTGAACCTCCTCGAAGACCTCCAAGAGGAGTTCGGGCTGACGTACCTGTTTATCGCCCACGACCTTTCTGTCGTCCGACACATCTGTGACCGCGTCGCCGTGATGTACCTCGGTAACATCATGGAAATTGGTCCCACGGAGGCGCTGTTCGACGACCCAGCGAATCCGTACACGCACGCGTTGTTGTCCGCGATTCCGGAGCCGGACCCGACGAGTGAACGGAACCGAATCACGCTCCGTGGGACGCCGCCGAGCCCGCGAGACCCACCGACAGGGTGTCCGTTCTCGACGCGGTGTCCGGTCAAGATACGTCCCGAAAAGTACCGCGACCTCGACGACGAGCTCTGGGACCGCATCAGCATCCTTCGCGAAGTGCTCCGCGAGCGCAACCGAGTCGAACTGACGCTGACCGAGCGCGTCCGCGACTTCATCGGTGGCGAGACCCGTTTGACCGACATCTACGAGGTCGAATCCGAACTGTTCGACGAGATTACCGTCCCACAGGACGTCTCGTCGCACATTCACGAGGCCATCGAATACGTCGACCAAGACAAACCCGAGCGAGCACAGCAGTACCTCCGCGAGGAGTTCGGGAGCGTCTGTGACACCGACCAACCCGAGCTGTACACGGTCGGTGACACCGGGCGTACGAGCTTCTGTCACCGTCACGCGAACGAGTACGACGAGCCGTCGGACGCCTACTCCGAAACGCACGACGAACTGTTCGCTGACGACTGATGGTAGACGCGAGGCGGCTCCGGTTCCGGTGTGTCGATGCGGGCGCCTACGCACTGGTGGTTACCGCCATCGTGTTCGGAATCGGTGCGGCGCTCGCGATGCTCCTCGGAGTCCGCCCGCTTCTCGGCGCGAAGTGGTTTATGTTCGTCGTCGGGTTTGCACTGTTCGCGTATTCGGGGTTCAAACTCCGACCGACGCCGCTGTGGAAAGACGACGACGAGTCGACGCGTGAGCCGGTCGGAATACAGGCCGCCGTGGCGCGAGCGCTCCCAGCGAGTTATCACCTCCCCGCATCGGAGCGGTTCTCTATCGGAGCAAAGCTGTTTATTGCGAGCCTCAGTGTCCTCGTCACGTCCTTCGTCATGGAGGTCGTCTTCGGCGTCGCGATTCAGGCACCCTGAAGCGCCGATAAAAGAGCGCTGCGGTCTTCGACAACTTTTACCGCGGCGAGAAGTGACGTAGACGCATGCCAGAGATCGGAGAGGGAGTCGACCACGGTGAGCGACTCGCCGCGAACGCCGGGGCAGAAAAAGAAGCCTGGGCGGCGACGCTCGAAGATATGCAGGCACTCGCTTCTGAGTTGGAAGACGACGGCTGGTCGACGATTACGATTCAAGCGGGGAGTACCGCGCCGATGGGTCGAAGCGGAGACGATGACCACTTCGGACTCGTGTACGTTATTCCGGGGAACAAAGCCGAACCGTTCTCCGAGGCCGTCGAAGCGGGTGATTTCCCCGAATACGAGGTCTATCGAGCCGAACAGAGCGGCAAGGTCTTTCTCGTGACCGAGTACCGCGACCCCGAGACGAAGACGGCGATTCTCATCGCCGGGATGTACGCACTCAGAAACGCGGTCGGCTGCGCGCAGACCGCGGTCGAAGAAGAGATGCTGTACACGCACGTCCAGAAGCTCGACGCGACGCACCTCGGGTCGTTCCGCCACGACGACTACGAGAAGTTCTTCCCGAGCATCGCGGACGTCGAAAGCTGGGCAGACGTCGACGACGCCGCGATGAATTACGACTGAGCAGACAGAGTATTTCTAACGGTGCGGGTCTGTTAGCTGGAGTCGAGTATTCTACCCCGCAGATCTGTTAGCTGGAGTCGAATACACATCGTGCCCGCGAACCAGCCGTGTGAAGGATGCGCGAGCCTTCGCAGAGTACATTAGGCGTGGGGATGAAAGCGGTGGTATGAAAGTAGCCGACGCGATGACGCCCGGTGAGGAGGTCGTGACGGTCTCCCTTCCGGGGACCCGCGATGACGTGCTGGAGTACCTGCAGGAGCGCGGCTTTTCCTCCGTGCCGGTCGTCAAAGAGACGGACGAGGGGACGAAGTACCGCGGTCTCATCTCCCGAGAGGACCTCATCAAGCACCCGGACGAAGACCAGCTTGCGGTCCTCGTCCGCGAAGTGCCGACCGTGAGTTCGGACGACGACCTCGAAGTCGTCGCCGAGACGATGGTCTCGGAGGGTGCACGACGCATCCCCGTCATCAACGGTGACGGTATCGAAGGCATCCTCACTGTGACCGACGTCATCCGCGCAATCGCTCGCGGCGACATCGACGGTGAGACCCCGGTCGGTGACCTCGCCGCCCGCGACGTGAACACGACGTACATCGAGACGCCGCTGCCGGTCGTCGAACGTGAAATCTACTACGCGAACGTCCCGTACGCGGTCGTCCTCGACGACGAAGCGTCGCTCGCCGGTATCGTCACCGAAGTCGACATCATCGAAGTCGCTCGCGTCGTCGAAGGCGAGGCGGGCACCGGCGACTCCGTCGCGGGGCAGGACGACGAGTGGATGTGGGAAGGCATCAAGGCCGTCGGCAACCGCTACATCCCGACCCGGAACGTCGAGATTCCGGCCGAACCGGTCTCGAAGTTCATGACCGACGACCTCGTCTCCGTCTCGACGCGCGTCACCGCGAAAGACGCCGCCCAGACGATGATTCGCGAGGACATCGAACAGATTCCGCTCGTCTCGGGCGACGAACTCATCGGCATCGTCCGCGACATCAACCTGCTGGAGGCGCTGCATGAGTGAGGGCAACGAGGCGGCCGCACTCGTCGAACTGGCGAAGCGACGCGGCTTCTTCTTCGGTTCGTCCGGTGCCTACGGTGGCGTCGGCGGCTTCTACACCTACGGCCCGCAGGGCGCGGCGCTGAAGTCCAACGTCGAAGAAGCGTGGCGCGACCGCTTTGCGGTCCAGGAAGGTAACCTCGAAATCGAAGCGCCGACCATCATGCCGGAGCCAGTGTTCGAGGCATCCGGCCACCTCGACGGCTTCGACGACATGCTCGTCGAGTGTGCCGAGTGCAGCGAATCGCACCGCGCGGACCACCTCATCGAGGACAACTCCGACCTCGAAGACGCCGAGACGCTGTCGCTCGAAGAAGCCGCAGAGAAAATCACGGAGCTCGACCTCGTCTGTCCGAACTGCGGTGCCGAACTCGCCGGGCAGTCCGTCGAGAGCTTCAACCTCATGTTCGCGACGAACATCGGCCCCGGTTCCTCGTCTCCCGGCTACCTCCGGCCCGAGACGGCACAGGGCATCTTCGTGGAGTTCCCGCGAATCAAGGAGTACGCGCGGAACCAACTTCCGTTCGGCGTGACCCAAATCGGCCGCGCCTACCGCAACGAGATTAGCCCGCGCAAGAGCATCGTCCGCACCCGCGAGTTCACGCAGGCCGAACTCGAACACTTCATCGACCCCGAGCGGGACGAACCCGACCTTTCGGGAGTCGAAGACGTCGAGGTGCTTCTGTACCCCGCGACCGAGCAGCAGGCCGACGACGGCGACTACGTCGAGACGACCATCGGCGAGGCCGTCGAAGACGGCATCATCGGCAACGCGTGGCTCGGCTACTTCCTCGGCATCACCCAGGAGTGGTACGAGAACATCGGCGTCGACATGGACCGCTTCCGCTTCCGCCAGCACCTCGCGGGCGAGCGTGCCCACTACTCTGCGGACTGTTGGGACGCCGAAAGCGAAGTCGACGGCGACTGGATAGAGATTGCGGGCTTCTCGTACCGCAGCGACTACGACCTCTCGAAGCACGGCGAGTACGGCGACGACGACTTCACCGTCTTCCAGCAGTACGACGAACCCAAGACGGTCGAACGCGCCGTCGTCGACCCCGACATGGCGACGCTCGGCCCCGAGTTCGGCGCACAGGCCGCAGACGTGGCCGAGGCGCTCGAAACCCTCGCCGAGCGCGACCCCGACGCCTTCGACGGCGAGGAAGTCACCCTCGACCTCGACGGCGAGGAAGTCACCGTCGATACCGACGTCGCGAACTTCTCGGTCGAGACGCAGACCGAGGCGGGCGAGCACATCACGCCGCACGTCGTCGAACCCTCGTTCGGCGTCGACCGCACGGTGTACACGCTTCTCGCGCACGCGTACGAGACGGACGAAGTCGACGGCGAAGAGCGCTCGTTCCTCTCGCTTTCGCCCACTGTCGCGCCGACGAACGTGGGTGTCTTCCCCCTCGTCAGCAACGTCGACGAACTCGTGGACCTCGCCGACGACATCGCGGAGAAACTCCGCGCCGCCGGCTTCGCGGTCGCCTACGACGACTCCGGCAGCATCGGTCGGCGCTACCGCCGACAGGACGAAGTCGGCACGCCGTTCTGCGTGACCGTCGACCGCGATGGGATGGAAGGCGATGGCCCGGACACCGTCACCATCCGCGAACGCGACTCCGGCCGACAGGTCCGTCTCGCAGTGTCCGACCTCGTCGACACGCTGGTCGGTCTCCGCGCCGGGACCGTCTCGTTCGACGCGGTGGTCGAAGACAACGAGGCAGTCGAAGCCTAAACTCACCGTGTGGCGACCGAGTACCGCCGAAGTCAAGCGGCGACTGGTGCACGCGAGTGGCTCTGGGATGCCGCTTTTGTACATCCTCGACCTCGTCGACTGGCGGGTACTCGGCTATCTCTTCGTCCTCGCGTCTGTCGTCGTCACCGTCCTCGAAGCGCTCCGTCTGTTCGGCGGCCTCGACTGGCGCATCTACGACGAACTCACCCGCGAGTACGAACAGGACAACGTCGCGGGCTACGCACTGTACATCTACAGCCAGACGGCCGTCGCGCTGGTGTTCGCGCCTCACATCGCCGTTCCCGGGATGTTGATGCTCACTATCGGCGACCCGATAAGCGGCCTTCTCGGGTCGGCACCGGTCGGTGAGATGAAGTCGCTTCCGACGCTCGGCGCGATGTTCACCGTCTGTTTCGCCCTCGCTGCACCCTTCGTCGTGCCGGTCGTCGGCGTCGTCGCTGGCGTCGGTGCGTCGGTAGTCGGTGCAGTTGGTGCGACACTGGCCGACGGCGCAAAGCCGGTCGTCGCGGGCTACGTCATCGACGACAACCTCTCGATTCCACCGGTCGCGTGTGTCGGTATCGCGGCGGTGCTCTGGGTCGTCGCCTGAATTCGACGGTCGGTGACGGGCCGATTCCGCTCCAAACCGGGAGACGGCTTTATTTTCGTTTGTCGCTAACGTTTCTGTCGTGACTGTCTACGAGAGCGACCTTCCGGGCGTCGGGAAGAAACACGAAGTGGAACTCGGCGACGAGTCTCGACTCGTCATCGTGACCCACAACACTGGGAAGCGAGAGGTGTTCCGCCGCGAGAGTGCCGACAGCGACTCCGAGAAGCTGTTCGAACTCGACGACAAACTCGCGAGGCAAGTCGGGACGCTCCTCGAAGGGGCGTACTTTCAGCCGGTTCGCTCCGGGGACATCCAAACGCTCCTCGGCGAGGACACACTCATCGAGTGGGTCGAAGTCGAGGAGGGTTCCGAGGTGGCCGGACAGACGCTCGGGGAGTCTGACCTCCGACAGGTGACCGGTGCGTCGGTCATCGCCATCGAGCGGGGGGACGAGGTCATCACCTCGCCCGGCGGCGACGCGACCGTGGAGGCGGGCGATAGGCTCGTCGTCATCGGCCCGCGCGAGGCCTGCCGGAACTTCGTCGACCTCGTCGAAGGGAGCTGATGGCTGGGGAACTGCTCGAATTCGGCTACCTGTTTGCGGTGGTCGCAGTGACGGGTGCGGTCGCACTCCGTCTTGGCCTCTCGGTTATCCCGCTGTACGTCGTCGGCGGTGTCGTCGTCGGGCCGCACGTCGCGGGCAGACTCGACCTGCCGTACGTCGCCGACGGCGAGGTTGTCGCCCTGCTGGCCGAACTCGGTATCGTCCTCCTGTTGTTCTTCCTCGGCTTGGAGTTCAGTCTCGACAGACTCCGTGCCGCGCGACGCAATATCGGGCGGGCGGGCGTCATCGACCTCGCCATCAACCTCCCGCTCGGCATCGTCATCGGACTCGCGTTCGGGTGGTCACTCGTCGAGGCGCTCCTCCTCGGCGGCATCGTCTACATCTCCTCGTCGGCAATCGTGACGAAGACGCTCATCGACCTCGGGTGGATTGCCGACCCCGAATCGGAGCCGATACTGGGGACACTCGTCTTCGAAGACCTCGCTATCGCGGTCTACCTCGCGGTCGTCACGTCGCTCGTCCTCGGCGGCGGGGGCGCGGGGAACGGCGGCGTGGCCGCAATCGGCCAGTCGCTGGCCATCGCGTTCGGCTTCCTCGGCCTCCTGCTCGTGGCCGTCCAGTACGGGACGGGGCTGTTTACCCGCGTCCTCGACATCGAAAATCAGGAGGCGTTCGTCGTCCGCACGCTGGCGGTGGTCATTCCGATTTCGGGCGCAGCGCTGGCGCTCGGCGTGAGCGAGGCCGTCGCCGCCTTCTTCGTCGGCATGGGCTTCTCGACGAGCGGGCACCGAGAGCGAATCGAACGGCTTCTCACCCCCGTTCGCGACGTGTTCGCGGCCGTCTTCTTCGTCTGGATTGGCCTCGGAACCGACCCGATGCTCCTCGGGGCGGCCGCCGTCCCGCTCGTCGTAGCGGTGGTGTTGACGACGCCCGCGAAGGTGCTGTCGGGCTATCTGGGCGGTCGCGTCTACGACCTCTCGACACACCGGTCGCTCCGCGTCGGCGTCGGGTTAGTCCCGCGCGGCGAGTTCTCGCTCGTCATCGCGGCACTGGCCGCGTCGGGAACCACGCAGGTGATGCGGGAGGTGATTCCGGCGTTCGCCGTCGGCTACGTCCTCGTCATGAGCGCCTTCGGAACGGTGTTGATGCAGCGGTCGGACCTCGTCGAGCGACTGGTCTTTCGCGGTGGGGCCACAGAGTCGAGTGCTTGACGAGAGAACGTGGACGCGGCCGGACGGCCACAGAGCATTTTTCCGACGCGTGACACACGCCCGGATGTATCCATGACACTCATCGAATGGCTCGCAGTCGGCCTCGTCGTCCTCCTCGTGGTTGCACTCGTGGTCGCACTGTTCGACCAAGAACTCCTCTTCGAACTCGCCGTCGAGGTGCTCGACTGAGGCGAAGGTTGCGTCGCCGAAAGAATTTAATAGGGACGCTGTTGTACTCATTCGCAACCATGGCGACTCGCAGCACCCTCGCCACTTTTGCCCCGCTGCGAGCCGCTGCTGTCCGACGACGACGACCGGCCCTTTAGGGCCAGTATCATCATATCCTTCGGGACACGTCGAATTTGCTAATCTTCCTTTTTCGTGGCTATAGGCATCTCTACCTCTTAATTTCGTAATCTAAATGCAAAGAATTTATTTAGCTATCCACGTCACAAACAGGTACATGAAGAAAGTCGCACTCGCGTTCTCGGGCGGACTGGACACAACAGTCTGCGTCCCAATTCTCGAAGAAGAGTACGGATACGACGAAGTTATCGGCGTCACGGTCGACGTCGGCCAGCCAGAAGAAGAGTTCGAGGAAGCCTACGAAACCGCAGAGGCACTCGGTCTCGACCACTACGTCATCGACGCGAAACAGGAGTTCGCACAGCTCTGTCTCGACTCGGTCTGCGCGAACGCAGACTATCAGGGCTACCCGCTCGGCACGGCGCTCGCACGTCCGGTCATCGCACAGGCGATTCTCGACAAAGCCGAAGAAGAGGGCTGTGACGGCATCGCCCACGGCTGTACGGGCAAGGGGAACGACCAACTCCGCTTCGAGGCCGTCTGGCGCGCCTCCGACCTCGAAGTCATCGCGCCCGTCCGCGAGATGGGTATGACCCGCGAGTGGGAAATCGAGTACGCCGCCGAGAAGGACCTCCCGGTACAGGGCGGCAACGAAGGCGTCTGGTCCATCGACACCAACCTCTGGAGCCGTTCCATCGAGGGCGGCAATCTCGAAGACCCCGGCTACGTCCCGCCGGAGGACATCTACGAGTGGACCGACCAGCCCTCGGGTGAGACGGAACTCGTCGAAATCGAGTTCGAAGACGGCTACCCCGTCGCCATCGACGGCGAGGCGATGGACCCCCTCGAACTCATCTCGCACCTCAACGAGAAGGCCGGTTCCTACGGCGTCGGCCGCACGGACATGATGGAAGACCGCATGCTCGGTCTGAAGGTGCGCGAGAACTACGAGCACCCGGCCGCGACGACGCTCCTGAACGCGCACAAGGCGCTCGAAGGTCTCGTCCTCACGAAAGAAGAGCGTGACTTCAAGGCCACCGTGGACGACGAGTGGTCCCAGAAGGCCTACGAAGGTCTCATCGACGCCCCGCTCGTTGGCGCGCTGAACGCGTTCCTCGAAACGACCCAAGAACGCGTCACGGGCACCGTGACCATCAAGTTCGAGGGCGGACAGGCCCGCCCGGTCGGCCGCGAGTCCGAGTACGCCGCCTACTCCGAGTCCGCCGCCTCCTTCAACACGGAGACGGTCGACGGCATTGAGCAGGCCGACGCCACGGGCGTCGCCAAGTACCACGGCTTCCAGGCGCGCCTGGCAAACCAGAGCGCAGCACAGAAAGAAAAGCCCGAGCTCGCCGCCGACGGCGGCAGCGAAGAGTAAGATGACAGGCGAGGACGGCGATTCCGAGGGCGTCATTCGCCGGGACCGCTTCAGCGGCGGCCCCGCCCGCGGGTTCATGTCGAGCCTCGCGGCCGACGAACGCATCTTCGAAGCCGACCTCGCCGTCGACCGGGCACACGTGGTGATGCTCGCGGCACAGGACATCATCGAGTCCGACGTCGCGAGCGAGATTCTCGACGCGCTGGACGAGGTCGAGGCCGCAGGCCACGACTCGCTTTCCGGCGGTGAGGACGTTCACGAGGCCATCGAGGCCGCCGTCATCGACATCGTCGGTCCCGACGGTGGGAAGATGCACACCGCGCGCTCGCGCAACGACGAGGTGGCGACCTGTATTCGCTACCGCCTGCGCGAAGACGTGCTGGAAGCGCTCGACGCCGCGCTCGCCCTGCGCGAGTCGCTCGTCGAGACGGCCGCCGAGCACACCGAGACGGTGATGCCCGGTTACACACACCTGCAACCCGCCCAACCGACGACGGTTGCGCACTTCTTGCTCTCGTACGAGCGAGCGGTCGCCCGCGACTGCGCCCGCCTCGTGTGTGCGTACGAGCGCATCAACCAGTCACCCCTCGGGTCGGCCGCTTTCGCGGGCACACCCTTCGACGTGAACCGCGAACTCGTCGCCGACCTGCTCGGCTTCGACCGCGTGATGGAGAACTCGATGGACGCCTCCGCGACCCGCGACTTTCTCGCGGAGACGCTGTCCGCACTCGCCACGCACGCGGTCACCCTCTCGGGACTCGCCGAGGACCTCGTCGTCTTCTCGAACAAGGGACTCGTCGAACTCTCCGACGACTACTCCTCGACGTCGTCGATTATGCCGCAGAAGAAGAACCCCGACACGATGGAACTCGTCCGCGCCGTCGCGGGCGACGCCGTCGGGGAACTCACCGGCCTGTTGACGACGCTGAAGGGACTGCCCCGCGCGTACAACCGCGACCTGCAACGCGCACACAACCACACGTTCCGCGCGGTGGACGACGTGACCGAAGCGGCCGCCGTGGCCGCCGGGGCAGTCGCCTCCGCGACGTGGCCCGAAGACGAACTCGCCGAGGCCGCAGGCGACGGCTTCTCGACGGCGACAGGCGTCGCCGACCTGCTGGCGATGGCCGGACTGCCGTTCCGCACGGCCCACGAAGTCGTTGCCGAGGCCGCCGCCCGTTCTTCGGGGACTCCCGACGTGGCAACACTTGACGCCGTCGCTACGGACGTATTAGGTGAGTCACTCTATACGCACGTGAGCGAAGCGGCCGTCAACGCAGCGCTGGACCCCACCGAGAGCGTCGCCAGTCGCGACTCCCTCGGCGGTCCTGCCCCCGTCGCCGTTGAGGCGACACTTTCGACGGCCCGCGACGAACTCGAAGCCGACGCGGCGGCGGTCGCCGACGCCCGCAACTCGCTGGCGGCGGCCGCCGAGCAACTCGACGAAGAGGTATCGAACTATGTCTGAGAACGCGACCCGCAGCTCCGGCCTGCCGCGACCGCCGCGAGCTGTTGCTCCGCGACGACCGCGACGAGCGGTTTCGGTCCCGCGACGACCGCGAACCGAACCGCGACCGCGACCACGACCGCGCCCGACGCTGGGGACGGCCCGACCGGTTCCGCGACCGGTCCCGTCCCCGGTGTTGGGTGAGGCTGGCAACCGAGCCCGACGCGTCGTTCGACCGACCACCAGTGTCGGTCGATTCGCCCGATAACCACCGAGAGACGCTTCTTTACACTGTTTTTTGCTTCGTAAAATTCGACGGGTTTAATACCCATCACCGTCCAGAATCGGGTGTAATGAGCGACACCATCACTGCGGAAGACCCGCTGACCGGCGAAGAAATCGAGCTGCCGTCCGACGTGGAAGTCGGCGAGATTATCGACAGTCCCGCGACGGGGACGGAACTCGAAGTCGTCGCCCTCGACCCCGTGACACTGGAAGAAGCACCTGAACTCGAAGAGGACTGGGGAGAGTAAGCGTGAATATTGGACTGCTCTATTCCCGGATTCGCCGCGACGAGAAGTTGCTTCTCAACAAGCTTCGCGACCGCGGCCACGAGGTGACGAAGATAGACGTGCGGAAAGAGCAGTTCGACCTCTCCGAGCCACCGGCGGCGTTCGACGACGTGGACATCGTCGTCGACCGCTGTCTGGCGACAAGCAGGAGCCTCTACATCACACGCTTCCTGCAGTCGTACGGCATTCCCGTCGTCAACTCCCACGAGACGGCCGACATCTGCGCCGACAAGGCGAAAAACAGCCTCGCACTCGCAGATGCGGGCGTCCCCACGCCGAACACGAAGGTCGCGTTCACCGTCGACTCCGCGATGGACATCGTCGAGGAGTTCGGCTACCCCTGCGTCCTCAAGCCCGTCGTGGGGTCGTGGGGTCGTCTGATGGCGAAAATCGACTCCGAGGCGGCCGCCGAGGCCATCCTCGAACACAAGGCGACGCTCGGCAACTACGAGCACAAAGTGTTCTACATTCAGGAGTTCGTCGAGAAGCCCGGCCGCGACATCCGCGTGCTGGCCATCGACGGCGAGCCTATCGCCGCGATGACTCGCTCGTCGGACCACTGGCTCACCAACGCCGCAAAGGGCGCAGACGCCGAGGCGTTCGAACTCGACGCCCGCGCGAAGGAACTCGTACAGCAGGCGTCTGACGCCGTCGGCGGCGGCCTGCTCGGTATCGACCTCATGGAGACGGGGACAGATTACACCGTCCACGAGGTCAACCACACCGTCGAGTTCAAGGCGCTCAACGAGGCCGTAGACGTGGACGTGCCCGCGACGGTCGTCGATTGGCTCGAATCGAAGGTCGAAGGCGAAAAGACGCTCGCGGAGGCCTCTGCATGAGCGAGCAACTCACCGCGGGCGTCGTCGGCGGCTCCGGGTTCACCGGGGGCGAACTGCTTCGCCTCCTCGATGGCCACCCGAACTTCGAGGTCGAACAGGCTACGAGTCGCTCCTACGAGCGCAAGACCGTCGGCCACGTCCACCCGAACCTCCGTCACCTCGACCTCCGCTTTACGTCGCCTGCGGACCTCGAATCCGTGGACGTTCTCTTTACCGCGACACCTCACGGCGTCTCGATGGAACACATCGACGCGTTCCAAGAGGCCGCAGACACCGTCGTCGACCTCTCTGCTGACTTCCGTCTCTCCGAGGAGGCACAGTACGACGAGTGGTACGACGGCCACATCTGTCCCGAATACCTCGACAAATCCGAGTATGCGCTTCCCGAACTGAACCGCGAGAACCTGCCCGGTGCCGACCTCATCGCGGCAGGCGGCTGTAACGCGACGGCGACGATTCTCGGACTCAAACCCCTGTTCGACGCCGAAATTCTCTCCGGCGACGAGCAGGTCGTCGTCGACGTGAAAGTCGGCTCGTCGGAAGGCGGCGCGGGCGCGAGCAAAGCGTCCTCGCACGCAGAACGCTCCGGCATCGTCCGGCCGTATGCACCAACCGGACATCGCCACGAAGCCGAGATTCAGGAGTATCTGGGTCTCTCGGTCTCCTTTACCGTCCACGCCGTGGATATGGTCCGCGGCGCGGCGGCGACCTGTCACGTCTTCCCCGACGATCCGGTCTCGAAAGGCGACATGTGGAAAGCGTTCCGCGGCACCTACGGCGACGAACCCTTCATGCGCACCGTCGCTGGCGGCGGCGGCGTCTATCGCTACCCCGAACCCAAGTCCGTCGCAGGCACCAACTTCGGCGAGGTCGGATTCGAAATCGACCCGACGAACGGTCGCCTCGTCGTCTTCTCCGCCATCGACAACATGATGAAAGGCTCCGCCGGGCAGGCAGTCCACGCGGCCAACATCGCACTCGGCCTCGAGGAGACCGCCGGGTTGGAGTTTACCGGTCTCCACCCGATCGGCTCACCCTGAGCGCATCGTCCCCGAACATCCCCAGACTGACCATCTCTCGAACCACATCCACAATGACAGACTACACACGTGAGGAACTGCTCGCGGCACACGAACAGCTCGTCGACAACGACGAAAATCTCGTTACGGATGGCGGCTCTGAGCCGCCGGTCGTCGTCAAAGTCGGCGGCGCGAAGGCCGTCGACCCGGAAGGAGCCGTCAACGACGTGGCCCACCTCGTCGCCAACGGAACCGATGTCGTCGTCGTCCACGGCGGTTCCACCGCCGTCGACGAGACGCTCGAAGCACTCGGCGAGGAACCCACCTACGTCGAATCACCCTCCGGCGTCACCGGCCGCTTCACCGACGAGCGTACCATGGACGTGTTTTCGATGGTGATGCCCGGCAAACTCAACACCGACCTGACGGCGCTGTTCCGCGAGGCTGGCGTCGACGCGCTCGGCCTCTCGGGCGTCGATGGCGGTCTCCTCACCGGCCCGCGCAAATCGGCGGTTCGCGTGGTCGAAGACGGCAAGAAGAAAATCAAGCGCGGCGACCACTCCGGGAAGATTACCGCGGTCAACACGGACCTCCTCGAAACGCTTCTCGACGGCGGCTACACGCCTATCGTGACCGTTCCGATGCTCGCAGACGACGGCGTCCCGGTGAATGCGGACGCCGACCGCGCCGCCGCAGCAGTCGCGGGCGCACTCGGCGCGAAACTCGTCGTCCTCACCGACGTGAAAGGCGTCTACGAAGACCCCGACGACGAATCGACGCTCATCGAGACGGCCGACACACCCGAGGAGTTCGCGGCCCTCGAAGACGCTGCTGAAGGGTTCATGACGAAGAAAGTCATGGCCACGAAGGAAGCACTCGACGGCGGGGCCGCCGAGGTCGTCGTCGCCGACGCGAATCTGAACGACCCCATCACCACCGCGCTCGACGGCGGCGGCACGCACGTGACGCCCGGCGCGCTGGTCGAGACGGAGACGACGGAGGCCACACAATAATGTCCGGCTTCGTCTTCAACGAGAAACCCATCACCATCGAATCCGGTGAGGGGTCCTATCTCTACTCTGACGACGGCACCGAATACCTCGACTTCGGTGCGAGTTACGCCGTTGCGGCGCTCGGCCACTCTCATCCCGCCGTCACCGACGCAATCCAAGCGCAAGCTGCCAAACTGACCTACGTGCAGGCGTCGTATCCCGTGGACGTTCGCACCGAACTCTACGAGAAGCTCGCGGCGCTCGCACCCGGCGACATCGAGAACGTCTGGCTCTGTAACTCCGGGACCGAGGCCAACGAGGCGGCGATGAAGTTCGCCCGCTCGGCGA
Source organism: Haloferax larsenii JCM 13917 (assembly GCF_000336955.1). GTDB lineage: Archaea > Halobacteriota > Halobacteria > Halobacteriales > Haloferacaceae > Haloferax > Haloferax larsenii. The sequence continues at coordinate 135,192 of NZ_AOLI01000021.1, read as the reverse complement.
CCGGACGCGAGAAAATCGTCGCCACCAAGCGCGCCTTCCACGGTCGAACGCTCGGGTCACTCGCGCTCACGTGGAAACAGAAGTACAAGAAGCCCTACGAGCCGGTCGCTGGCGGCGTCGAGTTCGTCACTTACGGCGACGCCGAGGAACTGGCCGAGGCCGTCGACGACGAGACGGCCGCCGTCTTCCTCGAACCCATCCAGGGCGAAGGCGGCATCAACCCGGCCACGACCGAGTATCTCCAGACCGCCCGCGACCTGACCGAAGACGCGGGCGCGGCGCTCGTCTTCGACGAGATTCAGACCGGCATCGGCCGCACCGGGACGCTCTGGGCCTGCGAACAGGCCGGTGTCGTCCCCGACATCCTGACGAGCGCGAAAGGCATCGCAAACGGTCTTCCCCTCGGCGCGACGCTCTGTGCCGACTGGATTGCCGACGGCGCGGCCTCCCACGGCTCGACCTTCTCGGGCGGACCCGTGGTCTGTGCCGCCGCCAACGCCACCCTCGACACTATCGTCGAGGAAGACCTGCCCGGCCACGCCGGCGCAGTCGGCGAGTACCTCACGAGCGAACTCGAAGCGGCCGTCGAGGAACACGACCTCCCGGTCCGCGACGTTCGCGGCGACGGCCTGATGGTCGGCGTCGAGGTCAAACGCGGTGCGAACCGCACGCTCAAGCACCTCGCGCTGTCCGAACAACTGCTCGCGCTCCCCGCAGGTCGGACCGTCGTGCGCTTCCTCCCGCCGTTGATTATCGAGGAAGAACACGCCGACCGCGCGGTAGACGCGATGACGAACGTGTTGTCATGACCGCCGGAATCGACCACGACGCCACAGGAGAGGGTGACTCGGCGGCACACACCGACGCACCCGCGGAACTGACCGCCGGGAGCGAGTGGGCCGAGGCGCGCGAACTCCTCTACGACATGGTCTCGACGCCGTCGGTCTCGGGCGACGAAGAGGCCGCCGCCGAGGTGCTGAAGGCGTTCTTCGAGGCCCACGACCGCGAGGTCTGGATAGACGAAGTCGGTAACGTCCGCGCGCCCGCCGACGACTCGGTCTTGCTGACCTCGCACATCGACACCGTCCCCGGCGACATCCCCGTGACGGTCGAAGACGGGGCGCTCTGGGGTCGCGGCAGCGTGGACGCGACTGGCCCGCTCTGCTCGATGGCCGCCGCGGCCGTCGAAACCGGCGTCTCGTTCGTCGGCGTCGTCGGCGAAGAGACCACCTCCCGCGGTGCGTGGCACCTCGTCGAAGACCGCGAGGAACCCGACGCCGTCGTCAACGGCGAACCCTCCGGCTGGGACGGCGTGACCCTCGGCTACCGCGGCTTCCTCTCGGGAACCTACGTCGCAACGAGCGAGTTGGGACACTCCTCGCGCCCCGAGGACAACGCCATCCAGTCGGCCGTCGCGTGGTGGTCGCGCGTGGCCGACTTCTTCGACGAGGAGCACGACGGCGTCTTCGACACGGTGACGACCAAGCCCGTGAGCTTCGACGGCGGTCCCACCGACGACGGCCTCGCGGTGGAGGCGACGGTGGACGTGCAGTTCCGCGTCCCGCCGCGTCTCACCATCGAGGACGTGCGCGAAGTCGCCGAGGGCGAACTCACTCGCGGGAGCGTCCACTGGAACAAGCCCATCCCGCCCGTGATGATGAGTCCGCGCACGGACGTCGCGCGGGCCTTCCGCGTCGCCATCCGCGGCGTCGGCGACACGAAGCCACGCTTGCTCCGCAAGACGGGCACCAGCGACATGAACATCTTCGCCGGGACGTGGGACTGCCCGATGGCGACCTACGGTCCCGGCGATTCGGACCTCGACCACGCGCCGAACGAACATCTCGAACTCGACGAGTTCGACGACGCAATCGACGTGTTGGTCGCCGTCTGCGAGCGTCTCGCGGACGACTGAGGCATCGACTCGACAGGAGACACGACACAGACAATGCTCGACACGACACACTTCATCGACATCGACGACATCAGCGAATCGGAGTTAGACCGCGTTCTTTCCCGTGCCGCCGCCATCAAGGCCGGCGACGACGAGACGCGACTGCCCCGAGCGACGATGGCGATGCTCTTCGAGAAGCCGAGTACGCGCACCCGTGTCTCCTTCGAGACCGGCATGACCCAACTGGGTGGTCACGCGCTGTTTCTCGGCCCGGAAGACATCCAACTCGGACACGGCGAACCGCTCTGTGACACCGCCCGCGTGCTGGGTCGCTACGGCGACGTCATCATGGCGCGTCTGTTCGACCACGAGGACTTGCTGGAAATCGCCGAATACTCCACGGCACCGGTCATCAACGGCCTGACCGACGACGCCCACCCCTGCCAGACGCTCGCCGACCTGCTCACCATCCGCGAGCACGTCGGGTCGTTCGAGGAGGTCCAGGCGGCGTGGGTCGGCGACGGCAACAACGTCGGCCAGTCGTTCGTCCTCGGCTGTGCCATGGCCGGTATCGACCTCACGGTGGCCACGCCGCCGGACTACGCGATGGACGACGAAGTCATGGAGCGCGCTGCCGACCTCGGGCAGGCACCGACGGTCACGACCGACCCCGAGGAAGCTATCGACGGCGCCGACGTGGTCTACACCGACGTGTGGATTTCGATGGGCCAAGAGGACCAACGCGACGAAAAGCTCGAAGCGTTCGACGGGTTCCAACTGAACGGCGAACTCCTCGACGGGAGCGACGCGCAAGTCATGCACTGCCTGCCCGCCCACCGCGGCGAGGAGATTACGGGTGACGTGCTCGAAGGCGAGCAGTCGCTCGTCTGGGAGCAAGCGGAGAACCGCCTGCACGCCCAGAAGGGCCTCATCGTCGAGTTGCTGGAAGAATAAGGTCGGGTCGGGGCCGGAGCGGCGACTGCTTTTCAGCCAGTTCAGAAGATGCGCTCGACTGCGGGATACGCCAGTCCGAGGACGGCACCGTAGACGACGTGGCCGACGAGGCTCGTCCTGCTCACGTTCGGCAGCGGCGGGTTCGCGGGCGACCCGACTGCGCTCAGCCAGACGGGCATCACGAGAGCGGCGAGGACGACCCAGAGAACGACCCCGTAGCCGACGCCGAGACCGAGTGACTTCGGTGTCGAGTCGAGGTCGGCGACGCCAGCGAGACCTGCGAACGCGACGCCGAGGACCGCACCGTGGGCGACGTGGATAGTGAATCCGGCGGTACCGCCCATCAGCGTGTACATCGACGGGATGGCGACTTCGAGAACCGGGCGCATCTGTACGACCATCATCGCGCCCATGACGGCGGCGGCGACCGCGCCAGCGACGACGCCCGCTTGCCAGTTCGCGTCCAGTGTCGATTCGGTTCGTGAGGTGGCAGTGTCTGTTGCCATGTAGCCGGACGTTCACGAGAGCGCGACAAAATGCTCCCTCGGACGGGTATCGCGGCCGCAACGCGGGGGTACGATTAAGTAGGATGTGTCAAGTAGGGGGTGTACCTCCGAGGTTTTTAACCGGATGGCGACCGAGAATCGGTCGTGTCCCACGCAGACGACTCCCGCGACGAGGCCGACGCCGGGAGGACGTGGCGATTCTTCCCCTACGACGAGCCGTATCCGAATCAGGAGGCGGCGATGTCGGGAATCGCCGACGCGCTCGACGAGGAGCGGAACGTCCTCCTCGAAGGCGCGACCGGGACGGGAAAGACCATCTCGGCGCTCGTGCCCGCCCTCCAGTACGCCCGCGAACGCGACAAGACGGTCGTCATCACGACGAACGTCCACCAGCAGATGCGTCAGTTCGTCGAAGACGCCCGGCAGATAACGCGAACCGAGCCGATTCGCGCCGTGGTCTTCCGCGGGAAATCCTCGATGTGCCACATCGACGTGGGCTTTCAGGAGTGTCAGACCCTCCGCGACACCACCCGAAGCATCGTCGAAAAGGAGTCCGACAAATCCGAACTGTCGGAGCAGGCGGACCTCCTCTTAGACCAGATGCGCGAGGGCGACTCGAACGCCGCCGACGCCAGAAGCGCCGTCACCGACGAACTCGACCGTCTCGACGAGGAGTTAGACGAGTTGCAGGAGGGCAACTACTGCGACCACTACTACAACAACCTCACGCGGAACACAGACGAGTTCTTCCAGTGGTTGTTCGACGACGTGCGGACGCCCGACGAGATTTTCGAGTACGCGGGCAAACAGAACTTCTGCGGCTACGAGTTGCTAAAAGAGGGCATGGAGGGCATCGACCTCGTCGTCTGCAACTACCATCACCTGCTCGACCCGATGATTCGCGAGCAGTTCTTCCGGTGGTTAGACCGCGACCCCGAGGACATCATCACGGTGTTCGACGAGGCACACAACATCGAAGGCGCGGCCCGCGACCACGCGAGTCGCGCGCTCACCGAGAACACCCTCGAAAGCGCGATGAACGAGTTGGAAGGCGTCGAGGACTCGCGCGCCGAGAGCGCCCGCAACGTCGTCGGAAGCTTCCTCGACGCCCTCCGAGAGAGCTACGACGAGGCGTTCGGCTTCGGCGAGCGCGAACAGGTCGGCGAGAACTGGTACGACCTCTCTATCGCCAACAAGAACCGCCGCGACGACCTGACGCTCACGTTCCTCCAGTCGTACGAGGGTCGCGGCATCGACGTTGAAGTCGAACTCGCGTTGCAGTTGGGCAAGCGTCTGGACGAGCAGTACGAAGAGGAGTACAAAAACGGCGACGCGACCACGCGCAAGGAGTGCCAGACGTTGCAGGCGGCGAACTTCATCGCCGACTGGATGGAGATGGGCGGCGAACTCGGCCGCCATCCGATGCTCTCGGTGCGGCGCGACGGCGGCACCGAGGAGATCTACGGCCGCGCCGAACTGTACACCTGCATCCCGCACGACGTGACGAGCGAACTGTTCGAGGAGGTCCACGCGAGCATCCTGATGTCGGCGACGCTCCGCCCCTTCGACGTGACAGAAGAGACGCTCGGCCTCGACGACCCGGTGACGATGGCCTACGGTCTCGAATACCCCGAGGAGAACCGCCGGACGTTCGCCGTTTCGTTGCCCGCGCTGTTCTCGTCGGAGCGCGACGACACGGGCACACAGGAAACTATCGAGCAGTTACTCATCGACACCGCCCGGTTCACGCCGGGGAACACGCTCGTGTTCTTCCCGTCGTACGCGGAGGCAGAACGCTACCACGAGCGGTTGCGCGCGAATCCGCAGGTCGACCACACGCTTTTCCTCGACGAACCGGGCGTCCGCGCCGAAGAAGCCCGCCAAGAGTTCGTCGGCAAGGACGACGCAGTCCTCCTCACGTCGCTGTGGGGGACGCTCGCGGAGGGCGTGAGTTTCGACGGCGACGACGCGCGAACCGTCCTCGTCGTCGGGGTTCCGTATCCGCACCTCTCCGAACGGATGGAGGCGGTACAGGACGCTTACGACCGAATCTACCGCGGCAAGCGAGACGCAGGATGGCGATACGCCGTCGAGATTCCGACTATCCGCAAGACGCGGCAGGCGCTCGGGCGGGTCATCCGCGCCCCGGACGACTACGGGGTTCGTATCCTCGCCGACAAGCGCTACACCCGCGAGAGTTCGTCGATGGGGAAATACGGCGTTCGCGGGTCGTTCCCGGTCGAAGAGCGCTCGGAGATGGTCGATATCACGCCGAAGAAACTCAAGTTCGCGATGCTCAACTTCTACAACGACCACGACGCCTACGACGGCGACCCGCCGCGGCCGTAACTGCAGGGTTCAGTTCACGAGTTCTCGAACCGTCCGCAGACCGACGAATCGAGGGACTCGCGCCGCGTACTGCTCGTACTCCTGTCCGTATTCGTCGCGAAGGTGTGGCTCTTCAGCGACGGGCAAGAGCAAGACCCAGCCGATGTGCGCCGCGGCGAGCACCGCGACGAAAAGCGCGTTCGTAAGCAGTGCAAATCCGGCGGTTCCGATAATCATGCCGACGTACTGCGGATTCCGGCTGTACGCGTAGGGGCCGCCCGTGTAGAGGTCACCGGTGACGCCGCGGACCTCGTCGGACTGCATCACGTTGGCTCCGCGGAAGAAGACGCCCGCACCGAGCGCGGTGAGAAGTCCTCCGGCGACGAGCGAGGACGGACGCGGCAGGAGCCACGTGTTCCAATCGAGAACCGCGACGAGGAGAGTCGAGACGTTGAACACGCCGACGAGCGACCAATGAAGGTGGTACGCCCACGTCTTGTCGCCCGGTGGCCACCACTGTCGGTCCGTGGTGAGCGTCACAGCCAATATGAGGTAGACTCCGCCAGCAGCCAGCAGGCCCGCCGCGAACGCGACCAGCGAGAGGGTCGAAAGAACGTCCATAGCGGTTCGTAGGCGAGTCTCCGAAATACGCCCGCTGCCGTACTCGTGGGGGCAGTTTTTATATGCAGGACCGAGCCGGTGGCGCGCGACCACCCCGATTCCGCCGTGTAGTTCTTACCTCTTCGAACCAACACATACCCGATGAGTGCGACCCCTCCCGGACCGAAAGGCGTCCCGCTGTTCGGCGCGAGTCGACAGTACGCCCGCGACCCGTTTAGTTTCCTGACGGCGGTTGCGGACGCCTACGGCGACGTCATCCACTTCGACCTCGGACCGCTGGACACCTACATGCTCACGAACCCCCGTGACATCGAGCGGGTGCTCGTGAGCGAGGCGTCGCAGTTCCGAAAACCGCAGTTTCAGGACCAAGCAATCGGCGACTTGCTCGGTGACGGCCTCCTCATGAGCGAGGGTGAGACGTGGCAAACGCAGCGCCGACTCGCTCAGCCAGCCTTCGACATGCGCCGTATCTCGACCATGGCGGGGATGATGACCGACCGAACCGAGTCGATGCTGACCGACTGGCACGACGGCGACGTGGTGGACATCCAGTTAGAGATGACCCGGCTGACCGTCGAGATAATCGTCGACGCGATGTTCGGGAGCGACCTCGACGACGACCGAATCCGCCGTTTGCAAGAGCACCTCGAACCGCTGGGTGCGCGGTTCGAACCCGACCCGATTCGGTTCCTTACGCCCGACTGGGTGCCGACGAGAGAGAACCGCGAGTACAAGGAGGCGCTGTCGGTGCTCGAAGACATCATCTGGGACCTCGTCGAGGAGCGCCGCGGAACCGAGTACGGACCCGGCCCGGCGTCGTCGGTCGCCGACGACTCGGCGGTCGGCGACCAGCCGATGGACCTCCTGTCGATTCTGCTTCGCGCCTACGACCGCGGCGAACAGACCGACAAGAACCTCCGCGACGAACTGATGACGATGCTCTTGGCGGGCCACGATACGACCGCGCTGACGCTCACGTACGCGTGGTACCTGCTTTCGCAGCATCCCGAAGCGGAGGCGAAACTGCACCGCGAGGTGGACGACGTGTTCGGCGGTCGCACACCCACCTTCGAAGACGTGCGACAGTTGGAGTACACAGAGCGCGTCCTAAACGAGGCGATGCGGTTGTACCCGCCGGTGTACGTGATGTTCCGCGAACCCAAAGTCGACGTTCGACTCGGTGGCTATCGCATCCCCGAGGGCTCGGCAATCATGCTCCCGCAGTGGGTCGTCCACCGCTCGGAACGCTGGTGGGACGACCCGCTCGAATTCGACCCGGACCGGTGGACGCCCGCGCGGGCGGCCGACCGACCGAGTTTCGCGTACTTCCCCTTCGGCGGCGGGCCGCGCCACTGTATCGGCAAACACCTGTCGCTGCTCGAAGGTCGCCTCATCATGGGAACGGTCGCTCAGCGGTACGAACTCGAATACATCCGCGAGGAACCGTTCTCGCTTCGCGGGTCGTTGACGATGCATCCGCAGGAACCGATTGGGATGCGACTGCAGGCACGCGAGAATCGATAGCCTCAGCGCTCCGAAAATCTCGTTTCAGGCTGGAAGCGAAATCGACGCCGCCGTCTCGCGAAACTCAGCGTCGTAGAGGTCGAGTTGCGAGACGGTCCACTCGACGGGGTCGATGTCGTGGCTGGCCAGCGACCGGGCATCCGCAATCGAGCCACCGCGGGCGAGCGTCACGTGCGGGGTGTAGTCGTCGCCTTCGAGTCCATCGACAGCGCCGAATTCGTCGACGAGGCGTTCGTGCAGCGACACGAGTCCCGGACTCTCGACGGCGAGATAGACGACTGGCGCACTCCCGCGGGGCGGGTCCTCGAAGTACTCGACGTCCGTGATGCGTGCCTCGAAGGCAGGCGCTCCTCGAAGTACCTCGTGGAGACGAGTCCGAAGGTGGTCGTAGTCGGTCTCCTCGAATCGCTTGCAGACCAGCGTGTGACGGTCGCGAACCCGGTCGAACGGAGCGAGATACGGGAAGAGGTCGGACGCGACCCGCGCAACCTGTCCCGGAATCGGGACGTTCAGACTGTACACGTCCGTTTTTCACACGAAAGATACAAATGAATATCGACGTCCGACAATTTCTGTCACCAGGTTTGCACGGGTGTTAGATTTGGTCGAGGAGCCAGAGGACGATGAGGACGACGACGACCAACCCGAGAATCGGCCGGAACGGGCCGAGAAGGGCGGTGAACAGGCCGAGTACCTCCCCGAGTATTTCGAGTGCCAGCCAGACGACGACGAGGACTAACACGAGTTTCAACAGGTCTTCGACTTCGATACCGCCGTAATCAGGTCGCATACTCGGGGGTCGAACAGACGGAGGCAAATACTTGGTGGCCACGCTGGTGCAGTGCGGCAACGCCAGCGCCAACGCCGATACTACCCCGAAACGCATCCCAATTCCGACGCCGACAGGCGGGTAGTTTTTGTCGTCGCCGATGCTACCACCTCACATGGATAGCCTGTTCTACCAACTCGGGAAGCTCTCGGCGTCGACGTCGTCGTCGGCGACGAAAGTCGAAAGCGGTCCGCCCCGCGTCCCGCGTTGGGTTGGTCCCCTCGCAGTCGCGGTGCTGGCGTTCGGTGCCGCCGTCATCGCCTTCCCCGTCACGCCGCTCACACTCGCCGGTTACGTGGTGCTTGCGCTCGCCATCGCGGCGGTGTACGACGCGGTCGAAATCGTGCAGGCGTACGAAAAGCGGACGCTCACCACCTTCGGAAAGTATCAGGGCATCCTCGAACCGGGGCTGAACATCGTCCCGCCGTTCATCTCGAAGACCTACCGCTTCGACATGCGGACCCAGACGCTCGACGTGCCCACACAGGAGGCAATCACCGAGGACAACTCACCGGTGACTGCCGACGCCGTCGTCTACATCCGCGTGATGAACCCCGAACGCGCCTTCCTCGAAGTCGACCACTACCGCCGAGCCGTCTCACTGCTCGCGCAGACGACGCTCCGCGCCGCGCTCGGTGACATGGAACTCGACGACACGCTGGCCCGGCGAGACCACATCAACGCCCGCATTCGAGAGGAGTTGGACGAACCCACAGACGAGTGGGGTGTCCGCGTCGAATCCGTCGAGGTGCGCGAGGTGAAGCCCTCGACGGACGTCGAAAACGCGATGGAGCAACAAACCTCCGCCGAGCGCCGTCGCCGCGCCATGATTCTCGAAGCGCAGGGTGAGCGTCGCTCCGCTGTCGAGAAGGCCCAAGGTGAAAAGCAGTCGAACATCATCCGCGCACAGGGTGAAAAGCAGTCGCAGATTCTCGAAGCGCAGGGTGACGCCATCTCGACNGGCCCAAGGTGAAAAGCAGTCGAACATCATCCGCGCACAGGGTGAAAAGCAGTCGCAGATTCTCGAAGCGCAGGGTGACGCCATCTCGACTGTCTTGCGTGCGAAGTCCGCCGAGTCGATGGGCGAACGCGCCATCATCGACAAGGGCATGGAAAAACTGGCGAGCATCGGTACCTCGCCGTCGACGACGTACGTGCTCCCGCAGGAACTCACATCGCTGCTGGGTCGCTACGGAAAGGGCCTGACCGGAGCCGACGTGCAGCAGGCCGACGGACTGGAGAGCAAGGACTTCGACGCGGAGACCCGCCAGTTGCTCGGGTTGGACGATATCGAAGAGATTCTCAACGAACTCGAATTGGACGAGACGGCCGACATCTCCGCGGACGCCGTCGACATCGAAATCGAAGACGGCGGGGTCGAGACCCAGACCGAATCGTAGTTCAGGGCACCGACTGGTACTCACGATAGACCTTCCAGAGATATGCGCTACTGAGTATTCCCGTGATTCCGAGAAGAATCCAGTTATTCGAAAAGGGAGGCTGTGAGTCCATCGCTCGAAAGAGGGACGCCGTCACTAAGCCGACGATAATTAGCTTCGTTTTCTTGGAGACCAGAGAGATCAACGTACGTCCCATTTAGCAACCAATTGTCATCAAGCAGTCGTTCTGGCGAACAGATAGACGAACAGCGTAAACGAACTGCCAAACGTCAATACTGCGTACAGAAGCACGGACTTCCACGAGTCGGTCGTGCCGTACCAACTCGTCACTGCAGTTCCGACTACCGATGGTCAAAAGATAGCGTACTGAACCCTATTCTCAGAAGAAGAGTTGAGAACGCTTGGTTGGTGGGTCGGCGCCGAATCCAGCTATTCTTCGTCAGCGCGGACCGTCATCACCGGGACGGGAGACGACCTGACGACGCGCTCGGCAACACTCCCGATGAGGTAGTGGTCGATACCCGTTCGGCCGTGGGTCCCCATGACCACCGCGTCAACGTCGGTGTCGGCCGCGTACTCGGTGATAACCGAATGCGGGATGCCTTCCTGGACGACGCGCTCGACTGCGACGTCGTCCGGGAGCGCGTCGGCCGCCGCCTCGACCGCCTTCTCGGCGCGGTCGAGTTCTGACTCGCGCCACACGTCGGGCGCGATGCCGCCGGACGGGCTCTCGAACCGATTGCGGGAGTCGGCGACAGAGAGGACGTGGACGGTCGCGCCCAGCGTCTCGGCGAGTGATGCGGCGTGTTCGATTGCAGCGCTCGATGCGTCGCTTCCGTCGGTCGGCAGGAGGATGTGTTCGTACATGTGTCGAAGGCAGAGCTACGGGTAGTTAGTCGGTTTGGGTGATTCCGAGTGTGTTGGAAAAGTGTTTGTGACGCTTAGAACCCGGCAGCCATCAGGAACAGCGCCAGCGAGATGATGGCGAAGAGGACGCCGACGAAGTTCTTGATGGTCTCAGTTTCGAGTGCGTTCGAGACGTACGGGGCGATTTGGCCGCCGAGGACCGTCGCGGGGACGGTGAAGACGACCATGTTCCAGTGCGTGCTGGCGAGCGACAGCGAGTGCCCGCCGACGAGACCGCCGCCGAAGACGTGGACGAGCGACGCCAGAATGGCGGTCAGCGCGACCACGATGTGGTTCGTGCCGATAGCGACGCGAACGGGAACTTTCGTGCTGAGCATCGAGATGATGCCGAGTTCACCGACGCCGAATCCGGCGAGTCCCTGGAAGGTGCCGCCGACGCTGTAGTTGGCGAAGCGACGGAGGTAGCCACCGCGCGTGTAGCGATAGTCGTCGCCTTCGCGGTCGACACGGGTGACAGTTCCGTCGTCGGCCGTCCGAACGCCCGCGGGGCCCAGCTTGCCAGGGTCGTTCGGGAGGTCGGAGACTGCACCGCCGTCGGTGGCAGTGGCGTGGTCCGAGTTAGAACTGGTGCTGGAACCGGGTTCCTCGTGGGCGAGGTCGGTGTTGAACAGCAGGTAGGACGCCGCGAGGAGCGCAATACCGAGAAGCGCGTGGAAGACGACCTCCGGGATAATGAACGAGAGGAGTGCGCCCCCGACGACGAACGGGATGGACCCTGCGACGAGCGTGAGCGCGAGTCGCCGGTCGACGAGTCCGTACTGGATGAACGCGATGGCCGAACTCGACAGGCCGAACGCTTCGCTGATGAGGCCAATCTTCACCAACTGCGCGGGTTCGAGGGGGTTCGCGAAGATTGGGAAGATGAAGATGAGAAACGGGACGAACAGCGCAGACCCGCTGATGCCGACCGTGTTCACGATAGTCGCACCGGTGAGGAACACCGGGAACAACCACCAGTACTGCAGCCAGTAGTCCGTGCCAGCGCCGGACGGCGTCGGCGCGATGGTGAACACGGCGGTGAGGAACAGCAGTGGTGCGATGAACACGAGGATGTGTTGATACTTCAGGAACGACTTCTGGACGTGACTGAGAGACTGAGTGCTCATGGTTCTCGTTGAGTCAGTTACGCAGTGTTGCTCGCGCCTGCTCTGTTGGAGCGACGCGATAGAAGTGAGCCGTATGCCGAATCGTCAGCGGAGTCGTCGCACCACGTGCGACCGACCACCGTGTCCGAAGGAGTGGCCGACTTACACGCCGGCGCTGCCGGAGTGAAGTCGTTACCCGAGATGTCGAGCGACCAACGTGCCGCTACCGGGAACATCTACGTGATGCCTCCCTTCGGGAAGAGGTGGTGTACGTCGTGTCCTACGGGCTCGTCCGCCGAGTTGCGGGTCACGGTGGAAGTGGCATAGCGAGGTCGGGGTAATAAGTCTTGATGACGATACAGGTTTTGGGTACAGTCCCCACACCGACGCGCGTCGAAAAGGTGGCAACGTGTGCTTCGACCCACAGTCTGTATCAGTCGAAGACGGCTCGTCGAACGAGTTCGCGCTCGTTTTCGTACGTCAATCGGTCGAGTGCTGCGGTCGGCTGGAGCCACGCGCGAGCGTCCACCTCGTCGTCGGAGACGAACGGACGCTCCTCGTCGAGTCGCATATGCCAGACGAACACGCCCTTGGGACTGCCATCGACTGTGTACTCGTAGCGCCCGGCGAACCTCCCGCAGTCGACCGTGCAATCCGTCTCCTCGCGGACTTCTCGGACGGCAGTTTCGACTAGCGTCTCTCCGGGTTCGAGCTTTCCTTTCGGGAGCGACCAGTCGTCGTAGCGCGGGCGGTGAACGAGGCAGAGTGCACCGTCGTCGCGTCGGAGGAGGCCGCCAGCGGCGAAGGTGAGTGTGGGGGTGGCGATGGCCACGTCAGAACTCGTCCGGGGGCGTGAGGCTGTCGTCGTCGGGTACCTCGGGTTCGATACCGTCGTCGAGCGACTTGAGGTCGAACTCGCGGCGGAGGTCGTGAATCCGGTCGCGGATGTCGGCCGCCAGTTCGAATTCGAGGTTGTCTGCGGCCTCTTGCATCCGGTCTTCGAGGAAGGCAATCTGCTCGCGGGCCTCGTCTTCGTCTTCGGGGCCGTCGCCGGAGATGCCGCGGGTGTCGGTCTTGCTCCCCGGGAGGTTCGTCTCGCCGACTTCCTTGTCGATTGTCGTCGGGGTGTGGCCGTGTTCCTCGTTGAATTCCTGCTGAATGCGACGACGACGCTGCGTCTCGGAGATAGCCGACTCCATCGCGTCGGTCATCTCGTCGGCGTAGAGGACGACTTCGCCGTTGACGTTGCGGGCGGCCCGGCCCATCGTCTGGACGAGCGTGGTTTCAGAGCGCAGGAAGCCCTGCTGGTCGGCGTCGAGGATGGCGACGAGCGAGACTTCGGGGATGTCCAGCCCTTCACGGAGGAGGTTGATGCCAACGAGTACGTCGATGTCGCCGAGGCGGAGCGAGCGAATGAGCTCGTGGCGTTCGAGGGTGTCGGTCTCGTCGTGCATGTACGCCACGTCGACGCCCGCTTCTTCGAGGTACTCGGTGAGGTCTTCGGCCATCCGCTTCGTGAGCGTGGTGACGAGGACGCGCTCGTCGCGGTCGATTCGCTCGTCGATGCGGGCCATCAGGTCGTCGACCTGCCCGGTCGCTTCGGTGACTTCGACCTTCGGGTCCACGAGGTGGGTCGGGCGAACGATTTGCTCGACGATTTGCTCGGAGTGCTCGCGTTCGTACTCGCCGGGCGTCGCGGAGACGAAGAGCGTCTTGCCGGTCTTTTCTTCGAACTCCTCGAACGTCAGCGGGCGGTTGTCGTAGGCCGTCGGCAGGCGGAAGCCGTTTTCGACCAGCGAGTCCTTCCGGGACTTGTCACCGGCATACTGGCCCTTGATTTGCGGGAGCGTCACGTGCGATTCGTCCACGACGGTGAGGAAGTCGTCGGGGAAGTAATCGAGGAGCGTGTAGGGTGCGTCGCCCGATTCGCGGTCCGAGAGGTGGACCGAGTAGTTCTCGATACCCGAGCAGTGGCCCGTCTCGCGCAGCATCTCGATATCGAAGGTGGTGCGCTCTTCGATGCGCTGGGCGGCGACGAGGTCGCCCTGTCGCTGGAAGTGGCGGACGCGGTCTTCCATCAGCGCCTCGATTTCCGAGATGGCTTCCTCCAGTTGGTCTTCGGGAATCGAGTAGTGTTCCGCCGGGTGGACGAGCACCGCCGGTTCGGAGGACTTGACCTCGCCTTCCAGCGGGTCGAGTTTCAGCATGCGGTCGATTTCGTCGCCCCAGAACTCGATGCGAACGGCGTAGCGGCCGTACATCGGATAGACTTCGACGGTGTCGCCGCGGACGCGGAACGTCCCCTGTCGGAAGTCCACGTCGTTGCGCTCGTAGTTCAGGTCGACGAGTTGCCGCAGGAGTTCGTCGCGGTCGATTTGCTCGCCGACTTCGAGGCGTAGGGCCATATCGGTGTAGTTCGCCGGGTCACCGAGCCCGTAGATAGCCGAGACAGAGGCCACGACGATGACGTCGTCGCGGGTGAGAAGCGACCGCGTCGCAGAGTGCCGAAGGCGGTCGATTTCCTCGTTTATCGACATGTCCTTGTCGATGTAGGTGTCGGTCTGTTCGATGTAGGCCTCGGGTTGGTAGTAGTCGTAGTAGGAGACGAAGTACTCGACCGCGTTGTCGGGAAAGAGGTTCTTGAACTCCTCGTACAGTTGGGCGGCGAGCGTCTTGTTGTGGGCGAGGACGAGCGTCGGTTTCTGTATCTCTTCGACGACCCACGACACGGTGTTCGTTTTGCCGGAACCGGTGACACCGAGCAGGGTCTGGACGTCGGCACCCCCACGGAATCCGCGGGCCAACGCCTCGATAGCCTCAGGTTGGTCGCCCGCCGGGTCGAAGGGCGCATCGACACGGAAGTCGCGCTCTGCGTCGGGTCTGTCGGCCGACAGGGGACCGGACTCACTCATTGCTCCGACGTTGGGTCGGGGCGTACTTGAGCGAGGCGGTGCTTGTCACCGTGGGAATCGTTTTCCCCCGCTAGGTCGTACAGTACGACATGACACGCGAGGAACTCGAACGCGCGAGCAAGTTGCTCAAAGAAGCCGCCGAAGCGACCGACGGCGACGTACAGGAACAACTCTACGAGCAGTCCGACCAGTTGGCGAAACTCGCGACCCGTGACCAAGGGCCGGACCACGGCCGTCTCGCCCGCCACATGACTGTGCTCCACGACCTCGCCGAGGAACTCGACGGCGACGTTGCCGAGACGGTGCGCGAGGCCCGACAGGAAGTACTCGAATACCGCAAAGACGTTCCGGGCGTCTGAGACACAACGCCGGTTTCGGCGGCTGAAACGCTGTGAAAACGTGCCGAGCGTCTGACGCTCGGCAGACATACCCCTTCGTTTCGACTGGAACGCGATGGGTTGGCACGCCTACCGTTGTGCGATGGGTTGGCATTGTCAGCCTCGGCAAAAGAAGACCAAAACGTATCGCGCTCCCATTGGTCGCACCCACGTCTCGCCTCCGGCGAGTGAACCGGCAACCTACCGAGTCCTAGCAGACCACGCGGTCGCCGGATACCGGCCAACGGCCGTCAGGATGAATCATAATCTCCGGTAGTACGGAGTTTCGGAGGGTCGGCCGAGCGGTACTACAAGAATGCTGTACCGCGATGAGGCCGAAGGCCGAGTCGCGGCTTTTTTCCTCCAGGTTTTTGCTCCGAGTGGGTCGCCTTCGGCGACCCCGAGGAGTAAAAAAGTGGGTTAACAGACGTTCTTCGGCTTGATTCCCATTCCTTCCAGCGTCTCGACGTACTCGTCGTAGGCCGCTTCGACCACTGCATCGGCGGCCTCGCGGGCGACAGCCTCGTCCTCGACGAGGTCGTCGATGGCGTCTTCGATAGTGTCGAGTTGGTCGTTGAGGTCGGATTTGAGCGTGCGGAAGGTGCTCGCAGTCATCGGGTCCGCGTCGCCGACGAAGAAGCCGACCATCTGCTCGACGGTCTTCAGCGAGACAAGCGCGCGGGCGAGCGCGCCACCGAGGCGGCCGTCGGTTGATTCGAACTCCGAGAGCACGTCGTAGACGTTCGGTTCGTCACCCGACGGTTCGAAATCGACGGTGTCGGCGTGCTCGCGGGCGGTGTCGGCGAGGTCCGAAAACAGCGCGGCGGCCTCGTCGTTCGGTTCGTCGTCGGCCCACCAGTCGAACAGGTCGGCGGCGGCGTCCGCCTCGGCGGCGGCCGCGGCGCGAACCGCGTCACCCTCCATCTCGCCGCCGGTGACGGCGTAGAGGGCTTTCGAGGAACCGAGACGGGAAAGCGGTGTCTCGTGGTCGTCGCGGAGCGTATCGAGGAGGTCTGACATGTGTTGGGTGTACGGCCGTTTCGGGTTTGTACCCATCGGCGGCGGCGAGTTCGGCAGGCGGTCTGTGACGCCCCGGGAGCCGTGGTAGTGTTGTCCCAGTCGCCCGACTCGGGCTTTCGACGGCCGCCGATGGGTCAGAATATAAAACATTATGTGACATTTATTCGTGAGGTATTCTGTATCATGTCGAACGTTATCAGGTCAGCGGCAGAGAGTAGTTCGAAACTCGTCGAGCGATACCTCCCCGACGCGTTCCTGTTCGCAATCATCCTCACGGGTGTCGCATACGCGCTCGCGATGGTCTTCGTCGCCCCGGGAGACGGGGTCGGAATGGTCGGCCACGCCCAGAACCTCCTCATCGACGGGTGGTACGGCGGCTTCTGGAACCTGCTCTCGTTCGGGATGCAGATGACGCTCATCTTGATGACCGGCTACGCGCTCGCACAGACGCGACACGTCGATGCGCTGTTGACCAGGTTGGCTCGGGTCCCGAACTCCGAGCGCGGTGCCGCCGCGATGGTCCCTGTCGTGGCGGCGGCGGCGTCGTTCGTCCACTGGGGGCTTGGTCTCGTCGTCGGTGCCCTGTTCGCCCGGAAGATTGCATCCGAAGTCCGCACCATCGACTTCCCAATCGTCGTCGCGGGGGCGTACGCCGGGTTCGTCGTCTGGCACGGCGGCCTCGCGGGGTCGATTCCGCTGCTTTTGAACACCGACGGCAACTTCCTCATCGAAGCCGGTGTTCTCAGTTCTACCTTCGAGACGGGCGGAACGATATTCACCGTGGCGAATCTCGTGCTCGTCGTCACGGTCGGGTTCCTCTTCCTTCCGGCGCTCTTCGCGCTGATGTACCCGAAGTCGGACGCGAAGAAGACGCCAATCGACCCCGAAGAACTGGATGCGGCGGCCGATGGCGGTTCGACCGCGTCGGCGACGCTCGGTGCCGACGCGACGCTCGCGACGCGCATCGAACACTCGACAGTCGTTGCGGTCGGTATCGGTCTGGCCGGGCTGGTCGCGGTCGGTCTCTACTTCGCCGAGGGAGTTGCGAACGGGACGATGCCGTGGAACAACCTCAATCTGAACATCGTCAACTTTGCGTTCCTCTTTCTCGGACTGACGCTCCACGGAACGCCCAAAGCCTACGTCGAGTCCATTATCGAGGCCGTCGAGAACGTCTGGGGCATCATCCTCCAGTTCCCCTTCTACGCAGGTATCATGGGCATCATGGCCTACGCGCCGGGCGAATCAGTGAGTCTAGCGACGCAAATCGCACAGGGGATGGTCGCCGTCTCGCCCGAAGGGGCGCTGCCGGTGATTGCGTTCTTCACAGCCGGTCTCGTGAACTTCTTCGTTCCCTCGGGCGGCGGCGAGTGGGCGGTCATCGGCGAGACGCTCGTCACCGCCGCGAAGACGTCAGGAACGTCGATTCCGCGGGTCGCGATGGCCGCCGCGTGGGGCGACGCGTGGACCAACATGATTCAGCCCTTCTGGGCGATTCCGTTGCTCGCTATCAGTGGCCTGTCGGTCCGCGACATCATGGGTTACTGCGTGATGGTGCTGCTCGGAACCGGCGTGCTGGTCGCTGTCGGAATCAGCGTGCTGCCGATGTAGGTCAGAAAAAGAATCGAAGAATCGGATTCGACGCGAACTGAAGTCGAATTCGAAGCGAACTGAAAGCGGGTCGCGCTCAGTTACCCTTCTCGACCGGGGCACCGACGAGGTTGCCCCACTCCGTCCACGAGCCGTCGTAGTTGGTGACGTTGTCGTAGCCGAGCAGTTCGTGGAGCGCGAACCACGCGATAGAGGAGCGCTCGCCGATGCGGCAGTAGGCGATGGTGGACTCGTCGCCTTCGATGCCTTCGTCGGCGTAGAGTTCGCGGAGTTCGTCGGCGGACTTGAAGGTGCCGTCGGCGTTGACCGTCGCGGCCCACGAGATGTTACTTGCACCGGGGACGTGGCCGCCGCGCTGGGCGGTCTCCTGCAGTCCCGGGGGTGCGAGAATCTCGCCGGAGAACTCTTCGGGCGAGCGAACGTCGACGAGCGGCAGGCCCTTGTCGACCGCCTTTTCGACGTCGTCGCGGTAGGCACGAATGTCCTCGAACGGACCCTTCGCCGTGTAGTCTTGCTCCGAGAAGGACGGGACTTCGTCCGTGGTCGGGTAGTCGTTGTCGAGCCAGTAGTCGCGGCCACCGTTCATGAGACGAACGTCCTCGTGGCCGTAGTACTTGAACTGCCAATAGGTGTAGGCGGCGAACCAGTTGGAGTTGTCGCCGTAGAGAACGACCGTGGAGTCTTCGGCGATACCGTGCGAGCCGAGAAGGTCGCCGAAGTCCTCCTTCGTCAGCACGTCACGCGTCGTCTGGTCCTGCAGTTGGGACTCCCAGTTGAAGCCGATGGCACCGGGGGCGTGACTCTCGTCGTACGCCTCGGTGTCCACGTCGACTTCGACGAGTCGGTACGCCGGGTCGTCGCTCTGGAAGTCGTCGAGGTGGTCTTCCACCCAGTCCGCAGAGACGAGTACGTCCTTCGCGTAATCGGAGTTTGACATCGCATTTCACTGTACGACAGCCTTCCCCATAACTTTCACAGCGACGGCACGTACGGCCTCACCCCCGGTGATGGGGAAAATATTGCCGTTATGAGGCGGCCGTACCGACCGTTTTCAGCGCCGATTCCGACTGATACAGCTGGTTTTCGGGGGTAAATCGACACCGTCGGCAACATCATCCGGTATTCCGGACACGGGGCGAGGGGTGCGAAGAGGCACGCACCTAAATCCACGGCCCCAATAGGGGTCAGTATGACAGACGTAGTCTCTGCGGCGTGGCTCGCCGACCGACTGGGCGACGTTCGCCTTGTGGACGTGCGAGACGCGTGGGAGTTCGACGGTATCGGCCACCTGCCCGGTGCGGCGTCGATTCCGTTCGACGAATTCCGGAGCGCCGACGGCGACGTGGGGATGCTCCCGGGACGCGACGTGTGGGAGGAACTGCTCTCTGCGGCGGGCGTCTCGCCCGACGACGACGTCGTCGCCTACGACGACATGCACGGCGTCTTCGCGGCCCGGTTTCTCGTGACCGCACTTCTCTACGGTCACGACCCGGAGAACCTGCACCTGCTCGACGGTGACTTCAGTGCGTGGAACCAGCAGTACGAGACGACGAGCGAGGCGAGTGACCTGCCGGAAGCGACCTACGACGTGACCGACCCCGAGGAATCACCACTAGTCGATTTCGAGACGGTCGGGGCCGCACTCGACGACGACGAAGTCGTCATCGTGGACACGCGCGACCCCGACGAGTTCGACGAAGGGCACCTCCCCGGTGCGGTCAACCTCGACTGGCGCGAACTCGTCGACGACGAGACGCGCGGACTGAAGCCGCGCGAGGAACTCGACGCAATCCTCGAAGCCGCCGGTCTCACGCCCGACCGGCGAATCGTCCTCTACTGCAACACGGCACGGCGAATCAGCCACACCTACGTCGTCCTCTCGCACCTCGGCTACGAACACGTCGAATTCTACGAGGGAAGCCTCACCGAGTGGGAGGCGCGCGACGGCCGAATCGTCGAAGAGTAGCCCGCTGCATCGCGTTCGGTTGCGTGGTCGCGTTCGTTTTGCGCGTCAGTTTCCGACCTCGGTGGAGTCCGTCGCCGAGTCTCTGGACGACTCGGCAGAGGCTGAGAACTCAGAGAGCGTCGGCGTCGACGTCGCCGGGGGAGTCTCGTCTTCGACGTTCAGTTCGTCGCCGAGCAGGGCTACCGACTCGACGAGCAGGGCGACGACGAGCGGCCCCGCGATGATGCCGATTGGGCCGAGGCTCAGCAATCCACCGACGAACCCGACGAAATAGAGACTTCCGGGGAGGTCGGCCGTCTCCTTTGCGAGTCGGGGGCGAATGAGAATGTCGGGGAGCCACGCGATGGCGAACCCGCCGACGAAGACGATGAGAACCGCAGCGACGATTTCTCCGACCGCGAGGTGGTAGATAGCCATCCCGGCGAGCAGGAAACTAGGACCGACGATGGGGATAAACTGGAGGACTGCCGCGACAGTCGAGAGCGTGATGACGTAGGTGTAGCCGAGCGCCCAGAAGACCGCGAGCGCGATGAAAAACGTCCCGAACGCAGTCGCGGCCTGTAAAACGTAGATTGCAAAGAGCGTCTCGCGACAGCGAGCGTTGAGAGCGTGGGCCGCAAAGCGGTACTCCTCGGGGACGAGCGCGAGCAACGTTTTCCCGACGGAGTCGCCGCTGAGGAGCAACGCGAACACTAGAAATCCGGCGAGCGTGAGTTTGATGAGTAAGACGGGTGCGGCCGTCGCAACCGCCTGTCCGACCGACCGCAGTACCGAGAAGACGACCGTTCGAATCTCCTCGACCGTCTCCACGAACGTCACGCCGAAAAGCTCGAACGAGATGGTGTCGGGAACGAGAGAGGCGAGTTCGAGAAGCACGTCCAACCGGAGCAAGAAGATGAGGACGAGCGGCGAGAGTACGGCGACGACGCCGATTCCGGCGGCGACCGTTGCGACGACGCTCGACACCCACCGAGTCGTTCCCAGTGTTTCGAGACGGCGACGCAGCGGGACGAGAAGATAAGCGACCGTGATAGCGAAAAACACCGTCGCGAGTACGTCTACGAGGATGACTGCCGCCGCAATCGCGGTCACTGCGAGCACACCGCCGAGGACGTATGGACGGGAATTAGTCACACGTGTGACTACTCTCGCAACCGGCTAAACCGTATCGTCGCGCGCGACAGACGTGACAATTTGTGTTAATATTCAATGAGGCCGACATCACGGGCGTTAAATATCACAGAGTGCAACAACCAAGTAATGAGACGACGCACCTTTATCAAATCTGCCGGTGCAGCAGGTGTATCGGCACTTCTCGCTGGATGTACTGGAGGTAGTGGAACCGAACAGACGACCACTGAATCGGGTGGCTCGACGCAGACGGAGACGACGAGTTCGACTGGAACGACCGTCGGCGGCGAAGACCAGACGCTCGTCGTCGGGACCTACGGGTCGTTCGTCGACGCGCCCAGTACGAGTCCCGGTCCGTGGCTGAAAGACCAGTTCGAATCCGAGTTCGACGCGACGCTGGAGTGGCAGACTCCGGACGCGGGCGTGAACCACTACATCGAGCGTTCCCTCCGTGGCGTGGAGTCGGGTGCCGACCTCTACGTCGGTCTCGACGCGCAGATGCTCGTCCGCGTGGACGAGAAACTCGACGACGCGCTGTTCGCCCCCGCCGACGGACTCTCCCGACTCGGCGACGTGAACGAACAACTCGAATTCGACCCCGACGGCCGCGCGGTTCCCTACGACACGGGGTACATCTCGCTCGTCTACGACGAGACGCAGAGCGAAGACGGGACGTTCACCGCACCCAAGACGTTCGACGGTCTCCTCGACCCCGAGTACGAAGGCGCGCTCCTCGCGCAGAACCCCACGTCGTCGGCGACGGGGCTGGCGTTCTTGCTCCACACCATCGACGCGAAGGGCGAAGACGGCTACCTCGACTACTGGGCCAAGTTGAAGGAGAACAACGTGCGCGTCCTCGGCAACTGGTCTGACTCCTACACCGCCTACTCGAACGGCGAGGCACCGATGGTCGTGTCGTACTCGACCGACCAGGTGTACGCCAACGAGTCGGACGCGAACATGGCCAAACACCAGATTCGCTTCCTGAACGACCAGGGCTTCGCCAACCCCGAGGGCATGGCACCCTTCGCCGACGCCGCCAACCCGGACCTCGCCTCGGAGTTCATGGACTTCATGCTCCGCCCCGAAGTGCAGGCCGAAGTCGCGGTCCGCAACGTCGCGTTCCCGGCGACCACGACAGCCGAACTCCCCGAAGAGTTCGCCAAGTACGCCCACGAACCGCCGGAGGCCGTCACGTTCTCCTACGACCGCCTCCAGGGCAACTTGAGTGGCTGGACCGACGCGTGGGCCCGCGAATTCGCCAGTAAGTAAGGTGGTCCGCACGGCCAGTCGCCGTGTCGCCCGCCTCCTCGAACAGCGACTGCTCTCTGTCGTCGCCGCGGCGACTGCCGTCATCCTCGTCGTCCTGTTTTACTACCCCGTCGCGACCGTCTTCGCCGACGCCGTCCTCGCCGATGGGAGACTGACGCTCGAACCAATCACAGCGATTCTGACGAGCGAGTTCTACCTCGTCGATATCATCTGGTTCACGGCGAAACAGGCGTTCTACTCGACACTCGCCAGCCTCGCCCTCGGTCTCCCAGCAGCGTGGTTGTTCGCTCGCTTCGAGTTCCACGGCCGCGAGACGCTCCGCTCGCTCACCATCCTCCCGTTCGTCATGCCCTCTATCATGGTCGCGGTCGGGTTCGTGGCGACGTTCGGGCGGAACGGGACGCTGAACCGGGCGCTCTCGCTGTTCGGCCTTCCGACGGTCGAACTGCTGTTCACGCTGGAGGCCATCATCATCGCGCACGCCTTCTACAACGCCCCACTCGTCGCCCGCATCGTGACCGCCGCGTGGGAGAGCGTCGATGCCCGCGCGGTCGAGACAGCGCGCTCGCTCGGAGCGAACCCCTTCCGCGCCTTCCGCGACGTCGTACTCCCGCAACTCCTCCCGTCTATCGGCGTCGGGGCGACGCTGACGTTCATCTTCACCTTCGCGTCGTTCCCAATCGTCCTCGCGCTCGGCGGGTTCCAACTCGCCACTATCGAGGTGTTCGTCTTCGCGAAAGTCCGCGACCTCGCGTACGCCGAGGCAGCGAGCCTCGCGGTCATCGAGACGGTTATCTCGCTCACGCTGACGGCAGTCTATCTCCGGTACGAGGCAACCCAGCGCGCCGCCGGGGGGACCGCGAACCCACTTCCACGTCGGTCGGTCGTTCCCGACACGTGGACGACGAAGTCCGCGCTCCAAACCGTCGGTATCGCGGGCTACAGCGTGGTCGTCGTCCTCGTCTTCGTCGTTCCCATCGCCAGCATGCTGCTCGCCAGCGTGACCGGCGGCGACGGCAGTCTCACCCTCACGCACTACGCCTTCCTCGCCGAGCGACAGGTGACCGGCGCGAGTTTCCAAGTCAAGCCGCTTCCGGCTATCTGGAACTCCCTCGTCTTCGCCGTCGGGACGCTCCTCGTGGCGGTTCCGATGGGAGTGACGATGGCCGTCTTGACGACCCGGCAATACCGCGGTCGGACTCTCATCGACGCCCTCGCGATGGCCCCATTCGCCGTTTCGGGCATCGTCGTCGGCCTCGGCCTGTTGCGGGGACTCGTCTTCGGCGTCGACGTGTTCGGCACGCGAATCCGCGTGACGGGCGCGCTGGCCATCGTCGCGGCTCACGCCGTCGGCGCGTACCCGTTCGTCACCCGGAACGTCGCACCGCTGTTTTCGCGCCTCGACGGGCGACTCGTGGAGTCGGCGCGGAGCCTCGGCGCGACGCGAACCCGCGCCCTCCTCGACATCGAACTCCCGCTGGTCTGGACCGGCGTCGTCGCGGGTGCGGCCTTCGCCGTCGCCATCAGCATCGGCGAGTTCGACTCGACCATCATCCTCGCGGAAGGGTCGGGAAGTTTCACCATGCCCGTCGCAGTCGAGCGATTACTGGGTCGGCGACTCGGCCCCGCGACGGCGATGGGGTGTGTGCTGCTCGTCGTCACGTCGCTGAGCTTCCTCGTCGTCGACCGCTTCGGCGGGCGGTGGGGTGAACTGTGACCCTCACGCCGAGTTGGGGTGAATTATGACCGCCCGCAAGAGAATCCACACCGTGAACTCGGAGGCCGACTTGTGAAACTCGAACTCGACGGCGTATCCAAACGCTACGGCACCGCGACCGCACTCGAAGACGTGTCGCTGTCGGTCAAAGACGGCGAGTTCTTCACGCTCGTCGGTCCCTCGGGATGCGGCAAGACGACGACGCTCCGCTGTATCGCTGGCTTCGAATCACCGACAGAAGGTGCGGTTCGCTTCGACGGCGACTCGATGGTTGGCGTCCCGCCCGAAGAGCGAGGCGTCGGCGTGGTGTTCCAGAACTACGCGCTGTTTCCGCACATGAGCGTCGGCGAGAACGTCGCCTACGGCCTGCGGTTCGTGGACCCTCCGGGTGGCGTCTCGAAAGACGCGCGCGTCTCGGAACTCCTCGACCTCGTGGACCTCTCGGGATTCGAAGACCGCGACCCGGACTCCCTATCGGGTGGGCAACAACAGCGCGTCGCGCTCGCCCGCGCGCTCGCTCCCGGCCCGGACCTGCTGCTTCTCGACGAACCAATGTCGGCGCTCGACGCCCGCCTACGAGAGCGACTCCGGCGGCAGGTAAAGCGCATCCAGTCGGAACTCGGTGTGACGACGGTCTACGTCACCCACGACCAGTCCGAAGCTCTCGCCGTCTCGGACCGCGTGGCCGTTCTCAACCGCGGCCGCGTCGAGCAGGTCGGCGTCCCCCGCGACGTGTACCGCCGACCCCGAACGCGGTTCGTCGCGGAGTTCGTCGGCGAGAACAACGTCTTCGACGGCGTCGTCAAACGCGGGCTGACCGACCGACAGGCTTCGCTCGTCGAGGTCGAATCTCGACCGGAAACGGAGGGGGTCGGTGCTGCAGTCGAAAGAGCGGAAGCGTCGGAAGCGACGGGTGCTGTGGAGGCGGCTGAGGCTGCGGAGACGGCTGAGGCTGCGGAAGCCGCGGAGACGGCGGAAGCGACTGAAACTCCAAGAACCGAGACCGATAGCCACCAGTTCGTACTCGGCGGCATCGACGCCGACGCCGGTGACTCGCTCACGTTCTGCGTCAGGCCCGAACATCTCCACGTCGACGCCGAAGCGAATCAGATTCGCGGGACCGTCGTCGACTCGGAGTTTCAGGGTTCGACCACGCGCGTCAGACTCGACTGGCGCGGCCGCGAGCTAACCGTTTCCGTGCCGGACAGCGAAGACGAGTCGTTCGAACTCGGCGACGACGTCGTCGTCGGATTCGACCCCGAGGCCACGCACGTCGTGGAGTGAGTCCGAGGAGGTGGCGGTCGTAGTCGTTCAGGGCGCGACGCCGACAGTCAGCAGTGTGCCGAAGGTTCGGTAGCGCTCGACCATGTCCTCGCGCGTCTCCCAACTGTCGGTCGGGAACTCTGACGCCGGCGGGATTTCGATGTCCATGTCGGCGATAGAGTCCTGCTCGGCGACGTAGAGACCGGCGTCGCGGAACGCTTGGCGGTACTTCTCGTGCGTCCAGCGCGTCATCTCGATGGAGATGTTGTCCTGCCACTCGTGTGAGTGGACGTTCTCTTCGTAGTAGTTGACCGCGCAGTAGAACGTGCCGCCGGGCTTGAGGATGCGCGCGACCTCTTCGAGGGTGTGTTCGGGGTTCGGGGCGTAGTAGAACGCCTCCATCGACCAGACGTGGTCGACGCTGTCGTCGTCGAACGGCAGGTCGTCGAAGTCGCCGACGACGAACTCGATGTCGTCGGTGTCGGTGTACTCGCGGGCGTTCGAAATCATCTCGGGCGAGCCATCGAGACCGTACCCCTGACCGATACCCTTCGTGTCGTGCAGTGCGCGGAGGGCGTAGCCGCTTCCCGTTCCGAGGTCGACGACGGTGTCGCCTGCTTCGACCGGCATCCGGGCGAGGGCGTGTTTCGCCGTGTGCCAGTGTCGGTCCTCCATTCCCTTGTCGCGGCCGTCGGCCGCCCACGCGTCGAATTCGTCGCGTACGCTCATACAGGCCACTCACAGTCGGGGGACAAAATCAGTTCGGAGCGCCGCGCCGTCTTCGAAACCGAGACAGCCACCCTGGCGCGCGATTTAATTACCGCCGTCCCCACCGCGTTGTATGGTCGGAGTGCGCCGCCGGTTCGCCTTCGCAGACACTGCACAGCAGATTGTCGGCGGATTCCTCCTCGCCGGACCGTTCGTGGTGACAGAAGAAGTGTGGGTGCTCGCGCGCAGCATGTCGGTGTTCCAGGGCGTGCTCACCTTCATTATCGTTCTCGCGGTCGGATACGGCGCACTCTACAAAGCCGACGACCGCAACCCCGACAGAGAACGCGACGTCGCCGGGATTCCGGTCCGGTTCATCTCGCTCGTCAGCGTCTCGTATCTCTCGGTGTTCATCCTCGCGCTCGCGTTCGACGCGCCGGGGACGTTCCTCTCGGACGTGACGGGGACGGTGGTGTTCGAGTGGGGCGGGATGCGACTCGACCTCGCGGTCCTCGCCGTGACGCTCAAAGCGACGAGTGTCGGAGCAGTCTTCAGCGTCATCGGTGCGGCAACTGCCGACTCGCTGTACTAACGCGGCCGCTTCGGGTGGTTCGTCCCCCACGAACGCGCGGCCGTGTCGAGGTGAGAGGCAGTGCCATAGCATGAAGCGTTAAGTCAGCGCGGTATCTGCATGACGTATGGATTACGAGCTCGCCATCGAAGACACACCGGAGACGGTACCGGGCGGGACAGGAATCTTGCTCCTCCATCCGAGTATCGGTGAGACCGACCGCATCGACACCGACTTCTTCAAAACCGACACCGACCACTTCCTCGTCATCTCGACGCGAACCACCGCGCGCGAGGTCGAACAGAAGATAGAACACTACGAAGTGGACGAATCGCGCGCGACCATCCTCGATACGCTCTCTATCGAGCGCGGCTACTCGCGGCGCAGCGCCGACAACATCTACTACGTCGCGGCACCCGACGACCTCGACGCCATCGTCGAGAAGACGCGACAGTTCCTCGAAAGCCACGATGGAAAACTCAGGTTCAGCGTCGACTCGGTGACGGAGATGGCGTACTACGCCGACGAAGACCGCGCCTACGAGGCGACGAAAGCGCTCCTCGAACTCCTCGACGAGTACGACGCGGTCGGACTGTTCCACCTCTCGAAGGAGGTCCACGACCAAGAGACGCTCGACAGATTCCGCGGGCTCTTCGACGGTGTCGTCGACCTCGCAGAAGACGGCAGCGTCACGACCGATTTCTAACGCACTCGCGTCCCGGCAGGCGACGATACGGGCGGCTTACGCCCGCTCGTCTGTCGCGTCGCGGGCGTCTCGCGCTTCCGTAAGGCGGTCGAACGTCTTCTCTGCCCAGCGGACCGCATAGGTCGGCCCGTATTCGAGATACGCCGACGTATCCAGCGCCGCGAACGGTGCCGGAAGGTCGCGTCCGTGTTTGATAGCCGAACACGCGAACTCGGTCGCCTCCGCGAACGATGTCCGTCCGGTAGCGACCAACCGCGGGAGGTCGGCCAGTCGGTCGTCCAATCGCTCGCCCGAATCGACCCACGCGTCGTACAGTCGGTCGTGTTCTCCCTCCCACGACTCGAACACGTCGCGGGTCTGGAGACCGACCCATCCCTCGTAGAGCGCGGCCGCGATTTGGTAGACGTCGGTTCCGTCGAGTGGCGTCGCCTCGGCGAGCGCGCAGTACTCCTCGCCGAAGAACGGGAGGAAGTGTTCCGGAACATCGTCGAGACCACTCTGGACCAGCGCCTCGGCGATAAGGAAGTCGAGAAAGTCGTCGGGTGTTCCTTTCGCCCGGTACTTTACCAGTACGACCGACGGGTCGGTCTGGCGCGTCCACGTCACGGTTCCGTCACCGGGCATTCCGATGGTGAAATCCGAGGAGGCGTACAGCCGAAGCGCCTCTGGGGCGTCCGCTGGTAGCCACTCGTCGGGATACGTCGCCGGCGAGAGCGAGTCGACCACGAGGCCGAGGTTCTCCGCGGCGGCCGGCGGAACGGTGTCGAAGTCGCCGGCTACGTCGAACACGAGCGCGTTCGGAGCGTGTTCTTCGCGGACCGCTTCGAGGTCTGCCGGCAGCGTTCGAGGGTCGAACATCTACTCAGGCGAGGCTCATTCCGACGAACACGAACGCCAGAACAGCCGACACGCCGATGGTACCGAGAACGATTTTCGTCGCTTGGCTCATGGTGTCACGGTTACCGTCGCTGTGCTTAAATCCTTCAATCCGAGGTCGGCGAATCTCCAGTTGAAACGAAGGGGGTCGAGAGCGGGAACCACGGTTCAGTGTCACAGGCGAAGGTCGAAGGGAAAACGAAAAATCGCCGTACAGAGGCGCTGGCCGCTCAGACCAACTGCTCGCCGTCGTCGTCGTAGACGCGGATGGCGTCGACCGGACAGACGCGAGCGGAGAACTTCGCGTCGAACTCCGCATCTTCGGGGACGTCGAGGACGAACACGCCTTCTTCGACTTCTTCGGCCCCGTCGAGGTCAGCTTTGCCGTCGTCGAGGTTCTTCTCGAACGCGTCCCACTCGTCGACACACTGGAACATCCCGATACAGGTCTCGCGGTCGTACTCGACTTTCATACCCGAACGTATCGTCGGCCTGTACATAGCCCTGACGACGAGGGGTACAGTTGGGCGTCGTTGTCGACGTTCGGTCGGGAATCACGACTGCTGGGGGCGTCCCCCGACGCGACCCGATGGCTTAAACCACAGGACGGCCCAACTCACCGCAAATGCGAACAGCGGACCTGACAGGCCTGCCCGAGGGAGTTCCCGAGGCCCTCCACGACGAGGGTATCGAGGAGTTGTACCCGCCGCAGGCCGAGGCCGTCGAGGCTGGCCTGACCGACGGTGAAAGCCTCGTCGCGGCCGTTCCGACCGCGAGTGGGAAGACGCTCGTCGCCGAACTCGCCATGCTGTCGAGCGTCGCACGGGGCGGGAAGGCGCTCTATATCGTCCCGCTCAGGGCGCTCGCCTCCGAGAAGAAAGCCGAGTTCGAGCGCTGGGAAGAGTACGGCATCGACGTGGGTGTCTCGACCGGAAACTACGAATCCAGCGGCGAGTGGCTGTCTTCGCGCGACATCATCGTCGCCACCTCCGAGAAGGTGGACTCGCTCGTCCGAAACAACGCGGCGTGGATGGACCAACTGTCCTGCGTCGTCGCCGACGAAGTCCACCTCGTCAACGACCGCCACCGCGGGCCGACGCTCGAAGTCACGCTGGCGAAACTCCGCCAATTGAACCCGAGCCTCCAAGTTGTCGCCCTCTCGGCAACTGTCGGCAACGCGGGCGAAGTCGCCGATTGGCTCGACGCCTCACTCGTCCACTCGGACTGGCGACCTATCGACCTCAAGATGGGCGTCCACTACGGGAACGCGATTACGTTCGACGACGGGAGCCAACGCGAGGTGCCCGTCGGGAAAGGCGACAGACAGACACCTGCGCTCGTCGCCGACGCGCTGGAAGGCGACGGCGACGACGACCAAGGCTCGTCGCTCGTCTTCGTGAACTCCCGGCGCAACGCCGAGTCCGCCGCCCGGCGAATGGCCGGAGTGACAGAGCAGTACATCACCGGCGATGAACGCAGCGAACTCGCGGAACTCGCCGCCGAAATTCGAGACGTTTCGGACACCGAAACCTCTGAAGACCTGGCGAAAGCCGTCGCCAAGGGCGCGGCGTTCCACCACGCTGGCCTCGCCTCCGAGCACCGAACGCTCGTCGAGGACGCCTTCCGCGACCGACTCATCAAGTGCATCTGTGCGACGCCGACGCTCGCCGCGGGCGTCAACACCCCCAGTCGGCGCGTCGTCGTCCGCGACTGGCAGCGCTACGACGGCGACTACGGCGGGATGAAACCGCTCGACGTGCTCGAAGTCCACCAGATGATGGGTCGCGCCGGGCGGCCCGGACTCGACCCCTACGGCGAGGCGGTGCTGCTCTCGAAAGACGCCGACAGTCGAGACGAACTCTTCGAGCGGTACATCTGGGCCGACGCGGAGGACGTCCATTCGAAACTCGCGGCCGAGCCCGCGCTTCGGACGCACCTGCTCGCCACCGTCGCCTCCGGGTTTGCACACACTCGCGAGGGCCTCTTGGAGTTCCTCGACCAGACACTCTACGCGACGCAGACCGACGACCCCGGCCGACTCGAACAGGTCACAGACCGCGTCCTCGACTACCTCGAAGTGAACGGATTCGTCGAGTTCGAAGACCAGACGATTCGCGCGACGCCAATCGGCCACACCGTCTCGCGGCTCTATCTGGACCCGATGAGTGCCGCCGAAATCATCGACGGCCTCCGCTGGGCCGACGACCACCGGACCGAGAAACTCCGCGAACTCGAAGGTGAGACGACCAGTACCAGTACCAGTGGGGCCGCTGAACCCGAACCGGACGCGACGGCCGGGTTCCAGCGCGCGAGCGACATGGTCGCCGATGCGGGTGGAGAAGCAGGTAGTAACTCGACCAGCGACGACACGGACGACTTCGAGAGCGACCGCACGTATCCGACGACGCTCGGCCTCTACCACCTCGTCTGCCGGACGCCCGACATGTACCAGTTGTACCTGAAATCCGGCGACCGCGACACCTACACGGAACTGTGCTACGAGCGCGAACCGGAGTTCCTCGGTCGGGTCCCCTCCGAGTACGAGGACGTTGCCTTCGAAGACTGGCTCTCGGCGCTCAAGACGGCGCGACTCCTCGAAGACTGGTCCGACGAAGTCGACGAAGACCGTATCACCGAGCGCTACGGCGTGGGGCCGGGCGACATCCGCGGGAAAGTCGAGACGGCGGAGTGGTTACTCGGCGCGGCCGAGCGACTCGCCAGCGAACTGGACCTCGAATCGGTCTACGCCGTCCGCGAGGCGAAGATGCGCGTCCAGTACGGCGTCAACGAGGAACTGCTCGACCTCGCGGGCGTCCGCGGCGTCGGTCGCAAGCGCGCCCGCCGACTGTACGAAGCGGGCGTCGAATCCCGCGCAGACCTCCGCGAAGCAGACAAATCACGCATCCTCGCCGCGCTCCGCGGTCGCAGAAAGACCGCCGAGAACATCCTCGAAGCCGCGGGACGCAAGGACCCCTCGATGGACGAGATAGACGAGTCCGACGCGCCGGACGACGCTGTTCCGGACGACACCGGATTCGAGACAGCAAAAGAGCGCTCCGACCAACAAGCCAGCCTGGGTGATTTCGAATGAGATTCCTCGAAGCCAACGCAACCGTCTCCGACCTCGACTCGTTTATCGAAACAGTGGGTGCCGTCGCCGACGAAACCGGGGCGACGATTCAGGCGTTCGACGCCCGGTACGTCGTCGACCGCGCCCACCTCGAACACGCCGCGACACTCGCCGACCGTGCCATCGAGCGCGGGAACGAAATCGCCCGCGACAGAGCGGTCGAGTTCATCCTCTATGCCAGCGGCCGACGGCAAATCAATCGCGCGTTCGAAATCGGCGTCTCCGAAGGGACGCTCCCCGTGGTGATTCTCGTCGACGGCGGCGACGAATCGGCGGCCGAGTCGGCGCTCTTCGACCGTCTCGACCTCGAACCAGCGGACACGCTCGGCGAATACGACGAGTCGCTCGTCCGCGAGTTCTACGACATCGGCGACACCGAATTGACGGCCGCGGACGGCGACCTCAGTGCGCTGGTCAGAGAGCGCGTATCGCTCCTTACTGTGGACCGCTAACCGAGGTACAGTATCGAGAAAACTCGCCGCTGTCTGTCGATTTTTCCACCCGAAACGAACCCCTTAGGATTTCGATAGCTACCCCTCTGTTTCAACTGGAGATTGTGGGGCGAGAGGGTTCCCCGAAGGGTGTAATGCTGAGAGAAGTAGTTCCACCAGGATTCGAACCTGGGTCGTTGCCCCCAGAAGGCAACAGGATTGGCCACTACCCCATGGAACTTCGCACTACCTCGTAGTCAGTGGGTATTTGTAAACGTTGCGTGTCGGCCTCTCCGTGTCAGTTGCTGGCAGACAATCGTACAGACGTGCATAAACCACCAACTATTTGGCCTCGTTCTATCCACTGTCGTGTATGTACGTCGGACGATTCGTCGTCGTCGGTCCCGGAATCGGTGCGTATCGCGTCTCCTCTCGGTCCTTCCCGAATCGACAGGTCGTCGAGCGGGACGGCACCCTGACCGTCGGGCCGACGCCCGACGCCCCGGAGACGGACAACCCTTACATCGCCTACAACTGCGTCCGCGAGGGCGGCGACTACGTCGTCGTCGGTAACGGGTCGCAGGTCGACCCTATCGCCGAAAAGCTCGACATGGGCTACACGCCGCGCGACGCGCTCGCCGAGATTCTGCTCGCGCTCGACTACGAGAAAGACGACTACAACACGCCCCGAATCGCTGGCGTCGTCGGCGACGACGAGGCCTTCATCGGCATCGTCCGCAAGGACGCACTCCTCGTCGAGGAAGTGACGGAACCGACGCTCGTCGCCACCTACGAGGAAGACGACCCCCGCGCGTTCGACCTGACCGCCGACAGCGCCGCCGACGCGGCCCGCGAACTCTACGACCGCGAGTTCGAACACGCGGTCTGTGCCGCCGCCGCGACTGTCGGTGACGAGGGTGCCGTCGAGACGGCCTTCTACAACGGCGAATAGACTCACGTTCCAGCCTGCGGCCCCGCACTTTTCCGATGCGGACTCCTATCTGGAGCTATGCGTCTCGGCGTCATCTCAGACGTTCACGGCAATCTTCCAGCACTGGAGGCAGTTCTCTCGGACATGCCGCAGGTCGATACGCTCGTCTGCGCTGGCGACGTCGTCGGCTACAATCCGTGGCCCGAGGAGTGCGTCGCGGAACTCGCCGACCGCGAGGTGCCGACCGTCTCCGGCAACCACGACCGGGCCGTCGTCTCGGGAACCAGCTTCCGATTCAATCAGATGGCCGCCGCGGGCGTCGAGTACGCCCGTGAATCGCTGTCTCAGGAGTCGATGGAGTGGCTCGAATCGCTCCCCGAGTACCGGACAGTCGCCGACGGCCGCGTCCAACTCGTCCACGGCCACCCGGACGACCCGGACCGCTACACCTACCCTGACGACTTCTCACCGCGACTTCTGTCGGGGGAAGACCTGCTGGTCCTCGGCCATACACACGTGCAGGGGTACGAACAGTACGGAGAAGGAATCGTATTGAACCCGGGAAGCGTCGGCCAGCCCCGGGACGGCGACCCGAGAGCCGCGTACGCGGTGGTCGACCTCGACGCGCTGACGGTCGAAACGCATCGAGTCGAGTACGATATCGAACGAGTCGAAGACCGAATCGAAGCGGTCGGACTTCCGCACAGTATCGCCTCCCGGCTTTCGGACGGTCGGTGACAGCAGGGCTGTCGAGGGGGGCTATTCGGAGACGGGTTCGAGTTTCGCCGAGAAGTGACGCAGTTCCTTCATCGGCGGTTCCTCGACGATTTCGAGGCCGTCGTATTCGTGGGCCGACTCCATCACTGCCTCGGCCGTCTCGGCGATGTGTTCGAGGTGTTCGCGGCTGTAGGTCCGCCGCGGGAGCGCGAGGCGAACGAGGTCCGGACGGTCGGCACCGGGGAAGGCGAATTCGCCGAGTTCGACGCCGCGAACGCCACCCTCGCGGTAGAGCGCGCAGACGAGTACCTGCCCGGGGAAGTGCTCTTTCGGAATGTGCGAGAAAATTTCCCCGGCATCGAGATAGACGGCGTGGCCGCCGGTCGGGAGGTAGACTGGCACGTCTCGCTCCGAGAGCATGTCACCGAGTTCGCCGACTTGTTCGACGCGCTCGTGGACGTACGGCGGCGTGACTGCCTCGCGAAGACCGACGGCCATCGCTTCGATGTCGCGGCCCGAGAGTCCGCCGTAGGTGGGGAACCCTTCGAAGAGGATGGCGCGCTGCTTTGCGTGTTCGAACACCGTCTCGTCGCGCATGGCGGCGAACCCGCCGATGTTGACGAGTGCGTCCTTCTTGCCCGACATCGTGATGGCGTCGGCGTGTTCGAACTGTTCGCGGGCGATTTCGGCGACAGACGTGTCCTCGTAGCCGGCTTCGTGCTGCTTGATGAAGTGGGCGTTCTCGGCGAATCGGCAGGCGTCGATGACGAACATCGCGTCGATGTCGCGGGCGAACTCGGCGGTGGCGCGGATGTTCGCCATCGAGACGGGCTGACCGGCGACGGAGTTGTTCGTGATGGTGAGCACGACGACCGGAATCGAGTCCGCGCCGACTTCCTCGACGAGCGCGTAGCCCGCGTCGATGTCGAAGTTACCCTTGAACGACTCGTTGGAGTTCGGGTCGCGCGATGCGGGCGAGGGGCAGTCGACCGGCTCGGCCCCCTGATTGACGATGTGGGCGCGGGTCGTATCGAAGTGGGAGTTGTTCGGGATGACGTCGCCCTCTTCGAGAAGCACGCCGTAGAGGACGTTCTCGGCACCGCGACCCTGATGCGTCGGGACGACGTACTCGAATCCCATCACGTCGCGGACGGCGTCGGCGAGGTTGTTGAACGACCGGCTTCCGGCGTAGGCCTCGTCGCCGCGAATCATCGCTGCCCACTGGTCTGCCGACATCGTTCCCGTCCCGGAGTCGGTCAACAGGTCGATGTAGACGTCGCGGGCGTCGAGGTTGAAAACGTTGTATCCCGCCTCTTCGATAGCAGCCTCCCGCTCCTCACGCGAGGGGAGTTCGATGGGTTCGACCATCTTTGCCTTGTACGAACGCATGCCCCAACACACGGCCCGAAATGTGAAGAAATATGTACGCGGAAAAACGGGGGACTGGGCGCGTATTCCGGCGTTCGTGGACGGGTGTGTGCATCGGTGTGGGGGACGTTCGAGCGCGGTCGAGAAAGGATGCGGTCCGCAGCCACACAGATGCCAGCGCCGACGCTCGTGACGTGTGAAAAAGCGGAGACGGCGCGGTATTAGAACTGGTTTTGGATGATTTCGAGTGTCTCTTCGCGGTCGCCCCACGCGACGAAGATAGCGACAGAGGTCGCAGAGGTGATGACGTCGTGGATGTTGATGCCCGCCTCGGAAATCGGTTGGACGATGTCGAGGATGACGCCTGGGCGGTTCGGCAGTTCGCCGCCGGTGACACGGACGACGGCGATTTCGTCTTCGACGGTGACAGACGAGAGCGCCTCGTCGGAGACGACGCGGTCGTGAAGGACCGCTTCGGCCTGATTCGACTCGTCGCCGCGGACGTAGAACGTAATCGAGTCCATCCCGGAGGCGACCGAATCGACGTTGATTCCGGCGTCGCTCAGGGCGACCGAGAGGTCCGCGAGGATGCCCGGTCGGTTCCGAATCGCTCGCCCGGCGACCGTGAGACAGGCGAGTGAGTCCTCCTGCATGTCGATGAGGTTGTGGAACTCGCCTTCGATGAGCGTCCCGCCGGTGAGGAGGTTTCCGTGTTGGTAGTGGACGACGCGGACGTCGAGCGCGTCGTCTTTGTACGACAGCG
Organism: Haloferax larsenii JCM 13917; assembly: GCF_000336955.1. Classification (GTDB taxonomy): domain Archaea; phylum Halobacteriota; class Halobacteria; order Halobacteriales; family Haloferacaceae; genus Haloferax; species Haloferax larsenii. The sequence goes on along the minus strand of NZ_AOLI01000021.1, from coordinate 99,654 downwards.
CCGACGGCGCGACGACTTCTGCACCGCGGAACGAGAGGTTCCGAAGTTCGTCGACGGTGATGCGACCGACGTTCCGCGCGCCCTCGACGACACGCGGGTCGCCCGTCATGACGCCTTCGACGTCGGTCACGATGACGACTTCGTCGGCTTCCATGTACTTGCCGAGCATCACGGCGGTCGTGTCCGACCCACCGCGACCGAGCGTCGTAATTTCGCCGTCGTGATTCTGCGCGAGGAAGCCAGTGACAACGGGAACGACACCGTCTAACTCTTCTGCGAGTTCTGCGGCGCGTCGCTGTGTCTCTTCGATATCGACCTCGCCGAGGTCGTTCGTGATGACCGGCCACTCGTCGGAGCCGGGTTCGACGAACAAGGCGTCGACGCCGCGAGCAGAGAGCGCGGCCTTGAGCATCCGAACGCTCGTTCGCTCGCCCATCGAGACGATTTCGGCTCGGTCGCGGTCGTCGGCGTCGAACTGAATCTCGTCGAGCAAGTCGTCGGTCGTCGACCCCATCGCGGAGGCGACGACAGCTATCTCGTGACCCTGTTCGACCGCCGCAGCGATGGAGTCTGCGGCCCGATTGATTCGATTACCGCTTCCGAGGGACGTACCGCCGAACTTCGCGACTACGCGCATGGTCCCTCCGGTACATCGTAACGCTGTGACTCGTGGTGCTCAAACATGCGAGGGGCTAACGCAGGGGGACGTATAACTATGTCCCCCTGTTCAACCGTTGCCTACTTCCCAGAATTCGCAGGCGAGACGGCGAATTCGACCGCGTACCGGGCAGAGGTTTATTGCCGACGGCGCGGAACCATGACGTATGGAAGTCAGAGACGCCGTCGACTCGGACGCCGAAGCGCTCGCGGCCGTCGCGAACGCGCCGACGGTGGCGATGCGCCGTCTCGTCCGTGACCGGACAGTCCGGGTGGCGACGTCCGACGCTGGGGCCGACCCGAACACCGACGCACCGGCCAGCGAAGAGCAGATTCACGGCTTCGTCGGATTCGACGTCGAAGACGGCATGGTCCACATCACCCGACTCGCCGGGACGGACAACGCGGTCGCCCGCCTGCTCGAAGAGCCACTGCGCTTTGCGAGTACGGAAGAACTACCCGTCGAAGCACTCCTCGTCGAATCCGAATCGAGCCTTCGTGAGGCAGTCAAAGACGCCGGGTTCGAGCGAGTGGGAGACGGCCCGCGTTTCGATGGCTCCCAGACGATTCGGTATCGGTTCGGCGAGTCGTCGTAGCGCCACTATCTCTTCGAAATCGGCAGCCAGAGTCGTTCTTGTCCGGCCGGAACTGGCGGTGGACATACATACTCGTGTGTTGTCGAATACCACATGTGCCGTTTCGGACCCACAGCGCCCCCAGTGAGGCGGCGTCGATGACCACTATTCAGGAGTTGTTCGTCTCCATCGCCGGGACGAACCCCGTCGTACACGGACTCGTCGGTGGTCTCGTCATCGCATTCTTGAACATGCTGGGGGCGTTGCTCATCCTCGTCTGGCGCAATCCGTCGAAACGCTCGCTCGACGGACTCTTAGGCTTCGCAGCCGGGGTCATGCTCGCCGCGAGCTTTACGAGTCTCATCCTCCCCGGTATCGAGGCAGCTGGCGGCAACCCAGTTCCGGTTCTCGTCGGCTTTCTCATCGGTGTGTTCGTCCTCGACCAGGCAGACCTGTGGATTCCGCACGTCCACATTCTCGTGACAGGGAAGACGCGGGTTGACGCCCCCGAGACGGAGAAAAAGATGGCCTCTGTGATTCTCTTTATCGTCGCCATCACCATCCACAACATGCCGGAGGGACTGGCCGTGGGCGTCGGGTTCGGGTCCGGAGACCTGAACACCGCCATCCCGTTGATGCTCGCTATCGGCATCCAGAACATCCCCGAGGGGCTGGCCGTCTCTATCGCCGCCGTCAACGCCGGGCTTCGAAACACGACCTATGCAACGCTCGCCGGGATTCGGGCAGGCATCGTCGAGATTCCGCTGGCAATCTTCGGCGCGTGGGCCATCCAGTACGCCGAAGCGCTCCTCCCGTACGCGATGGGGTTCGCGGCGGGTGCGATGCTGTTTGTCATCTCCGACGAAATCGTCCCCGAGACGCACGCGAACGGAAACGAGCGCATCGCGACCTTCGGGACGATGGTCGGCGTGGTCGTGATGCTGTATCTCGACGTGACGCTCGGATAGACGGGAGTTCGAGTGGAAGCGAAGGGGTTTCGGGTCGGTTTTGAGCGACGTGGGGGCTGCTCTCTAGACAGACCGAGTGAGCGTCAGTCGTCCGCTGGCTGGGTTTCGGCCGGAACTTCGTGGTCCGAGATGGTCGCCTTCGGCGCGAGGAAGTGTGCAGGGTCGAACTCGTCGAGGTCGTCGCCAGCCGCGACGCGCGCTGGCCAGTCGGGATTCGCGAGCGCGCTCGTCCCCAAGGTGAAGAGGTCGGAACCAGATTCGACCGCCGTGCGCGCCGCGTCTGGGTCGCCGAGACCGCCGTTTGCGACGATGACCGTGTCGGCTGTGGCGTACGTGGCCGCGGCTTCAGCGAGCGACGGCCCGTCAGCGCCGAACGTCGGCCCGGCAGCGTTCGCGTCGACGGTGTGGACGTAGTCGGCACCGGCCGCAGAGAGTTCGCGGAAGAAGACCTCGGCGGCGTCCTCTCCTTCGGGCCACTCGTAGCTGTCGTCGGTGACTTTCGTCTGCGAGACGCGCACGCCGACGACGTACTCGTCGGGAACGGCCTCGGCGACGGCCGTGACGACTTCCGCGGGGTACCGAACGCGGTCCTCGGGTGCGCCGCCGTACTCGTCGTCGCGTCGGTTCGCGTCCGCAGAGAGGAATTCGTTGAGGAAGTAGCCGTTTGCGCTGTGAATCTCGACGCCGTCGAACCCGGCTTCGGCCGCGTTCTCCGCCGCCGCGACGAACCCCGCACGAGCCTCGTCGAGGTCGTCCTGGGTCGCTCCCCGTGGAACCGCGTACTCGCCGCTTCCGCCGTAGGCTTCGGACTTTTCGCCGTTCGGTTGGACCGCGGAGGGAGCGATTGTGTCGCCGTCGTCGGTGTAGGGGTTGCCCTGCGTCTGCGCGCCGGCGTGCATCAACTGGGCGAAGATTGCTGTGTCCGTGTCGTGGACGGCGTCCGTGACCTGCGTCCACGCCTCGACGTGGTCCTCGGTGACGAGACCCGGCTGGTTCAGATAGCCCTGACTGTAGGTGTCGTCCGTGTAGACGCCCTCAGTGACGAGAAACGAGAAGCCGCCGTCCGCGAACTTCGCGTAGTACCGCGCCATCTGCTCGGTCGCCCGGCCGTCGGCTGTCGCGCTCACACGAGTCATCGGCGCGAGACCGGCGCGATTGTCGAGCGTCAGGTCGTTTAGCGTCGCCGTGTCGAACAGCACGTCGTCAGACATACCCCTCCATCTGACTGTCGGTATAATAAGGCGACGGCGGTCTGGTCGCGGCGGGCGCACAACCGTCGGAACCGACCACGAACTCCTTCGCTCAGGAGAACTTCCGCACCGTCATGTTCAGCGTGTCGAGGTCGACGATAGGGGCGTAGCCTGCGTCGGGGTCGATGTTGACGGACTTCTGGAAGTCGGTCTGGGCCTGCCAACACCCGGAGTTGACCGCGAGGACGTTGTGGTACTTACCCCAGCCGAGTTTGTGGACGTGGCCGGTGTGGAAGATATCGGGCACCTGCTCCATGACGAGGTAATCGAGTTCTTCGGGTGCAAGTCGCGTGTGGCCACCGAACTGCGGGGCGACGTGGCGTTTCTTCAGGAGGTGGTACATCGCCTTGTGCGGTTCGTCGTAACTCGCCTTGTCCGACGGGAGTTCGGCGATGACCTCGTCCAGCGAGACGCCGTGGTACATGAGGATGTTGACGCCTTCGAGCGTGACCATCGAAGGGTTGCTCGTAATCTGGGGGTCGTGAGCCGACATGATATCCCGAAGTTCGTCGTCGAATCCGGGTTGGGGTTCGGCGAGTCGAACCGCGTCGTGGTTCCCCGGAATCATCACGATGTCGAGGTCGCCGGGCACTTCCTTGAGGTACTCCGAGAACGCTTCGTACTGGTCGTAGATGTCGATGACGTCGAGTTCCTCGTCTTGGTTCGGGTAGACACCGACGCCTTCGACCATGTCGCCAGCGATAAGCAGGTACTCGATGTTCTCGGCTTCCTCGGTGTGGAGCCAGTCGGCAAAACGGTGCCACGAGTCGGCCATGAACTCCTGACTCCCGACGTGGACGTCAGAGATGAGCGCGGCCTGCACGTGGCGGTCGGCGGTGTTGGTTCGGTGGTTTCGCGGGACGTCGGGGAAGTACATGTCGTCGACAAACAGGATGCCCGCGTCGCCCGAGAGCGTTCCCGACACCGCGATACACTCGTCGAGGAGGAGTTCGTCGACGTAGCTGGCGATGTCCTTGTCCTTCATCACGAGACAGGGAAACGTCCCCGTCGTGTCTTCGAGGTCGACAATCCAGTGGCCGCTCTTCGTCGAGCGAACGTCGTCGACGAGGCCGATGAGTTCGGCGTCCTGCCCGCCGGACATGTTCGAGATGGCTTTCGCGGGCCGGTGGTTGACCCGACCGCGAAGCATCTTCGAGAGTTTCTCGTAGCGGTCGCGGAACACCTTCACGAAGTCGTCGTACTCGCCGGTCCCGGTCGACTGCCCGGTCATGTCGTTGGCGATTTCCAGCGACCGAAGCGACGTATCTTGGTTCCGCCCGCTCCCCGACCCCTTCGCTTCAGGTGGAGTCGATTTTCCAACAGGTTCCTCGTTGTCTCCCGATGTTGCAGCGGAAACAGGGGGGTCGGAGCCGGCTGCGCCGCTCTCGGATTCGGACCCAGGGGGACCAGTTGGTGCAGACGAAGGCGAAGGTGAGTCAGTCGCGGGTGCAGACGAAGATGGTCCAGTCGCGGGTGCAGACGCGAGCACCTCGCGGACGTGGTCAGCGGTGATTCGGAGCGCGTCGTCCGGTGTCGATTCGACGACCTGGGCGAGCGTGACTCCCGGGTCGTCTGTACCTGCGATGAGTGTCACGGCCTCGCGTTCGGCGTTGTAGCCGCGACTCACCAGTGCCCGGACGATGCGCGCCGGCGTCTCCAAAGGCACACGACGAGGTGGGCGAAGCGGAGCAAAAAGGGTGCCGAAACCCAGAACGTTGAAACCCAGTCCGACTAAACGAGGGGTGATGAGTGCTGACGATGGTCCCCCGTCCCCCCGCGAGTTCACCTCCGACTCCGACGAGGGACTCTTGACCCGATTCTGGACGGCCGAGGACGGCCCGTTTTTGTTCCTCCGCGAAGCCCTCTCGAGCGTCGCGGCTGTCCTCGCCGTCGGCCTGCTCCTCTTTGCGATCAGCGGGGTGTGGCCGCCGATGGTCGCCGTCGAGAGTGGGAGTATGGAACCCCACATGCAGAAAGGCGACCTCATTTTCATCACCGGACCCGACCGCTACGTCCCGGACGCAGCGGTCGATGGAACTGCCGTCGTGACCGCCGAAACGGGGTCTGAGGTCGGCTATCGCTCGTTCGGCGGGAGTGGAAGCGTCGTCGTCTACCACAAGCCCGGCTCGATTGGCCCGCCGATTATCCATCGGGCGATGTTGTACGTCGAGTCCGGCGAAAACTGGTACGAGAGGGCCAACCCCGAGTACATGTCGGCAGACAACTGCAAGGAACTCGCACACTGCCCGGCACCCTACGACGGGTTCATCACGAAAGGCGACAACAACCCCCGATACGACCAAGTGAGCAGTATCAGCGACCCGGTTCGACCTTCGTGGGTGCAGGGCGTCGCTCGCGTACGGATTCCATTCCTCGGGTGGGTCCGACTGACGCTCGCGAACACGATGACGGCAGCGACACCCGTCTCACCCGTTTCCGTTTCGACGGGGCCTGTTTCTTCTGTGTCGGCGGTCGCTGCCTGAGACGGAGAGAGTCAGTTTCGAATCGACCGGAGCAGTCAGTTGTTTTCGAACTCGGACAGCCAGAACAGTCAGTTGTCGAACCGGGCTTGCACGAACGGTTGGGCACTCTCGATATCGCCGAGTCGAGAGTCCGTGAGCAGGACGGCCTCGGTCTCGTCGATGGGGACCGAGAGGCTGATTTCCTTCGTCCGGCCGTAGCGACCCTTCGAGACGACGACGGCGTTGACGATGCCGAGCATGTCGAGTTCCGAGATGAGGTCGGTGACGCGCCGTTGAGTGAGGATATCGGCGTCGATTTCCTCGCAGAGGCGCTTGTAGATGTTGAACACCTCACCGGTGTTGATGTTTCGGACGCCGTTTTTCTCCAGCAGGATGATGGCGAAGAGGACGATTTTCGACTGCGTCGGCAGGGTTCGAACGACTTCGACGACGCGGTCGAGTTCGATTTTGTCCTGCGCCTGTCGCACGTGCGCTTCTTCGACCGTATCGGCCTGTCCGCGCTCGGCGAGTTCGCCGGCCGTGCGGAGTAAGTCGAGTGCGCGGCGGGCGTCGCCGTGTTCCTGCGCGGCGAACGCTGCACAGAGCGGAATCACGTCGTCAGTCAGTGCGCCGCCTTTGAAGGCCACGTCGGCGCGGTGCTGAAGGATATCGCGGAGTTGGTTCGCGTCGTACGGCGGGAAGACGATTTCCTCCTCGCCGAGACTCGACTTGACCCGAGGGTCGAGGAAGTCGGTGAACTTCAGGTCGTTCGAGATACCCATGATAGAGATACGAGAGTTGTCGAGCTCGGAGTTCATCCGCGAGAGGTTGTAGAGCGTGTCGTCGCCAGATTTCTCGACGAGTTTGTCGATTTCGTCCAGCATGATGACGACGACGCGTTCTTTGTAGTCGACAGCGTCGAAAAAGGTCGTATAGACGCGGTCGGTCGGCCACCCCGTCATCGGGACCGTTTCCATCTCGTCGGCGTCCTCGGAGAGTTCGTCCGCGCGCTCGTCTATCTCCGCGATAGAGTTGTAGGGCGTGTCGTCGAGGGCGTTGGGGTCTTCGGTCGCCCGGGTTCGCATCTCGTCGAGTCGGTCGAGTTCGGCTTCGATGCGTTCGATGTTCTTCTCGATGAACTTGTTCGCGAGCTGCGCGAGCACGCGATACTGCGTGTCGGTCACTTCGCAGTTGATATACTCGACTTCACACGGAACGTCGTACTTCTGGGACGTCGATTCGAGTTCTTGACTCACGAACTTCGCGCTCGCGGTCTTTCCGGTCCCGGTCTTCCCGTAGATGAGGATGTTCGACGGCGTCTCCCCGCGGAGTGCCGAGACGAGAATCGTCGCCATCTGGTTGATTTGGTCGGTCCGATGCGGGAGTTCGTGCGGCGTGTACGACGGGCGAAGAACCTCCTTGTTCTCGAAGATTGGCTCGCCAGCGAGTAAGTCGTCGAACAGTCCCTTCGACTCCTCGTCGTCGTTCAGTACGACCTTGTCGAGTCCGACGTCGGGGTCTTTGTGCTGGTCGAGGTCAGTGTCCTCGGGAACATCGGCGTCGGGGCCGATACTCGCCTGAATGTCGATGTCTTCAGCCGAGAGTTCTGTCGACTCCGCATCCCCGTCGCTTGCAGTGCCCTCTCGACGGTTGTCGCCTCGTTGTGTGTCGTCGTCCATCGTGTGTACCCCTCTGTTTCGGGTGGAATAATCGCCAAGAACGGCGTTTAAAGAGCCGTATACCGGGAAATTCCGGTTCCAACTCGTGAATCCGAAAGTGGCGATTCCAAATGATGCAAAGGAACCAAACGAACAGTTGCTACAAAAGTCTTACTTCTCTTACTCGTCACGGTTCAAAACACCAGAATTCGACAGACAGGGATGGCTTCGGTTCGAATATCTGGACTGTGTGTTTCCATTCTATCACGGTACGGTTTTGCGTGGGTCTGGATTCAGCCAACTAGGAGAGTATTGTTGGTTGGAATCTGGTCAGTATCACGATCACTGGTCGAAGAGGGAGTGAGTCTTGGTCGACGGGAAGTAAGCGGGGCCAAGAGATGCGCAAACGAAACCGGACGCTGACTCAATCGAAACCGAAGACTGTTACAACTGAATCCGAACTGTTGTGACGCTGCCGTCTTTGTTCGGTTCACGTTCTTCCACCGAACCTCCATGAGTCTGTGGAGGCAGAGACTCGTCTAGACACGAAAGATTTGGTGTGACAACCCCCTCATTTCGTGTGGAGAGCCATATTTTCGAATCTGGCGTGAGGCTCGTCGAGAGCGGTTGTATCGGAGAAATGAGCGAGGGATTTCGGGTGGAATTAAGTCGTGGTTTCCAGTTCGACGGGAAACGCCTGGGTCTCGAATGCCCCACACCCCTTTGTTTCGGGTGGAGGCGAGAAACAGTGGGGAGGGGGTCACGACGAGTTTTAGAAACAGGTGGTTTTATATCGGTGGTTGGCCTACCATATCCGTACTAGAGAAAAAGGCGTTATTATTGTGGTTGCTTCTGTTAGAATTAACATCCGACCGCCGTCTAGCGGTCGACACCCCCACACCCCTTCGGCCCGTTCCACCTGAAACGAAGGGGTGGGGGTGTTGCCCCCGTGTTGTTTCGTGTCCACAGCACTCACACCGTTTGACAGGGCGTCGTAGTTCGTGGCTAGGCGTCGCAGGCTGTAGGCAGGTGTCGCTTCGATTGATCGGATGACCTGTCGTCATCGTTCCGGTAGTTCGACGAATACGGTCGGCCGGGAAGACCACGTGTCTGTGCTCGCCGGGTGAAGTACGACTTAGTCGAGAGGTACGTGCTGAACGGGTGTACCACGCGCTGGCTGGTGCGTTCGAGTCGAAAAACAACCCTTCGAGTGAACGTGCATTCGAGTCGAATCGGCGCAGTCATCGATACGCGAGGACTGCCCGAGTTGTCTCCCCTTGGATACCGATTCACCGATTTACCGGTTCGTCAACCGTTTTCACAGCGGTCTGTAAATTCATTCTCCTGCAACCTTCATGCTATATCTTCTCATGGTGTCTCTCGCGAACCCCTCCACTTCGTGTGCGCTCGCACGGCCAAAGTAGCAGATATAATCCTCCATTATCGACAGATGGCGTGAGAGAACACCACGATGAAGCACCCATTCGTGGTGGACATTAAGCATCGAAATTACGCTCTCTGTCGTTCGGACCAATATGATAGAGAGTTATTATTTACAGTATCCTGTCTAAAACGTGACTGGTGTCTGACGTAGTGCTTAAGTGAGTCCGGTTGGGTGATACCTCCATACGCCCTCCACGACGCGTTCGGGAGGTGCGGGAGGCCCAGGATGGGACTGCTCACAGATCTCAGAGACAGCATCTCACGAGTCGTCGACCGGCTCTTTTCGGAGAGCGAGCCAAAGCGAATCGGTATCTATGGCCCGCCTAACGCCGGGAAGACGACTCTCGCAAATCGTATCGCCCGTGATTGGACCGGTGACGCAATCGGTCCCGAGAGCCACATCCCTCACGAGACCCGCCGCGCTCGACGGAAAGAAAACGTCGAAATCGAGCGAAACGGCAAGAAGGTCACTATCGACATCGTCGACACCCCGGGTGTCACGACGAAGGTCGATTATAAGGAGTTCCTCGACCACGACATGGAAAAAGAAGACGCCGTGCGCCGGTCTCGCGAGGCGACAGAGGGGGTCGCCGAGGCCATGCACTGGCTCCGCGAAGACGTCGACGGCGTCATCTACGTCCTCGACAGCACGAAGGACCCGATATCGCAGGTCAACACGATGCTCATCGGCATCATCGAGAGCCAGGACCTGCCGGTTCTCATCTTCGCGAACAAGATCGACCTCGAAGACTCGAACGTCGAGCGTATCTCGAACGCGTACCCGCAACACGAGACGGTCGAACTGTCGGCCCTCGAGGGCGAGAACATGGACGAAGTGTACGCCAAAATCGCGGAGTACTTCGCGTGATTCACTATGCCTGAAGCAACGACATCCGAAAACGGCTCTGGTGGGGTTCAGATAGACCTCTTCAGTGGGAGTCGGATGGCGAGTCTCACCAGCATGGAGAAGATTCGTCTCATCCTCGACGGCGTTCGCGACGGGAACATCGTCATCCTCGAAGAGGGTCTTTCACCCGACGAAGAGTCGAAACTCATCGAGGTGACGATGGCCGAAATCAGCCCCGACGAGTTCAATGGCATCGAGATAGAGACGTATCCGCGCTCGCAGGCCGCAGACCAGAGCTTCCTCGACCGACTCATGGGTCGGCAATCGACACAGAAGCTCACGGTCATCGGTCCTGCAAACCAGATTCAGACGCTCCACAAAGACGAGAATCTCATCAGCGCACTCGTCTCGCGGAAGTAAGGAGCGGACGCGAGACACGAACTGCGCCACCCGGCGCCACCATCTACCATGCCACACCAATGTACGACGTGCGGTAAGGTGTTCCCCGACGGCTCCAAAGAGATGCTTTCGGGGTGCCCGAGCTGCGGCGGTAACAAGTTCCAGTTCCAACCCGCGAGCACGACCAGCGATACTGGCAGTGCCGACGGGAGTGACAACACTGGCGCGTCCGACAGCGCCGGTTCACAGGACTTGACATCGTCTGCGGCCGACGCGGTTCGCCGCCGGGCGGCCCAAAACGACGCACGACCGACGACAGAAGACGAAGAGACCACAGTTCAAGACTGGGTGAACTCGCAGTCCCAACCGACACGCGACTCACCCCGCGACTCGGACGCTGGGGGCGACCCGGATTCACAACGCGGCCCGGACCCACAACGCAGCTCGGACTCTCGACGGGAACCGGACCGACAGCCCCCGCAAGAGCGGCAGCCTCCACAGACACGCACTGACGACCGTGCGGACTCGAAGCGGACGTCGAAAGACGACGCGACGGAACGCGGATGGGGCGAGTGGCCGTCGCAATCTGGAACCGAACCGGAACCCGCCTCGGCACGTGACGATAGGCCAGACGCCGTTTCGTCGACCGGACCGGACCCGGGAGAAGGGTCGGAACGGTCTACCCAGCGGTCGCCTCGGAAGACGAACCGCGGGATTCGCGCGCGGACCGAAGACGAAGAGGACAATTCCCAGCGGAGCGCCAGAAGCGACGTCGTCACTCCCGAAGAACTCGCAGCGCTCGATTCGTCTCGCCGTAACCAAGACGACAAGCCCCAGCGCGAACCTCCGAGGGAGACGACCGAATCGCAGCAGCCTCCGTCGAACGCTCAACAACCTCCGTCGGAAGCCCAACAGCCTCCGTCGGAAGCCCAACAGCCTCCGTCGGACCCACAGCAGCCCCAAGTAGACGCGCCTGCTGACGTGCCGACGGACGCCGACGGTCACGTCGTCGAGCCACCGTCCGACGACCGCCCCGACCTCGACCAACTGCGAGAGGAACTCAACGACCAGTTCGAGAGCATCAAAATCGTCAATCCCGGTCAGTACGAACTCAACCTCATGGAACTGTACGACCGAGACGAGTACATCATCTCGCTTCGCGAGGATGGTCGGTACGTTATCGAGGTTCCCGACTCGTGGGGGCCCGGCGACCGCGACGACTGAGAACGCAGACGTCAAACCCCGCACTACCCCTTCGTTTCGCCTCGAACTGCGTAGTATCCCGTTTCGGTAGGATTCCTGCCTCGCCTCGTCTTCGAGTCGGCGGTCACAACTCGACACCCGACCGGCACAATCATTATATACGATAGTTGAGAGTATATCCTCCTAGGGGAAGCGCTATGTCCAACTCGTACAACAACAACAAGGTCGCAGAATGGGCGGCGCTCGTGGGTGCGTCGCTGCCCGACCCGCGTCCAGACGAACACGACTTCGAAACCGCCGACGGCACACGCTGACCGTGGTCCGTCGGAACCGCTGACAGTCATCCTCGTTCACTTTCACCGTACTCTGCGAACCCTTATCGGCGAGGGCGCGTAATCGCCACCGATGCCGTCCTCCGAGGATGTCGCGTACGTCGACCACCCGTTGCTCGTCCCGTCGTTCATCGAGCGGCGGCTCTACCAGATACGACTCGCGGGTGCAGCGCGCGACGACCACACGCTCGTCTGTCTTCCCACTGGTCTCGGAAAGACCACGGTCAGCCTTCTTGTCACCGCCCAGCGGTTACACGAGGTCGGTGGGAAGTCGCTGTTTCTCGCGCCGACGAAACCGCTCGTCCAGCAGCACGCGGACTTCTATCGGGAAGCACTCGACATCCCCGACGAGGACATCGTCGTCTTCACCGGCGACGTTCGCCCCGACGACCGCGCCGAGCTCTGGGACGACGCCCAAATCGTCATCGCGACGCCGCAGGTCGTCGAAAACGACCTCATCGGCAACCGCGTCTCGCTGCGCGACGTGACGCACCTCACGTTCGACGAGTGCCACCGCGCCAGCGGCGACTACGCGTACGTCTACATCGCCGAGCGCTACCACGCCGACGCCGAAAACCCACTCGTCACCGGGATGAGCGCGTCTCCCGGTGGCGACGAGGAAGCTATCCTCGAAGTCTGTGAGAACCTCGGAATCGTCCACGTGGAGGTGATGACCGAGGAGGACGCCGACGTCTCTGACTACACTCACGACACGGACGTCGAGTGGAACCGAATCCAACTCCCCGACGAGATTCTGGAGATACGCGACGCGCTCAACGAGGTCATCACCGACCGACTGGAGAAACTCAAGCAGTTGGGCGTCACCAAATCGACGAAACCCGACGTCTCACAGAAGAAGCTCAACCGGATGCGCGCGGAGCTTCAGCGCCTGATGAACGCCGACAAGTCGGAGGGCTACAAAGGAATGTCAACGCACGCGGAGGTGATGAAACTACGCCGGGCGGTCGAACTGGTCGAGACGCAGTCCGTCGAGTCGGTTCGGCGGTACTTCGAACGCCAGCGCAACGCCGCCCGTTCGTCCGGCGCGTCGAAGGCGAGCCAACGCCTCGTCGCCGAACCGAAGGTGCGCGAGGCGATGCGGAAAGCCGAGTCGTTCGACGGACTCCACCCGAAGTTCCGGGAGACCCGAATCCTCCTCGCGGAGACGCTCGGCATCCGCGACGGCGAGCGCGTCATCGTCTTCACCGAGTCGCGCGACACGGCGGAGGCACTCACCGAATTCCTCTCGCAGAGCTTCTCAGTCCGGCGATTCGTCGGACAGGGCGACCGCGACGGGTCTGACGGGATGTCGCAGAAGGAACAACAGGAGGCCCTCGACAAGTTCCGAAGCGGCGAGTTCGAAGTCCTCGTCTCGACGTCTGTCGCCGAGGAGGGACTGGACGTGCCCGAGGTCGACCTCGTGCTCTTCTTCGAACCCGTTCCGACGGCGATTCGGTCCATCCAGCGGAAGGGCCGGACCGGACGACAGGCCGACGGTCGCGTCGTCGTCTTACTCGCCGAAGACACCCGCGACGAGGCGTACTTCTGGATTTCGCGCCGCCGCGAGAAGACGATGGAAAAGGAACTGCGCTCGCTCAAGGGTGCGGCCTCGGACATCGAAGCCGAACTCGACCACTCGCAACGCGACCTCTCGGCGTTCGCCGGAAACGGTGGCGAGGCCGCCGAGCATGACGAAGACGCTCCCGAACGTTCAGGAACGTCCACCGGAAACGAGGGGGTCGCTGGTGCGGGTTCGACCGACGACGGCGGACGCGAGGCAGTTGCGGCCGCCGAGGCGACAGACGGCCAATCTGGCCTCGCCGACTTCGGACCGACAGACGAGGAGTTGGCCCGCGCCGAACCCGACGAGGAGCGTGACGGCGACAGTTCGAGTGCAACCGAGTCTGATACCGAAAGTGAACGTGACGGCAGCGATGACGACACTGGAACCATCGCCAAAGCCGGGACCGACGACGGTGTGGAAATCGTCGTCGACCAGCGCGAACTCGACTCCAACATCGCACGAACGCTCTCGAAGCGCGACGACCTGACGACGCGACTCGAAACGCTCGCAGTCGGCGACTACGTCCTCTCGGACCGCGTCGCGGTCGAACGCAAGAGCGTGGCAGACTTCCTCGATACGCTCACCGAGGGCGACCGCTCGCTGTTCGACCAGATTGCGGACCTGACGCGGCACTACGCCCGACCGCTTCTCATCGTCGAGGGTCGCGGCCTCTACGAAGAGCGTAACATCCACCCTGGCGCGATTCGCGGCGCGCTCTCCTCTGTCGCCGTCGACTTCGGCGTGAGCGTCCTCTTCACCGAAGACGAAGACGACACCACCGAGATGCTCGCAACTATCGCCTCGCGCGAGCAGACCGACAGAGAGCGTACCGTGAGCGTCCACGGCGGCAAGAGCGCGAAAACACTCGACGAACAGCAGGAGTACGTCGTCTCGGCAATCGCCGATATCGGCCCTGTGACGGCGCGAAACCTACTCGAAGAACTGGGTAGCGTCGAAGCGGTGATGACGGCCAACGAGGACGACCTGAAAGAAGTACCAGGCGTCGGTGCCGTCACCGCCGAACGAATTCGCGACGTGGTCGGGTCCGAGTACCGCTGACGGGCCTGCGACGCACTGTTCGCAGATTTCTGTGTGTTCGTTTCGAATCAGCCACGACCACGTCGGTCGATTAGCCGCGAGTGAGTAGTTCACAACCGGTTTCCGTCGTCACACCCGACGCCCAAACCAGCCGACGTAAGTCTTCAAACCCGAATATTCACGGTTGTTGTCTCTAGGAAAACATTATGTGGTTGGCGACAAAATTACTACTCGAATATGAGTTACACAACCCTGCACACCGACACGCCGACCGGACAGCGTGCATTTTACGGCAAGCCGCAGCACGAGACTGTGCAGGTGGACGACCGAGACATCTTCTGTACCGACGTGCCACGCGAAGAAGAGCAGAGTCTGTACGCCGAATCAGAACACTACCGTCCGGAAGGTCCCGACTTCGTGTACTCACCGTCCGACGGGCGGACCGTGCGCGTCGCCTGATTCGAACTGCGAGTACACGGAGCGTCGGCCTCGGCCGCGACGTTTGACTCAGCGTCGCGTCGGTCGTCGAGTAGCGTAGACAGGTGTCAGCGGTCGAGCGCGTCGATGGCTTCTGCGGCCTCCCGCGCGGCAGAGAGATATTCGACTGCGCGGCGCGGGTCGTCGGTTGCTTCTGCCTCGGTTGCCGCCCACGTCAGCGTCCGAACGAGCGATTCGCGCGCACTCGAAATGTCCCCACCTACAGCACGCGTCGTCGTGGATGCGCGCTGCCGCGTCCGACGCGCTCCGTTCTTCGACTCGGCCGTACGTTCGGATAGCTGTTCGTCGGCCTGTTCGGACGCCGACGCCGCCGACTGCCCGACGTTTTCGGTCGCGGCTGTCGGTTCTCTGTCTACGGTGTCGCTTCCAGCCACTGTCTCGGCGTTGGCCTCAGCAACTCTTCCGGCATCGGTCTCCGCGACTCTTCCGGCGTCAGCCTCGGCGACTGCCTCGGAATCAGCCTCGGCGACGGTCCGGGCGTCAGGTTCTGCACTCGCCTCGCCCGCGGCCTCCGCAGCACCCTCGTCCGCCGCGGCAGACTGCCCTCCGGCCTGACACGTGGGACAGAACTCCTCACCGTCGTACCGGAATATGGGGTCTCCGCACTGGTCGCAGTGCTTGTTGGTCATCGTCGCGCCCTTGAGGAGCAGTTCGCTCATCCGCTGTGTCGAGCGACGCTTCGCCTCGTCCTGCTCGTACTTCTCTCGAAGCCGTTGGCGCTCTGCCTCTTTGTCGAAGTCGCTCATGTCCAATCGGACGCCGCGTACGTCGAAAAACCCCACGGCGTCGGAGAGTTCGCTGGACGCCGCGCGAGCAGTGACTGTCGGCTTTTCTCCCTCGACACAATTCGACGATTGTCGAACATATAATCGACAGACGGCGCGATGGTGTTCGTTCCGAAACGTTTACTCGGAATCCACGGCCTCATTAATGTGGTATGACGAAAGTTAGCGTGATTGGCGCGGCCGGCACGGTCGGCGCTGCGGCTGGATACAACCTCGCGCTTCGTGACGTCTGCGACGAACTGGTGTTCGTGGACATCCCGAAGATGGAGGACAAGACGGTTGGACAGGCGGCAGACACCAACCACGGCATCGCGTACGACTCGAACACGGTCGTGAAGCAGGGTGGCTACGAGGACACCGCTGGCTCCGACGTGGTCGTCATCACGGCGGGGATTCCGCGACAGCCGGGTCAGACCCGTATCGACCTCGCGGGCGACAACGCCCCCATCATGGACGACATCGGCTCCTCGCTCGCGGAGTACAACGACGACTTCGTCTCTATTACGACGTCGAACCCCGTCGACCTGCTCAACCGTCACCTGTACGAGACGGGCGACCGCGACCGCCACAAGGTCATCGGCTTCGGTGGCCGCCTCGACTCCGCACGCTTCCGCTACGTGCTGAGCCAGCGCTTCGACGCGCCGGTCAAGAACGTCGACGCGACCATCCTCGGCGAGCACGGTGACGCGCAGGTCCCCGTCTTCTCGAAGGTTCGCGTCAACGGCAACGACCCCGAGTTCTCCGCCGACGAGAAGGACGAGATTCTCGGCGACCTCAAGGAGTCCGCGATGGACGTCATCGAGCGCAAGGGCGCGACCCAGTGGGGTCCGGCGACCGGCGTCGCCCACATGGTCGAGGCCGTCCTGCACGACACCGGCGAAGTGCTCCCCGGTTCGCTCGTCCTCGACGGCGAGTACGGTTACGAGGACACCGCCTTCGGCGTCCCCGTCAAACTCGGCTCGAACGGCATCGAAGAGGTCGTCGAGTGGGACCTCGACGACTACGAGGCCGACCTCATGGACGACGCCGCCGAGAAGCTCCGCGACCAGTACAACAAAATCGCGTAAACTGGACGCTTCGGAGCGACTCCGCACTAAACTCCGGTCTAACACTGACTTTTTGGCCGCACTGGCCGACCCGCCGCGTCACGCTGACACACCTGTCTCTCTCGTCACGAACGAGACGCTCCCGCGGTACTCCAACGCGACAAAGGTTTTCTCACGTTCACCCGACAGTCCTCGTATGTCGACCGTCACCGACTCGTCTTTCGAGTCGCTGGAAACGCGGCGAATCACGATATTCCTCCTCGTCGCGTTCGGGCTTGCGGGTCTCACAGCACTGGTCGTCTTTTCGCTCGGTGGGCTGACCGACTCCCCCGAGGTAATTCCGGGCCTTCCACTCTGGCTCGTCCTCGTCAGTACGTTCTACATGTTCTCACCGGCCGTCGCAAACGTGGTCACGCGCGCTGTGACAGACGAGGAGTGGGACGACTTGCGACTCCGCCCTGCCATTCGGTCGAACGGTCGGACGTACCTCGTCGCGTGGCTCGCGCCGCTCGGCCTCTCGATTGCCGGTGTGGCGCTGTTTTTCGCGTTCTTCCCGGCGTACTTCGACGCGGACTTGACCGTCCTTCGGCAATTCCTCCCGCCAGGTGCGCCCATCGAGGTCGTGCTTGTCGCACAACTCGTGCAGGCGCTCGTCCTCGGGGCGACGCTCAACGCCGCCTTCGCCTTCGGCGAGGAGTTCGGCTGGCGGGGCTATCTCCTCCAGAAACTCCTCCCACTCGGTCGCTGGCGCGCTATCGTCGGCCTTGGTGTGATTTGGGGCGCGTGGCACTGGCCGCTCGTCTCGCTGGGATACAACTACGGCGTCGGCTACGTCGGCGCGCCGTGGACTGGATTTCTGGCGATGGTCTGGATGACGACGGCGACCGGGACGTTTCTCGCGTGGGTCGCGCTCCGCGCGGAGTCAGTGTGGCCCGCTGCCGTCGCGCACGGCGTTATCAACGCGGTCGGCTCTCTCGGCGTGCTGTTTTCGACCCCGGAGACGCCCGCCCTTCTCGGACCGACTGTCGTCGGGGCAGTCGTCGTCGTTCCGTGGACTGTGGTCGCCGTGGGACTTCTGCTTCGGTCGTCGGTGTTCGACGTCGACGCACTCGACTGAGGCTTCAGAGCCGTCGCCGAAGCTCGTCGGCGGTCTTCTCGCCGACACCCGGAACGTCCAGCAGGTCCTCGACTGACGCCTCGCGGATGCCTTCGACGCTTCCAAAGCGCGTCAGGAGTGCGCGCCGAGTCTTCGGTCCGATACCGGACACGTCGTCGAGGACGGTCTTCACCTCGTCGCGGAGGGTCTGGTGATACTGAACCGCAAAGCGGTGTGCTTCGTCGCGGACGCGTTGGAGGACGTGGAGGTGCGGCGCGTCGTCCGGCCAGTCGAAGGTTCGCTCGGGTGTGATGACCAACTCGCGGTCCTTGGCGATGCCGACCGCGGGCACGTCCCACCCCGTCGTTTCCAGTGCGTCGAGTGCCGCGTTCAACTGTCCTTTGCCGCCGTCGATGAGGAGTAAGTCGGGGTCAGGTCGGTCGTCGCGCCCCTCCAGTGCGCGGGTCGCCCGCCAGCGAATCAACTCGTGCATGTTGGCGAAGTCGTCGTTGCGCTCGGGGAGTCGCCGCCTCCGATAATCGCCGGTCTCGGCCGCGCCGTCGACGAAACACACGTCGCTTCCGACGACGGCTTTTCCCTGTGCGTGGCTCACGTCGAAGCCTTCGATTCGGGAGACGCGGCGCACGTCGAGATTCAATTCGCGGGCGAGCGTCGCGAGCCCGTCGTCGCGGCCAGCACGCCTGCGGGCGTTCTTCAGCGCGAGTTCGACCAGTTTCGCCTCGCGGCCTGCACCGGGTACGCGGACGCCGACGCCTTCGGATTCGAGCCAGTTCACCACGTCTCGGTCGTCTGGATGTTCCGAGAGGACGACCGCGTCCGGGAGGTCGCGCTCGGCGTAGAACTGCGCGAGGAACGCCGAGAGGACCGCTGCGGTTCGGTCCTCGCCTTCGGGTGCGTCGAGGTGGTGTCGCGTTCGGTCGACCAACTGGCCGCGTTCGGAGTGGAGACGGGCCACGGTCGCGTCGTCGCCGCGCAAGGCGACGCCGAGGATGTCTACTGCCCGTTCGTCTGACTGGGCGGCGACGGCTTCCTCGCCGCCACCGTGGAACGATTCGACTACGTCGAGGCGGTCCCGAAGGTTCGCGGCGCGCTCGAATGCCTCGTCCTGTGCGGCGGCTTCCATCTCGCGTCGCAAGGGGTCAGAGAGGACGCCCGTCTCACCCTGAAAGAACCGAACGGCCGATTCCACGTCTTCTCGGTAGGAATCGTGGGCTATCTCGCCCGTACACGGTGCCGTACAGAGACCCATCTCGTAGTCCAGACACGGCCGCTCTCGATTGGCGTACTTATGGTCCGAACACCCGCGAAGGCCGTAGGTCTCCCGGAGTGCCTTCACGACCGTCTCGACGCGTCCCTTGTCGGTGAAGGGGCCGAAGACGGTCGCCGAGTCTTCCGGGTCACGCGTCACCTCGATTCGAGGCACGGGGTGGTCGGTCAACTGGACGAGTGGATACGATTTGTCGTCCTTCAGGCGAACGTTGTACCGAGGGTGGTGTCGCTTGATGAGGTTCGCTTCGAGAAGGAGCGCCTGTGTCTCTGTGTCGGTCACGGCGAAGTCGATAGTCTCCGCCCGGTCGACCATCCGGGCGATTCGCTCGGAGCGAGGGTCTGCGTACGACCTGACACGGGCGCGAATGTCGACCGCTTTGCCGACGTACAGTACTGTCTCTCCGGCGACGAACTGGTAGACGCCGGGGTCGGCCGGTAACGCGTTTGCTCGCTCTGTGACCGCGCCTGCGTCCATCGTCGGGGGTTACTCCGCGAACGGCTTGAGGCTGACGCGTCGGGCCGTCACTCGGTGTCTGTGTTGCCGGTTTCTGCGTGTCGAAGACGACCTGTATCTCCCCTCGCCGAAACCTCGTGGCTGATACTGTTCAACAGTATTCAACAGACACCATGGTTGTTGGTTTATTATCGAGATTGATAATTATCACGAAAGTTACTCGTGTGAGGGTCGGCAACAACCGTGATATGCCAGTGGGAATCTTCGAACGTCTCCGCTCTTGGTTTGGCCGACAGACGCCGCTCACTGACGGTGGCACTGCGGCTGCGACTGCTGCACCGGATTTGAACGTCGACGACGACGTCCTTCTCGACGGCGTGGGCCTCCCGGCGTTCGTTCTCGACGAACAGGGACGAGTCGCCGCGTGGAACTCCGGCGTCGAGTCGCTGACGGGAACGTCCGACGACGCGGCACTCGGCCGGACAGACCTCGGCGAACTGTTCTACGGCGACCCCGCCCATTCGGTTCTCGCCGGGACAGTTCTCCAACAGCCCGAGACAGCGAGCGAAAACGACGGTATCGTACTCGACGACTCCTCGCGGATGCTCTACGCCGAGGAGGAGACGTTCACCGACGCGAGCGGTGCAACATGCCACGCGCGCCACACCGCGATGCCACTCTACGAGGGTGGCGACCTCGTCGGTGTCCTCCAGACCGTTCGGAACCGGACGGACGAAGTCGAGCGCCACCAGGAGGTCGCGGCGCTCGTCGAGGAAGTCGAGACGACACTGACCCAGTTGACGGCGGGGAACCTCGACGCTCGCGCGACAATCGAGCGCGAGGAGGTCATCGACGACCAACTCCTCGTCGTCGTCGATTCCGTGAACGAGACGGCGCGCAAACTCTCGACGCTCGCGACGAACGTCGAAGAGGAGACGGACACGGCGACTGCGGCGGTCACTCGCGCTGCTTCCGCGGCGGACGCAATCGCCGAGAACGTCGAAGCCCAGCGGGAACTCCTCGACGAGGGGTCGACGCAGATGCAGCAGTTCAGCGCGACGATGGAGGAAGTGGCTGCCACGGCCGACGAGGTCGATACCGCGGCCGCCGAGGCTCGTCAGGCCACTGCAGAGGGCCGCGAAGCCAACAGCGAGGCGCGCGAGGCGACCGAGAGCGTCGTCACGATGGGTGACGAACTCGTCGACCGCGTGACCGAACTCGGCGAGCGGATGGACGACATCGAAGCCGTCGTCGAAGTCATCTCCGAGGTCGCAGAGCAGACGAACCTCCTCGCGCTCAACGCCAACATCGAGGCGGCACGCGCCGGAGAGGACGGCGACGGGTTCGCCGTCGTCGCAGAGGAGGTCAAGTCGCTGGCCGACGAGACCCGACAGCACACCGAAGACATCACCGAGCAAATCGAGGGTATCCAGGACCGAACCGACGACGCAGTCCACGCGGCGACCGAGTCCAACGACCGAATCGAACACGCAGACGAGAGCATCACCGAGATGCTGGAAGCGTTCGAAGAGATTGCCGAGGCTATCGACACTGCTGCCGACGGCGTCGCCGAGGTGTCGCGGGCGACCGACGAACAGGCCGAGTCGGTCGAGGACCTGACGATGACCATCGAAGACGTTCACGACCGAACCGTCGAGACCGAAGAGGCCGTCGAGAGCATCGTCACGGCGACAGAAGAGAGCACGCAGGCGCTGTCGTCGCTCGCGGTCGAAGTCGAAGAGCTGACCGGCGCACAGTCCTAAGCCGGAACCGACAGTTGGCCATTGCCGCGGGCAGTCGCGTGATGCGCCACTCGTAAGGGAGCCCCCGCCAAATGACGGGGCATGGCCGACACCGACGACAGTGTCCAGTTGTGGCTGGTCGAACGGTCGTACGACGACCGGGACCTCATCGTTCTCATCTACGCGACGACCGACGGCGAGTACGAACTTCGGAAGGAACTCGCGGCTGCCGTCATGCACCAGCGGCGGATGGTGACGACGGCCGCCATCGAAGCGCCGAAGAAGAACCTCGAACCCGTTACCGACGAGTCGCTTCAGGAGCGATACGCCGCCGAAGCGACGAAGATGGCCGAGTCGCACGCTCCCGACGACGAGGTCTGAGCGAAGACGTCTATTTGAACGAAGTCGCCGGTCTGCACGGAGCTATCGGGTCTCGACGGCGTACAACTGCTCAGTCAGGCTATCATTCCGTTATCCGAGTTGATTCTCGCACCTAAAACCCTATATCCCAGCACCACACAAGCCCGCCCATGGCCGCCATCGAACTGGACGGCGTAACGAAACGGTTCGGGGACGACAGTGGTGTCCTCGATTCACTTCGGTCCTCCACCGAAGCCGATGTCGTGACCGCCGTCAGAGACCTCTCGTTCACCGTCGAGGAGGGGGAGGTCTTCGGATTCCTCGGTCCCAACGGGGCCGGCAAATCCACTACGATAAACATGCTCCTCGACTTCGTGCGCCCGACGAGTGGCACAGTCCGTGTCCTCGGACACGACGCCCAAGAAGACAGTGTCGCCGTTCGTCGCCGTACCGGCGTCCTCCCCGAAGGATACGACGTGTACGACCGTCTCACCGGTCGCGAACACGTCGAATTCGCTATCGAGTCGAAAGAATCCGACGACGACCCCGACGAACTGCTCTCCAGAGTCGGCCTCAGCCAAGAAGACGCTGACCGCCGCGCTGGCGGGTACTCGAAAGGGATGTCGCAGCGCCTCGCACTCGCGATGGCGCTCGCTGGCAGTCCCGACTTGCTCATCCTCGACGAGCCATCGTCAGGACTCGACCCCGCCGGTGCGCGGGAAATGCGCGAAATCGTCCGTTCCGAGGCCGACCGCGGTGCGACGGTGTTCTTCTCGTCGCACGTGCTCGGGCAGGTCGAAGCGGTCTGTGACCGCGTCGGCATCCTCCGCGAGGGTGAACTCATCGCCGAAGACAGCCTCGACAGCCTCCGAGACAAACTCGAATCGGAGTCCGTCCTCAGACTGGAGGTCGACGGCGATGCGGACCTCGAAGCAGTCCGCGCCGTCAGTGGCGTCTCGTCTGTCGACCACGACGGCGACAAACTCGTCGTTGCCTGTGAGCCCGACGCCAAGACGAACGTCATCGAAGCCGTCGAATCGTCTGGTGCGACCGTCGCCGACTTCGAGACCGACTCGGCGTCGCTGGAGGACATCTTCCTCGCGTACACCGAAGACGACCGAGAGGAGGTCCCGGCATGACGCTCGAATCAGTCGCCAGAAAGGACTTCCGCGACGCGTTGCGCTCGCGGTGGCTCATGGGGCTGACGGTGTTCTTCGCGCTCCTCATCGGTGGTTCGACCGTGCTGTTCTACGGCGTCCTGCTCAAAGGAGCGGGTGCGAACTCCGAGTCGCTGTTCGGCCTCACAACCGCGCCCGGCGGCCTGTTTAGCTTCTCCTACGCGGGGATGCTCGGGTTCGTCTTGGCGCTCATCGCGCTCGTGACCGCGCACGGCTCTCTCATCGACGAGCGCGAGTCCGGGTCGCTGAAGCTCCTGCTCTCGCTGCCGAACTCCCGCCGTGACGTGGTGTTCGGGAAGCTCATCGGCCGGACGCTCGTCGTCGTCGCTTCGATGCTCGTCGGCTTCGTCATCGCGCTCTTCGCGATGCTCTTTACCGGCGCGCAGGTGGCGTTCGTCTCCTTCGCCGGACAGGTCGCCCTTTCAGGTCTGCTGGCGACGGCGTTCGTCTCCATCGGCATCTGGCTCTCGGCGTCGTCGAACACGCCGCGACAGGCGCTGTTCGGCACCATCGGCCTGTACTTCATCTTCGCCGTCCTCTGGTCTACGGTGGCGACGGGGATTCCGCGCCTGTTCAACTGGGCCGCGGGCAAGGTCCCCGGAATCGACCCGATGGCGGCCGAGCAAATCGTCCTCACGCGGCTGTTCATCAAGTACCTGAACCCGCTTCGGGCCTACGAGACGCTCATCGCGCAACTGTACGGGTCGGCCGCGGCCGCCCGTCTGTTCAAGGCCGGACTGCAGGAGTCGCTGGTTCTCCAGCCAATCCTCAAGGAGTCCATTCCGGTGTACCTCTCGGGGCCATTCATCCTCGTGGTTCTGCTCGCGTGGATTGCGATTCCGCCGATTCTCGGCTACCGGTCGTTCCAGAAGTCCGACCTCTGACTCGGCTGCCGGTTTCTGACTCGGCTGCCGACCTCTACTTCGGCTGCCGACCTCTGATTCGGCCGCCGAACTGTTTCCCAGCTGCCGACCCGTTTTTGCAGGCTTACGCCGGCGGATACTCGATACCGCGCTCCGCCAACAACGCCGCGAACTCGTCTTCGTCGAGCGTCGGCACCCCGCGCTCGTCGGCGTCGTCCCGCTTCGACTGCCCCGGATTCTCGCCGACGACGAGGTAGTCGGTGTTGCCGGAGACGGAGCCAGTCACGTTGCCGCCGTGGGCTTCGACGAGTTCGCGGACGTCGCCTCGGCTCACGGCGAGCGCCCCCGTCACGACGAGGGTGAGGTCGGCGAGTTCGTCGCCGCCGGACTCGACAGACTCGGGTTCGACGCCGTGGTCGAGAAGCGAGCGAATTACGGCGCGGTTGTCCTCGTTCTCGAAGAAGTCGCGGACGCGGTGAGCGACCGTCTCTCCGATGTCGGGGACGGTCGTCAGCCGCGCTTCGAACTCGTCGAACCGGGGATCCAGAACGTCCTCGCCGATGGGGAACTCGTCTATCGACCCGAACTCGCGGGCGAGCGCGCGGGCGGTCGCTTCGCCGACTTCGGGGATGCTCAGGCCGACGAGGAACGAATCGAGCGATGGCTCGTTCGACTCCTCGATGGCCTCGACGAGGTTCCGGGCGCTCGTTTCGCCCCAGCCCTCTAACTCGACTAACTCCTCGACCGTGAGGTCGTAGAGGTCGGCCACTGATTCGACGAGTCCGGCGTCGACGAGTTGCGCCACGCGCTCTTCGCCGAGGCCGTCGATGTCCATCGCGCTCTTGGTGGCGTAGTGGCCGATGGACGCCTCGCGCTGTGCGGGACAGGAGAGACCGCCGGAACAGAACGCCAGCGGGCCGTCGCGGTCGACGGGGCTGCCGCAGACGGGGCATTCGTCGGGGAACTCGTAGTGTCCGCTGGCGTTTTCGCCGGAGTCTGTCCGGCGGGCCGACGACTGTTGCTCGTCGGCTTCGACCACCTCGACGACTTGTGGAATCACGTCGCCAGCGCGCTTGACGCGGACGCGGTCCCCGACGGCGACGCCGAGAGAGTCGATTTCGTCCGGGTTGTGGAGGGTCGCCCGCGAGACGGTCACGCCGCCCACGTCCACCGGGTCGAGGAGGGCGACGGGCGTCAGGCGTCCCGTTCGGCCGACCTGCACGACGATGTCCCGAATCGTCGTCACCTCGTGACGGGCCGGGAACTTGTAGGCGAAGGCCCAGCGGACCGACCTGCTTTTCTCACCCAACTCCTCGCGGGCCGCCCGCGAATCGACCTTGATGACGGTCCCGTCGATTTCGTAGTCGAGGTCGTCGCGGGCCTCCAGCATGCGGTCGCGGTAGTCGATTGCTCCGTCCACGTCCTCGACGCGGTCGAGTTCGTCGGCGACGAGGAGCCCCCAGTCCCGCAGGCGGTCGAGCGACTCCCACTGCGAGTCGGGCGTCTCGCTCGCGTCGAGGATGTCGTAGAAGAACACCGCCATCGGGCGGTCGGCGACGACGCTCGGGTCGAGGTTTCGAATCGTCCCGGCGGCGGCGTTTCGGGGGTTGGCGAAGGGGTCATCGCCCGCCTCGACGCGGCGGCGATTCAGGTCGTTGAACGCCGGTTTAGGCATGTACACTTCGCCCCGAACGGCGAGTGTCTCGGGGTAGTCGCCCCGAAGACGGAGCGGAACCGTCGGAATCGTCTTCACCTGCGCGCTCACGTCGTCTCCGCGTTGGCCATCGCCGCGGGTGGCGGCGCGGGCGAACTGCCCGTCTTCGTAGACGACTTCGACCGAGAGGCCGTCGAACTTCGGTTCGCAGACGTAGGCCACGTCGCCGACTTCGCGGCGAACGCGCTGGTCGAACTCACGTAAGTCCTCGGCGTCGGTGCTCTGGTCGATAGAGAGCATCGGTGCGACGTGTTCGACCGTCTCCAGCGCTTCGATTGGCTCGCCGCCGACACGACTCGTCGGGCTGTCGGTCGTGTCGAGGTCGAACGTCCCTTCGAGCGCGAGCAGTCGAGAAAAGAGGGCGTCGTAGGCGGCGTCAGAGATGAGCGGTTCGGCCTCGACGTAGTACCGGTGGTCGTGTTCGCGGATGGCGTCTCGGAGGAGTGACGCTTGCGCTTCTGCCTCCTCTCGTGGGAGTTCTTCGGCGGGTTCGAACTCCGTCGGCGGGTCGCGGAGATACGGGTTCGACTCGACGTCGGTGTCTGCCATTGTCCGTTGGGTCGAACGCAGGCGGCGTAAACACACCGGGGAAGCGATTGGTGGCTGACCGGGGAAACGATTGCTGACTAGTGACTCACCTACGTGCTCGATGACGGTAGATACTTCAAGTATGAATCTTCAGTGACAACAATGTCCGGAACGCTGAGACGTGACGACCGCGGTGTTTCGCAGGTCATCGCGACGATTCTTCTGGTGGCCATCGTCGTCATCCTCGCTGCGACGACATCGACGTTCCTCCTCGCCGAGGCGTCGTCTGCGCCGTCTCCAGCACCGACTATCGACGTTTCGCACAGACTCGTCGACGATGGTGAAATCGTCGCAGTCACGCTCGACGCGGGCGACTCCGTTCGGACCAATCGCCTCTACGTCATCGGCTCGAAAAAGCTCGATATCGGGAGCGCTCCCGGGAGCAGTACCGCGCCGAGAGACGCCTACGCAAGCACGCGCGAGAAGTTCACTGAATCGAGCGGCGGGAACCCGCCGCAGGTCGGCATCGGCGACACGTGGGAGGCCGGAGAGACGGTGTATCTCAATCCGGTCGGAGGCGACCCGAGTGGGACGACAATCGGTATCTACTGGAACACACAGCCGATAGAGGGCGTCAACCCCGGCACGGTCAACGGGGAAGACACGTACAAGCTATTCGAGTTCACCGTCTGAGAACGACGCTCCAGCGCGTCTGAAGCGACCTGCTACCGACGGTTGACGACCATCTCGACGGTGCCTTCCGGACGGAGGGTAATCGAGGGGTCGAATTCGAGTTCGTGCGTCGGGTCGACGGTCCACGACTGGGCGATGGTGGCGAGCGCGAGGCGGGCTTCGAGGAGCGCGAATCGGTCGCCGATACAGCGGCGCGGGCCGCCACCGAACGGGAAGTAGGCGAACTTCGGCAGGTCGCGTTTGAACTCGCTCGTCCACCGACTCGGGCGGAACTCCAGCGGGTCGTCGTAGAACCGGGGGTCGCGGTGGATGACCCACTGCTGGGCCGAGACGGTCTGGCCGGGTTCGATGTCGTAGTCGTCGAGCGTGTCCGGTTCGGCGGCCTCGCGGACCAGTTCCCAGACTGGCGGATAGATGCGCATCCCCTCTGTAATCACTTGCTCTGTGTATGGAAGGTCGTCGAGGTCCCCGAACGACGGGCTGTCGCCGTCGAGGACGCTATCGAGTTCCTCGCGGAGGGTGTCGGCCTGTTCTTGGTTGGTGCCGAGGAGGTGAAGCGTGTAGGTGAGCGCGAGCGCGGTCGTCTCGTGGCCCGCAAGCAGGATTGTGACCAACTCGTCGCGAATCTGCTCGTCCGGAAGCGGGTTGCCGTCCTCGTCGCGGAAGGTCAACAACAGCGAGACGATGTCGTTCGACTCGGGGTCGAGGTCGCCGTCACCGTTCCGGCGGTCCTCGATGATACTGCCGACGACTTCGGTGAGGTCGGAAAGCGCCTGTTTGTACCGGCGGTTGAGCGGCGTCGGCACCCACTGCGGTACGTCGACCGGGCGACGCATCGAGACCGACGAGTAGTCCATGACGGTTTCGAGCGCGTCGCCGACGGCCGACTCTTCTTCGCGAATATCCACGTCGAAGAGCGTCTTGGCGGCGATTTCGACCGTGAGGCTCATCATGTCCTCGTGGATGTCTCGCGTCTCGCCGTCTTCCCACGACGACAGCATGCGCTCTGTGTACTCGACCATGATTTCGCTGTACCGTTCGAGCATCTGCGGGAGGAACGACGGCTGCATCAGGTGGCGCTGTTGCCGCCAGAACTCGCCTTCGCTGGTGAGCAGTCCCTCGCCGAGAACCGTCCCCAGCGACTCCTGAAAGAGTTCGCCCTTGATGTACTTCTGGTTCTCGTGGACGAGGACGTGTTCGACGAGTTCGGGGTCGCTCACCTGATAGAACGACATCCCGCCGATGTTGTACTCGGCGACGGGGCCGTATTCGCGGGCGACGCCAGTGATGAACTCCAGCGGGTCGTCCGCGTACTGGAACGTGTTGTGAACCACCGGGACGCCCGACGGACCCGGGGGCTGTTCGGTGTGTGTCTGCGGTGCTTCTGACATAGTTATAGAGACGGGGTCCTTCCGAATGGGGTTGCTGCCGATGCCCGCCGGCCCTTTATATGGTGGCTATCCAATACGGGTCAGCACTTTCGATTCCACTTTCCGCAAGTGTTCGGAGACGGTACTCGGTGAGCAGTCGAGTTCGGCGGCCAGTGTTTCGATAGACACCTGTCTCGGAATGTCGTAGTAGCCGCGTTCGACCGCAGTTTCGAGCACTTCGCGCTGGCGGCTGGTGAGTTCGGCTCGAACCCCGTTTCGAACCGGTTCGTAGTCGGAGAGTCCCTCCACGCAGAACGCGTCCCGAAACGACGCCGGTAGCGACGAGACGGCACCGGTGAGTTGGGTGTGCGTCCCGAGGACGTTGACGACGACGCCGTCGCGGGTGAGTCGAATCGGCGTGTCGAGAAGCAGGTCGTGTTCGTCGACGAGTTCGAGCAACCGCCGCACGTCGTCGTTCGGGTCGAGGTGGACGTGGCACGCGACACCGCCATCGGAGGTCTCTCCAACGTCGAAATCGACGATATCGGGGTGGTCTGCCAGCCGGGATTCGACGTTCGGTGGCGCGTCTTCGAGGATGCACAGCTCGACGACCGTCCCGTCGGGGCGGAGCCGAAGGTCCCGCAGTTCGCCGCACGGGTGCCGGTCGTCGACGGCAAAGAGGTCGTAGGGACTCCCGAACGGGTTTTGCTCGGCGTCGAAGTGAGCCCGGAGACACTTCATGTGCGTACTCACGCCCGCGAGCCTATGCAACTTCCTCTCTGTCTAAACTCGTTCAATCGTCGATGACAGTTCGAGGACCGGGCAACGCTTGCCGTAACTGTGAGTTATTCCCTTGTGTGGATTTATGCGTCTCATACATGACCCGAGGTTTCCGCACTCGCGGCCTGCACGCCGGACAGGACCCCGACCCGGCGACAGGGGCGCGGGCCCCGCCACTCTACCAGACCACGTCGTACGTCTTCGACGACGCGGACTACGCTGCCGACCTGTACGCGCTCGAAGCCGACGGCAACGTCTACTCTCGTATCTCGAACCCGACGACCCGTATTCTCGAACGCCGACTCGCCGCTCTCGAATCGGGTGTCGACGCGGTGGCCACCGCCTCGGGGATGGCCGCCCTCGACGGCATCACGACCGCTCTGACCTCCGTCGGCGACAACGTCGTCCTCTCCGAAGAGATGTACGGCGGCACCTCGTCGTACTTCTCGAAGACCGCGAACAAACGCGGTATCGAAGCCAGAACCGTGCCGACGCTCGACGTGGACGCCTACGCGGACGCCATCGACGAGGACACCGCCTTCGTCCACGTCGAAACCGTTGCGAATCCGTCGCTGAAGACGCCCGACTTCGAGGCCATCGCCGACGTCGCCCACGAGAATCGGGTCCCGCTCGTCGTGGACAACACGTTTGCGACGCCCGCGCTGTGTCGTCCTATCGAACACGGCGCTGACATCGTCTGGGAGTCCACGACGAAGTGGCTCCACGGGTCCGGGACGACCGTCGGCGGGGTCGTGGTGGACGGCGGCACCTTCCCGTGGGACGCGGCCGACTACGACGAACTCTCCGGCGAGAACCCCGGTTTCGACATCGACTTCGTCGAGCGATTCGGGGAGCGAGCGTTCGCGGAAGTCGTCCGCCACCGGGCGGTCAGAACCACCGGCGGGTGTCAGTCACCCTTCGACGCGTGGCAGACGATTCAGGGCATCGAGACGCTGGCGCTTCGGATGGAAGCCCACTGCGAGAACGCCCGTCAGGTGGCCGAGTTCCTCCGCGACCGCGACGGCGTCGCGTGGGTGACCTACCCTGGATTCGAAGACCACGAGACGCACGACCTCGCCACCCGATATCTGGACGGGCAGTACGCGGGGATGGTCACGTTCGGACTCGCTGGCGAGGACGACGAGGCCGCCTACACGGCAGCCAAGACCGTCTGCGAGTCGGTCGACCTCGCGAGCTTCCTCGCCAACATCGGCGACGCGAAGACGCTCGTCATCCACCCGGCATCGACGACGCACGCCCAACTCTCCCACGACGAGCAGCGTGCTGCGGGCGTCGGACCCGACATGCTCCGCCTCTCGGTCGGTATCGAGGACGCGGACGACATCATCGCCGACCTCGACAACGCTATCGAAGAAGCGCAGTCCGCGACTGCGACGACACAGGCGGAGCAACGGACACAGGCGACGGAGCAACAGACGCAGACGGCAGAGAAACAGACACAGACGGCGGAGCAACAGACGCAGACAGCGGACCAACAGACACAGGAGAAACAATGAGCCGTACACGAACTCCAATCGGGCGGCAGGTCGAATCGGACACCGTGAACGTCGGCGAGTTCCGCTTCGAGTCGGGCGAGGTCATCACCGACATGCAGGTCGCCTACGAGGCATACGGCGAGTTCACGGGCGAGAACGCGGTTCTCGTCTGCCACGGTCTCACCGGGAGCCAGCACGTCGCGGGGCGCGGCACCGACTCGGGCGTCTCTGGACAGGCCAGCGCGTGGTGGTCCGACATCGTCGGCCCCGGCAAGGCCATCGACACGAACGAGTACTACGTCGTCTGCGTGAACGTTCCGGGGTCGTGTTACGGCACGAGTGGCCCGGCAAGTGAGGGCCCCGACGGCGAACCGTGGGGGACTGACTTCCCGCCAGTCACCGTCGGCGACTGGACGCGCGCGCAGCGACTCCTCCTCGACCACATCGGCATCGGCAGACTCCACGCCGTCGTCGGCGGCTCTGTCGGCGGGATGAACGCCCTCGACTGGGCCGTGCAGTACCCCGACGACCTGGATAGACTCGTCGTCGTCGCGTCCGCGGCTCGCCTCGACCCGCAGTGTCTCGGCCTCGATGCGATTGCCCGTCGGGCCATCACGACCGACCCGAACTGGAACGGCGGCGACTACTACGGCGAGGACCGGGCCGACCCCGAACAGGGACTCGGCCTCGCCCGGCAAATCGGCCACCTGATGTATCTCTCGAAGGACTCGATGGACCGCAAGTTCGGGCGTCGGTCTGCGGGGCGCGGGGGTCGCGGAGACGCCTACCCCGCCGACCCGGCGGCGATGTTCTTCCCCTACCGCGAGGTGGAGTCGTACCTCGACTACCAGGCCGAGAAGTTCGCCGACCGGTTCGACGCGAACTCCTACTTGTATCTCACCCGCGCGATGGACGACTACGACCTCGCGGAGGGCTACGAGTCCGACGCGGCGGCGCTCTCGGCGTTCGAAGGCGAGGCGTTGCTCCTCTCGTTTACGGGCGATTGGCACTTCACGACCGAGCAGTCCGAGTCGGTGGCGGAGGCCTTCCGCAGCGTCGACGTGCCCGTCGCACACCACGTCGTCGAATCGGACCACGGCCACGACGCCTTCCTCGTCGAACCCGAGAAGGTCGGGCCGCCACTCGATGCCTTCCTCATCGCCGGTGTCGAGGGGCGGGCCGTCACCGACACCGCACCTGACGGGGGCGAACCGGACTCCGAGACGGACTTCGCGCCGGTCCACTCGTCGCTGTTCAGTCGCTAATCAGGCCGCCAACCGACTGTCGCTTTCAGCTGTTCGTCACCCGTCACGTGCGGCGTGGTTAGCATCGCGTGCCACCACATCTCAGACACCGGCGGGAATTGCGTCCGACACCCCGATTTACGCCCGTCCGCTCCGAGAGTCGAATCATGAGCGACGACGAGACGCCCGGGTTCCACACCCGGAGCCTGCACGCCGGACAGGACCCAGACCCCTCGACCGGTGCCCGTGCACCGCCACTCTACCAGACTACGTCGTACGTCTTCGACGACGCCGCCGACGCGGCCGCCCAGTTCGCCCTCGAAAAGCCGGGTCACATCTACTCCCGACTGATGAACCCGACCGTCGGGATGCTCCAAGAGCGCCTCGCGTCTCTCGAAGGCGGCGTCGGTGCCGCGGCCACGTCGTCCGGGATGGCCGCGTTCGACCTCGCGAACTTCCTGCTCGCCTCCGCGGGCGACAACATCGTCTCCGCCTCGTCGCTGTACGGCGGGACCTACACGTACCTCACCCACACGGTCGAGCGCCGTGGCGTCACCACGAAGTTCGTCGACACGCTCGACGTTGACGCCTACGAGGAAGCCATCGACGAGGACACCGCGTACGTCCATCTCGAAACCATCGGCAACCCGGCGCTCGTGACGCCCGACATCGAGGCTATCGCCGACGTGGCTCACGACCACGGTGTCCCGCTCGTCGTGGACAACACGTTCGCGACGCCGTATCTCTGCAACCCAATCGAACACGGTGCAGACATCGTCTGGCAGTCCACGACGAAGTGGATTCACGGCGCTGGGACGACCATCGGCGGTGTCCTCATCGACGGCGGTAGCTTCCCGTGGGAAGAGTACGCCGACGACTACCCCGAGATTGCGAAGCCGAACCCGGCCTATCACGGCGTCAACTTCGCCGAGACGTTCGGCGACGCCGCGTTCACCTACGCCGCCATCGCCCGCGGTCTGCGCGACCTCGGGAACGCACAGTCGCCGTTCGACGCGTGGCAGACGCTCGAAAAGCTGGAATCGCTCCCGCTGCGGATGCGGGCGCACTGCGAGAACGCACAGGCCGTCGCCGAGTTCCTCGACGACCACGAGAAGGTGTCGTGGGTGAACTACCCCGGTCTCGAATCGCACGAGACCCACGAGGAAGCGAGCGAGTACCTCGATGGTGGCTACGGCGGCATGATTACCTTCGGTCTCGCCGACGGCTACGAGGCCGCCAAAGGGACCGTCAACAACGTCGAACTCGCGTCGCTTCTGGCAAACGTCGGCGACGCGAAGACGCTCGTCATCCACCCGGCATCGACAACCCACCAGCAACTCACCGACGAGGAGCAGGCCGCCGCGGGCGTCACGCCCGACATGGTTCGTCTGTCGGTCGGCATCGAGGACGTAGACGACATCATCGCCGACCTCGACCAGGCGATTCGGTCGGCGTCGGACTGAGTTCAGCGCCACGTCCCGCCGTCGGCCGAGGGTGAACTGGCTGGCAGGACCACCGCTCCTTTTGTGTCTCAACAACAAGGACACGTCGTGGTAGAAGCACTCCTCTTCGTCGGACTCCTGGTCGCAGTGTTCGTCGGATTCAACATCGGCGGCTCGTCGACGGGAGTTGCCTTCGGCCCGGCCGTCGGGAGCCAGGTCCTCGGTAAACTCGCCGCCGCCGGGTTGATGACTGCGTTCGCCTTACTTGGCGGGTGGACCATCGGTCGCGAAGTGGTCGCAAAGATGGGTGGCGAAATCGTCCCGCAGAGTGAGTTCACCCTCTTGGCAACCGTCGCTGTCCTCTTTTTCGTCGGTCTCGCTCTCCTCGTGTCCAACACGTTCGGCGTTCCGGCCTCCACGTCGATGACGGCCGTCGGAGCCATCGCTGGCCTCGGCCTCGCACGCGGCTCGCTCAACTCGGACGTGATGCTCGAAATCATCTCGTGGTGGATTGTCGCGCCGGTCATCGCCTTCTGGATTTGCGCCGTTCTCGGCCGCTACGTCTACCCTTATCTCGACGCGTGGCTCCAACTCGACCAGACGCCCGGCGCACTCGTCACCCTCGACCGTAGTTCGGTGATTCCGCGGGTTCGACTCGGTCCGAACACGACGATGCGAGAGTTCGGGAGTACCGTGCTCGTCGTCGTCGTCGCGTGTTACATGGCGTTCTCCGCTGGCGCGTCGAACGTCGCCAACGCGGTCGCGCCACTCGTCGGCAACGGCGCACTGGAGATGAACACGGGTATCCTCCTCGCTGGCGGCGCTATCGGTCTCGGGGCCTTTACCATCGCTCGCCGGACGCTCGACACCGTCGGCAACGACCTCACGGAACTGCCGATTCTCGCCGCGCTCATCGTCGAAACGGTCAGTGCGTCGCTTATCTCCTTTCTCTCGGCAATCGGCATCCCGGCCAGTCTCGCGGTCAGCGCGACGATGTGTATCGTCGGCCTCGGCTGGGGCCGCGCCACTCGGACCGTTACGCTCGGTGACGCACTCGGCGGCGAAGCCCCGCAAGTGTCGGTCAACGCACTCACCGTCGAGCGAGAAGACGAAGTCCCGAAGATGGGCGAGGAAGCCCCCGACGAACTCTCCGCGCACGACCTGTTCGACCCCGGCACGACCGGTCGCGTCATCTTCTTCTGGATGCTGACGCCGTCGCTGTCGGCGATTGCCTCCTACGCGCTGTTCTCGTCGAACTTCTTCTGAGGCCGCAGCGGGTCGTCGGTTTCGCTGGCCATTTTGCAAGGTCATTTGTGACGAAAAACACCGTATGAGAACCGCTCACGCCGGTCGATTCCAGTCGGAATGAACAGCAAAGTCTAATGGTGTGGCCACCGAACCGCTTGTTGATGCCCACGGTAACCTACCTCAACTACGAAGCTCTCGACGACCAGGGATGGGACCTCGACGACGAGGACCTCTTCGAGAAGGCTGCTGACGCCGGTCTCGACGCCGAAGACTTCGGCGAACTCGAAGTCAACCAGGGCGAATACATCCTCGAAGCCGCCGAGGCGCAGGGCTACGACTGGCCCTTCAGCTGCCGCGCAGGTGCCTGTGCGAACTGTGCAGCTATCGTCAAGGAAGGCGACATCGAGATGGACATGCAGCAGATCCTCTCCGACGAGGAAGTCAACGACAAGAACGTTCGTCTGACCTGCATCGGTTCGCCTACTGCGGACGAGGTCAAGATCGTCTACAACGCGAAGCACCTCGACTACCTGCAGAACCGCGTCATCTAAGGCGCTAACTCAGTCCTTTCTTTGACGCTGCACGGGGAGCGACAGCTCTGTGATTCCTGCGACGCCAGACGCGGGAGGAGGTCAATACTCTCAGTTGAGTCCGAGGCTTAGTTTCAGTGCGTCGTCTACCTGACCCATCGTTCCCGCGTCCAGATTCCCGACGACCGAGTGAATCCGCTTCTCGATGGAGACGACCCGAATCTGGTCGAGACGGACCGACGAGTCCTTCTCGAACGGCGAGCTGTCAGATTCGACCAGTACCTCGA
Organism: Haloferax larsenii JCM 13917; assembly: GCF_000336955.1. Classification (GTDB taxonomy): domain Archaea; phylum Halobacteriota; class Halobacteria; order Halobacteriales; family Haloferacaceae; genus Haloferax; species Haloferax larsenii. The sequence goes on along the minus strand of NZ_AOLI01000021.1, from coordinate 64,614 downwards.
ACGGGTAGCCTCGGTACGTGCCCGTCGCGGGTGCGACGATGGTTGTACTCGCATTCGCGTTCCCGATGTCGTTCTGGACGACGACCGCTGGCCGTGTCTTCTTCATTTCGTGGCCTTCAGTGGGGTCCAACCGGACGATGACGACGTCACCGCGTCGAACTGCCGTCTCCTCGCTCATTCATCCAGTCCGTTCCACGCCTCGTCCGACGTGTCGTCCCACGCTTCGGCCAGCGATTCCGCACTTTCCGACGCCTCTCGGTAGGCGGCGGCGAGTTCGTCCTCGTCGGGCTGGTCGTTTTCGACTTCTACTACGGCGACGGTCACGCGCTTGTTCGCGTACTCCGTCCCGAGGTAAATTCGACCCCGGTCGTCGGTGTCGTTGGTTCGCAGGTCTCGGGCGTCTACTTTCATCGTGTTGCCCACTATGACCCATTGCTGAATAACTCTTGCCCACTATTACCCACTACACGGGGTGGGTGAGACAACTGCTGAAAGAACCGCGTCATCTAAGACGCCAACTCAGTCTTTTCTTTCGACGCTACTCGGGGAGCGACAGCTCCGGCACTTGCACTATCGACACTGAGAACCTTCCCGAACACCTAACTCCCCGGCAATCCGTCTGCCGGTATGTTCGGAATCGGAACGCTCCCCGACCTCCTGCGATTGGTGGTCGTCCCCGTCCTCGCGTGGACGGCGTGGCGCGACATTCGCACGCGGCGCGTCCCCAACATCGTCTGGTACCCGCTGGCGGCGTTGGGTCTCGTCTTGCTCGCGTGGGAACTCCTCGGCCACCTGCCACCGGAGACGGTCTTCGACCGCCTCTATCTCGTTCGCGTCGGCGTGAGCGTCTTCTTCGTCATCCCGCTTTCCTACCTGTTTTGGCGTCTCGGCGGCTTCGGCGGCGCCGACGCGAAGGCACTCATGGTCTTCGCGTTGTTGTTGCCGACCTTCCCGAGTTACGTCATCGGTGCGACTGAATACCCACTCACGGAGACGACACTCGGCGTCTTCTCGATGACCATCCTGACGAACACCGTCATCGTCGGCCTCGCGTATCCCATCGCACTCGCGGCCCGTAACCTCGCCGCCGGCGAGTTCGAACTCCCGCTTTCGTTCGTCGGGCGGCGCGTCTCGGTCCCCTCGTTGGCGACGGCGCACGGCCGTCTCTTCGAGTCACCCGACGGCATCACCCGAAACGGACTGGACCTCGACGCGCTCCGGATGTACCTGCGGTGGCGTGGCATCTCGCTTTCGGACCTCCGCGAGAACGCCGCGACCCTGCGTGACCCCGAAACTATCGGCGAGACGTTCGACCCGACGGACGGCGCAGTCCACCGCGAGGTGACGACCGACGGCGGGGTCTCCGACGTCGATGCCGAGAGCGACGCAGACGCGACAGACACCGACTTCGGCGACCCGTGGGGCGCCGAAGCGTTCCTCGACGACATCGACGGGTCGGCCTACGGGACGACGCCCGAGAAACTCCGCGGCGGTCTCGAAGTCGTGGCGACCCGCGACGCGGTCTGGGTGTCGCCGGGCATCCCGTTCATCGTCCCGATGTTCGTCGGTCTCGTCGTCGCGTTCGTCTACGGGGACCTCCTCTTCGGCGTCCTCGGGGCCCTCGGAATCGTCTAATCGCAGACACGTCGGGCCATGACACGCGGATAACCAGGCGACGACGCATAAAGAGATAACACGCGGCATCCCGTGAGCCGAACCATGACGGTCGATGTCGACTTCGGCGACGACGGTCTCGTCCCGGCGGTGGCACAGGATGCCGACTCGGGCGAGGTTCTCATGCTCGCGTACGTCTCGCCGGAGGCGCTGGAGCGAACCATCGAGACGGGGCGGGCGCACTACTACTCGCGGAGTCGCGACGAACTTTGGGAGAAAGGCGCATCCAGTGGCCACACACAGGAGATTCGCGAGGTTCGCGTCGATTGCGACGCCGACACGCTGTTGTACCTCGTCGACCAGAACGTCGGCGCGTGCCACACCGGTCACCGGTCGTGTTTCTACCGGACTGTCGACGGCGAGAACGTCGGCGAGCGCGTCTTCGACCCCGACGACGTATACGACGAATGAACAGATGAACTTCGCACAGTACAGATGGTGAACGTCGTCGCCGTCGTCGCCGCGGTGCTCGGTCTCGTGTGCTTCGCACTCGGTGCGCGACTGCTCAAGAGCGACCTCGCCGCCCGTCGGGTGGCGCGCTCGGACGACCCCGAATTCGTCCTCGACCCGAACCGCGAGGACCCGCCTGACGACGAGATAGACGGCGACGGTCTCGAACGCGGCTTCATGTTGCTCGTCTTCGGCGGACTGTGCCTGCTCTTTGCGGCGCTCAGTCTGTGAGCGGCCGGTGCGATTTTTCCTGAGCCGGGTCAGTCTGTGAGCGGCCGGTGCGATTTTTCCTGAGCCGGGTCAGTCTGTGAGCGGCCGGGCCATGAGCAACGCCGGATAGGATTCGTCGCCGACTTCGGTCTCGAATTCCTCGACCACTTCGAACCCTTTCGCCCGGTAGAACTGCTGTCCGACCTCGTTTTCGGCAAAGGTCTCTAAGACGAGACGGTCGTACTGCTCGGGAATTGCCGCAGTAACCGCATCGAGCAGTGCCGACCCGATGCCTTGCCCCCACCGGGACGGGTCGACGTAGATTGTCCACAACCCGGCTTCGTCGTCGCCGACGAACGACTTCGCCTCGGTGCCCCAGCGTGTGGCAGCGAAGCCGACGACAACCGGACCGCCACCGAATGGGGGTTCTTCGACTGCAACGACGTATCGCCCGGACTCGGTCTCGTTGAGCGTGGTCGCGTAGTCGAACTGCTCGCGAAGCCACTCCTCGCTGGGTTCGATTGTCGGGTCGGGAAGTGCCTCGTCCGGGAGGATGTGGTCGTAGGCTTCGACCCAGCAGCGCGCGTTCACCCGCCGGATGCCCCGCATCTCGGCGGTAGAACGTGGTGGTCGAACCTCGAACTCGTCGGCCATACGGTCGCTTTGCGGCGTCGGGTGAAAAATAGTCGTACGGCGTTACAGCTCGTCCACTGCAGCGCGAAGCGCGTCGGCGGCTTCTTCGGCGAGTTCGGTCGCCCGCTCTTCGGTGTGGCCTTCGGCGTAGATGCGGACTTTCGGTTCGGTTCCGGAGGGTCGGACGAGCACCCACGCGTCGCCGTAATCGAGGCGGTAGCCGTCGGTCGTGTTCGGCGTCGCGTCGGCCGACTCGGCGTACTCGGCGGCGGCGTGCAGCATCGCCTCTAACTCGTCGTCGCTGTCGTACGAGAGGTTGATGCGAACGTTGTGGTAGTCCTGATACGGTGCGACAATCTCGCTCGCGGGGCGCTCGGCGACGAGTTCGAGGAACTTCGCCGCGATGTACGCGCCGTCGCGGACGAGGCGGTAATTGGGGAAGAAGACGCCGCCGTTGCCCTCGCCGGCGACGGGGACGTTCTCGCCCTCGCGCCAGAGTTCGCGGATTCGGGTGATGAGGTTCGTCGCGCCGATTGGCGTGAGTTCGAGGTCGGCACCGACTTCCTCGCACACGTCCACGAGTCGCTGGGAGACGTTGACGGCCGAGACGGTCACGTCTCCGGGTTCGAGGAACGCGGCGGCGAGCGCGGCAAGCGATGCCTCGCCGGAGATGACCTCGCCGTGTTCGTCCACGAAGATTGCCCGGTCGGCGTCGCCGTCGTGGGCGATACCGACGTCGGCGTCGGTCGCACGGACGAGGCGTTCGAGGTCGCGGAGGTTCTCGGGGACGGGTTCGGACTCGCGGCCGGGGAAGTGACCGTCGGGTTGCGCGTTGACCGTGCGGACCTCACAGCCGAGTTCGCGGAGGAAGTCGGGCGAGACGAGCGACCCCGCGCCGTGGCCGGGGTCGAGGGCGACGGTGAGGTTCGCGTCTGCGATTGCGTCGCGGTCGATGTTCGCGAGGAGTTCCTCGCGGTAGTCGTCGTTCGCCGTCTCGATGTGCTGTACCGAGCCGACGTCGTCCCACCTGCTCACGTCGAACTCCTCGGCGAGAATGTGGTCCTCGATGCGTTCTAACTGCTCGACAGAGAGTTCGACACCGTCGTCGCCGACGAGCTTGACGCCGTTGAACTCCGGCGGGTTGTGCGAGGCCGTGATGACGACGGCGGGGATTTCCTCCGTCTCACAGTATCGCACTGCGGCGGGCGTGGGAACCACGCCGAGGTCGTCGACGTCGACGCCGACGCTGGCCAGGCCGGACGATGCGGCGTTGACGAACATCTCTCCTGTCGTTCGCGTGTCGCGGGCGATGGCGACACGGTCGGTGTTCCAGACCGTGCCTGCGGCCTTTGCGACGCGGAGCACGAACTCCGGGGTGAGGCTCTCACCCACCACGCCGCGGGTTCCGCTGGAACCGAAGAGTTTCATCGAGTGTGTCTGTATCCCGGCGCGACAAAGCCGTTCCGAACTGATGCCTCACAGATTCCCCGTAAGAGCATATTTCAATTGACACGAACGGGCTCGGGGCGGGCACAGTCACCGCATCCGGTGCGTTTAGGCCCGTCGCTCACCCACGGATGGGCATGTTCCCGGAGTTCGAAGTCGTCCCCGCCGTCGACATGCAAGACGGCGAAGTCGTCCAGCTCGTGCAGGGTGAACGCGGCACCGAAAAGACCTACGGCGACCCGGTCGAGGCCGCCCAGCGGTGGGTCGACGCTGGCGCGCGAACGCTTCACCTCGTGGACCTCGACGGTGCGTTCGAGGGCGAGCGCGCGAACGCCCCGGCGGTCGATGCAGTCCTCGACGCCGTGGACGTGCCGGTCCAACTCGGCGGCGGGATTCGAACTGCCGACGACGCCCGAGCGCTCTTCGACCGCGGCGTCGACCGCGTCATTCTCGGCACTGCGGCCGTCGAGAATCCGGACATCGTCGCCGAACTCGCCGAGGACTACCCCGACGGCGTGATGGTCAGTCTCGACGCCAAAGACGGTGAAGTCGTCGTCTCCGGGTGGACCGAAGGGACCGGCCTCGACCCCGCGGAAGCGGCCACGCGGTACGAAGACCTCGGTGCCGCGGCTATCTTGTTCACCGACGTGGACGTCGAGGGTCAACTCGAAGGTGTCCACCTCGACACCACCGCCCGCGTCGTCGATGCGGTCGATATCCCGGTCGTCGCGTCCGGCGGGGTTGCGTCGCTGGACGACATTCGCGAACTTCGCGACGCGGGCGCGGCGGCGACTGTCGTCGGGACCGCACTCTACGAGGGCCAGTTCACGCTCGAAGAAGCGATGGACGCCTGAGTTCGGTTGGGGCGTCGCGACGGCAGATGCCCGAGTTTCTCAGAACCGGATGTAGCGTGTGGCAACCTTAGCGAGGCTATCGACCGTCCCGTAGACGCCCACAGCCACGAAGAGCACCCCGATGAGGACGGTCTCCAAGCGGGACGTGTGGAGGAACGGCCCGCCGAGTGCGAGCATGCTGAGCGTCACGACGTCACGCTTCGGGTTCACGGTCGGTATTGGTGCTGTCATCCGTATTGAACCCACGCCCACATACTGCTGTGGCTCATCGTTGGCTATCGTCGGCCCCGGCCCCCACCAGCGTCGCACCCACGGCCAGCACGACGAGCGTGATGCCGAGTGCGACTGCGACGTCGGTTCCGACGGTGAGCAAGAGCCCTCCCACGCAGATGGTGTACCCAGTCACCAGTGCCCCCTTCCGATGCATGAGCCACAGTATCCGTCGGAGAGTATGAATTTCCGGCAGACGGGCGTCAGACTGCCATTCAATCATTGACACGTTCATCGTTTAGCAGGTGGGTGACGCCCGTGAACACCGGTGCAGCACCTGCAACGACGCGAACCCATTTACGTTCGCCCACCCTCGAACGCGACATGAGCGACGCGGACAGAACTGCGGCCGTCTCCCGTGAGACCTCGGAGACGACTATCGACGTGACGCTGGCTATCGACGGCGATGGCGATGCGGCCGTCGATACCGGTATCGGATTTTTCGACCACATGCTGGAGGCGTTCGCCAAACACGGCCTGTTCGACCTGACGGTCCAGTGTGACGGCGACCTCCACATCGACGACCACCACACGGTCGAAGACGTGGCAATCGTCCTCGGCGAGGCGTTCGTCGAGGCGCTCGGCGACAAGCGCGGTATCGTCCGCTACGCCGACCGAAAAGTCCCGCTCGACGAGGCCGTCGCCTCGGTCGTCGTGGACGTGTCCGGACGACCCTATTTCGAGTTCTCCGGCGACTTCTCGCAACCCTACGTCGGCGAGTTCACGAGCCATATGGCCGAGCACTTCGCCATGTCGCTGGCGATGAACGCGGGTCTCACCCTCCACGCTGGCGTCGAGGGCGACAACGCTCACCACGAGGTCGAAGCGCTGTTCAAAGCACTGGCGCGCTCGCTCGACGATGCGACTCGCGTCGACCCGCGTCGGTCCGACACGCCGAGTACGAAAGGAAAATTGTAACGCCGCGTCAGGCTTTTCGAAGCATCTTCCCGTCTTCTTCCAACAGTCCGCGCTTGATTGCGTAGTCGAAGATGTCCGCGACCTGTTGGTCGTCGAGGTCGTAGGCACCCGACGCGAGGGCTTCGACTTCTGCTCGTTCCACCGGGAACTCGCGGTTCTGCAGGATGCGGATGACCTTTCGGAAGTTCGGCGGTTCGGGGCCGATATCCTCGGCGTCAGTTTCGTTCGACTCTTTGGCGTCGGTTTCGTTCGGCTCTTCGGCCAGCACGTCCTCGTCGGACGAGTCAGCAGCGTCGACAGCGGTTGTCTCGCCGTCAGTCGAGTCCTCGGTCTCTGTGCCCTCGTCTTTGGTTTTGTCTCCGTCTCCGTCTCCGTCTCCATCTTCGCCTTCGCTCGCGTCGCTGGCGTCGTAGTCGTCGGGTACCGACGGCGATGGCTCGGGTTCTGCTCCCACTGCCTCGGTGGCGCTGGCGTCGCCGACCGACCCCTCTGGCCCGGTGTTGGTGGTCACGTTGGCCCCGGTTTCGGCGGGTGCATCGTCGGCGACATCGACGCTGGCGTCGGCGTCGAGGCGGTCCAAGAGCGGTTTGACGGCGTCCGTGAGCGTCTCGCGGCAGCTCTCACAGAGAATGATTCGCCGCTGGTCGTCGGCCGGTGTGAACGCTGGCGGCAGCATCTCGAATACGCCGACAGCGTCGGCACCGCAGAAGTCGCACGTGCGTAGTTCGTGCATGGTCGAGTCGTCTTCGTGCCGACGGTTAAAGCCTCGTCTGACGCCTGTGGCCGCATCTCCTCGTGTCTCGTAGCCACACACCAAACCGCAAGCCCCCGACGTATCACTTAATGTGGCCGCCTACAAACGCACTCGATAACGAATGTTTGACGAGATTATGGAGAAGTTCGAAGGCAGTCCGAGTCAGCAGGCGGTCATCCGCCTGCTCTTGGAACGAGGCTTCTCCGTCAACGACGAAGGCCGAGTCGTCTCGGGCGGCATCGAGATTCCAAACACCGGAATCGCACGCGAGGCCGGTGTCGACCGCCGCGTCGTCGATTCGACCACCGATGCCATTCTGGCCGACGAAGAGTTGCGGCGTATCTTCCAGAACATCTCTGCGATTCCGAGTCTGATGGACCTCGCACCCGTCCTCGACCTCTCCGTGCTGACAGTCGAAGTCGGCAACGCCGACGCACCCGGCATCGTCGCAACCATCACGTCGGAACTCGCCGACGCGGGCATCTCCATTCGGCAGACGATAAGCGAGGACCCGGAGTTCACCGACGACCCGAAACTCTACATCATCACCGACGAGGCCATTCCCGGCGACTTACTCAACGACCTCTCGAACCTCGATTTCGTCCGGCGAATCTCCATCGCGTAGCTTCGACTGCGACGAAACTGCACATTCGTACGAGAAGACTCGATTTTGGACAAGTTTCATGTTCCAAATCGTGCTATAGTGGGACATGGATGAGTCGAATACCTGCCTGTGTTGTGGGGCACCGGTGTCGAAGACGCGCCACCTCTGTGGCGTCTGCGTCCAGAACGGCTGTACGTCCTACGCCAACGTCTGCGGCCAGTAGTCGGTGGTGGCGACCTGCTGGACTCTCTCCTTGTGCGAATGCTTTTGAGTCCTGCACTGCCAACTCCGAGTCATGACTGACGCCTATCGTACCGTCGGCGGCCGGGCCGAAGCGCGATTCGAGGTACAGGGCTCGGAGTTTATCGGGTACATCTCGCCCGCCGAGACGGTCGACGAGGCGGAGGCGTTCGTCGAGGAAATCAACGAGCGCCACCCGGATGCGACCCACAACGTCCCGGCGTACCGCGTTCCGGCAGGCGGCGCATCGTCGTCGGTTCCGGGTGGTGGGAACGTCATGCTTCGCGAGTACCAGAGCGACGACGGCGAACCGACCGGGTCGTCTGGCAAGCCGGCGCTCAACGTCCTCGTCCAGCAAGAGGTTCGCAACGTCGTTGCGGTCGTCACGCGCTACTACGGCGGGACCAACCTCGGCGTCGGAGGCCTCGCTCGCGCCTATTCGCGGGCCGTCAAAGAGGCGCTCGGCGAAGCCGGTATCGTCGAAGAGATTCCGCACGAGCGCTTCACGGCGACGGTCGACTACGACGACTCGGGGAGCGTCCGGGGCATCATCGAGTCGTCGGGTGTCGAGTTCGACGCCGACTACGACCAGCGCGTCTCCTTTTCGGTTCGCGTCCCGGTCGACGAGGCGGACGGCCTTCGGGATAGACTCCGAAGTGCGACGAGCGGTCGGGTCGAACTCGAATAAAAAGATCCGGACGTTCCGGCTGTGAGAGTTACTTAGTCGGTCGGTTCGGGCGAACCGGACGGCGTCGCCCGTTTTCCTTGGTCAGCCTCGCGGCGGTTCTTCAGCGCGAGCGCACCGAAGAGCAGGCCACCAGCCCCGCGCATCGCGAGGTCGACGATGACCGTCTCGGGTGCTGCGCCGACGAGACCGAGTGCGCCGCCGAGGTCGAACACGGCGTTCAGGAGCAGGCCGGGTGCCATGAGCAGGAACGCCGAGATGGCGTACAGGCCGCGTTCGACGCGCGTCGCGCGACTGTAGAGGTACCCGATGACAGTCACACCAAGTCCGATGACGCCGACGAAGACGCCGAGGACGGGGATGACGACCTCGGGAACGAAGTACGAGAGTTCAGCGACGTCCGCTCCGGTGATAACCCGGGCAGCCTCCCCGCGACCGCGGAGGAGCAGGATGCCCGGCGTGAGTGCGAACGCGAACGGGACGATTGCCTTGTTGAGCGACAGCGAGAACGCCTTCGTCCCGGTTCGGAACGGATTCGACCGGGCGATACCACTCGCGGCGTACGCCGCCACCGCGACCGGCGGTGTGATGTCCGCAATCACCCCGAAGTAGAGGATGAATAGGTGGGCCGCGAGCAGCGGGATGTCCGAGGACTGCGCGATAGCCGGGCCGAGCAGCGAGACGAGGATAATGTACGTCACCGTTGTCGGCATCCCCATGCCGAGGATGATAGAGGCGATAGCGGTGAACAGGAGGAGCAGGACGATAGACCCGCCCGCAACCGCCTTGATGAGCGCCGTGAGGTTCGGCCCGAGCCCCGTCGCGCTGACGACGCCGGGGATGATACCCGCGGCGGCGACGGCGACGACGACTTCGGTCGAGGTTCGAGCGCCCGAGTCCATCGACTTACCGATGAACGTCACGTAGCGGAACGCTTTGACGTCTGCAAGCGACGGTCGGGAGACTGTCTCGGCGATTCGCTCGGACGCTTCGTCTGCCGCGTCGTCGAGTTGGAGCAGCGGTGTTTCGAGGTGCGGACGGAGGAGCATCGTCACGAGACTGACGAAGATGACGATGATGCCGAGGCTTCCTGCGGCCGAAAGCATAGCATCCACGAAGCCGAGGGCCTCACCGCTTTCGCCCATGATGGCACCGAAGATGCCGACGCCGGTCGTGAAGTACGCGCCGAACTGTGCGAGGAAGATGACCGCGATAGTTCCCACGAGTGGGACGCGGGTCCGCTCGTTGTACGCCGACACCACCGAGAGGAGCGCCATGATGGCGATGAGCGTGAACCACGCCGAGCGAGCGACGGTCAGACGCTCGACGAGGAGGTAGTACATCAAGAGGATGAGCGGGATGAGGTAGAACCACCCATGAGTGAGGTGCGTGCGGATGTCGATGATGTCGGCGGGGTCGAGACCGCCGATACCGGCCCGCGTCGCTTCGAGGTGGACCATCACCCAGACCCCGAAGAAGAACACGACGGCGGGGATGGCCGCCGCGATGATGATGTCGGCGAAGGGGACGCCGATGAACTCGATCATCAGGAAGGCGGCCGCTCCCATGACGGGCGGAAGAATCTGCCCGCCGGAGGACGCCGAGGCTTCGACAGCCCCAGCGAACTCGGAGCGGTACCCAGAGCGCTTCATCAGCGGGATGGTGAACGCACCGGTCGTCACCGTGTTCGCGATGGACGACCCGGAGATAGTTCCCATGAAGCCGGACGCGAGAATCGACGCCTTCGCCGGGCCACCCTTTCGGGTTCCCGTCGAGGCGTACGCGAGGTCGATGAACCACTGTCCCGCACCGGACATCTCCAGGAACGCCCCGAACAGGATGAAGATGTAGATGAACTGCACCGACACCGTGACCGGAATGCCGAACACTCCGTTTTCGGTGTTGTACCAGAGGTTCTGGATGATGTTCGCCCACGTTCCTTCTGGGATAGAGAGAACACCGATGAGGGGCATGTCTGGCGAGATGAGAAAGCCCCAGCGCGCGTAGACGATGAACGACGCGACGATGACCATCAGGTAGAACCCGAGGGAGCGTCGGGTCGCTTCGAGGACGAGCAGCACGCCCACGACACCGAGGAAGAACGGGTAGGAGACGTCGGCGAGCGGGATGCCAAGGGCGCTAATCGCCTCTGCAACGATTCCGAGCGGGCCGAGATATTCGGCCACGGTACGCCCTGCTTCCAGCCCGAAGACACGGAGTTGCTGAATCTCCTGCCACTCCATCACCATGTACGCCGCCGTCGCGGCAGCGAGGATGGCGAACAAGATGTCGAGCGGTGTCACGCGGTCGCGGTCGGGGTCGACTGCCAGCCAGCGAACGAATCGGCGGAGTCCCGCCGCGCCGCGCGTGATGGGATGGCTCTCACCGAACTGCGAGGCGAGCGTCGGCACGATGCGACCGAGTCGAGACGCAAACCTGCCGTGGCCCGTCGTCGGCGGGAAGAGGATAAACGCCAAGATGAGCGCGAAGGCGACGTGGACCGAGTTCACTTGCAGCAGTTGGAGCGCACCCAGCGACACCTCGCCCACGACGGGCAGGGTCGCCGAGAAGTCGAAGCCGCGGGCCGCCAGCCACGACTGGAAGGCCGAAAAGGAGATGGCGATAATCGAGGTGACGATGGCCGCCCAGCCGGTCAGCGACCGCTTTCGCTCGATGCCTTCGAGCATCTCCTGGGCTTCTTCCTCGGATATCTCCTCGTCTCCGGCTTGTAGCTCCTCTTCGGACAGCGCTTCGTCTTCGGATGTCGAGTCATCCTCGAACGTCTCTTCGTCTGTACCTTCGTCGCGGTCTTCCGGTGGTTCTCCGCCGTCTGTTCGGACCGGTGGTGAGTCGTCGTGACGGACCGACTGGTCAGACCGGACGTCGCCGCTATCGTCGTCGGGGTCGGCGGTTCGACCCTCGTCGTGTGTTCTCTTCGTCATTGATTGGTCAGTGGAGGGCGGCGTCGAGCACTGATTGCTCTGTCACGTGGAGACGAACAGAGCGGGCATCAGACAGTGCAACGAGGTCGTACGTGTGTTCACCCACGTGGAGCTTGTGACCGGCGATGTGGCCGGGCTTGACGTACAGCTCTCTGTAGCTCCCCTGTGGGTCGAAGACGAACGACCCGTTTTCCGTCGTCACGTTCGCTCGCGCGGGGAGACCAGCGCCGTACGATTTGAACTCCATCCTCGTCATCACGAGTGTTCCGTCCTGAACCGCGTAGGCGTCGAGGACACGCGTCTTTTCGACACTGTGCGTGTATTCGAGCGCGACAGTGGTGTTTTCTTCGACGGGGACGGTCTTGAGACGCTCGCCCGTCTCGGCGTCTTCGACGACGAGTGCCTGCCCGGCTGGAACGGCTGCGCTCACACCGACTGCGAGCGCGAGTACCGCGACTACGACGAGGATACGTGTGTGAATCGAATCAAGCATCGAAAGGATGGGTTGTATGTGGCGGCTCGCTCAGGTTAGTGGGCGATTAGCCGAAGTACGCCTGTGCACCGGGGTGCAGGTCGATGGACATGCCGTCCTGAGCGGTCTCCTTCGAGATGAAGTCCGTCTTGATGGTCAGGTCGTCGACGTTCTCGAAGATGGCCTCGGTGACCGCTTCGACCGTCGCCTCGGGCTGTTCGGCGTTGGTCGCAATCATCGCCTGGACCGAGACGGTCGGGGCGGGGTTTTCGAGACCGTAGGTACCGGACGGGATTTCGTCGTCCGCGTAGAACGGCGCGGCGTCCTTGACGGCCTGCCGGTTGTCGCCCTCGACGGGGACGATGTGGACGTCTTCGGTCGCGGCGAGTTCCTCGATAGCACCGACTGGCCAGCCGCCGACGACGAACGCGGCGTCGATGTCGCCGTTCTTCAGCTGGTCGGATGCCTGCGAGAAACCGGTGTTCTGCTCGGTGAAGTCTTCGATACCGAGGGCTTCGAGAATCTGGGTCGCGTTGACCTGCGTCCCGGAGCCGAGGTCACCGGTGTTGATGGTCGCGCCTTCGAGGTCCGACGGTTGCTCGATGCCCGTGTCGGCGAGCGTGACGATGTGGATGGTCTCAGGGTACAGCGTGGCGACGCCGCTGAGGTTCTCGACGGGGTTTCCGTCGAAGGCGTCGATACCCGTGCCGTTCTTTGCGAAGAACGCGACGTCGTTTTGAATCAGTGCGAAGTCGGCGTTCCCGCGGGCGAGGCTGCCGACGTTCTCGACGGACGCACCGGTCGACTGGACCTGAAGCGTGAAGTCCGTGTTCGCCTCGACGACGGACTTGAACTCGTTCGAGAGCGGGAAGTACGTGCCACCGGTTCCGCCAGCGTGCCACGACAGACGGCTCTCCGTCCCGTCACCGCCGGTTTCGGTGGTCGTCTCTGTCTCCGTCTCTTCGCCGTCCATGCCCTCGTCAGCGGTCGTGGTCGTCTCTTCGTCACCGTCTCCGCCACCGGTACAGCCGGCGAGACCTGTGATACCGATTGCCCCTGTCGCTGCGATGAACTCACGACGATCAAGTTTCCGTGCCATACACTACTATTGGACTCAATAGATATATAGTGTTGTTCATGTTAATTACTGTAATGTGTATATTTTCACATTATTGTTGATAAATTATTGCTGTGGAACAATCTTTAAACTCTGAGAATAACGCACCTAGTACGATTAGACAGTTTTGCCTGTCGAATCGAACCAAACCGGCCTCTGTCACATAATTTCCACAATCTATTGATAGGATATGTACGAGTGATGTATGAGTTCTTCATAACTATTGTCTAACACCTCCAAGTAAATAGCCCGTCTCTCGGGGGTCACAAGACATCGGTCGATCGTCGGGGGCCGCGAGTTCGACTCGAAGTGAAGGGGTTGCCGCGTCGGGGGAATTCCCCCGATTCGTCTCCGTGCGAATGTCCCTCACAATAACTCTCTTGGGGTCGGTTTCGTCACGTCCGAGCCGAGTCGAACGGCGGCACTGTCGTGTGGTTTCGACTCGAAGAAAAGGGGTTGAAAATCAGTCGACGATGATGTCGGCGTCCGACGAGGTCGTACTCGACTCGGTTTTCGGTGACATCTGCTCTTCGTATCGAGTAATCCAGTCGGCAAAACAGGTCGGACAGAGTCGCTGGTCGTCGACGGCCGACCCATCGACTTGCAGGCGAACCCGTCGCGCGAGTGGGTCCTCGACTGCTCGGCCGCACCCGTCACACGAGTCGCTCACTGCCCGTCACCTCTCACGCCGCGAGTGTCGTCCATGCTTCGGAGGTGCGCGGGCGACGACTTATGGATTGCCCACGTAGAATCTCGACCAGTCTGCGCTCGCCCGTTACGTGGTTCGGAACGCGCGGTCGCCAGCGTCGCCGAGACCGGGGACGATGTAGCCATCGTCGTCGAGGTAGTCGTCGATAGAGACCGTCAACAGGTCGACCTCGGGGAACTCGCCGTCGACGCGGAGGAGTCCGTCCGGCGCGGAGACGGCCGAGAGGACGAACAGTTTCTCGGGGTCGACACCGGCGTTTTCGAGGACGTGGTCGAGGACGGCGCACATCGTCGACCCGGTGGCGAGCATCGGGTCGGCCACGATGACGGTGTCGTCTTCGGTAATCTCGGGGAGTTTGACGTAGTCGATAGTGATGGGGAAGCCGCCTTCGTCGTCCATTCCGGCGTCTTCGTCGCGGCCCGCGGAGATGACGCCCTGCTTCGCTCGGGGGAACGCCTTGAGGAGCCCTTCGACGAACGGCGTCGCCGCGCGGAGGACGTTGATGATGACGACGTTGTCGAGGCCTTTGACGCGCTCGCCGGTCGTCTCTTCGAGCGGCGTCTGGATGGAGACGTACTCGGTCTCCATCGCGCCGTCGATGATTTCGTAGCCGCAGATACGGCCAAGCTTGACGAGGCCCTTGCGGAAGGCAACCTGCGTCGTCTCCACGTCCCGGAGGCGCGAGAGCGTGTCCTTGGCCAGCGCGTGCGTGATGAGGTACGCGTTGTCTCGGTCTTCGATGGGCATCTTACCGAAAATCGGACCCCCGAAGGACATAAATGCGGCTATCGGCCGCCAGCGGCCCCCTGCGGGTGGTTCACGAATCGAACGATATCGCGGTCTCCGGGCCTCGACGCTCAGTTAGTCACGAGATACGTCAGCGCCACGAGGACGAGCGCCGCCGAGGCGACGTTGACGAACGTGAACGCCGCGAGGTCGGCGTACGACAGACCGAACACGACGACCGTGGCGAAGACGGACGAGAGGACGACGTTCATCACGAGCAGCACGCGCGGGTCGCCTTCGCCCCACTCGATTTCACCGACGTCGTCGCTCATTGGCCCGCCTCCGGCTCTATCGTCATCTCTTCGGTCGTTGGCTCGGCTAACACGAGTTCGTCCCCCGGTTCGGTCGGGTAGCGAGTGTCGGTCACGGTTGCACCCGGTTCGAGGACGTGGTCGTCCAGTGTTGCTGTCAACGCTTCCTCGTCCACGCCGCGGCCGATGAACACGAGTTCGGTGCGCTTGTCGCCGAACTCGTCGTGCCAGTCGAGTTCAGGGTGGTTGCGCCGATAGGTGTCCTGTTCGAACTCCGGCAGCGACGCAATCCACGGCCCGCTGGCGGTGACGTACGCCGAAGGGCCAGCCTGACTGTAGGTGTAGTGAACGTCCTCCGCGCCCGCGACCCACAGCGACCCCTTCGCGCGGACGACCGACTTCGGGAGGTCGCCGAGGACCTCGGCGGCGCCCTCCGGGTCGAGGGGTGCCCGTCGGCGGTAGACGAACGAGGTGACGCCGTAGGTCGCCTCTGCGTGGGAGGTGTCGTCGTGAGTGTCGGTGTTGTGTTCGTGGTCGTCGTGGTGGCCGTGGTCGTGGCCGTCGTGGTGGCTGTGGTTCTCGTCTTCACTCGCGTTGTCTTCCTCGTCAAGAACTGCACGCCACCCGACCAGAGCGTCTGGGTCGTGGACATCGGACAGGAGCAGGTCTACGTCTACGGTGCTGTGGGTCGTCTCCACGACCTCGGCTCCGGGACGCAGTGTCTCGACCACGTCGCGGACGCGCGACAACTCGGCGTCGGTGACGAGGTCGCACTTGTTCAGGACGACGAGGTCCGCGCTCTCGACCTGTTCGACGAGGAGGTCCGAAAGCGGTCGGACGGTTCCGTCGGCGTCCTCCGCCACGGTTCGCTCGGGGTCGCCACCGACGAAGGTGTCGGCGAAGAGCCGCGAGTCGACGACGGTCACAAGGCCGGAGACATCGTACATCGCGGCCGCCCGGGAGGTGACGAACAACCGAGCGACCGGTCCCGGTTCGGAGACGCCGGAGGCCTCGACGACGAGGTGGTCGAACGAGCGGTTCTGCGCAAGTCGGACGACGGCCGTCTCCAAGTCGTCCTGTAACTCACAGCAGATACACCCGTTCGAAAGCTCCGTCACACCGCCGCCGACGTCCAGTTCCGACTCGTCTGCGACCAGTTCGGCATCAACGTTCACCTCGCCCATGTCGTTGACGAGAACGGCGATGTCGCGGCCGCCAGCGTTCGTCAACAGGTGATTGAGGAGCGTCGTCTTGCCAGCCCCGAGGCTTCCGCCGAGCACTGTCACGGGGGTGACGTCCCGGGAAGTCATGGACGGGCCTTCCTCGCCATCGTATATCAAGTCGCGGGTATCCCACACGGTCAGTCATGAACGATACGCTTTTGTTTGATAACCAGTGTGTTGTTAACTAATGACGCTCGCCGCGCGCATCGAATCTTTTCTGGAACTCGCAGAAGAGTGGGCTCGCGGCCTCTACCACGGGATGGTTACGCATCCCGCCTACGAGAAGATAGAACAGCAGGCAGAAGACTACGAAGACGCCTTCATGCTGGCGTGTTTCCCCGACGCGTTTGGGATTCCGTCGCCGATTTCGTACTACACCGCCGAACTGCTCCCGTTCCTCGAAGACGAGTTCGAGGCGTGGGAACGGCGGATGTGGGACCGCGGGTCGCTTCTCGAACGCAAGGGCCACCAATATCACTTCTAACATGCGTAAGTTCGTCTTCTTCGGCGGGAAAGGCGGCGTCGGAAAGACGACGATGTCGAGCGCCTACGCGGTCAAGAGCGCCCGTGCTGGGGTTCGGACGCTCCTCGTCTCGACTGACCCGGCACACAGCACCCGCGACGTGTTCGACCAGGTCTTTTCTGACTCACCGTCGTCGGTCGAGGGCGAACCGAACCTCGACGCGATGGAAATCGACCCCGAGACCGAGGTCCGCGAACACCTGATGGAGACGAAGCGGGCGTTGAGCGACCAAGTGAGCCCTGCCATGGTCAACGAAATCGACCGGCAGATAGAGATGGCACACCAGACGCCGGGTGCCCACGAGTCGGCGCTGTTCGACCGCTTTATCGACGTGATGCGGAACGCCGACGAGTACGACCGCGTCGTCTTCGACACCTCACCGACTGGTGGAACGCTTCGTCTGCTCTCCCTGCCGGAGTACCTCGATGGATGGATTCAGCGCCTCATCCACAAGCGCACGCAGTCTATCGAACTGTTCGAACGCGCGGCCATCGGGAACAACGAACCGCGGCGAATGATGGACGGCGACCCGATTATCGCGCGGTTGGAGAAGCGCCGCGACGACTTCTCGTTCGCGGCCGAGACGCTCCGCGAGGACGCGGCGTTCTATCTCGTCGTCAACCCCGACGAACTGTCGATTCGAGAGACAGAGCGGGCCGTCGAGCAACTCGACTCCTACGGTCTCGACGTGCGGGGCCTCGCAGTCAATCGGCTCACCCCCGAACCCGACCCTGACGAAAACGGCCGGGGTGCTCGGTTCCTCCGCGACAGGGTCGAGACCGAGCAGAACCGACTCGCGCAACTCCGTGAGGACTTCGACGCGCCGCTCGTGGCCGAAATCGAGACGCGCGTCTCGGAAGTGAAAGGCGACTTCCTCGGCGAGGTCGCGGACGAACTCGATATCGAGGTCGAACCGAGTTCGATACCGGCCGACTGAGACGCGCCTGCGGTTGGCCGTGTCGCCATCGACTACCTGCTGGTATCTATTTTCTTTTCAAAATCATTTTATGTTAATCGTTAACATTAAGGGTATATTATACGTGCCTGCCAGTGGGTCACACTAACATGGTTCAAGTCATTTGGCTGGTCGTCGCCGTACTTGCGATGTTCACGGCCGGGTATTTCGGCTATTCGCGCTATCTCGCGCAGTTCGTCGAACTCGACGATAGTCGAGACACACCCGCCCACAAGTACGAAGACGGACAGGAGTACGTACCGGCGAAAAAGCCGGTCTTACTGGGGCATCACTATTCGAGTATCGCGGGCGGTGCGCCGATTGTCGGCCCGATTACGGCGGGCGTGGTGTGGGGGTGGCTCCCCGCACTGGCGTGGATTGCTATCGGGAACCCACTGCTCGGTAGTGTCCACGACTTCGTGTCGCTGTCGAGTAGCCTGCGACACGAGGGCAAGTCTATCGGCTACATCATCGGCGAGTACGTCGGCGAGCGCGGCAAGAACATGCTGCTTTGGTTCGCGTTCCTGACCATCATCCTCGTCGTCGCGGTGTTCGCCCTCGTGGTGGCTATCGTCTTCAACGCCTACCCGGAGGCGGCGACGGCGAGTCTGGTGTACATCGCCCTCGCGGTGCTGTTCGGGATGTACCTCTATCAGCTGAACCTGCCGTTCCTCCCGGGGACGGTCGGATTCGTCGCAGCGATGTTCGCCGGCGTCTACGCGGGTATCCAGTTCCCCGTCGCGCTGTTCGAACCTGCGGCACGCGCACCGGCATCGACGTTCGTCCTGTTCGGCGAGATGAGTGGCTCGTGGCTTCCGGTCGCGGGGTCGTTCGGAGCCAACACCGCAGCGTGGATTCCGATTATCCTCATTTACGGGGCGTTCGCGAGCGCCCTCCCGGTCTGGGTCCTGCTGCAACCGCGCGACTACCTCTCGTCGTTCCTCCTCTACACGGGCGTCGGCGGGGCGCTCCTCGCGGTCATCGTCGGCACGCTGCTCGGTTCGTCCTCGCAACCGCTCGTGACGAACCTCGAACCGTTCTACGGCTTCATGGGTCGGACCGGAACGCCGTTGTTCCCGCTGTTGTTCATCACTATCGCCTGCGGGACCATCAGCGGGTTCCACTCGCTCGTCTCGTCGGGGACGACCTCGAAGCAACTGAACAAGGAGTCCGACGCTCGGGCGATTGGTTACGGCGGCATGCTCGGCGAAGGCCTACTCGCGACTGTCGCGCTCGCGACGGTCGCTATCGTCGCGCCCGACGTGGGCAACGGTATCGGGCTCGCACTGCCGACGTTCGCCCAAGGTGGCGGCATCATCCTAACGAGCGTCGGCATCCCGGCGTCCTTCGGCGGGCCGTTCATGGCGCTCGTCCTCGTGAGCTTCCTGCTCACCTCGACCGACACGGCCGTCAGACTCGGGCGCTACATGATGGAGGAAATCGTGGGCACACCCGAGACGCAGGCACAAGCGCTGGCGACGAACCGCTGGGGCAACGCCGCGATACAGACGCTCCCGGCGTACGTCCTCATCGCCAGCGGGTCGTGGCTCACGCTCTGGCAGCTCTTCGGCGGTGCGAACCAGTTGCTCGCCGCACTGGCGCTCCTGACGGTGACCGTGTGGCTGGCTAATTGGGACGACTCGAAGCAACTCCTCAGCACCGGCGCGCCGATGGCGCTCATGGTGACCATCACGACCCTCGGACTGCTGTGGATTGCCATCCACGACAACATCTACGTGAAGTTCATGGACCCGAAGTGGATGGAGTCGGCTGGCCCGGTCGCGATGGCGTCGGCTGTCGTGCAGGTCGTCCTCGCGTTCGTGCTCATCTACTTGGCGCTCTCACTCGCCAAGATAGGCTACGAGAATATCCAAGCCGTGCGGGGGTCGACCGGCGGTCGGCCAACGCCGAGCGACGACTGACGAACCTCCCGAGTTTCTTTTTATCGCCGAAGTCGCTCGACGAGTCGCTGCACCACGCCTTTCGAACTCGTCGGTGACGTGTCCGTCCAGAGAGTGAACGCGGCCACCGAGTCCGCGTTTCGGCTCGCGATGGCCGCCTCGTTTTCGGGTGCGACCACGGCGACGTTCATCTCGTAGTGGCCGTGGTAGCCGAATTTGATGAGCGTCCGGTCCGAGAAGTCGGCGACGAAGTCGTGAACGTCGGCGGGGATGTCGGGCGCGACGAGGACGAACGTGAAGTCGGTCCCGAAGTGCTCGGGACTCGGGTCGACCCACTCGTCGGCGAGGACGTGACCCAGTTCGACGAGGCGTTCGAGTTCGGTGACGGTCGCACTGTCGACTCGGCGGGCGAAGAGGTACTCCTTCGCGTGGTGGTTGGCGTAGTTGATAGACGGGTGGACGAACTGCTTTCGCGACTCCATCCGCATCGACCCGAAGAGGTCGAACTGCTCCCCGCGAACCGCGTCGTCTTTCTCCAAGTCGTAGTTGAAAAGCAGGCGGTCGGAGACGCGGTCGAGGTATTCGTCGTCCCAGTCGGGTGCGTCGGGGAGTGAGTCGGACTCGGGGTAGGGTTCTGCGTTGGACTCGGGGTAGGGTTCTGCGTCGGCCTCGGAGTTGGGGGCTGTCTCGGTCTCCGAATCGGAGTCACGCTCGCGAACTCCTGCGTGGTCTACGTCGCTCATTCGTCGTCGGGGTCGTAGCGTGCTGCATCGCCAGTCACCGCGGGCGCGCCGACGGCGAGCAGTTCGACTGGGTCGGACGCGTCCAATGGGTTGTACGCGCGGTGTGGACTCTCGGGGTCGGCGACGAAGAGACCACCGGACGGAACCTCGAACGTCTCGTCGGGCGTCTCGACGAATAGCGTCCCAGAGAGGACGTAGAACGCCTCTTCTTGTTCTGTGTGGTAGTGATACATCAGTGGTATCTGGTCGCCGGGGGCCGCCCGAAAGTGGTTGAGCGCGACGTTTTCGGCACCGGCCTCGACGCCGATGCGTCGAAGTTCGCTCGGCCGGCCGGCGGTCGGTTCGACGTCGTCCGTGTCTACGACTCGGTATCCCATGTCACGGACCACCACGTTCGACCCTATAAGCCCGTCGTGACTCCCGGAAAACCAACATTTATTCCAGATTGTCACAAATGTCACCGTATGACAGGGACGGAGCGGGAGGCGTGCGGTCGGTGTTCGATGACGACCGTCGTCGATGCGGCCGGAAGCGAGGGTCACGACCCGTTCAGCGAGGAGCGAATCGAACTCGACGAGTCCAAACTCCGAGCGGCGTCGCCGTCGGCGTGGTTCGAAGGCATCTCGGAGCGCCTCGACGCGCTCGCCGAGCGGATTATCTACAGGTGAGAGACGCGACTCTCGAAATACGATAGCGCGCCAACACGACAAGTCCCCTCGGAGAGTTTTTATTGTGGGGCACCTACCTCCGACAACGACATGGAAGAGAGCATCTCCGGGTTCAAGCGCCGCGGTTCCTGGGGCGAAGTCGTGGAGCACGGGGAGCGAATCACCCGTGCCCTCCACGATGCCGGCGTCGAGGGAGACGCCTTCACCGACTGGAACGAGTGGCGACCCAAGTCCCACGAGCGACTCGGTGAGGACGTCAACGAGAAGACGGCCCAACAGGCCAGCGTCGCCGAAGGCGAGGGGGAAAAGGCCGGGAAGACACCGAACGACGACCTCAAATCGGCGGGCGAGAAGCTGTCTCGCTCGTACGAGAAGGTCGAAGAGGGAGACAACGAGGCCGCCGTCGAGTCGTGGCAAGACTCCATCAACTACGTCGCCCGCGCGGCCGACTCGGTCGGGCGGAAGGCGCTTCGGAAGGTCGAAGACACCGTCTACCGGAAGGTGATGACGCAACTCGCGCCGTACTACTTCGACAACGAACTCGTCAGCGCCAACATCCAGCAGGTCGGCCGCGGGACGGGCGACGAGGAGTTCGTCTTCGAGGTGAACGTCAACGACGACCACCTGAAAGAACAGGTCTCGGAGACGCTCAAGCAGTTCGAAGACGAGGTCGACCGCTGGCACATCGACACCGAAAAAGAGACCGAAGTCGCGGAGGCCGTCGAGGGCGTCGAGACGCCGGTGACAGACGAAAACAAGGACTCGAAATCGACGACGAACTGACGGCTCGCCCACCCCGATGAGACGGCGGTTTCCGGATGGTTTCCGGGTAGTTTCCGGGTAGTTTCCGGGCGGTTCCCGGGCGGTTCCACAGGGGTGTGTCGCCCGGCCGCGGTCTGGTTTTTCTCGCGCACTGGTGTTTCGGTTCGACAATACTGATACCGCTCGGCCGTGTTGGATGGTGTATGCCCGAACCGCTTCGAATCGAATCCGGGGAACTGACGGCTGACGAGATTCTCGATGCGCTCCGTGAGGGCCGCCGCGTCGTCGTCCAAACCGAGATGCTCGGCGGCGTCCACGAGGTGACGCTCCGTCACGACGGGTCTGTGTTCTACTGCGACACGCCGACGACACTCCACAAACACGAAGACGAAGACGGGATGCGGACGTGCGTGATGAACATGGGGTACGCCAAAGACGAGTAGTCGGGGTCGGCGGCGAAGGCGAGCGTGAGGGTTCAGTCGATTCGCCTCTAGGTGAGGCTTTAATCCGACGCACCCCGTACAGCTGTGCATGGCCGATGCACCGGATATGGACGACCTGATGGACACGGATGACCCGAATTTCGGGCACGTCCTCGCGTGCGTCTTCGGAATCCAGAGCCACGAGAGTCGGACGTATCTTGCACTCCTCGACAATCCTGGAAGCACTGTCGCGGAACTGTCGGAGGTTCTCGACCGCGACCGCAGCAACGTCAACCGCTCGCTGACGACGCTTCTGGACAAGGGACTCGCCGAACGGAAACGCCGACTTCTCGACCCTGGCGGATACGTCTACCAGTACACGGCGACGCCGCTCCCGGAGGCGAAAGAGATGATGCACGCCGCCCTCGACGACTGGGCAGAGGACGTTCACGCCCGAATCGAGGCGTTCGGCGAGTCGTAGCCGCGCGCATTCCGAAAAAGCGGTCGGCAGGTGCCGCCCGAACCCACCCGCTTTTATCCTTCTGGTGCCACCGCCCGAGCAATGAGCCTCGAACTCACGGCACCCACCCCCGAGGAGCCATCCGTCGCCGACGATGGCACCTGGCTCGAATGTATCGAGTGCGGCGCGCAGTTCGCGCCGTTCGAGGACGTCCGCTACACCTGCGACGACTGCGACGGACTCCTCGAAGTTCGCTACGCCACCCCACCCACGTGGGACGACTTCGACGGGCGCGGCGTCTGGCGCTACAACGCCGCACTCCCGTTTGAAGAGGGCGTCTCCCTCCCCGAGGGCGCGACCCCGTTGCACGAAGTCCCCCGCCTCGAAGCGGCTATCGGCGTCGAGACGCTCCGCATCAAACACGAGGGAATGAACCCGACCGGGTCGTTCAAGGACCGCGGGATGACAGTCGGCGTGCGCGTCGCCAAGGAACTCGGCGTCGGCCGCCTCGCCTGTGCATCGACCGGGAACACCTCGGCAGCGCTCGCCGCCTACGGTGCCCGCGGTGGGATGGAGACACTCGTCCTCCTCCCGTCCGGGAAGGTCGCGGCCGGGAAAATCGCGCAGGCCGCGCTCCACGACGCGCGCATCCTCGAAGTCGACGGCAACTTCGACTCCTGTCTCGATATCGTGCAGGACCTCGCCGCGCGCGGAGAGGTCTACCTCCTCAACTCGCTGAACCCCTTCCGCCTCGAAGGCCAGAAGACAATCGGTCTCGAAATCCTCGAAGAGTTCCACGAGGACTACGGCACCTACCCCGACCGCATCGTTCTCCCGGTCGGCAACGCGGGCAACACCTCGGCACTCTACAAGGCGTTCCGCGAACTCGTCCAGTCGGGCGCGCTCGACGCCGACGAGGTGCCAAAACTGACCGGCGTGCAGGCAGAGGGTGCCGCACCGATGGTCGAGGCCGTCGAAAACGGGTGGGACGACACGAAGCGCTGGGACGACGTCGAGACGAAAGCTACCGCGATTCGCATCGGCAACCCGGTCAACGCGCCGAAGGCGCTGCCCGGCATCCGCGAGACGGGTGGCACGGCCGTGTCGGTTTCCGACGAGGAAATCACCGAGGCGCAGCGCGACCTCGCGGCCGAGGGCGTCGGCGTCGAACCCGCCTCTGCGGCCTCGGTCGCGGGCCTGCGAAAGCTCCGAAACGAGGGTGTCGTCGGGGAAGACGAGCAGGTCGTCTGTCTCACGACCGGCCACCTGCTGAAGGACCCCGACGCGGCGTTCGAAGCGGGCGACGACCCCGAACCCGTTCCGAACGACACCGACGCGGTCCTCGACCACCTCGCCGAGTAGACCGCCTCGCCGTCGACACGGGCTGACGGCGTAGTCGACACGGGCTGACGGGAGACCGTGGCGGACGCGCGTCAGTTGTGCGTCTGACACATTCTTTTCATTCTGTGGTACGTTGTGCCACACGATGTCGCTCACCAGCATGCCGACCGGAACCGTGAGTCGGGACGGGACCGGGTCGCGAACGTACCCACTGGACGGGTCGGAATCCAGTGACACCACGGCCGAGTCCACCGTGACGCACCGTCGAGAACCAGCTTCCAGCACCGCATCCGTCGACGATTCGCCCGTCGGAGCAGCGCACACCGCGTCGCAGCCGTCTGGGTCGCCCAAAACTGCGCCAGCCACCACGGATGCGAGGTCACTCCGCCGCGAGAACGAGGCGCTCCGCGAGACCAACGCCCAGCTCAAGGCCCAACTCGAAGCGGCCTACGAGGACAAACAAAACGTCATCGACCGCTACGAACGAATCGTCAGCGAACTGCAATCGAGGTCGTCGCCGAGCGATGCATCTCTAAAGCGGCCGTCGAAGCAGTCGCCAAAGAAAGCGTCACGGAAGCGTCGGCGGGGCACCCCGCAATCACTTCCCGAACGTGTGATGGCCCACGTGTTGTCGGCCGTGGGACTCTACTGACCGGTTAGAGCGTGATGACGTCCACGTCGATGATGCGGTCATCGCCGAGGAGCGTTTCGCGGACGTCGTCCGGAATCTCGTCGTCGAGGTTGTAGACGGTCAGTGCCTCGCCGCCGGCCTTCGCGCGGCGAGCGTTGAACATCCCGGCGATGTTGACGTCGTTCTCACCGAGGACGGTGCCGATGAAGCCGATGACGCCCGGCTTGTCGTAGTTGCGCGCGACCAGCATGTAGCCGTGCGGAATCGCGTCGAGGCGGTAGCCGTCGATGCGGACGATACGCGGGTCCTCGCCCGCGAAGAGCGTTCCGGCGATAGTCATCTCCTCGTCGCCGTTGCGGACGGTGACCTCGACGAGACTCTGGAAGTCCTCAGACTGGCGAGACTTCGACTCGGTCACGTCGATGCCGCGTTCCTTCGCAATCTGCGGGGCGTTGACGGCGTTGACCTGCCATTCGAGCGGCGTGAAGACGCCCTTCAGCGCGGATGCCGTGACGAGTTCGACGTCCTCGGCGGCGATGTCGCCCTGATAGCTGACTTCGACTTCGCCGATACGACCATCGAGAAGCTGGGCGGCAATCTTGCCGGCGGTCTCCGCGATGTCGATGTACGGGCGAATGCGCGGGAAGGCGCTCTCGTCGACCGAAGGCGCGTTGAGCGCGTTCATCACCGGCTCTTCGCGGAGCGCGGCAACGACTTGGTCGGCCGTCGAGACGGCGACGTTCTCCTGTGCGGCCGAGGTGGACGCACCGAGGTGTGGCGTGACGACGACATCGTCCACGGAGAGAAGCGGGTTGTCGGCCGAGACGGGTTCGTCGGCGAACACGTCGACCGCCGCGCCGTCGAGGACGCCGTCTTCGACTGCCTGCGCGAGGGCCGCCTCGTCGACGACGCCACCGCGGGCGCAGTTGATGAGGTAGCCGCTTCCCATCGTCTCCAGTTCGTCGGTGGAGATGAGGCCTTCCGTCTCGGGCGTCAGCGGCGTGTGGACGGTCAGGAAGTCGGCGCGGGAGAGGCAGTCGTCGAATTCGACGAGCTCTGCACCGAGTTGCTCGGCGCGCTCTTGGCCGATGTAGGGGTCGTATGCGACGATGTCCATTCCGAGGGAGTCGAACTTCTTTGCGACTTCCTGGCCGACGCGGCCGAGGCCGACGACGCCGAGGGTCTTGCCGTTGACTTCGTTGCCGAGGTAGTCGGATTTGGCCCACTCGCCGTCTTTCAGGCGGACGTGTGCCTGCGGAATCGAGCGAGCGGCGGCGAAGCCCATCGCGACGGTGTGTTCGGCGGCCGCGCGGACGTTCCCTTCGGGAGCGTTGGCGACGATGACACCGTGTTCGGTGGCCGCGTCGATGTCGATGTTGTCGACACCGATTCCGGCACGACCGACGATGACGAGGTCAGATGCCGCCTCGAGCACTTCGGACGTGACCTGCGTTCCGGAGCGGACGATGAGTCCGTTCGCGTCGGAGACGGCTTCGAGCAGCGCGTCACCTTCGACTTCGTAGGCGGTCTCTACCTCGTAACCGGCCTCTCGTAACCGGTCCAGACCCGCGTCGGCAATCGGGTCTGTGACGAGTACCTTCATGCGCGTACGGAGTTACTCATGTGGGTTAAGAGTTGTCACAACGGCCGTTTTGGTGACAGTGTGAGTGTCTAACACGATTTTTGGTGCAGCTTCCGAACCCCCTCCGAGCCAGGGGGTACGACGGCTCGCTATTTTCACATAGATGCAAGGAGGAAGCCCACGGCTTCAGCCGTGGGAGGAATCCGACAAGGCTCGAAACAAACCACGAGCGATAGCAATCCGACTCCCCCACGCCAATCGTTTAACTTATAAAGAAACCATCCAGTATGTGAAGTAACGATGGAGGTGATTCGCACCGTCAAAGTCAAACTCGATGTNCCCCCACGCCAATCGTTTAACTTATAAAGAAACCATCCAGTATGTGAAGTAACGATGGAGGTGATTCGCACCGTCAAAGTCAAACTCGATGTCCCCGACGAGCGGTGCGACGATCTCCATCAGACCAAACAACAGTTCCTCCACTGTGCGAACACCACCGCAGAGTGGGCGTGGAGACACCCGACCGACTACTGTGTGACTTCAAAACAGAAAGCTGAGAAAGCCCTCTACGAGGGACTTCGCAACGAGACGGAGTTGACTGCGAACCTCGTCCAGAAGGGGATTCGACGGGCTATCGAGGCCACCAAAAGCGGTGTTGCCCGACTCAAGAAAGGCGACAACACCAGTCAGCCACACTTCGATGCGTGGAGCGTCGTCTACGACAAGCGTTCCGCAACGTTCCACCGCGACCACGTTTCGCTCTCGACAGTGAACGGTCGTGTCGAGTGTGACTACGTGATTCCCGACGACGCTGAGGGAACGCCGATTGGCGAGTACCTGCTGAACGAGGACTACGAGTTCCGTATGTCAACGTTGCAGTACGACCGCCAAACAGAGTCGTTCTACCTCCACGCACGGATGCGCCGAGTCGAGAGTGACGAGCAGTCCACGACTACTTCTGACGTTCATCAGACTTCGTCTGATGCAGCCCATCAGAACGCAAAGCGTTCTGAGGACGCCAAGCACAGAACAGTCCTTGGCGTTGACCTGAACGTGGACGGCTCTCTTGCGGTGACTTCAACAGGCGCGTTCATTGGAAACGCCGACGAGATGAATCATCGACGCCGAGAATTTGAGAAGACTCGCGGGTCGATGCAACAGACAGGTACGCGGTCGGCGCACCTGTCAATTCAGTCGATGAAAGACCGCGAACACCGTTGGATGCAGGACGAACTACATCGAGCGTCAAACCAGATTCTCGAAGAAGCCCGCGACCACGACTGTACGCATATCGCGTTCGAGAACCTGACTGATATTCGTAAGCGAATGGCTGGTGCAAAGCGATTCCACGCATGGGCGTTCAGGCGCCTGTATCAGTACACTGAGTACAAGGCCGAGATGTTCGGCATCGAGGTGGAGCAGGTGAGTCCTGCGTACACGTCTCAACGGTGTTCGTCGTGTGGGTTTACACACGAGAACAACAGGCGGTCGAAACATCAGTTCGTGTGTCAGAAATGCGAGTACGAACTGAACGCGGATTACAACGCGAGCAAGAACATCGCTCGCAAACTTCTCAAGAAACTCCACTCGGGGCAGAAGTCTTCGGGTGGAGGCGCACCCTGTCAGTGTGCGCTACCGTCAGGGACGCTGAACCTGAACGGCGATTTCCACGCCTACTCCGTTACGGAGTCAGAAGGGGAGTCCACTGACAAGCCCACGACTTCAGTCGTGGGTTACTGACTCAGTAGTATTATGGACGTTTCCGTAGTAGTGTAACTAAATGAGCTTACGTCCCGAGGACTCATCGTCGGCCGAGTTGCCTGACGGGCCGTCACTCCCCGAATCCGGCTCGGTCCTCATCGTCGGCCCGACGATGACGAAAAAGCGCCGACTGATGCTCTCGATGCTCGCCAAACAGGAGCAAACAGAAGCGGGGACAGTCGTCGTCACGACGAAAAAACCCGCACCGACCATCACTCGTGAACTCGAACGCCTCCGCGGTGAGAAACCCGAGCGATACGAGGTCATCGACACGACGAGCGTCGCGGACCTGCTCGAACAGCGGTCTGCTCCCGACAACCTCCGGTACGTCTCCAGCCCCGGCGATTTGACCGGCATCGGTATCCACCTGACTGAATCGCTCCGGGGGCACTACGAGGAGAGTCGCTCTGCCTCTGTTGGACTGCACGTGCTCTCGACGCTCGTCATGTACGCCGACCTGAAGCGCCTGTTTCAGTTCCTTCACGTCGTCACCGGCCGCATCGCAGCAGCCGGATTCTCCGGGGTCTTCACGCTCGATACGGGGTTCATCGACGACCAAGACTTGGCACTGTTGAAACAGCCGTTCGACGCGTTCGTCGAGACTCGCGAGGCTGGCGGCGACCCGGAGCACAAAGTCCGCGGTCTCGACGAGGGGCCGAAGTCGTGGACGCCGCTTCGAATCTAGATTCGTTCGGTCGCCACGCCGCGGCGTCGTCGCGCTAGTCGAGGTGTTCTAACGCGAGGTTGACAAGTGGTGAATTCACCCGGTCGAACGTCGCAACCACGCCGGACCACTCGTCGTAGGGATAGATGGCGACCACTGCCTCGTCGTACCACCGAATGGCTGCGTTCAGTTTGCCGTAATCCTCGAAGACAGGGTCGGAGATGGGTTCGCCGAGTGCTTTCATCACGAGGCTCTTCACCCGGGCCGCCCGCGTCTCGTCGTCGAGTTGTTCGTCGACGTCGGACCGCAAGTAGAGCAACTCGTAGTCTTCGCCGTCGTACTGACCGACCGCTCGCACGTCTGTGTCGTCAGCCTCTCGGAGTCCGTGAATGAACTGCTGTAGCGGGTTGACAGACTCGTTGCCGTCTCCACCGTCAGCCTCGTCGTCGAGGTCCTCGAAGTCCTCGGTCAGGTCGGCTTCGACCTCGCGGAGTGTCTCGTGCTCTGCTTCGTGAGAGTCGCCCATAGTGTCTGTCAAGAAGACGACCGGTAAATAGATTCGCGGTCGTTCCAGCCCGCCGATTCTGCCGACGCGGAAGCTTTGAAACCCCACGCGTCCGACGGACAGATATGCGAATCATCGCCTTCGACTTCGACGGCACGCTCTCGGACTCGGAGATGACCGTGTTGCTCGGCCGACGAAACGGCACCGCCGACGAGATGGCCGATATCACCGAACGCGCCATGAACGACGAGATTAGCTACGCGGAGAGCCTTCGCTCGCGCGCTCGCCTGCTCGAAGGGCTCGAAGAGGAACTCGCCGAGGAGGCCTACGGCGAGGTCGAACTCCGCCCGGGCGCGGCCGAACTCATCCAGCGTCTCCGCGACTACGGCCACCACGTCGCCATCTTCACCGGCGGGTTCGAACGCGGCGTCCAGCGCGCACTCGAAAAAGAGGGGGTCGAAGTCGACGACATCGTCTCGAACCGCCTGCCTGTGAAGGGTGGCCGCCTCACCGGCGACGTCGAAGGCTCGCTCATCGAGGGGACGAAAGACACCGCGCTCGAAAATTACGCCGCCGAACACGACGTTTCACTCGACCGCACCGTTGCGGTCGGCGACGGCGCGAACGACCTGCCGATGCTCGAAATCGCCGGACTCTCGGTCGGTTTCGTCCCGAAAGACGCCGTCCGCCCGGCCTGTGACGTGGTCGTCTCCTCGATGGACCGACTCGGCAAGGTGTTCGAGGGCTACAACATCCTCGACGCCGACGACGCCTGATTGGCTGAACTCTGCTAACATTTATCACACTTCGAATCGTATCGGATTTCATGTCAATTAGTGACGTGAATACACCCGAGCTATGGGTAGCGGGGTTCGTTTTCGTGGCCCTCGCACTCGCCGCCCAGTTCGAGGGAGTCGTCCTCTTCGACTTCCGAACGCTGGGCATCGATAAATCGATTCCCGCCACCGTGGCAGTGGTGGGGACGATGTTGGGACTGTGGTGGTTAGAAAACGAGTAGCTTTTCGAGAATCGGTGTTCAATATTTAATTCGAATTTCAATTAAACAACTCACGCAGTACGATAACTTCCAACGACCGAATCAATCGCTCGACGGGCGAACACCGGTTGAGGAGGTCACTAACTAGACAGTGCCCAGTAAGTCGAAGCATCACTGACGAATAGTGTTCAAAACTCAGATGAGTTTCCGGTCGGTACGTCTCATGTATGGACCGCCGTACGCTCCTCCAGTCTGCCAGCACTCTCGTCATCGGTGGTTGCCTTGCTGGCTGTACTCGTTTTCCGCCTCGCTCGACTGCCGCAGCCGAGTGTGCACCGGGCTACCAGGCGACCGACATCGACGTTCCCACAGACCTGCCGGCAGCAACTGACGCTGGGGTCACACTCACTCTCACACCACAAACAGTGGCCCCTACAGAGGCAGTTACTGCCACCCTGCGTAATGGAACACAGACTGCGATTGACGTCTCTGCCACGCCCAGATTCACGATTCAGGGGTTGAACTCGAATGACGAGTGGACACACGCACTCGGCGTTGCGACGGACCACACGTGGACTGAGACCACCAACTCCCTCGCCCCGGGTGCTGTCGACCAATGGTCGTTCAAACCACAGCGTGGTGGCTTTCCAGAACCCTACGAACGGTGTCAGGCCTTTGTACCGGGAACCTATCGGGTCGTGTACTACGGCTGGGCAGCGTCGCGGCCACCACTCGCTGCAGAGTTCACCGTCACCGAGTCGTAGGTGCGTGATGTCTCACCCGACACTCACAGTTGAACGCCACTGCGACAGGGCGTAAAAAGGGCTCAGGAGTGTGCGATACGCCGCTCTGCTTGTTACGCTAGGGATACTCTCTTACGTTGGTGAGTCGCAGACGGCCGAGAGGCTAGCATCGAAGGACTTCGTTTCGCGGATGGGGAGTGTGGCTCGCTTCCAAGTCACTTCCAGCGGGGTCTCGACGGCAGTTTCCGTGCATGTACAATCGCTGCCGTCAAAGAGCGCGAGACTCCCTGGGTTGAAGATGGCATTCGTCTTGGCCGCTTTTGAGGACTCCTCAAGCTTCATTCGGTCCCGTCCGATGTTATCGCCTTGGCTGCTTTCGTAGGCGACGGCATCGATGGGGTTCGAGTACTCGTACGAGACACCGACTGAGCCAGTACTCAGTGCTAAACCTGTCGGGGAAACGACTAAGTGGGTGTGTAAAGCATCCTTTACTGTAAAGCACGCTTTACACGCGGTGCTTTACACACAGCCATGACACAGGTCCAACAGACTTCGACACCTCGGCTCTCCAAGCAGCGACGGTATCGGTACTTGATGTACGCGTTCCTCCTCGGCGGCGTCGCCGTGGGACTCGGGCTTAGATCCCTCGACTACCACGTCCTCAGTGAAGCAGTCTACTGGGTCGGCATCGTCGGCGCACTCGTCGTCTGGAAAGGGACTTCGGTTACTCTCTTCGACGAGCGAGACAAAGCAATCGACCGACGGGCGAGTCAACTCACGATGACAGTCACTGCGGTACTCCTCATCGTCGGTGCGTCGGTCGTCCGACTCGGCACGCAACTTGGGATGGTGGACGCGCCCCCGATGGTCCACGGTGCGCTGTACGGCTACGTTTCGGTGGCCGTTATCTTCGGCCTCAGCTATCTCTGGGTCCGATACCGGCCATGAAGAACGCCGTGAGGGAACACCGAGAGGACGCGAATCTGAGTCAGGGAGAACTCGCGGAAGCGGTCGGCGTCACGAGACAGACCATCAACGCCATCGAACGCGAGCGGTACGACCCCTCGCTGGAACTGGCGTTCAAACTCGCCGCGCACTTCGAGTGTCGCGTCGAAGACCTCTTCGACCCGGAACTCGACGCCGATTCGACCGCGTAAAAAAGCCGCTTTTCTTCGCTGAATCTACCGGTTCAGCGTGTGAATCGCCTGTCCGAGCGCGTTCTCGGCGGCCTCCATGACCGCTTCGGCGAGCGTCGGGTGCGTGTGGATGGTCGAGGCGATGTCTTCGAGCGTCGCGCCCATCTCGATGGCGAGTGCGACTTCGGCGACGAGTTCGGACGCCTCGGGGCCGACGATTTGGGCACCGAGGACGAAGCCGGACTCCTCGTCGGCGACGATGCGCACGAAGCCGTCAGCGTGGCCCGTGGTGAGCGCGCGACCGGACGCGCGGAAGGGCATCTGGCCGACGACGGGCGTGAAGCCAGCCTCTTCTGCCTCCTCTTCGGTCATGCCGACCGTACCGATTTCGGGGTCGGTGAAGACGGCGGCCGGAACGGCCTGACTGTCGAAGGCGACGGGTTCGCTGGCGATGTGTTCGGCGGCGACGATGCCTTCCTTAGAGGCGACGTGGGCGAGCATCGGCGTGTCGGCGACGACGTCACCGACCGCGTAGATGTTCTCGGCTTCGGTTCGGCGGAAGTCGTCGACTTCGATGAAGCCGCGTTCGTTGGTCTCGATGCCAGCGTTTTCGAGCTCCATCGTGTCGGCGACCGGCTCGCGGCCGACGGCGACGAGCACCTTGTCGGCGCGGTACTCGTTTTCGTCGCCGCCTTCCAGTTCGGTCGTGACGATGATGCCGTCGTCTTCCTCGCGCCAGCTACTCGCACCTTCGCCGAAGTGCATGTCGATGCCGAGGTCTTCCGCGCGTTGGCGGACGACGCGGGCGACGTCGGACTCGTAGCCCGGCAGGATGTCGTCGAGCATCTCGACGACGGTCACGTCGGAGCCGAGCTTGGCGAACGTCGTGGAGAGTTCCATGCCGATGTAGCCGCCGCCGACGACGACGAGGCGGTCCGGGATGGAGTCGGCCGCGAGAGCGTCGCGGGAGGACCACACGTGTTCGTCTTCGAACTCGAAGCCGGGAATCTGGATGACGCGCGACCCGGTGGCGATGATGCAGTGTTCGAACTCGATGGTCTCCGAGCCCTGTCCTTCGCCGCCGTGGGCGATGCGGACGGCGTTTTCGTCTTTGAACCGAGCGGTCCCTTCGACGAGGTTGACGCCGTTTGCCTTACAGAGCTTTTCGACGCCGCCGGTGAGCTGGTCCACGACGCCGTCTTTCCAGTCGCGCAGTTGCGACATATCGACGACGGGGTCGGCGTGGATACCCATCTCCTCGGCGTGGCCCGCCTCGTGGGCGAGGTCGGACCCCGTGATGAGCGCCTTCGAGGGGATACACCCGTAGTTCAGGCAGGTCCCGCCGTAGGCGTCGCGCTCGACGAGCGTGGTGTCGAGGCCCTGCTGTGCGGCACGGATGGCGGCCACGTAGCCGCCCGGTCCGGCACCAATGACCAGTACGTCGGTTCCGGTTGCGATGTCTCCGACGACCATTATTCGAGCACCAACAGCTTGGGGTCTTCGAGCAGTTCCTTGATGCGGTTCGTGAAGCGGGCACCCTGTGCACCGTCGACGATGCGGTGGTCGAACGACAGCGAGAGCGTGAGCACCTTGCGTGGCACGATTTCACCGTCGATTACCCGTGGCTTATCCTTGATGGCTCCGACGGCGAGGATTGCCACTTCTGGGTAGTTGATGATGGGCGTGGCGTACTCGCCGCCGATGCCACCGATGTTGGTGATGGTGAAGGTTCCGCCGCGCATCTCGCTGGGCGAAATCTTGCGGTTGCGGGCCTTCTCGACGAGTTCGTTCATCTCGTCGGCGATTTCGAGCATGCCCTTGCGGTCGGCCTCGTCGACGACCGGAACCATGAGACCGGCGTCCGTCGCGGCCGCGACGCCGATGTTGTACTCGTCGCGGAGGACGATTTCCTCGTTCTCCTCGTCGAGTTGCGAGTTCATGTACGGGAAGTCCTTCAGCGCCGCGATGACCGCCTTCATCACGAACGGCATGTAGGTGAGCTTCGTGTCTTGCTCGGCCGCGACGGGCTTGAGCTGCTCGCGCAGTTCGACGAGCTCCGTCACGTCAACTTCGTCGTGGTGGGTGACGTGCGGTGCGGTGTACTTCGACTGCTGCATCTGGTCGGCGATGGCCTTGCGGACGCCCTTGAACGGGACGCGCTCGCCAGCGGCGGGGCCGGTGTCGGCCGTCTCGGCGCTCGCGGTGCCAGCCTCGGGTTCGGCGGAGACTGCCTGTGCGTCTGCGGCCTGCGCCTGCTGCTGTGCCTGGGCGTACTCTTGGACGGCTTCGGGAGAGACGAACGCCTGCCCGTCGCGGGTCTCGCTCGGGGGCACGGCGTTGATGTCGACGCCTTTCTCCTCCGCCATCGCTCGGGTCGCGGGCGCGGCGAGCGTCTTGTCGCGGTCGGCGCTCTCGGTCGTCACGGCCGCGCTTTCGCTGGATTGGACCGCCGCCTGTCCGTTGCCCTCGATGGAGCGCGGACTCTCGTCGGTCGCCTCCGCCGTTGCCTCGGATTCGGACTCGGCGGCTGCGCGAACGTCGCCTTCGGTCACGCGGCCACTCGGGCCGGAGCCATCGACGGTCGAGAGGTCGACGCCGAGTTCACGGGCGAGACGCCGGACGCTCGGCGGTGCGAACACGCGACCGCCGGATTCGCCGTCGTCTTCTGCTTCTTCTGGTTCGGATTCGGTCTCTGGCTCGGGTTCGGCCGTCTCTTCGACGTCGGCGTCGTCACCGACCTGAATGGTGATGATGACGTTGCCGACGGGCACCATCTCGCCTTCCTCGGCGAGCAGTTCCTTGACCGTCCCGTTGAACGGGGACGGAACGTCGACGAGTGCCTTGTCGGTCTCGACCTCGGCGAGCACTTGGTCTTCGGTTACTTCGTCGCCGGGAGAGACGTGCCACGTTACGAGTTCGCCTTCTGCGACGCCTTCGCCAACGTCGGGGAGTTTGAATTCTTCGAGGGGCATTGGTTAGAAGTTCACAGTTTCGCGGATTCCTTCTTCGACGCGGGCCACGGACGGGAGGTAGTAGTCCTCCAGTGCGTACAGCGGGTACGGGACGTCGTAGCCTGCGACGCGCTTTACGGGTGCTTCCTGGTAGAGAAGCGCTTCTTCCTGAATCGTCGCCGTAATCTCGGCTCCGAGGCCACCGTTCTTCGGTGCCTCGTGGACGGCGACCGCACGGCCGGTCTTCTTGAACGATTCGACGATGGCCTCGCGGTCGAGCGGCGAGATAGTTCGCATGTCGATGACCTCGGCGTCGATGCCCTCTTCGGCGAGGTTCTCGGCCGCTTCGAGCGTCGGGCGAGTCATCGCGCCGTAGGTGAACACCGACACGTCGGTCCCTTCTCTGCGGACGGCGGCCTCGCCAATGGGAACCGTGTAGTCGTCTTCGGGAACGTCACCGCGGAAGGCGCGGTAGATGAGTTTGGGTTCGAGGAAGATGACCGGGTCGGGGTCGCGAATCGCGGAGATGAGAAGTCCCTTCGTGTCGTACGGGGTCGAGGGGATGACGACCTTCAGACCGGCCTCGTGCGCGTAGAACATCTCCTTGGACTCGGAGTGCGACTCCGGCGCGCGGATGCCACCGCCGTAGGGTGCGCGGAGGACCATCGGGAGCGTGTAGCGCCCGCGGGTCCGGGTGCGGAACCGCGACATGTGGCTGATAATCTGGTCGTAGCCGGGGTACATGAAGCCGGAGAACTGAATCTCGGGGATGGGCTTGAGACCCATCGCGGCCATGCCGACGGCCGTGCCGATGATACCGGATTCGGCGAGCGGCGTGTCGATGACGCGGTTGTCGCCGAACTCGTCCCAGAGACCTTCGGTCGCGCGGAAGACGCCGCCGTTCTTGCCGACGTCTTCGCCCATGACTAACACGTCGTCGTCGCGCTGCATTTCGGTGTAGAGACCGTCCCGTACTGCCTGTACGATAGTAAGGTTCTGTTCCGTCATTCTCGGAGGAATCCTTCGTCGCCGAACTTCTCGTGGAGTGCCTGGAACTCCTCGTACTGTGCCTCGACCTCGGGGGTCATCTCGGCGTAGGCGTACTCGAACATCTCGCTCGGGTCCGGACGTGGGTCGGACTCTGCGGCGTCGATGGCGTCTGCGACCTGCTCTTTGACGCTCTCCTCGATGGCGTCGACCGACTCGTCGTCGAGTCGGCCCGTCTCGCGGAGGAACGTTTCGAGTCGCGGAATCGGGTCCTTCGCCTTCCACTTCTCGACTTCCTCGTCGTCGCGGTAGACCGTCGGGTCGTCCGCGGTGGTGTGTGCGCCGAAGCGGTACTGGACCGCCTCGATGAGCGTCGGTCGGCACTCGCCTTCCTGCGGGTTCTTGGCCTTGTCGAGGGCCGCCTGCGTCACGGCGTAGACCGCGAGTGGGTCCATGCCATCGACCTGAATCCCGTCGATACCGTAGGCGACTGCCTTCTGTGCGAGGGTCTCGGATGCCGTCTGGCGCTCACGCGGGACGGAAATCGCCCACTGGTTGTTGTTACAGAAGAAGACGTTCGGTGTGTCGAAGACGCCTGCAAAGTTCAGCCCTTCGTGGAAGTCGCCTTCGGAGGTCGCACCGTCACCGAAGTAACACATGACCGCCTTGTCGGCTTCCTCACGGAGTTTGAGCGCCCAGCCAGCGCCCGTGGCGTGGGGAATCTGCGACGCGATGGGGACCGCGGGCGGGAAGATGTTCGCGCCCTCGGGCATCTCGTTGCCCTTCTCGTGGCCCATCCAGTAGAGCAGCGTCTGCTTCAGCGGAAGGCCCCGAACGAGTGCCGCACCGTGTTCGCGGTAACTCGGGACCATCCAGTCGTCTTCGGCGAGTGCAACGGCACTGCCGATTTGGGCACCCTCCTGGCCCGAAAGCGGCGGATACGTTCCCATCCGCCCCTGTCGCTGGAGGCTCACCGCCCGCGTGTCGAAGTGGCGGGCGAGTCGCATGTAGCGATACATCTCGACCATGGTCTCGTCGTCGATATCGGGTACATCGCCGACGACAGAGCCGTCCTCGTCGAGGACTCGTACTTGGTCCTGTGGGTCACGTTGAAGCACGCTCACGGGAGAACCCTCCTGTTCATAGCAAAATCGACACCCGCCGCCGTTATATTGTTTTCGTATATAATTTACTTTAACTCGGATTATCGCGCTCGCGGTCGTGCTATGTAAACTCACACGCGAGAAAATTGGACATCTTGACTTCTAAACGATTCTTCCTGATGGTCGTTAGCGTGAACCCGCACATCTCCGAGGAATAATCGGAAATATCCAGAAAATAGCACGAGTCATGTGACCTGCGGAGAGCGATTGGTATCGCTGACAGTCCGGATTTCTGACCGTTACTGACCAGCGGCCGCACGCGCCGCCTGCCGTGCCTCTTCGACGGACGACCCCTCGCGGAGGAGCGCGTCCACGAACAGTTCGCCCGCTTTGTACGACGACCGGACCATCGGGCCGGACGCACAGTACAGGAAGTCGAGTTCGTCTTCGGCGACTCGTCGCCACGTCTCGAACACGTCGGGGTGGACGTACTCGAACACGTCGAGGTGGCTCCGCGACGGTTGGAGATACTGGCCGAACGTGACGATGTCCACGTCGGCCTCGCGGAGGTCAGACAGGGTCTGGTACACCTCGTGGTGGTACTCGCCGAGACCGAGCATGATGGAGGTCTTCGTGTGGATATCGGATTCGTCAGTGACCTGCTGGAGGACCGACAGCGACTGCTCGTATCCGGCGCGGCGGTCACGAACCGGCCACTGGAGACGTTCGACCGTCTCGATGTTGTGGGCGATGACGTCCGGTTCGGCGTCGATAATCTTCCGAACGTGTTCCGGTTCGCCCTGGAAGTCGGGAATCAACACTTCGACGAGAATCCCGGGGTCGCGGCGTTTTATCTCCCGAATCGTCTCCGCGAAGTGGCTCGCCCCTTGGTCGGGGAGGTCGTCGCGGTCGACGGAGGTCAACACGACGTAGTCGAGACCGATTTCGGCGACCGCCTCGGCGACGTTGGCCGGTTCGTCGGGGTCGAGGGCTTCCATCCCACCGGTCTGGACGTCACAGAAGTTGCAGCCGCGGGAGCACCGGTCGCCCATGAGCATGAACGTCGCCGTGCCCGGCCCGTCGCGG
The DNA here is from genome assembly GCF_000336955.1 of Haloferax larsenii JCM 13917. GTDB lineage: Archaea > Halobacteriota > Halobacteria > Halobacteriales > Haloferacaceae > Haloferax > Haloferax larsenii. Next base: position 26,455 of record NZ_AOLI01000021.1, on the reverse strand, counting down.
CCGCTCCAACACTCACCGAGGTTCGGACAGTTCGCTTCCTCGCAGACCGTGTTGAGGTTTCGGTCGCGGAGCGTGGACTTGATGTCGGTGAAGCGCTGGCCCGAGGGAGGCCGCATCTTCAACCAATCGGGCTTCCGCCTCGTGCGCATGCCCAGTTCTTTCGCCCGCCCCGGCAAAAACGTGAGGGATTACCTTGTCGCCCCGGTGTTGGCGGGGAATTCGACGCCATGTCCAGTGCTACCACACCAATCGAATAAGCGTTCAAATGACTACTACAATCACGGAAAAGTAAACGTTCGACTCAAATTCATCACGACTTTCGACCATAGTCCATGTAAAACCGTGCTAGATGTATCACGGAACTGAAAAACTTATATTCGAGTAAATATTTTAGAGTAGTATGAACTGGAAACACCGCCGCGACCTGTCGAAGGCCGAATCGAAGAAGCACGAGGCCACCGCGGGTACGAAGTGGTCGTTCATCGCCGCTCTCACCGTCGCTGCGTAAGCGACTGTCGGCCCCCACGACCCTGAACTGTCCCCGTATCGCCACTCGACTACTCCACCCCCCGGAGCCCCACCCGCTGTACAGCGCTGTCCCGCTGGCTGTTCTTTTTGTCCCAGTCGCCGAGCGTCGCCGCTAGATGGAGAAACGCCTTTCCCCCCGGACGACTCGGCTTCCAGTATGACTCTCGTCTCCGTCTCGCCCTCACCGCCGACACGACTGTGGAGGTGCATCTCGTGAAGGTCGTCGAAGCCGTCCCCGAGTTCGCCGACGCCTTCGGGTTCGACGAGTTCAACCAGATGCAACGCGAGGCGCTTCCGGCCATCTTAGAGACCGACCACAACGTCGTCGCGTCCGCGCCCACGGCAAGCGGGAAGACGGCGCTCGCCGAACTCGCCATCTGTCGCACGCTCCGCGACGAGGGGACCGCGCTCTTCATCGCGCCCCTCCGTGCGCTGACGACCGAAAAGGAGTCCGAGTGGGAACGCTTCGAAGAACTGGGTTACTCCGTCTACGTTGTCACCGGCGAGCGCGACTTGAACCCGCGTCGCGCGGCGCGCGCGGACATCCTCGTGATGACGCCCGAGAAGACCGACTCGGCGACGCGCAAACACGACTCTGCGCGCTACTCTTTCATCACGGACGTGGACTGCGTCGTCATCGACGAGGTCCACCTGCTCGACTCGGAGACCCGCGGCGGCGTCCTCGAAGTCACCGTCTCGCGCATGCGTCGCATCTGCGACCCCCGAATCGTGGCGCTCTCGGCGACGATGCCGAACATCGACGACGTGGCGGCGTGGCTGGACGCGCCCGACGAGACCACCTTCGAGTTCGGCGACGACTACCGCCCGGTGGACCTCCACGCGGGCGTCAAGACCTACACCCACGGCGAGAACTCCTTCGCCGACAAGTATCGCCGTCTCTATCGGGCGTTCGACCTTGCCGAGCCACATATCCGCGACGACGGGCAGGCGCTCGTCTTCGTCTCCTCGCGGCAGGACGCGGTTCGCGCGGCCGGGAAAGCCCGCGACGAACTCGCCAAACGCGACGTTCCTATCGGTGCCCGCGGCGACTACGACTTCCACAACGAGGCGAAGGAACTCGGTAACGACTCTCTCCGAAAGGGCGTCTTGGACGGCGTCGGCTTCCACCACGCCGGACTGTCGCGGGAAGACCGCGAGGCCGTCGAAGAGTGGTTCAAAGAGGGGAAGATTCAGCTCCTCTTCTCGACGTCGACGCTCGCGTGGGGTGTCAACCTCCCTGCGCGGTGTGTCGTCATCCGCGACACGAAGCACCACGACCCGCTCGAAGGCGAGGTCGATATCTCGCCGCTCGATATCCTCCAGATGCTCGGGCGCGCCGGTCGCCCCGGCTACGACGACGTCGGCTACGGCTGGGTCGTCTGCGACCACGCAGACCAGAACAAGTACCGTCGTCTCCTCCGTGAGGGCAAGGAAATCGAGTCCCGACTCGCCGAAGACCTCGATTCGCACCTCAACGCCGAAATCGCGATGGGAACCATCCGCGACCTCGACGACGTGATGTCGTGGTTGGAGACGACCTTCTACTACCGCCGGGCGCAGTCGAATCCGAGCGCCTACGACTTCGAGGACCTTCGCTCGCGCGTCCGCGATGTGCTCGACCGACTGGTGTCCCGCGGCTTCGTCGAGATGAACGACGACCTCGCCATCGACGCGACGCAACTCGGCCGCCTCACCTCGAAATACTACCTTCGTCTCGGCACCGCGACCCGATTCGCCGAGGTGGCGAACCGCGACCGAATCACCGCAGACGACATCCTCGAAGCGGTCGCCGGGGCCGCCGACTTCCGTCAAGTCTCTGCCCGCCAGTCCGAAGTGGACGCCATCGATTCGGTGCTTACCGGCGTCTCGACCTCACTCGATGGCGGCCCGCGGAAGGTGCTCGCCATCCTCCACGCCGGAATGGCCAACTCGACGCCGAGCGAACTCCGGAGCGACGCGTGGGTCATCCGCCAGAACGCGCTTCGCCTGCTCTCGGCGCTCCGTGAGTTCCTCGACACGTTCGCCGATGCCCGCGCCGCCAACCTCGCCCGCCGCGTCGAAGCACGGGTCGACCACGGCGTTAGCGGGGAGGCCGCCGCCCTCACTGCTGTCGATGGCATCGGCCCGCGTCGCGCCAGAAAACTCGCAACCGGCGGTCTCGCCTCACCGACCGACGTGGTCGACGCCGGTGTGAAGGAACTCACTCGCGCGGGGCTCTCGCAGGGCGTCGCAGAGCGCGTCGTCAAGAGCGCGAAGAACCTCCCCGCGCCGGAAATCGACTGGGGCGCGTTCCCCGAATCCGTCACTCGCGGCGAGAGTGACATGCACGAGATTCGCATCACGAACTCCGCTGGCGGCGGCAAAGTCGGGATTCGTGTCACCGTCAACGGCGTCGAAATGTCCGAAAAAGAGTGCTACCTGACGGACGAAGTTGCTGTCCCAGTAGGCGTCTTCGGCGCGACCGACGACGAACTCGAATTCGCCGTCGAAGTCACCTTCCCCGACCTGCCGTTGCTCCCGATTCGGGAGACGCGGACGGTTCGGGTGGAATAATAATGCACCTAGTTGCGTTAATCTGAACTCTGCAGACATGTCCTATAATTGATTGAACTTAAGTAACATGGAATTATAATATTGGGAAATGATGGGAATAACATATCCTGGATTCACGAATTATGGACACTCCGTTTGAATCGAGACCAANAATCCAGGATATGTTATTCCCATCATTTCCCAATATTATAATTCCATGTCCTATAATTGATTGAACTTAAGTAACATGGAATTATAATATTGGGAAATGATGGGAATAACATATCCTGGATTCACGAATTATGGACACTCCGTTTGAATCGAGACCAAAGCGGTATACTAAGCCAAGCCAGACAGAAAATGCAACACTTGCTGTTCTAATTTTATTACTACATGAAAATTCTGTTGCAGTAAGGTGGAAAGGAGGAAATGAACCAAACTATGATGGCTCAATTCATCTTCTAAATCCTGATAACCGACCTCAGAAACGACTTGCGTATCAGTTAAAAAAACTCCCAGCCCGTTTTCGTGACAGGCCAAGGTTGCAGGTCGATACAGAAGTTCTTGACTACGCAAATGTAACAGAAGATCCATTTCTGTTGTTTGCATCCGATATTGATCATAAACAGGTCTATTGGTTTCATATTTCTCCGGAGTGGTTGCGGGAGAACCAGGCCAAAATAAACAAACAAGATACTAAAATTGTAGAATTCCCAAAGGAGAATGTCATTACGGAATCCACGACTGCCCACGTTGACCGGTGGAGTGAACTGGGCTCTTCACATGTGTCGAAAAGTGATGAAGAATTGAATTTTGGGTCTTCAATTAACACCATCCAGCCATCAGATTCATATAGGGATGGTCGGCAGAGTGACCTAATATTATTCACCGAAATATCGTCCCCTAGTGTTGTTCACTTTGAACCAATGTTTGGATTGTTTGATTATAACTTGTACCAATCTAAAACTAACTTCGTTACTACGCCGGTAAATGAATTTTTAAACACCCTTTCCAACCTCGCTACTGAATGGAAATTAACCAGCCAGGAGGCAGGATTTGGTATTGTGAATAAGTGTCGTGGTTGGGTCGGAAACGGTCTAAGCGATTTTGCGACAGCACTGAAAGAAAGTAGAAAACGGCTCAATCACACCGACAGCTCTAAAATACGAAATTGTGAGGAGATGTTCGGATTGCTGCTGTCGATTGATGGAACGTGGGTCGTTGTTAATGGGGACCACCACGTTGATGATCAATTAATCAATAACTTACGAACAACAGTTTACAGTAACGGTGTTCCAACACAAATCGAAAGTGTTGAGCGAGCACTTAGCACGTTCAGCTTTAAATTGAATAACGCTCAGCCAGTCAATGAATCAGATGTGGTGAGAAAAGAATTATATACAGAAGTTGAACCAAGAAAATTCATTTTCGAAGAACAATCAGGAAGACAATGGGCAACGCGCGTTCTCATTGATAACCCACTAGAAAAGAATAATTCCCTTCCAATGCCTCCGGAATCTGTCCCAGAGACTGTAGTGATGCAACTCCGTCACCATGCTTTAAAACGAAATGTGAATAATTATAAATATAGGGTTGAGGATGTTTCTGTCTCAGCCACTGGCTCCAGCCATAATTTCGCACTAATTGGTAACTGGTATGAATAGTGAATTAGTTCAACAGGGGTATCAACGCTCTAGATATACACCACTCTGCACAACGGCTGTTAAACTCACATCTCTAAGAATTCAGCAATAATCATTCACCCTCCTCCGACTAACACTGCCCGCAACGCTTCCGGCCCGTCCACGATTTCGTCCGCCCGCGACAGGTCTAACTCGGCGTTCTGGTCGCCGCGGTAGGCGATGGTGTACGCGCCCGACCGTACGGCCGCCTCGATGCCGTTGACCGAGTCTTCGACGACGACGCAGTCTTCGGGTGCGACGCCGAGTTCCTTCGCGGCCGCCTCGTAGATGTGGGGTTCCGGTTTGCCGGGCTTGTCGATGTCGTCGGCGGAGAGCACGAGGTCGAGGGGGTCGAGGTCGAAGCGCTCGCGGACGGTCGAAATCCAGTCCTGCGGGGCCGACGAGACGATGGCGACCTGTTTGCCCGCCGCGCGGAGGTCCGAAAAGAGTTCTTCTGCGCCGTCCATCAGGACGACTTTCTCGCCGTAGAGGTCCACGGCGTTCTCGTTGTACGCCTCGATGAACTCCGCTTTGGTGACGGTCGTTCCGTACTCCGCGTCGAGGTAGTCGTAGATTTCGCGGAAGCTCATCCCCGTGATTTCCTCGTGGGCCGGGTCGCCGGATTCGATGGCCTCGGCGAACACCCAGTCGTCCTCGAAGGCGTGCCAGTACTGCTCGGAATCGACCAACACGCCGTCCATGTCGAACAGCACCACGTTCGCGTCCATACCTCGCCCTGTGGCGCGGCCGACCAAAGACCTTCGTGCCGCGGCATGGCTCGGATTCCCGATACGGCATGGCTCGGACGTCCCCGCCGCGTTCGTACATCAACCTTCGCGCGAAGGTTCAAATCCGAATTCGGGACCACCCCAGTCCATGGAATCTATCCGGGTCTTCGCCGGTGACTGTACCGTCCACTTCGAAGGGTCGCGCGAGCGGACACAGCGCGGCCGCGTCGTCGTGGTCGCCAAGCCAGACCGAACCGTCCTCGTCCACGACGCCTCTGGGTATCAGCCAGTCGCGTGGCTGACCCGTGCCGACTCGCTCACGGTCGAATCTGGACCGGGGTCGTTCGGCCTCGTCGCCCGCGCGGGCGAACAGGTTCTTACAGTCGAATCGCACGACGTACTCGGCCGCCCCGAGTATCCCGCGAGCGAAGCGGGCGTTCCGGTCGGAACCCACCCAGAGACGGGTGAACCGCTCGTCCGAACCAGCGGTTCGGTCACGGCCCTCGATTCGGGCGTCGAATTCTCGTTGCCCGCGGGTGCGACCGTCCGCGACGACACGTGTGACGACTGCGGCCTCCCGCTGATGCGCGTCGAGCGCGGGGCCGCTTTCGACATCTGCATCGACCGCCAGTGCGACCCGCTCGACGACCACGTAAAAGCTCGATTCGACGGCAAATGGGCCTGTCCGGACTGTGGGTCATCACTGCGAATCATCCGTCGAGGTGGGCGACTCCTCGCCGGCTGCGACGCCTACCCGGAATGCGAGACCGCCTTCTCGCTTCCAGCAGGTGTCGTCGTGGACGACTGCGAGTGTGGCCTCCCGATATTCGAGACTGCCCGCGGGCGTCGGTGTCTCGATTCGACCTGCGAGGTCGCATGACCGGGGACCCGCGTCGCCGCCCGTGGTCCCGGCGATGGCGACACGGTCTCCCACCGGTCTCGGCCGCTCGCATCGCAGGCCCTTTGTCGTCGCCCGCCCCCGACTCGGGTATGCAAGGACGCCTCGAAGACGGTGTCGTCCACCTCCCGGGCGACGCCCGACAGCGGTTCTACGACTCACGGGGGTACGGCCGACCGACGGGTGGCAACGACCTCGATGTCGCGCCTGTGGAGGCCGCACACCTCCTGTCCCGCGGTGATATCGACAGCGTGGACGGGATGGGTCTGCGCGACCTGCTCGCCCACACCGGAACCACGCTCGACTTTGTCGTGTACAAAGACCTCCGCGACCGGGGATTCTATCTCTCGCCTGCGCGCGAGGACTGGCCGGGCGTTGACGACCCGGCGGGAGCGGACTTCCTCGTCTACCCCCGCGGCAAGGGTCCGTGGGACGGCGACGTGGAGTATCGCGTCCGCGTCGTCGGCGAGCGCCAGCCGATTCCGGTCGATTCGCTCGGCGAGGTTGTTCTCGCCATCGTCGACGAGGACGGCGACTTGACGTACTTCGACACCGAGGGTGATTCGCCCGAGGGAACGGCCGCGGAGGACCTCCCCGCGGACCTCGACGCCGACCTGCTGTCGGACCGCGCGCTGGTCTCGACCGGGGTGGACCGCCTCTACCAGGGCGGCTTCTTCGGTCAGCGCCTCTACGGCCGCAACGCCGACAGCGGGCCGCTCCAACTCTCGCTTCTCGAAGCGGCCTACCTCGCGCGACAGGGTGCACTCGACATCGACGCCGACGAAGTGGTCGAGCGCGGCCGGGAGGTCGAAGGCGACCGATTCGACCGCCGCCTGTCGGTCTACACTGCCCTTCGGGAGGTCGGAACGGTGCCCAAAAGCGGGTTCAAGTTCGGCTCCGACTTCCGCGTCTACACCGACTTCGAGACGGTGGACGACCTCTCACACTCCGAGTTCCTCGTGCGCGTGGTCACGCCCGACCACACGTTCGTCCCGCGGGACCTCTCGTTGGACGTGCGTCTCGCCGGCGGTGTCCGCAAGCGAATGGTTTTTGCGCTAACCACCGCCAAGGGAGAGATAGACTGGCTTTCGGTCAGTCGGCTTACGCCATGACACGAGACGAACCCGCGGAGCGAATCCGCACCGACGGCGGCACAGCACAGGGAGCAGATGACGTCGCTCTCGACCCGTGGGGCTCGTCGACCATCGCCGACTACCGGAAGTTGTTCGAGGAGTTCGGCATCGAGGAGTTCGACGAAGTCCTCGACGAGGTGCCGAACCCCCACTACCTGATGCGTCGCGGCGTCATCTTCGGCCACCGTGACTACCGCCCGGTCCTCGAAGCCATGCGCGACGGCGACGACTTCGCCGTCCTCTCGGGCTTCATGCCGACCGGCGACCCGCACATCGGCCACAAACTCGTCTTCGACGAGATAATCTGGCATCAACAGCAGGGCGGCGACGCCTACGGCCTCATCGCCGACATGGAGGCTCATTCCGCCCGCGGCATCGACTGGGAGGAAATCAACGAGCACAGCCGCGACTACCTGCTGTCGCTCATCGCGCTCGGGTTCGACACCGAGGAGGGTGAACTCTACCGGCAGTCGGACAACGACCGCCTCCAGCGACTCGCGTTCGAACTCGGAGGCAAGGCCAACTTCTCCGAGTTCGAGGGCATCTACGGCTTCGACGGCGAGACCAACATCTCGCACATGCAGTCGGTCGTCACGCAGATGGCCGACATCCTCTACCCGCAGTTGGACGAGCCACAACCGACGGTCATCCCGGTCGGCCCCGACCAGGACCCCCACGTTCGGTTCGCTCGCGACCTGACGACTCGGATGCGATTCTTCAAAGTCACCGAGGCGTTCGCGAGTTTCGAACTCGACGACACGGAGCGACTGGTCGTCGCCGCCGCCTACGACGCCCGCGAGGAGTACGCCGAAGACCCCGATATGCCGCGGTGCGGCGAAGCGGCCGACTGGGTCGCCGACGCCGACCTCGACGCGCACGGCGTTCTCGTGGCCGAGCCGGTCCGCGACTCGGCGGTCGAGAAGCTCGAAAACGCCGGGATGGAACCACTGCGCCGACGCATCCGATTTTTCGCCCGACAGGCGACCGACGAGGCGTTCGAGGCGCTCATCGAGGATATCGAGGGCGAAAAACGCCGCTACGACCAGCACATCGACGCCTTCGACCTCGACGTTGCGGAGGCGGAGGAACTCGCCCGCGAGGTCGAGGCCAACCACGGCGGCTACGGCTTCATCCCGCCGTCGTCCATCTACCACCGCTTTATGACCGGCCTGACGGGCGGCAAGATGTCCTCGTCGATTCCGGCGAGTCACATCTCGCTGCTCGACGACCCCGAAGACGGCTACGACAAGGTCAAATCCGCCACGACCGGCGGCCGCGACACCGCCGAAGAGCAGCGCGAACTCGGTGGTGAGGCCGACAAGTGTCCTGTCTACGAACTGTACGCGTACCTCCTCACCGGCGACGACGACGAGTTCGCCAAAGAGGTCTACGACGAGTGTGTCAACGGGGAGCGTCTCTGTGGCGGGTGCAAAGAGCAGGCCGCGACGCTGATGCGCGAGTTCCTCGAAGACCATCAGGAAAAGCGCGAAGAGGCGAAGGACGTCCTCGATTCGCTCGATATCGACTTAGAGACGGAGCGACGAGGGGTTGCAGCTGAGCATTAGCGAAGCTGCAGCTCGCGGCGTCTGAAAGACGACGCGGTGTAGCCGCCGAACATTAGTGAGTCGGCTGCTCGTAGCGCCCGGTGGGCGATACGGTGTTTCACCGAGCGGAGCGAGGTGAAGTAGCCGCCGAACATTAGTGAGTCGGCTGCTCGTGAGGCGCGAAGCGTCTCACGGTGGTTTGTCGAGCAGAGCGAGACAAACGCCGAACATTAGTGAGGCGGCTGCTCGCAAGCACCCACCCGGTTACAACCCGATGTCCTCACCGACGTCTCGTTCTTGTGCTTTGTTGTAGAGATACTCCGCGGTCGCCGCATCCAGAACCGCCGAGCCGACGCTTTCGACGACCAGAATCTCGTCGTCGCCGTCGCGGCCAGCAACTCCCTCGAACACGTCCGAGAGCGGGACGAGGTCGGACGCCGAGAGCCCCGCTTCGCGGATATCTCCAATTTCGGCGACTTCCTCGGGCACGTCGGCGAAGACCTGGGCTGCTCGGTCGAACACCACCGGGCCGAGTTCCTGCATCTCGCCGGTGTAGGCCCCGATGGCGACGACGAGCGTTCCGAGGTCGAGCCACTCGCCGGTGAAGACGGGTTCGACGCTGGTCGTCGCGGTGACGACGACGGTCGCATCCGAGACGGCTTCTTTCGGCGTCAACACCGCCTCGGCGGGTAGCCCTTCGTGGCGGAGGTCGGCCGCGCACGCCTCGCGACTCTCTTTGGTCGGCGAGAAGATGCTAATCGACTCGACTTCGGAGGCCGCAGCGATGGCGCGCGTCTGCCACCGGGCCTGCGTGCCCGCGCCGATGACACCGAGTCGAACCGGGTCCGCGGCGAGGTACTGTACGGCTAACCCGCCGATACAGCCCGTTCGGGCGTTCGTGAGCGTCGTTCCGTCGAGGAGCGAGAGTGGTAAGCCGGTCGTCGCGTCGGTCAGAACCACCTGTGCGTTCAGGGTGGGCAGTCCGTGTTCGTCGTTCCCCGAGTGGACCGAGACGAGTTTCGTCGCGTACACGTCGCGGCCGTGGATGTACGCGGGCATGGTCAGCGCCGTTCCGAGTGGTGGACGCGAACTGGCTCCGCCGTCGGGGAGGTTCGGCCCGCTTCCGTCCCTCACCCGGTCGACGTCGATACCGACTGGAAAGTGTGGCCGGGCCGGCCGTTCCACCTCTCCCCGGCCTTGCTTCACGAACGCGTCTTCGACCACGGGAAACAACTCCGTGAGCGAGAGCAGGTCGCGAACGGCGTCGGTCGAGAGAATTCGGACCATACGTTCAGTACTCGTGGCACTGAGGTGAACTTTTTGCAGGATGGTGACTCACCTCGTGGTCTATGCTGCTGTGTGACAGACACACTCATGTTGGTGCACCAAATCAGAGACCACCATGCACGTTCTCATCGTCGGCGGCGGCGTCACCGGACTCGCTTGCGGGCACGCTCTCGCCGAACGCGGTGCCGAGGTCACCGTCTGTGAGGCGGGGACACTCGGCGGCGGAAGCACCGGACGGGCGGCGGGCGGGATTCGAACACAGTTCTCGACGCGGGTGAACGTGGAGCTCTCGCTGGCGAGTATTCCCGTCTGGGAGTCGTTCGACGACGAATTCGGGGTCGACATCGACTACCGGCGGCCGGGGTACCTCTTTCTCGCCCGAACCGAGGAGACGGCTGCGGCCTTCCGCGACAACGTCGAAATGCAGAACGACGCGGGTGCGCCGAGTCGCCTCATCGACCCGGAAGCGGCCCGTGAGTACGTCCCCGAAATTCGGACTGACGAGTTCGTCGCGGCGACCTACTCGCCCGCCGATGGCATCGCCGACCCGCACTCGGCGGTACAGGGATTCGCGGACGCGGTTCGCTCCGAGGGTGGTGACATTCGGACGAAGACGCCGGTGTCCGACCTCACCCGGGACGGCGACCGCTGGTTGGTCGAGACGCCCGACGAGACACTCGAAGCCGACGCCGTGGTGAATGCGGCGGGCGCGTGGGCGACCCAAATTGCTGCGCTCGCGGATATCGACCTGCCAATCGCACCGCGCCGCCGACAGATTGCGGTCGTCGAGCCCGAAGGCGACCTCCCCGAGGACGCGCCGCTTACTATCGACCTCGATACGGGGTCGTACTTCCGCCCGGAGCGTGAGGGGACTGCCATCGTCGGCGGGCACTTCTCGGAGTCGGACCCAGACGTCGACCCCGACCGATTCGACGAGTCGATGGACGTGGAGTGGGCGGTCGAGGCGACCGAACGCGCTGACGACTGTGCGGCGTACTTCGGGCCGGAGACGCGGATTCGAAACGGGTGGGCCGGCCTGTACGCCGTGACGCCCGACCACCACGCGATTCTGGACGAGGTCGAACCGGGGTTCGTCGTCGCGGCCGGCTTTTCGGGCCACGGGTTCCAGCACGCGCCTGCGACGGGCGAGGCGGTCGCCGACATGTGTCTCGACGAGGACGCCTGCGAGGTGGACGTGTCTGCGCTGTCGCTCGACCGATTCGAGTCAGGCGAGACGCTCACTGAACAGAACGTGGCGTAAGAGGTCGTCAGAAATCCGTTTCACCCGCTCATGTTGACGACGGCGCGGAGTTCGCCGAGTTCACGAACGGAGTCGGCGACGTCGCGCGACGCGAGAACGCGAAACCGACCGCTCTCTTCGACGACCCGATAGGTCTGGGTGCCGTCGTCGAACTCGTAGGCCGGGTTCGACTGGACGAGCACGGCCTCGACGTCGTCCCTGTCGTCGGGGCGGTTCGGCGGTTTGACGATAAGCGACGCTTCTTCCCCGAGTCGAATCGTCTGCAGGTCAGCAGCCAAGTCTCGCATTCGTCTTCGTCGTCCGTGGGAGTGCTGCCGATATGAAGGTACCCTATCACCTCTGGCGAGTGGGAGGGAACGCCAATGGGAATCCAGTCCGTCGCTGGCGACACCAGTGCAAGTCATGGCACCATCTCCCACGATTCCGGAATCGTTTTGAATGAACGCGGCATCCTCGAAGGTAATGACGACCGAACCTGTCAGTGATGGTGTCTGCGTCACTCGCGAACCGACCACCGACGGGTTCGGCTTCTTCTTTCTGACCGCCTGAGGTCGGCGGACTTCGCTCGGGCGTGACCGCGCCCGGCGGACGAAACCGACTCATTCGGTCAAACTCGCCAGACCGGCGAGGCTTCGAAACTGCTAACCGACTCCCAGACGGCTAACGCCACAACGAACCAGATGCGACTTCCGGAATCACAGGTCGCGGTGTTGAACGCCGCGAGCGCCACAGACGAACGGACGATAGCACAGCTAGCGGAGGCGACGGACCTGAAACCCGAGACGGTGACGGGTGCGGTCTTCGACCTCCGCGACGACGGCCTCGTCACGGTCACAGAGACCGTCGAAGAGGACGTCGAACTGACCGACGAAGGCGTCGAATACGCCGACGACGGCCTTCCAGAGATTCGGCTCTACCGCGCCGCCATGGACGTCGGCGGCGGCGACGCGGTCCAGATGGGCCAAGTCATCGGAGCCTCCTCGCTCGGCGGCCCACAGGTGGACATCGCGCTGTCGAACTTCGCGCGAAAGGGCTACGGCCACATCGACTCGGGCGAACTCGTCCCCGACGCGGACGCCAACCCCGACGCCGACGAGGAAGCGGCCGCCCTCTCGGCCCTCGTCGCGGGCGAGACAGTCGATACCGACGTGCTCGACCAACTCGAATCGCGGAACCTCGTCGTTCGCCACGAGCGAACCATCCGCGCCGTCACCCTCACCGACGAGGGCGTGACGGCGCTGATGGAGGGCGTCGAGGCGGCCGAGACGGTCGACCGACTCACGCCCGAGATGCTCACCTCCGGTGAGTGGGAAGACGTCGAGTTCACCGAGTACAACGTCGAAGCCGACGCGCCCGAAGTGCGCGGCGGGAAGAAACACATCCTCCGGCAGACCGCAGACCGGGTGAAGGACGTGCTCGTCGGCATGGGCTTTTCCGAGATGGAAGGTCCCCACGCCGACGCCGACTTCTGGATTAACGACTGTCTGTTCATGCCGCAGGACCACCCGGCGCGCACCCACTGGGACCGTTTCGCCCTCGACGTGCCGCCGATGGAGGACATCCCCGAGGACCTCATCAACCGCGTTCGCTCGTCGCACCTGAACGGTGTCGGCGACGACGGTGACGGCTATCACTCGCCGTGGAGCGAGGACTTCGCCCGCGCCGTCGCGCTTCGCGGCCACACCACGTCGCTGTCGATGCGCTACCTCTCCGGCCACGAAGTCGGCGAGTTAGAGCCACCGCAGCGGTACTTCTCGGTCGAGAAGGTCTACCGTAACGACACGCTCGACCCGACCCACTTGCTCGAATTCTACCAAATCGAGGGCTGGGTGATGGCCGAAGACCTCTCGGTGCGCGACCTGATGGGCACCTTCGAGGAGTTCTACTCCCACTTCGGCATCACGGACATCCAGTTCAAACCGCACTACAACCCCTATACGGAGCCGTCGTTCGAGCTGTTCGGCCGCCATCCAGAGACGAACGAACTCATCGAAATCGGGAACTCCGGCATGTTCCGCGAGGAAGTGCTTCGCCCGCTCGGCGTCGAGTGCGACGTCATGGCGTGGGGCCTCGCGCTGGAGCGCCTGCTGATGCTCATGTACGGGTTCGACGACATCCGCGACGTTCACGGAACGCTGTGTGACCTCGACTTACTCCGCGAGACGGAGGTGCTCCGATAATGCCTGTCGTAGACGTTCAACCAGACGAACTGCGCCGCTTGACCGGCCACGAAGAGAAGTCCGACGAGGAGTTCAAAGACGACCTGTTCGCGCTCGGCCTCGAATTCGAGGGCGTGACCGAAGACGGGGCGTTCCAACTCGAATTCGGCCCGGACCGACTGGACCGCCTCTCGGTCGAAGGCGTCGCGCGGTCGCTTCGCTACCAGTACGGCGACGCTCGCGGTGTCACCGTCCCGAAGACGAACGACCCTGACTGGACCATCGTCGTCGACGAGTCGGTCCCCGAAGAGCGCCCGTACGTCACGGGTGCGGTCGTCCGCGGTGTGGACTTAGACGAGGCCGCGCTTGACTCGCTCATCCAGTTGCAGGAGAAACTCCACGCGACGATGGGCCGCAAGCGCGCCAAGGGAGCCATCGGCATCCACGACCTGACGATGCTGAAAGGCGACGTGCTCTCGGAGCAGTCCACCGGAAACGCCATCACCTACACGGGAATCGAGCCCGACGGCGACACCTTCGTCGCGCTCGACTCCAACGAGGAACTCACCCCTGCAGAAGTGCTCGAACAGCACGACACGGGCCGGAAGTACGCCGACCTCGTCTCCGAGTACGAGCGCTATCCGGCTATCTACGACGAAATCGGCCTGTTCTCGTTCCCACCTGTCATCAACGGTCGCCGGACCGAGGTGACGACCGACTCCCGAGAACTCTTCGTCGAACTCACCGGGACCGACCAGTGGACTATCGACCGGATGTGCAACATCATCTGCTACGCGCTGGCCGCCCGCGGGGCGACCATCGAGGAAGTCGAAGTCGAGTACGAGGGCGGAACCGTCGTCCGCCCCGACTTCGAAGTCGAGACGAAGCGCGTCAGTCACGACCGAATCGAGACGGTCCTCGGCGTCGACTTGGAAATGGACGAGGTCATCGACCTCTTCGAGCGCTCCGGTCTCGACGCGGATGCGGAACTGGGCGATGAGACCGTCTACGAGGTCTCTATCCCGCCGTACCGCGTGGACGTGCTCCACCCGCTCGACCTCGTCGACGACGTGGGTCGCGCCTACGGGTTCAACGAACTCGAACCGCGCTACCCCGACGTTGGCACGGTCGGCCAGCGCCACGAGCGCTCTCGTCTCGAAGACGCCGCCCGGACCGCGCTCGTCGGCCTCGGATTCGAGGACCTGCTCAACTTCCACATGATTTCGGAAGAAGAGAACTACGAGCGCATGGACGTCGAACCCGGTTCCGGTAGTGTCCTCGGCGGCGGTGAACCCACCTCCATCACCGAACCCTACAGCGAGGACTACACCATGCTTCGGACGTGGGTACTGCCCTCGTTGACGATGGTTCTGGAGAACAACACCCACCGCGCGTACCCGCAGGACCTCGCGGAAATCGGCCACGTGGCCCACCGCGACGACGACGAGAACACCCGCGTCTCCGAGGCCCGCCACGTCGCGGCCGTCCTCGCCCGCCACGACGCGACCTACGAGGACGCAAAGGCCCGTCTCGCGACGCTCTGCAACGACTTTGGCGTCGAACTGGAGACGCCCGCGACCGAACACCCGTCGTTCATCCCCGGCCGCACCGCTTCGGTCGTCATCGACGGCGAGGAAGTCGGTATCGTCGGCGAGCTCCACCCGAAGGTCATCGTCGAGCACGACCTCGAACTTCCCGTCGCAGCGTTCGAGTTCGACTTGGCCGCGTTGCAGTAACGGCCTTCGTCCTGTTTCGTCACGCTTCGCCTACTTCGTCCTGCTGTCCCGCTTCGTCCGTTTTGTCTCGCTTACCGACCCACGTTCTCGTATCAGCCGCCTTTCTCTTCGGCGCGCTCTTCAGCGAGGTTATCTGCGCTCGCGCACTTCGGCGGAGTAATGAAAGTCCTCGTTACCGGCGTTCTTGGCCACCAGGGTCGCGCCGTCATCGAACACCTCCGCTCTGGCGAGTTCGGACGACACGAGGTGTACGGACTCGCCAGTGACCTCTCGTCGCCCCGTGCCCGCGACCTCCTCGACCGCGGCGTCCACGTCGTCGAGGGCGAACTGCACGACCGAGACCGAATGCGCGCACTCCTCGAAGGTGTCGACGGCGTGTTCTGTGTAACCGCCTCCGCGACCGACCCCGAGACGGAGACCGAACAGGGTCGCGCAGTCGTCGATGCCGCAGTCGATACGGGCGTCTCGCACGTCGTCTACTCGTCTGTCTCGCGGGCGAAGGGCGAACTTCCCGCGTCCGCCCAGCCGAAGTTCGCGGTCGAAGAGCACGTCCGAGACGCGGGCCTCCCAGCGACAATCGTCCGGTCGCCACTTTTCATGCAACACTTCCAGCGGCTCTCCGACGACATCGCTGCTGGGTCCCTCGAACTGCCGTTGTCGCCGGAGACGACGCTTCCACTGGTCGATGCGAACGACATCGGACGGGCTGCTGCGGCGGCATTCGCCGACCCAGACCAGTTCGTCGGTGAGACTATCGACCTCGTCGGCGACGTCCTGACGCCGCCAGAGATTGCCGAGACGTTCTCCGACGCGCTCGGAGTACCCGTCGAGTTCGCCTCCATCACGCTCGGCGAGTACCGAGAACGGCACGGCGACGAACTCGCCGACGTGTACGAGTGGTTCGAAGACAGCGCGTCGGAAGACGTGACGCCGGACCTGTCCGCATTCGGCCTCGTTCCGCAGACGCTCGCCCAGTATCTGGCTGACACCGACACGTGGCGGTCCGCACCGGCGACGATGAAATAACGGACAGTAATTTCAAACTAATTCTCATTCCTTTTGTGCATTTGGTCAGCTAACGATAGAAACCTTTAGGATGTATCCAGTTTCGGACTATTGCATGAACAATTATGAATTACATCCGGAGACGTTGGCGGTGACGCATGGCGAACGCGGGCAGGCCCCGGCCCCCGGCGTCGAGGATGTCGTCGTTCCGCTGCATCTGTCGTCGACGTATTCTATTCCCGATGTGGACCCGGACGCGGACCTGGAGACGCTCGACCCCGACGCTGGCGAGTATCTGTACTCTCGTCTGTCGAACCCGACGCGCAACGCGCTCGAACACCGGCTTGCGGCGCTCGAAGGCGGCGAGCACGCGCTCGCGTTCGTCTCCGGGACGGCGGCTATCGCCGCGACCATGACGGCGACGGTCAGCCCCGGCGACCACATCGTCGCGTTCGAGGACCTCTACGGCGGGACGAAGACGATGCTAACCCGGTTGTTCGACGAGCGTCTCGACGTCGAGGTGACTTTCGTCGATGCGACCGACACGTCGGAAGTCGAGGCCGCGATGCGCGACGACACGCGTCTCATCTGGATGGAGACGCCGTCGAACCCGCTTATGCACCTCTGTGACATCGAGGCGATTGCGGCTATCGCCGACGAGTGGGACGCCGTCTTCGGCGTCGACAACACCTTCCTCAGTCCGTACTTCCAGAACCCGCTGGCGCTCGGTGCCGACGTGGTCGTCCACAGCACGACGAAGTTCCTCAACGGCCATTCGGACTCTATCGGCGGTGCCGTCGTCACCAACCGCGACGACATCGTCGAGGAGATTACGTTCCTCCAGCGGGTCGGCATGGGGTCGATGCTCTCGCCGTTCGACTCGTATCTGAACCTCCGCGGCATCAAGACGCTCCCCCTGCGGATGCGCCAACACGAGGAGAACGCGATGCAGATTGCGGAGTTCCTCGAATCGCACGACGCCGTCACGCGCGTCCTCTACCCCGGCCTCGAATCGCACCCGCAACACGACCTCGCGGCCCGCCAGCAGTCCGGGTTCGGCGGCGTGCTCTCGTTCGAACTCGACACCGACCTCGACGGGACCGCCGAGTTCCTCGGACACCTCGACGAGTTCCCGCTCGCTGTCAGTCTCGGCGGCGTCGAGAGCCTTATCGAGCACCCGGCGACGATGACGCACTCGCCGTTGGCGCAGACCGAACGCGACCGTCTCGGTATCTCCGATTCGTTCCTCCGCATGTCTGTCGGCGTCGAACACGTCGACGACCTCCTCGCCGACCTCGAATCGGCGCTCTCGACCGTCTAAGACCGGTTCGACCGTCTCTCCCTCTCTTTTTGCCCCTCCTTTCCCGCTGGCGCTCTCTCGGTCGCATTCCGTCCCCTCGGCGCTCTAACCGAGTTGTTTAACAGTCCGCCCGGTGGTAGGTACGCCAACGCAATGCCGAGCGGAGAATACGACCCGGAAACCGTCGAGGCGAACTGGCAAGAGAGGTGGGTCGACGAAGACCTGTACGCGTTCCCGGAGAGCGCGGTAGACCCCGACACTGTCTTCTCTATCGACACGCCGCCGCCGACGGTATCCGGAAGTCTGCACTGGGGCCACGTCTACGGCTCTATCCTGCAGGACTTCGTCGCGCGATTCAAGCGGATGCGCGGCAAGGAAGTCTACTACCCGTTCGGATACGACGACAACGGCATCGCGTCGGAACTCCTGACCGAGGACGAACTCGGTATCAAACACCAGGACTACGAGCGACGCGAGTTCCAGAAGCTCTGCCGCGAAGTCACCTCGAAGTACGAGGCGGAGTTCACCGAGAAGATGCAGCGTATCGGAACGTCCATCGACTGGAACCAGACGTACCAGACCATCTCGCCGGAGGTCCAGCGCGTCTCGCAACTGTCGTTCGTCGACCTGTACGAACAGGACCGACAGTACCGCCAGCGCGCGCCGGCCATCTGGTGTCCCGAGTGTGAGACCGCGATTTCGCAGGTCGAGACCGAAGACGACGAACAGGGCTCGCACTTCCACGACATCGAGTTCGACGTCGTCGACTCCGAGGAGTCCTTCGTTATCTCGACGACGCGACCCGAACTCCTCCCCGCGTGTGTCTCGGTGTTCGTCCACCCCGACGACGACGAGAACCAGCACCTCGTCGGCCAAGAGGCCGAAATTCCGATTTTCGGACAGCAGGTTCCCATCCTCGAAGACGAGCGCGTCGACTTGGAGACGGGGACGGGCCTCGTCATGTGCTGTACCTTCGGCGACCAGACCGACATCGAGTGGTATCAGGCCCACGACCTGCCGCTCCGCATCGCTATCGACGAGTCCGGCACGATGACCGATGTCGCTGGCGAGTACTCCGGTCTGTCGTCCGACGAGGCACGCGAGGAAATCGTCGCCGACCTCGAAGACGCGGGTGCGCTGCTCGACAAACGCGCTATCACGCACACGGTCAACGTCCACGAGCGCTGTGGCACGAGTGTCGAGTTCCTCGTCAAAGACCAGTGGTACATCAAACTCCTCGACAAGCGCGAGGAGTACCTCGAAGCGGGCGAGGAGATGGACTGGTACCCCGAGAAGATGTTCACGCGGTACAAAAACTGGATTGAAGGTCTCCAGTGGGACTGGGCCATCTCCCGGCAGCGTTCGTCTGGGATTCCGTTCCCGGTCTGGTACTGCGGCGAGTGCGAACACGTCGTCGTCGCCGACCGCGAGGACCTGCCGGTGGACCCGCTTTCGGACGACCCGCCGGTCGATTCGTGTCCCGAGTGCGGCCACGACGAGTTCGTCGCCGAAGACGACGTGTTCGACACGTGGGCGACCTCGTCGCTGACGCCGCTCATCAACGCCGGGTGGGACTGGAATCCCGAGACGGAGGAGATGGAACTCGAACGCGACGAACTCTACCCGTTCGACATGCGCCCGCAGGGGCACGACATCATCTCCTTTTGGCTGTTCCACACGGTCGTCAAGTGCTACGAGCACACCGGCGAGGTCCCGTTCGACAGCGTGATGATAAACGGGATGGTCCTCGACGAGAACCGCGAGAAGATGTCGAAGTCGGTCGGCAACATCGTCTCGCCCGACGAAGTCCTCGACGAATTCCCGGTCGACGCCGCCCGCTACTGGGCCGCCGGAAGCGCCGTCGGCGACGACCTCCCGTATCAGGAGAAAGGTCTCGTCGCGGGCGAGAAGCTGATTCGAAAGCTCTGGAACGCGTCGAAGCTCGTCGAGAGCCTCACCGAGGACGCGCCCGACGAGTTCGACCACGACGACCTGAAGGCCATCGACCGCTGGCTCCTCGCGTCGCTCGACCGCGAAATCGAGTTCGTCACGGAGAAGCTCGACAACCGTGAGTTCTCGAAGGCTCGGGACCGACTCCGGAGCTTCTTCTGGCACACGTTCTGTGACGACTACCTCGAAATCGCCAAGCAGCGCCTTCGCGAGGGCGGCGACCCCTCGGCGGCCTACACGCTCCAGACCGCCCACCGGCGGTTCGTCCGTCTGTTCGCGCCTATCCTCGCACACATTACCGAGGAGCTCTGGCACGACATGTACGACGGCGAGAGCGTCCACGCGCAGTCGTGGCCCGACCCGCTCGGACTCGACGCCGACGTCGAGGCCGGTGAGACCGCCATGGCCGTCGTCGGCGCGCTGCGCAAGTACAAGAGCGACGCTCAGCTTTCGATGAACGCCAGCATCGACGAAGTCGAAGTCTACGGCACCATCGACGGCTTCGAAGACGACATCAGCGGCGTGATGCACGTCGATTCGCTCACCTCGACCGACGCGGAACCGCCTATCGAGTCCGTCATCTCGGGCATCGACCTCGACTACTCCATCGTCGGCCCCGAGTACGGGAGCAAAGTCCCCGACATCGAGGCGGCGCTCGCACAAGACGACTACGAACTCGTCGGCGACGAACTCCACGTCGCGGGCGTCGAACTCGGTCCCGACGCGTTCGAGGTCAACGAAGAGCGCACCTACTCCGGCGAGGGTGAGTTCGTCGAGACCGAGGGCGCGCTCGTCATCGTGAAGAACGACGACTAAGCGTTCGCTGTCCTTTTTTCGAGTGTTTCGGCGGGTCTCGTCGCCCATCTCACTTGGCTGTCGTCGTCAGTCGTCTCCACTCGACGTGAGCAGTCGTCTCCGTCCGACACCGAGTGCCTCGATTATCGTCTGGGCATCGTCGACGTGGGGGACGACCTGTGGATGGTTCGCGTTCGCGTCGTCTTCGTTGACTTCCTCGGGCTCCGGAACCGTGAGTTGCACGTCGGGCCCCGTCTCTAGGTCCGTGTCGAACTCCACCGTCTCGGTGCCGAACAGACGGTCGACGATGTCCGAACTCACGGTGACATCGGTGATTGCGTCGCGTTCGAGACGCGCTTGCGGCTCGTCTAACACCTCGTCGTAGACGACGAGCACATCGTCGTAACAGCGGTACTCGACCGTTCCGTACGTGAGATACCGCGTGGTCCCTCTGACTGCGGCGAACACCCCGGCGAGCGCGAGACACGCGAGCGCCCACGACTCTGCCCCAAAGACAGCCATCGCCACAGCAACAGCGTAGCACCAGAGCACGCCGCTCGAAAGGGTGTAGCGAACGCTTCGGTAGCCAGCGTCGGCGATGGCTGATACGCGCCCGAGTCGGACGTGGTGTGCTGGTTCTCCCTCGGGGACTGCGACCGGGACCGGTTCGATTTCGGTCTCTTCGCTTCCGTACAGTCGGTAGAACGCACCTCGTTTGTCGTCGTCGCGTTCGACTTGCAGCGTCCGGAGGTCGTACAGGAGCTTTCCGGCAGCGACGACAGTAACGGCAAGAACTCCACTCTCGACCGACCCGAGTAACGGCCCAGCGACGGCCAGAAGCACGGCGATTGCGACGAGCAATTTGAACGGAGACAGCAACACCGACCGCGCGGAGTGGTCGCGGTAGCCCTCTTTCACGAAGTACTGTGCTCCGGTTTCGACGCCCCGCCCGACGAACACTCCCAGTCCTCCGAGGAGGATTCGCCCGGCTGTCGCCTCGGTCACGACGGGGTCTATCAACCCGAATACCATGAACGCCGTTATCAGTTCGAGCGGCGCAAGCAGGAAGACTGTCACGAGCAAGACCGGAACGTTCCGGGGGTAAAACGGTGGGAACGGCCCCGGAATCGAGAGACTACCCCGCTTTTCCTGTAGTGGTCCGAGTAATCGATTGTCCTCGTCCATGGCGTTGTTCGGGCGTTTGGCGGCGAACGGGATTTTCACGCACGTCCAGAACAACACGGCCGCGACTTCGGCGACGAACACGCCGAAGAGTACCGACAGGGACCAGCCGAGCAACAGGACACCGACCGGAGCGACCGCGTTGGACGCGAGGACCGCGAGCGCCCCGGAATCGTGAGGGGAGGGAAGGCGCACAATCGGTCAACTGAGTGGGGAGAAAAACAGACTTCGGTTCGCTCCCGTCGTAAGTGGCCTGTCGCGGTCGACTTACAGGTCGACGCCGACCGCGTCGTCGATGGAGTCGAAGCCGTCACGTTCGAGGTGGTCGAGGAGTCCGCGGTTGATATCTCGCGCGAGAGACGGCCCTTCGTAGACGAGGCCCGTGTAGAGTTGGACCATCGAGGCTCCCGCGCGAATCTTCTGGTACGCCCCGTCCGCGTCGGAGACGCCGCCGACGCCGACGATTGGCACGTCGGTTCGCTCGGCGATGAAGCGAATGAGGTCGGTGGCGCGGCTTTCGATTGGCTTGCCCGAGAGACCGCCTCGTTCGGCCTGGTTGGGGTTCTGCAGCGAGTCGGGGCGGGTGGTCGTCGTGTTGCTCGCGATGATTCCGTCGAGTGCCAACTCGTCGACGACTTCGAGGGCATCTTCGATGGCCGGGTCCGGAAGGTCGGGCGAGAGTTTCACGAGAAGCGGGTCGGCACCCGCGTCTACGAGCGTTCCGAGAATCGCTTCGAGGGAGTCGCGGTTTTGGAGGTCGCGGAAGCCCTCGCTGTTGGGACACGAGACGTTGACGACGACGTAGTCGGAGCCGTCGGCGACGCGCTCGTAGGTGTACAGGTAGTCCTCGGGCGCGTCCTCGGCCGCGGTGACTTCGGAGAGCGCGAGGTTGACACCGACCGGGATGTCGGGACGAGGGCCGGCTTGGAGTCGGCGGCCGACTACGTCTGCGCCGTCGTTGTTGAGGCCCATTCGATTGATGATGGCCTCGTCTTCGGGGAGACGGAACATTCGCGGCCGTGGATTCCCGGACTGTGCTTTCGCGGTGACGCCGCCGACTTCGACGTGGCCGAAGCCGAGTGCGGCGAGGACGGTCGGGACTTCGGCGTTCTTGTCGAACCCGGCGGCGACGCCGACCGGGTTGGGGAAGTCGAGGCCGAACGCGGTCGTTTCGAGGCGTGGGTCCTCGACGCGGTACTGTCGTTCGAGGAGTGATTCGACGGGTGTTCCGCGGACTGCGCGAAGGAGTCCGTGGATAGTGCCGTGTGCAGTTTCTGGTGGGAGCGAAAAGAGGAACGGTTTGGCGAGGTGGTAAGGATTCATGCCTGTGGTGCGGGCGAGTCGCTAGGAACACTACTTCGCAGAACGGTCACGGCTGTCCGTCCTCAGAAGTCGTGTTCGACCTGCTCTGGGTCTGCTTTCTGGATGATGATTTTCCCGTCTCGGACACGAACGAATACCTCGTCGCCGATTTCCATGCCAGCGACCGCGAGTTCATCCTCGTGGAGGTTGACGTGGACGTTGTGGTACTCGCCGTTTTCGTCTTTGGCTCCACTCGGACTGAGCTTCTTTTTCCGGACCATCTGGGGGTCTATCCGTTGGTTCGCCGCAGGGAATACATAAGTGTTGTCTCCGCCCCTCAGATTGAGGGGGAAATCCCGGTTTCGGTGCTGTTTCGTTTCTAGATTGCAGACCAAATCGATACCGCTCTTCGAACTCGGCTCGACGGTGGAGTATATAAGTATGGCCCCGTCGTCGGTCGAAAACCGGCGATATATTTATCTTGTGCCATGTGGTTGGTTGCCATAGAGGTGGAAAATCATGGTACGCGAGGACGGTAAGCGGAACTTTGTGCTCCGAGAGGAGGACGGGACAGAGACGAGTGTATTTTCCGGAAGTATGCCCCGACAGGCAGCGCTCAAAGCAGCGCGACGCCTCGACCCGGCAGGCTCCGAAGACAATGCCCAGGCGAACGCGACAGAGATTCGCCTTCGCGAGAAGGGAACCGACAAGGTTCACATCTTCGACGCCTGGGCGTGGACGAGTGACGCCCCCGGTGACAAACCGGAATGGATGGAAGGCGAGATTACGAAAGGGAACGTCTCGAAGAAGGGAATCGAACACCTCGACGAGTAGGCGGTCGTCCCGAGTAGTCGGTCTGATTTTCTTTTACGTCGTCCGCGTACGCGTGCGTGTAGGAACAACAGGTGTCCGTAAGGCCACGTACTCCGTAGTCGATACGTCTTTGAGTGCGGCCCTGTCAGTTTCGCCTACGCGACCAACACCCGGTCAGACCGCACGTGCGATGCGAGGGATGAACGGCCGGCCTCCAGTCGCGTGATATCTACGCCTCCGAGCGACTGCTGTATCGTTTATGATTGCTCACGGCATGAAACCGCATGACGATGCGCCATCGGTTCGACGGCCTTTTATGTACCCGTGCCATTCGGAATAATGCGAAGAAGCGCACGGGGGCACTCCCCCCGACGGCTTCACTTTCGAACGCCCCACGACCCAAAGNATGTACCCGTGCCATTCGGAATAATGCGAAGAAGCGCACGGGGGCACTCCCCCCGACGGCTTCACTTTCGAACGCCCCACGACCCAAAGGCCGTCTGGCGCCTACCGGGATGATACACTCTCCCGGGGCCGCCGACGATACGACGGCCTTAAGTGGTCCAAGGCATTTCGGAAGAATGCGTACGACACACCGCGATTGCAGGGCGATTCAACGCGTCCTGCCACACCGGAAGCGAGCCAATGAAGTTCGACGGGTTTATACCCGACAACGGCATTGGTTCAAATCCGAAGGAAATGAGGATTCCGCCCCTGCGGTACGCCGCAAGACGGTATCTGATGTTAGCCCTAGTAGTTCGGTGACATCCGAACGGATGTCAACGAACTCGGACCTTTGAACGGTGATTTGACAGCATTACGCTGCCATTCACCCGCCAACACCCCGCGACCAGGTTTAAATGGTCGCGACCCATTCCGGTTGATCCTGCCGGAGGTCATTGCTATTGGGGTCCGATTTAGCCATGCTAGTTGCACGAGTTTAGACTCGTGGCGAAAAGCTCAGTAACACGTGGTCAAACTACCCTACGAAGACCCATAACCTCGGGAAACTGAGGCTAATAGGTCATAGGAGAGTCACGCTGGAATGCCGACTCTCCCAAACGCTCAGGCGTCGTAGGATGTGGCTGCGGCCGATTAGGTAGACGGTGGGGTAACGGCCCACCGTGCCGATAATCGGTACGGGTTGTGAGAGCAAGAGCCCGGAGACGGAATCTGAGACAAGATTCCGGGCCCTACGGGGCGCAGCAGGCGCGAAACCTTTACACTGCACGCAAGTGCGATAAGGGGACCCCAAGTGCGAGGGCATATAGTCCTCGCTTTTTCCGACCGTAAGGTGGTCGGCGAATAAGGGCTGGGCAAGACCGGTGCCAGCCGCCGCGGTAATACCGGCAGCCCAAGTGATGACCGATATTATTGGGCCTAAAGCGTCCGTAGCCGGCCACGAAGGTTCATCGGGAAATCCGCCAGCTTAACTGGCGGGCGTCCGGTGAAAACCACGTGGCTTGGGACCGGAAGGCTCGAGGGGTACGTCCGGGGTAGGAGTGAAATCCCGTAATCCTGGACGGACCACCGATGGCGAAAGCACCTCGAGAAGACGGATCCGACGGTGAGGGACGAAAGCTAGGGTCTCGAACCGGATTAGATACCCGGGTAGTCCTAGCTGTAAACGATGCTCGCTAGGTGTGGCACAGGCTACGAGCCTGTGCTGTGCCGTAGGGAAGCCGAGAAGCGAGCCGCCTGGGAAGTACGTCCGCAAGGATGAAACTTAAAGGAATTGGCGGGGGAGCACTACAACCGGAGGAGCCTGCGGTTTAATTGGACTCAACGCCGGACATCTCACCAGCTCCGACTATAGTAATGACGGTCAGGTTGATGACCTTGCCACGACGCTATAGAGAGGAGGTGCATGGCCGCCGTCAGCTCGTACCGTGAGGCGTCCTGTTAAGTCAGGCAACGAGCGAGACCCGCACTTCTAATTGCCAGCAACAGTTTCGACTGGTTGGGTACATTAGAAGGACTGCCGCTGCTAAAGCGGAGGAAGGAACGGGCAACGGTAGGTCAGTATGCCCCGAATGAGCTGGGCTACACGCGGGCTACAATGGCCGAGACAATGGGTTGCTATCTCGAAAGAGAACGCTAATCTCCTAAACTCGGTCGTAGTTCGGATTGAGGGCTGAAACCCGCCCTCATGAAGCTGGATTCGGTAGTAATCGCATTTCAGAAGAGTGCGGTGAATACGTCCCTGCTCCTTGCACACACCGCCCGTCAAAGCACCCGAGTGAGGTCCGGATGAGGCCACCACACGGTGGTCGAATCTGGGCTTCGCAAGGGGGCTTAAGTCGTAACAAGGTAGCCGTAGGGGAATCTGCGGCTGGATCACCTCCTAACGACCGAGACCACCCCGACNTTCGATCTCCCGAGTTCCACGACGTCCGTTCGGACACCTTAGAACTACTAGGGCTGACACGGGCCCATAGCTCAGTGGTAGAGTGCCTCCTTTGCAAGGAGGATGCCCAGGGTTCGAATCCCTGTGGGTCCATGGTAAGCAGTACTCCACTCCGAAACAATCGTTCCCCTTAAGTGTGGGAAGACACTTCGGAAGAATGGATACTGACGACTGATGCACCAACCCGCGCAAGCGCGGTTGGGAAGGGTCGAA
>NZ_AOLI01000020.1 GCF_000336955.1 Haloferax larsenii JCM 13917 | reverse complement strand
GCGTTCTGGTCGGTACTGGAGTGAGCGATCCTCTGGGAAATCCAGTTCGCCGCCCCTATTCATAGAAAGCCCACTGGACGAGTGTCCAGTGGGCTTTTTTCATTTACAGACGAGCGAGTGTGCAGTCGCACACTCACAATAAGCCCGCGAGCGGCAGCACTCTCGTAGACCTCTTCGCCTCTCCTCCCCGCGGCTACTCGCGGACTAGATATCACACCGTGAGCAGCAGCACCCGAGTACGCTCCCGTCAATACGTGGTACCACCCGGTCGGCCGCATGGTCGGACACCGCCCCATGGGCGGTGACCGACGGCGACCGACAGCGACAACGAAGGGTAAGCCGATTCAGCCTCGAATCTGACCTAACGAGCGAAATCGCCAGACGAAAGCCGGATTCAATTCCGTTAAACGGCGTGAAATTCAGCGAAAACCGAGGATAGCGTTTCCCCCTTTTACCGTGGTGGGGTTCACAGAGGGAGATGCAATGGACAGAATCAAACTCACAACGGCAGTCATGGTCGTCGCGATGGTCGCCGTCGCGATGGTTCCCGCGACTGTCGGTGCAGCGAGTGCCGAGGCGACACTCGACATCGGTATCGCACAGGATACCGAGACGGGGAACGCCACGGTGACGGTGACGCAGAACGACTCGACCATCGAGAACGCGACAGTTCTCGTCGAATCGAACGAGAACTACAGTGGAAACGGGACGTACGAGACGGACGCGAACGGGACAGTCGAACTCCCGAACCCGGAAGAGCAGGTGAACGTGACGGTCACTGCGACCGACGGGAACAACAGCACGACCGAATCTGCCACGCTCGTTCCGCTCGAAGCGTCGCTGGACGTGTCGGTCGAGGCTGACGACGCCAACGACACGGTGACGGCGACCGTCACGCAGTACGGTGAGCCAGTCGAGAACGCGACGGTGCAGGTCAACGGCACCGACTTCGACAACAGCACGTACGAGACGGACGCAGACGGGACCGTCTCGTTCGATGAACCGGTAAACGAGACCGACCTGAGCGTCGTCGCGACGTACAACGACCTGACCGCGGAGGCAACGGTCACGGCTGGTGGTGACGACCTTTCGGTCTCCGTATCGCAGGACGAGAACGCGACGGTCACTATCAGCGTGGCCGAGGACGGTGAAGCCGTCGAGAATGCGACGGTCAGCGTCACGGGCAACTACACCGATGCTGGTGAATACGAGACCGGCAGTGACGGAACGGTCGAACTCGCGGCACCGCTCCAGAACACCACCGTGGACGTCACCGCCGAGTACGACGGCCAGACCGCCGAAACGACGGTGACGCTGCAGGGTGAAGTCTCGGAAGACGACCCGTTCGGAACGCTGGTCAGCGCCTTCGTCGACCGCATCCAGGAGATGGGCACTGACGGACCGATGGGACAGGCCGTCTCTGACTTCGTGACCGAGAACAACCCGGGGAACGCCGACGAGAAGCGCCCCGACCACGCGGGCAAGAACGGCGAGGCACCGGGGAACTCGAAGAACGCGTCTGACAAGGACGGCAAAGAACGCGGTCCGCCGGACCACGCCAAGAACGGGAAAGACAAGGCGGACGGCGACTCGGACGACACCTCGACCGAGAGCTCAGCTGACGACGACGAAGAAGACAGCGAAGATAACGAGGACGAAGAAGACAGCGAGACCGAGAGCTCAGCTGACGACGACGAAGAAGACAGCGAAGATAACGAGGACGAAGAAGACAGCGAGACCGACGACGGAACGTCTGGCGGTCCGCCAGAACACGCGAACAACGACAAGTAACCGGGCATAACGACGGCGGGGTCGGGACGGCCGTTCCACGTCACGACGGATGCGACACGCTAATTTAGTCAGAGGCACCCACGCGGAGGCGGCACCCATACCGCTCCGTGGCCGTCCCGCAACCGCCGATTTTCCTCTCACTCTTCTGTTCGAAGCTTGCGGACGTCTACGTCACCGAGCGAACTGAGTTGCGAAGGTGAAGCGTCGAGTCGTTCGACTGCGAGTTGCGCCCCGCGGACGACGAGTTCGTCGTCGACGCGAGCGGGAGTCCCGCTCGGATACCAAGCGGAGTCGTCTGTCGCAGACACCACACCACGGAGTGAGTCTCGAAGCCGACGATGGGCAAAGAGCGTCGAGACGAACGCGAGTGACGCAGCGAAGGGAACTCCGTCGGTGTCGAAGTCGGTGCTCGTCGCCTCTTGACGAGCGGGTTCCAACGCACCGGCGATAGCGAGCGACTGTCGGGCGCTTGCGTCGTCTGTCAGCGCGCGACTGAGTGCAGCGTCCTGCATCTCGCGAATAGCCGATGACGTGTCGAAATCTGTCGTAGTCACACGTACTGGGAGAGGTGGAGTGGGATTACTCGGCGTCGAACACCGGTTCACTGAGGTCGTGAGCGACGACGGTCCCGTCGGGTGTGAGGGTGATACGACCGAGAAAGACCGTCTCGTCGACGGGGTTGTGAGTGGCGATAGCTCGGAGGACCTGCTCTTGGTCGAGGCGCTCCCACGTGGCGCGCTCGACGAGTCGCTGGAATTCGTCGGGGTCGGTCCAGCCGGAGTCGATGTCGGATGGGACGTTCACCACGAATCGAAGTTCGGTCTCTGTGACGTGGACGCCGACGCCGAAGGTGTCCCCGCGGGCTGGTTCGTCGGCATCGAGCGAACGCTCTGTCGTCGTCTCGTCCCGGTCAGTCATTGTCGGGTGTCGGGGATGTGAGGACAAAGAGCCACCGGACGCGGAGCGATAGAAGATAGCCACGAAGTACGGAACTGCGAAACTAGACGGTATCTTTCGGGGTCGATACCCTGGGGTCGCGTCTACAGAACCACCGTCTAGCGGGTATAATGGGTGCTAATACCACGCAAACGGCGTCCAACGTCGAACCGTTATTAGCGTTCGAGCCACCAGTCCGACCAACGAATGAGTTACAAGATCGGTCTCGTCGGAAAACCATCCGTCGGGAAATCGAGTTTCTTCAACGCGGCGACGATGAACGACGTTCCGGAGGGGGCGTATCCATTCACGACTATCGACCCATCCATCGGCGAGGCGTACGTCCGCGTCGAGTGTGCGGCCCCCGAATTCGACGAATCGTGCACGCCCTCAGTCGGCTACTGTGACGATGGAATGCGCTACGTCCCCGTTAAACTCGTCGACGTCGCGGGTCTCATCCCGGGTGCTCACGAGGGGAAGGGCCTCGGAAATCAGTTCTTGACCGACCTCAACGAAGCCGACGTACTCGTTCACGTCGTCGACTTCTCCGGCGAGACGGACATCGAAGGCGAGGCCACGGAGGGCCACGACCCACGCGAAGACATCGACTTCCTCGAAAACGAACTCGACATGTGGTATCTCGGCATTCTGGAGAAAGGAATCGACCGATACCGCTCGGGCTACCACGGCGAGGAGAAGGACATCGAAGTCGACCTCGCAGAGCAGATGTCGGCGTTCAAGACGAACAAAGACGAAATCAAGCAAATCATCCTCGCGTTGGACATCGGCCTCGACCCCGACGAGTGGGACGACGAGGACAAAGAGGACCTCGCCCGCGAGATTCGCAAGCGCACGAAGCCAATCATCATCGCGGCGAACAAGATGGACAAGCCGGTCTCCCAAGAGAACTACGAGGAAATCACGTCGGACCCCGACTACGACCACCTGACGTTCGCCCCGACGAGCGCCCACGCGGAGAAGGCACTGAAGAAGGCCGAAGAGGGTGGCGTCGTCGACTACCGCCCCGGCGACGACGACTTTGACATCGTCGGCGACGTGAGCGAGGAACAGGAAGCAGGTCTCGAACAGATTCGGGAGTTCGTCACCGAGTACGACGGCACGGGTGTCCAGCAGTCCCTCGAAACGGCGCTGTTCGACGTGATGGGTGCGATTGCAATCTTCCCGGGAAGCGCCAACGGCAAGTCCGACACGCAGGGCGTCTTCCGCGACTGCTTCATCCTTCCCGAAGGCTCGACGACCGAGGACTTCGCGTACCACCTCCACTCCGACATCGGCGACGGCCTCCTCCACGGTATCGACTGCCACTCCAAACGCCAAATCGGGTCGGACCACGAACTCGACCACCGCGACGTGGTCGAAATCGTCTCGACCAACTGAACGGCCGCAAACATCGGCGGCAACCGCAACACCGTTATGCAATCAGACAAAGGAGCGGATATGGGTGAGGCCGAGGACCGACCAGCATCACTTGATGTTGCAATCGGTGGTCTGGGTGGTGAAGTGACGCTTGCAGATTTATTCCCGCCGTCGTGGGTCGACTCGCACTGCGATGCGACGTCTATCGACGAGTTCGTCGCCGCGAGCGGGTTCGAAGTCACAGACCAGGAATCGTTCGAGTCGATTCCCGACCATGAGTGGAACCGACACGTCGAAGCGAACTCGACGTTCGACGACTGGGAGTCGATGCTCTCGGCAGGTGTCGAACACTACGTGAGCGAACGCGGCGAGGAGGCCGACGAGGCCGCGGACGCGCCAGACGACGAGCAGTCCCCGACGCTGAGCGTCTAGAGACGCGATTTCACAACAACGGCAAATTCTCGAACTACGGTCGCAGTTAGTTTCCAGACGCATCGTCGACCAGCGACGCGCCGCGGTCGAGTGCAGAGTCCCACCAGTCGCACGCTTTCGCCTTCGACACCGACGACGGTGTTTGCGGGTCGTCGGGGCGGGCGCGAAGGTCGTGTGCCCACCATTCCACGTCGTGCCACGTGCCGTGTTTGTAGCCCACCGCATCGAATCGACCGACGCGCTCGAAGCCCATCGACTCGTGAAACGCGATGCTAGCGGGGTTGGGTGTCGTAATCACGGCGTAGGCGGTGACGTAGCCTTGTCGTTCGAGAATCTCGAAGAGCGCCGCGTACAGACCGCGGGCGATGCCGCGACGCTGGTACTCTGGGTCGACGTAGACGGAGGCTTCGACTGCCCACTGGTAGGCGTCTCGCTCGCGAACGGGGCCGGCATAGGCGTAGCCGACGACGCGCCCGTCGAGTTCGCACACGAGCCACGGGTGATGCGTCTTTTGTCGGAGCTTCGTCCGCAAATCCTCGACAGTCGGTGAGTCGTAGGCGAAGGTAATCGCCGTCTCGTCGACGAACGGCGCGTAGATGTCTCGAATCGCAGGAAGGTCGGACTCCGTAGCGGCGCGGAGAAGAACTGCCATACTGCTGGTGTCGCGAGCGGACAGAAAGAAGCGACGGTGGCGGCTGGTTTGGCAGCCGTATAGCCCCCGGACAGTCACTCAGTCGTCGCCGAGAGCGTCGGCATACTCGCGGGCCTGCCGGCGGATTCGGTTGGCGTCGGCGTGGACGTGTTCACCGTCGTCGTAGAGCACGTCGCCGTCGACCATGGTAAACACCACGTCGTCGCCGTGGGCAGCAAATACGAGGTGAGAGAGCACGTCGTGGAGCGGTGTCGCGCGCGTTAGGTCGGTGGTGAGACCGACGATATCGGCTTTCCAGCCAGCGCGGAGTGCGCCGACGCGGTCGAACCCGGCAGCTTTGGCTCCGTTTACCGTCGCCATCTGGAAGATGGTCGCGGCGGGGGTACTCGTCGGGTCGAGCGAGTCGACTTTCTGGAGGAGACTCGCCTGCCGCATCTCCGTGAAGGGGTCGAGCGTGTTGTTACACGGCGGGCCGTCGTTTCCGAGCGCGACGTTGATACCGCGGTCGAGATAGTCGCGGATGGGCGCGATACCCGAGGCGAGTTTCATGTTCGACGACGGGCAGTAAGTGACGTGCGTCCCGGTCTCTGCGAGCACCTCGCGTTCGGAGTCGTCGGTGTGGACGCAGTGGGCGAGCACCACGTCGTCGCCGGTCAGCCCCACTTCGTCCAGCCAGTGGATGTTTCGCATTCCCGTCTCGGATTCGACGGTGGCAACTTCGTCTCGGTTCTCGCTCGCGTGGGTGTGGATACGGACGCCGTCGTAGGCGTCGGCGAGTTCTCGCGCTCCGCGGAGGCAGTCTTCGGAACACGTGATGGCGAAGCGCGGCGTAACCGCGTACTGGAGTCGCCCATCGAAGGTGTCGTGATAGCGTCGGATGAGGGCCTCCGTTTCGGCGAGTGCGTCGTCGGTGTCCTCCTGGAGCCCGTCGGGTGAGTTCGAGTCCATGAGCACTTTCCCGAGTCGCCCGCGGATGCCCATCTCACCCGCCGCTTCGAAGGCTTCGTCGGCGTGACGGACGGACAAGTGGTCGACGACGCCGGTCGTTCCCGACTCGATACATTCGAGATAGCCGAGTTCCGCCGCGACGCGCATTCCGTCGGCGTCGAGGCCCGCTTCCATCGGGAGCACGTGGTCGAACAGCCAATCGAGCAGTGCGGTGTCGTCGGCGATACCACGACCGAGCGACTGGACCGAGTGAACGTGACCGCCGACGAGCCCCGGTGCGACGATATCGAGTTCCCGGCGCTCGTGGTCCGGGTACGTCTCCACGAGTGTCTCCTGCTCGCCGACTGCGACGATACGGTCGCCCTCGGTGACGACTGCGCCGTCTTCGATGATGGTGGTCGCGTCCGCGACGACCGTTCCCGCGAGTAACATCCTCGTTCGGCTAGTAGAGCGATGGGGAAATAGGTAGGGAATCGGCTCTGTCAGCGGGTGGCATCGCTGGTCAGGTGCCGCTATCTTCGGTCAGGGATTCGAACCACGGTCGCTTCGCTCCCTGATTCGAATCCCTTCCTCCGCACACACGGACTCGCAGTCCGAGCGACACGCACAGCGGTCGCTCAGAAGGTAGTTCGTCAGAGAAGTGCTCCGTCAGGGATTCGAACCCTGGTCATCACCGTGAGAGGGTGATATGATTGGCCGGACTACACCAACAGAGCACGTTGGTACATACACTGTTACCGCGTGGTTTCGTAAAAGGTTGTCGCTTCAAATCGGCCGTGACACCCCCTGCCGTGTTGCGATTAGACGACTTTTACCCCCTCGCGATACACCCCTTCGACGGTCCGCCACGCACTCGCGTCTTCGCTCGGGTCGGCGTCGAGGACGACCAAATCGGCCACGTACCCCTCGGCGACTTTCCCGACGTCGTCGAGGCCGAGCAAGTCGGCACCGTTGACTGTCGCGGCTTCCAGCGCCTCGTCGGGCGAGAGTCCGTATTCGACCATCAGTTCCATCTCGCGGAGGGCGTTCTGTCCGTGGTCGTTGAAGGGTGTCCCGGCATCGGTCCCCATCGCGATTGTCACGCGCGCGTCGAGCGCGTGCTCCCACGCGACCTCGAACCGTCCGGCGGCGTCTTCGGCCTTCGCGACAGCCTCTTCGGGAATACCTGCCTCGACGCCCGCTTCGACGATTTCCCGGACGGCGGACGCAGTCGGCACCCAGTAGGTGTCGTTTTCGACGAGCAGGCTCG
This sequence comes from Haloferax larsenii JCM 13917, assembly GCF_000336955.1. Classification (GTDB taxonomy): domain Archaea; phylum Halobacteriota; class Halobacteria; order Halobacteriales; family Haloferacaceae; genus Haloferax; species Haloferax larsenii. The sequence goes on along the minus strand of NZ_AOLI01000020.1, from coordinate 60,637 downwards.
CCGCCTCCTCGTCCATGAACATCCCGTGTTCGATACTGGTGATACCGGCGCGAGCGGCGTTCTTGATGCCCGTCTCCCCGTGGGCGTGCGCGGCAGTCGGGATGCCTTTCGCGCTCGCCGCCTCGACGATTGCACGCATCTCCGCTTCGGTGAGTTCTGGCGCGCCGGTGATTGCGCCCTCGGTGAGAACGCCGCCGGTTGCCATGCACTTCACCACGTCAGCACCGCGTTTCAGTTGCTCGCGGGCCGCCTTTCGGACTTCCTCGGGACCGTCCGCCTCGCGGCCGAACCAGTGGCCGTGTCCTCCAGTCATGACGATATTTTCGCCAGCAGCGTGGATTCGCGGGCCGTCGAGTTCGCCCGCGGCGACAGCGGCTTTCGCGCTCGTCGCGACGTTACCCGGTGCGCCGAGGTCGCGGACCGTCGTCACGCCCGCAGCGAGCGTGTGTCGTAAGTTGGCGGCCGCGCGGTAGCAGGCGCGTTCGACGGGTTCGTGCTTGTACCCCGAAACGTCGGGTCGTCCGTCCATCATCAGATGGACGTGTGCATCGACGAGACCGGGGGCGACGAACAGTCCCGACACGTCTCGTTCCTCTCCGTCGACTCGGTCGCCGACCGAGTCGATTCTGCCGGTCGCCTCGTCGACGACGACGTTCGCTTCTCGCACCCCATCTACGTCGACGACGGTTGCATCGGTGAGTGTGAACATATCTCTCGTCGCCCGTGCTGCGACGTAAATACGAGGGTGTCGGCGAAGTGAGGTGAGTTGAGGTGAGTTGAGGTGAGGTGGGTCGAGGTGGGTCGAGGTGGGTCGAGGTGAGAAAAGTGCCGGACGTGACTCAGGCAGAGACGATGTCGCCGACGACGACCTCGTCGCCGACGGCGAGCGTCTCGCCCCACGAGGAGTCCGGGACTCCCGTGTTGACCATGAGACGGAAGTCGTGGTCGAACCAGTCGCCACCGGACCACTCGGGGAGCGCCTCGCGGCGGCGCGTCATGAACGTCGTTCGGAAGTCGGGCGTTTCCACACCGGTGTCTGGGTCACGCGTCGGGACGACACAGCGCTGACAGGGGTTGACGCCTCGGAACGACACGTCTCCGACCTCGAATTCGACGGTCGTCTCGCGAGTGTCGAACAGGTGGTCCTCCCAGAACGGGTCGGGTGCGTCGAGTTCGAGATTCGGGCGAAGTCGCCGGCGCATCTCGTCGGTATCGACGCCCTCGAACCACGACGCGACCGTTTCGATAGTCGCGGTCGAGATGACTGTCGGACCCGTCGCGGCGGTGTCGTCGGGGAACCCACCGGCCGTGTCGCGCCGGAGTTCGACGTCGTATCCGAAGTACGACGAGAGCCAGTCGTCGGCTTCGTCGATAGGGCCGCGGTAGTCGTCCTGTCCGGGCGCAGCGAGGTGAATCGTCCGGTCGTCGAGGTCGACCGAACTCCGGATTCGGTGGATTGCACGCTCTCGCTTCCCGTTGACGTAGTTTCCGTCGGCGTCGAAGATGGCGTACTCGCGGTCGCCACCGAGCCCACCGTTTTCGACGACGTCGGCGGTCTCGACGAACTCCGGGTCGAGTGACTTCACCGGGTAGACGGCGATTCGGTCGAGGGTCACGCCGTGTGTCGTCGGTGACTGTCCGGTGGCGTCGTTCCCGTTCGTCATTTACTCCTCGTCGGGCTGCTCGTCTTCGTGCTCGTCGGCGACTTCGGCGAACACTTCGGCGACCTCGTCCGCACCGACCGTCTCGTAGCCATCCGCGGAGACCGTCGCAACGTCCAGTTCCTCGGCGTTCAGCTCCGAATCAGACTCGGCGAGCGCCTGCAGTGCCAGAAGGAGACCGTCTTCGAGTGAGAGGTCGTCGGAGTAGTTGTCTTCGAGGACGGCCTGCACGTCTTCTCGGTGGCCGCCGATGGCGACTGCGCGCCACTCGTGCGGCGTTCCCGAGGGGTCGGTCGCGAACAGACGCGGTTGGTCGTCGTACCCGCCGATGAGGAGGGAGGCACCGTAGGGGCGCGTGCCGCCGTACTGCGTGCTCTCCTGTATGTTGTCGGTGATAGCCTTCGAGAGTGATTCGACGCTCATTGGCTCACCGTAGCGGAGGCGCTCTCTCTGTGCCGTCTCACGGGCGAAGTCGACGAGCTTGCGGGCGTCTGCGACGTGCCCGGCGCTGGCGGCTCCGAGCCCCTCGTCGATTTTGTGGAGCTTCTCGATGCTCCCCGCTTCCAGAAGCGGCGAACGGGCAGAGCGACGGGCAGCGAGCACGACGCCGTCTTTCGTCCGGACGCCGACGACGGGCGCACCGCGTTTGACGGCTTCACGAGCGTACTCGACCTGATAGATGCGGCCGTCGGGAGAGAACAGCGACGTACCGCGGTCGTACGCCTGTTTGTCGTTTCGGTTCATCGAAGAACCACCACTCGCACAGCGGCAACGTTCGTCATTACCCCGTGGTCCGTTCCCGAGGCGGAAAAAGCCTCCACACGCGGCAGGGGTGTGGGGTTCACGCGTCGCCGATTACTTCTCGACGACTGGGGCGTCAGGTGCGTTGGTTTTGACGCTCTCTATCCCCTGTTTGGCCTTCTGTTTCGACGCGTACCCCTCCCCGGAGTCGGCGAGGATGTTCCCGTTGTCGTGGACGAGTCGCCAGCGATACTTCCCTTCTGCGTCCGCGTAGACTTCGAATCGAGCACCCATACCGCCCCGTACGCCGTCCTCGAATATATGTTGTATGTCTGTCACTGGTTGACGTGGAGGGGGAGTGCAGTCGATGAAAGCGGCGCGTTCGAACCAGACGAGAACACCGCTCTCGCCTGACGGACTACGTCCTCGTCTGGCAGACTATCTTGTATTCACGCGTGTGAGGGGCTGTAGAGCGGACATGCTCTTACCGTTCGGGTGCCGATACCCGAACGTATGAGCACCCGAGAGGAGAAACACTTCGAAGATACTGACGTACAGACCCGGTTCGACTTCAAGAAAGAACAAAAGTCGGCCTTCGAGGTCGAGAAGGGTCTGACAGCGGAGACGGTCAGAGTCATCTCCGAAGACAAAGACGAACCCGAGTGGATGCTGGAGCGGCGTCTCCGCGCCCTTGAGCAGTTCCAGAAGATGCCGATGCCGACCGACTGGCCCGGCCAACCCGACCTCTCGGAGGTGGACGTAAACGCCATCATTCCGTACATCCGACCCGACGTCGAGACACGGGGTGGCGTCCGCGACTGGCGCGACCTGCCGGACGACATCAAGGACACCTTCGACAAACTCGGCATCCCGGAAGCGGAGAAGAACGCTCTCTCCGGCGTCGGCGCGCAGTACGAGTCCGAAATCGTCTACCAGAACATGCGCGAGCAGTGGGAAGAAAAGGGCGTCATCTTCATGGACATGGACAAGGCCGTCCGCGACCACCCCGATATCGTCGAGGAGTACTTCATGACGAAGTGCGTCCCTCCGAGCGACAACAAGTTCGCCGCACTTCACGGTGCCATCTGGTCCGGCGGCTCGTTCGTCTACGTTCCGGAGGGCGTCACTGTCGACATGCCGGTACAGGCGTACTTCCGCATGAACTCCGCGGGGATGGGTCAGTTCGAGCACACCCTCATCGTCGCCGAAAAGAACTCCGAAGTCCACTACATCGAGGGCTGTTCCGCGCCAAAGTACGCCGTGTTCAACCTCCACTCTGGCTGCGTCGAGGTATTCGTCAAGGAGGGCGCTCACGTACAGTATTCGACCGTCCAAAACTGGTCGAAGAACACCTACAACCTCAACACCAAACGCGCGCTCGTCGACAAAGGCGGTCGTATGGAGTGGATTTCGGGCTCGATGGGCTCGAAAGTGACGATGCTCTATCCCGCGACGATTCTCAAGGGTCGCGGCGCCTCCGACAATCACATCACCATCGCCTTCGCCAGCGAGGGCCAGAACATCGACACCGGCGCGAAGGTCTACCACAACGCCCCCGAGACGAAGTCGACCATCGTTTCGAAGTCTATCTCCCGGAAGGGCGGCCGCACCAACTACCGCGGTCTGGTCCGCATCTCGAACGGAGCGACCGACTCTTCGTGTTCCGTCGAGTGCGACGCGCTGATGTTCGACAACGACTCGCTCTCGGATACGATGCCTCACATCGAAATCAACGAGAACCGGGTGGATGTCGCCCACGAGGCGACAGTCGGGAAGATCGGCGACGAGGACGTGTTCTACCTCCAGTCGCGCGGTCTCGACGACGACGAGGCGAAGCAACTCATCGTGTCGGGGTTCATCGAACCCATCACGAAAGAACTCCCAATCGAGTACGCGGTCGAACTCAACCGATTGGTCGAACTCGAAATGGAGGGTAGCCTCGGATAACCTATCGGCAGCACACCCCTCTCTTATCGGGTTTCGGACCGTCTATTCAGATATGCCCTCCACTTCGTACCCGGCGACCGCGGTGCTCGCAGCGCTGTTCGTCGGACTGGTCGTCGGCGCTGGCGTCGTCGCGTTCGCCACGCCGACTGACCTGACTGTCTCACCCACTTCGTCTACCGCGGCCGCGACGGGGTGTCTCGGGCCCGACGAATCCGCGCCGACCTCGTGGGTCGCTCGCGCACCGGCAGGCGACCGGACGACATTCATATTCAACCGCACGTTCACTCACGACGCGCCGAGCGTCCGAATCGAGGGCACGGTCGAGGAACAGGCAGACGGCGTCTACGTCTACCGACTCACGACGAGTCCAGACGAAGACAGTGAGAAGCCCCCCAGCGAGGACTGCACCCCGAGGACGAAGCTGGATGCGGTCGTCTCGGTTCCGAGCGAGTACGAGTCGTTCACGGTGACGGTCGACGGCGAGGAGCTGGTGACAATCGAGAACGACGGGTCGAATTCACTCTTCAGAACGCTCGAAGGGTGAACGTTGACCGTGACAGGGGTCCACCCAAGTACGCCCGTCAGTCTGGTTACGCTTGCGGCCTTACGCTTGCGGCCTTACGCTCACAATCTTACGATTGCGGCCGTTTGAACACGAGTGCCGTCTGTCCGCTTCCGGCACCCGCCCCGCGGGAGTCGGAGATGGTATCGACGAGTTCCCAGCCATCGCCACCCAGCGAGTTCAGCGCGTCTTCCATCGGACCAGTGTCGCCGCTGAACAGGCCGCCGTCGCTCGTTCGGATGATTTTGTACTCCCACTCGGTATCGATGGAATCTGTCATCGTTCGTCCTCCGCTCCATCTCGTCGCTCGTATTCCACGAAGGAAAACTCGTCGCGGTCGTCGCGGTCGATTTCGACCCACTCCTCGGTGTCCCACTCGGGGAAGTGCGTATCCCCGTCGTAGGCGGTATCGAGTTCGGTAAGGACGAGTTTCGAGGCGCGGTCGAAAAACTGCTCGTAGACGGTCGCCCCGCCGACGACGTAGACCGTCTCGACGCCCATCTCGTCCGCGGCGTTTTCGGCAGCGGCGACAGCCTCGTCCAGCGACGACACCGTCTCCGCACCGTCCGGAAGGTCGATATCACGGCTCGTGAGGACGATGCTGTGGCGACCGGGCAGCGGGCCGTCTATCTGCCGGGCGATGCTCTCGTAGGTCGTCCGCCCCATGACGACCGGATGGCCCATCGTCGTCTGCTTGAAGTGCTTCATGTCCTCGGGGAGGTGCCACGGCATGCCCTCGTCGCGGCCGATGACGCCGTTCGCGGCGACGGCGGCGACGAGGACGAACTGGGGGGTCCCCTCGGCAGTGCCATTCCCGGACGTGCCCTCCTCAGTAGTGTCGCCCGTCATTCGGCCACCGAGAAGCGAATTCCCTCCGCCGGGTCGTAGTCGCGGAGGACGATATCGTCGAACGTCAGGTCCGACAGCGGCACGTCGGCCACGTCGAGCGTCGGGCGCTCACGAGGCTCGCGCGAGGCCTGCAGGAGCAGTCCGGGCACGTGGTCGTAGTGTTCTTCGCCCTCGGCTTCCTCGGGCGCGGTGTCGAGAAGCCACTCGCGCACGTCGAGGTAGTCCTCTCGCGACTCGACGTCCGCCAGTCGGGACTGGAGTTCGTCGAGGTGGTCGCCGTACCACGCGCCGCGCTCGCCAGTGCCGCAGTAGACGTGGGCGTCGACAATCGTGTGCGCGAACTTCCCGAGTTCGAACCCCTTCCGTTGGGCGACGATTTGGGCGAGAATGGCGTACGCCGCGATATTGAACGGGATACCGAGCGCGATGTCGCCCGAACGCTGCGTCAGGTGGACGTTGAGCCGGTCGCCCTGCACGTTGAAGACGAACGTGTAGTGACACGGCGGAAGCGTCGAGACGGCGGCGTTCGCGGGGTGCCACGCGTTGATAATCATCCGGCGGGAGTTGGGATTCTCGTCGAGCGTGTCGAGGACGTATGCGAGTTGGTCGAAGGTCCCTTCGTCGTTCATCCAGCGGTGGCTCTCGTCGGGCCACGCCTCGCCCGGCAAGCCGTCTTCCGGAACGGGGTAGCGTCGCCAAAAGCGCCCGTAGGCCGTGTCGAGGTGGCCCTCGTCGTCGGCCCACGCGTCCCAGATGCCCGTCTCCTCGCGGAGGTTCCGAATGTGCTCTTCGCCGGAGAGATACCACAGGAGTTCGTGGATAAGCGAGTTCCAGCGGAACCCGGAGAGGTCCTTCGTCGTGAGAAGTGGGAAGCCCTCCTGAAGGTCGACTTCGTAGTGCTTCGAGAATCCGGAGATGGTGTCTACGCCCGTCCGATTGGGCTTGTACTGGCCGGTGCCGAGAACGTCCGTGACGAGGTCGAGATATTGGCGCATATGGTGTGCCCTGGGTTTGTTCTTGGTCGTCGTTGGTGCCTACTAATACCCATCAATTCGCTTGTGCTGTTTGACTCTCCTTAGTGGGTAGGAACGGCTTACGAAAGATTGTCAATCCAATCACAGAAAATGTCGAAATCCTTTGCACCGGCTTGTTCTGCGATTTTCCGTAAGGTTCCCGTTGCGATCTCTTTGTGCATCGGAACCGTCACACGACGCGTTTCACCATCTGGGTGTTTGTACACGAGACAGACATGGCTCCCGGTTCGCCCAGCGGGACGGTATCGCATTTTCCGGAGGGCTTTGACAACCTCTTGGCCACTGAATGTCCGCCGTGACACAGTAGTTTCCCGTTAGTGTCTGTAGTAAAAATACCCCTGATTTGAGGAGTTCCTTGCTGTAGTGGCTGCCTGATTGACAAAGGGTAGGGGTTAGAACCAGGGTGCGTCGGGTGTGTCGACAGATTCCTCTTCGACTGCTGAGAGTGGTGATTCATGGAGCTCGATTGCCTCTGCAAGCATTGCAAGTGCTTCAGAGCGAGTTTTTCCTTGGCTAGCCACACCCGTAGCCTCGTCTGTCGCGACGAACCAGTCATCCTCTTTGACGATTGTGACTGTGTTTTCAGGAGTATCTGGGGCGTGGGCCTCACTCATATCAGTACAGTAGTGAAGCGTCGGTATAGATTTTCGGGAAGTTTACCACTAAATGGCTCTCGCCAGTTGGTGTCTGTTCAGCCCACAAGCCCACAACATCGAAGACCCCACTCGCCCTACCCTGCCCTATGATTCGAAACCTCGCGCAGGGAGTGCAAGCCTTCACGAGTAACGTGTTCCTTGCCGAAGGCGAGACGACAGCACTCGTCGATACCGGTGCCAACTTCGACATCGTTCCTAAAATCCGCGAGGTAACCGACAGTCTCGATGCGGTCTACCTCACCCATACCCACCCGGACCACATCGGCAACGTCGACGCCGTTCGCGACGCCTTCGACGTGGAAACGTGGGGCTACGACACCGGCTACAACGCGGTCGACAACAGAATCGAAGACCGCGAGCGCGTCCAAATCGGCGACGACGTGTATCAGGCGGTCCACACGCCGGGGCACAAAAACGACCACCTCTGTTTCTACTCCCAGGGGTCGGGAATCTGCTTCGCGGGCGACCTCGTGTTCGCAAACGGCGCGTTCGGCCGCACCGACCTCGCGGAAGGCGACCGTGAGCTACTCGTCGAGAGCATCGACACACTTCGGGAAGTCGTCGGCGACGACCTCTCCGAGATTCACGTCGGCCACGGGCCGAGCATCGTCACTCGACCGCAGGACGACCTCGAACTCGCGGCGAAAGCCGCGCGAATGGGCCAGTAGCCACCGTTCACCACCCGGCGACCGCCACCTGTTATCGGCTCGTGTACCCGCCGTCGACGGTCAGCGCCTCGCCCGTCGTGAACGACGCGCCCTCCGAACAGAGCCACACGACCGCGGAGGCAATCTCGTCCACGTCTCCGAGTCGGTTCATCGGATGCATCGCCTCGATTCCCTTGCGAGCCTCCGGGTCGTCGAGACCGCCTTCCGAGAGGAGCGGCGTGTCGATAAAGCCGGGACAGACTGCGTTGACTCGGACGCCTTTCTGGGCGTACTCCATGGCCGCGGTCTTCGTCAGCCCGAGCAGTCCGTGCTTGGCGGTGACGTAGGCGCTGGCGTTCTCGAACCCGACGCGCCCGAGAATCGACGCCATGTTGACCACGACGCCGCCGTCGCCGTCGAGCATCGCCGGAATTTCGTACCGCATCGACCGCCATACGCCGTGGAGGTTCACGTCGATGACTCGCTCCCACTCGTTGAACGAGAGGTCGGCAGTCGGCTTTTGCTCCCCACCGATGCCCGCGTTGTTGCAGGCGAAGTCGAGCCGTCCGTACTCCGAGACGGCCGTCTCGACCATGGCGGCCACCGCGTCCTCGTCTGTCACGTCCGTTTCGACGAACGTCGCCTGTCCACCAACCGCCTCGATGTGCGAGACGGTCTCTTCGCCGCCCTCGACGTCGACGTCGGAAACGACGACACTCGCCCCCTCCCGTGCGAACGCTTCTGCGGTCGCTCGGCCAATCCCTGAGCCTGCACCGGTCACCACTGCTACCTTGTTGTCGAACTGAGCCATCGTCGTTAGAAACGACACTCGCTTGATGAATAACCGTTTGCGAGAATCTCACTTCGAGAGAACGAGTGACGATGGTCGAAAGGACGAGTGACGAGAGTCGAGAAAACGGGCGACTGGACCGTGACAGTGTGCTACTCTTCGTCTTCCTCGGGAACGACGTCCGGGTGGAGACCGAAGTATCCCGGTTCGTCGCCGCGTGGGTCGTTGATGACGAAGTCCGACTCGTTGGCGATAATCCACGGAATCGTCCACTCGACGAGTCGGTCTTCCGTCTCGTCGTCGAGGTCGGTCGTCGGGTCGAGACCCTGCAGCATCCGCGCAATCTCGGGAACTGTGTACATGTAGTCGGCGTCGAGAACGTCGACTGGGTCGTACAGAAGGTACCCATACAGCGCGTCGAAGTCGTCTTTCGGCTTCGGCATACTCGTCGCTTCTCGGCCGATGGGGAAAATCCCGCCGACCCGTCCTTCCGGTGTGTTATCATGTGGTTTATAAGACAACCTTTATCACACGATACGAGAGACTCGGAGGTAATGAGCGATGCAGCCTCCCGATTCGTCGAAGTCTTCCGGGAGTTCGGCGGGGATGCGCTTCGGGACGTTTGGGTCTTCGACCGAGACGGGCACCAACCGCTATACCTCAGGGACGACATCGAGACAGCCATCGCGGACGTGGACGTCTCTCACCTCGTCGACAACGAGCGATACGGGTACATCACCCGTGACACCTACGAAGCACTCTACTACGCAGATTACAGCTACACCATCCGCGGTTTCGACACGTTCGAGCAGTTCCGGACGTTCGTCGGCGACAAGCCGGTCGGCGTGTTCGCGGGCTTCGACGCGACCGACACCGGGCGGAACTTCGCGGCGCTGAACGACCGCATCCAGGACGTCGCGGACGACCTCGACGTCGAGGCACTTCTCGAAGACTGAGCCCGGCGTCACGACTCGGGGTGTAGCAGACAGCAGAGAGCGTAGCGACGAACACGACGGCGCTTCGCGTCAGGTGCGAGCAGTCGAAAGAAATATCGGGGTTTTCTGGGCGTTACTCGAAGAGTTCGACGGCCTGCTCGTAGCGGGAAGCAGGTTCGTCCCAGTCGACGACTTCGAAGAACGCCGAGACGAAGTCACCGCGGGCCGGGCCGTAGTCGTGGTAGTAGGAGTGTTCCCAGACGTCCAGCGCCAGAATCGGGTGCGAGCCCCAGAGTGCGCCCTGGTCGTGCTTGTCGACGACGACGTTTCGAAGCTGGTTCGAGAACGAGTCGTACACCAGCAGTGCCCAGCCGCCGGCGGCACCGGCTGCGGCTTCGAATTCACCCTTCCAGGCTTCGTAGGAGCCGAAGTCCTCCGCGATGCGGTCGGCGAGCGCACCCGCAGGCTCGTCGCCACCTTCCGGCGACATGTTCTGCCAGAAGAGGTCGTGNGAGCCGAAGTCCTCCGCGATGCGGTCGGCGAGCGCACCCGCAGGCTCGTCGCCACCTTCCGGCGACATGTTCTGCCAGAAGAGGTCGTGGAGAATGTGTCCACAGCCGTTGTGGGTGACGTTGCGGAGCGCGCCGGCGGACGAGCCGAACTCGCCAGCCTCGCGGTTGGCTTCGAGCGTCTCCTCAGCGGCATTCCAGCCGTTGACGTAGCCCTGGTGGTGGGTGTCGTGATGCCACGTCAGCACCTGCTCGGAAATGTGTGGTTCAAGCGCGTCGTACTCGTACGGAAGCGGGTCGAGTTCGTAGCTCATAATGTATAACCTCCGTACTTTGGGTGGGACGGAAACATGTTAAATCTTGAGGAGTGGTGTGCTACCATAAGGCACGAATACACGGTCGCAGTCTGGTGATTTTCCGACTTTCGAGAAGTATTTTCTCGCCCGATTTTGGGGTCGACTACCTGTTCTTGTCAGCCTTCGAACGGAGTCGTTCGTCGCTCGTATTCGATTTCCCGTGCGACCCGATTGGCGATGTCGGCACCGAACTCGCGTTCGACCACGTGAAGCGACAAGTCGAGACCGGAGGTGACGCCGCCAGCAGTGAGCACGTCGCCGTCGTCGACGACGCGGGCCGAGACCACGTCGGCATCGGTGGCTCGGAGGTCGTCCAGCGCGTCGCCGTGTGTCACCGCTGGTCGCCCGTCGAGGATTCCAGCGCGAGAGAGCAGCATCCCACCGGTACAGACGCCCGCGACGGTCGTCCCCGACTCGTGAAGGGTCGCAATCGCATCGGGAATGTCGCCTTTCTCGGCTTCGGCCCACGCGCTCTCTTCGGCGCGGGAGTTCCACCCGCCGCCGGGGACGACGAGAAGGTCAGGGTCGTCTGCGTCGGGGTCGAGAATACCGTCGATTCCGACGCGCATCCCGTGACTCGCGGTGACTGTGTCGCGGTCGTCGAGCGCGACGAGTCTCGCCGTGCAGTCCGCACCGAATGCACCGGCGTTCTGGAACACTTCGAACGGGGCGACGGCGTCGAGTTCGTCGAAGCCGTCGTAGAGGAGAATCGAGACGTGCATATCTCGACAATCGGGTCGAACCGAGTTAGCCGTTCGTGCTGCGGCGATGGTCCACTCAGTCGTCGCCGCGTGCCGTCTCGAACATCGACAGCGCCATCTCCCGTCGCTCGGCGTGGTCGACGATTGGGGCAGGGTAGTCGGGCGCGACTCGGTTTCGTTCCGTCTCGCTCAACTCGTGCCACTCGTGGATGGCGTTCGCGCTCGCCTCGCGCAGTTCGGGGACGTACTGCTTGATGTACTCGGCGTCAGGGTCGTAGCGCTCGCCCTGCGTCATCGGGTTGAAGATGCGGAAGTACGGCTGGGCGTCGGTGCCCGTCGAGGCGGCCCACTGCCATCCGCCGTTGTCGTTCGCGGTGTCGTGGTCCGAGAGATACTCCCGGAAGTGCGCGTAGCCGTGTCGCCAGTCGCACAGCAGGTCCTTCGTCAGGAACGACGCGACAATCATCCGAACACGGTTGTGCATGTACGCCTCTTCCCGAAGCTGACGCATCCCGGCGTCGACGATGGGATAGCCGGTGTGTCCAGATTTCCACGCCGTCAGCTCCTCGGGGTCGTCGCGCCACTGGATATCGTGTTCGTATTCTTTGTAGTTCTCGGAGACGACGCTCGGGTTGAACCACAGGACGTGGGTGTAGAACTCGCGCCACGCGAGTTGCGATTGGAACTCCTCGACCGACTCGTCGCGGTCGCCACCGACGCCTTCTCGGGCGGCCGCTGTCTTCGCGAGCACCTCGCGGACGCCAATCGTCCCGAACTTGAGGTCCGTCGAGAGGCGCGACGTCCCGCCGCGTGCGGGAAAGTCCCGGTCATCAGCGTAGCGGTAGATGTCGTCTTCACAGAAGTCAGCCAGTCTGGCTCGTGCCGCCTCGGTTCCCGCGGAAATCACGTCGGCGTCCGGGGCGTCGAACCCGAGGTCGGAGAGCGTCGGCAGCGACCCGACCGTGACGTTCTCGACCGACGAGACGGCCGATTCGAGGGTCTCCGCGTCGGCGAGGTCGGTCGCGTCGGGGTCAGGAAACGGGTCTGGTTTGTCGCGGTCGCGCCACTTCTTCCAGAAGTAGGTGTACACCGAGTAGGGGTCGCCTGCGTTCGTCGTGATACTGCCCGGCGGGAAGATAATGGCGTCGTGAACCGTTTCGCGGTCGGTTCCCGCCTCGTCGAGTGCGAGTCGCACGTCGGAGTCCCGCTCTTTGGCGAGTCCCGAGTAATCGACGTTCCAGACGACTCGGTCGGAATCGAGCGCGTCGGCAACGGCGGGGACGAGAGACCGGGGGTCGCCACGAGCGACGAGGAGGTCACTTCCTCGACTACGATACGACGCCCGGAGTTCGGCGAGGGCGTCGAGCATGTATCGGACCCGAGGCGACCCCGCGTGTTCGAGAACTGCGTCGTCGAACACGAACAGCGGAGCGACGACGTCCTCCGCGGCGGCTGTAGCGAGCCCGCGATTGTCGGCAGTTCGCAGGTCCCGCCGGTGCCAGTGCAGTTGCATATCCGCGCCTCAGGACGGACTGCACCTGAATGTGTCGGCGGTCGTGGTGGTATGCAGTTCCAAACGAGAAAAACGGTGGCCTACTCGGCGTGCGACAGTGTGCATCTGCCGAGGTAGTGATTCGGTATCCAGATGGTATAATCCCAGAATACCTACGTAATCTGACATTCGTTCCTAATAGTACGTTATCCACCGATTTCAGGGTGTACCACACGTTTATATTCTGGATATCTGGTGTACGCGGTCTATACCTATACGGCTACAGAGCCTCGTAGCTGACATGTCCGGGCGTCAGCCTTCTGTGGAACTGGACGTTCTCCAGCCCCCGCTCCGGGCGGCCGAGTTCGTTCCACTCGTAGTCCTCGCGCTCCTCTGTGGGATTCTCGGGTGGCTCGTCTGGGAGCCGCTCGGAGTGTTCCTCGGCATTCTCCCACCCGCCGTCGTCTTTGGGTTTGCATACCAAGATAGGCGCAAATCAGCCCCACCGGGGCTTCCGGCGCCCGAATCGACCACACCACTCGCACTCGATGGTCGCGTCGACCTCACCGCGTCGCTTCGCGCTGCCAACGTGTTCTCCGCAGAGTCCTCGAAGACGCCGTCGCTATCGGAGCAGTTCCGGTCGAAGTGGCGAACGAACATGGTCGAGATGGACGACCGTGAACACGACGAAGGCGCGCTGGCTGACTTGCTCGGCGTCTCCAACTCGCGTGTCCAACTCGTCTGGGACGAACGCGGATTAGTCGCTCGCCTCGACGACGGTGAAATCGGCCGCTGGACCTCTCGTGCCGCGTTCGTCGCCGACCTGACGGCCGTCACGACGTTCCGCCGACAGTACCCCGCGTGGTGGCGGCTCTCCACGCCGGACCGAAACCGCGTCCTCGGGGCGCTCAGGCTGAGTTTACAGCAGTGTCCCACGTGTGACGGAGACGTGTTCGTCGAGAAGGTCCGGACGAACGACACCACGTACCGCGTCACGGCGACTTGCCGAGGATGTGACGCCGAACTGTTCGACGCCGAGATGTCAGGGTCGGATAGCGGGGTCTCGGAGACCGAACCGAGCAGAGGCCCGGCACAGAACCCGTCGAGCTGAACCCCAACACAGAACCAACCAAGCTGAGTCTCTATGCAGAACCAACCAAGCTGAGTTCCTACGGCAGCGGGTCGATGCTCTCTCGCCGCCCGTCGAGTATCGAAAACGAGTCGCCGCGTCGCCGTTCGAGCCACCGTAACAGTCGCTCGGCCCACGCTAACTTCCGCGCTTTCTCCGGGTCGACAGTCGGGTCGTCGAAGTCCCAGCCAGCAAACCGCAGTTCGTCGGCTCCGAGTTCGTCGGCGATGAACGCCGCCCGGTCGCCGTCGGTGAACCCACCCCAGTTGACGACGGGACCGACTGGCTCGGCCTGCGTCGTCGGGAGGACGTGGTCAACGTCGAACTTCGGCACCCACTCGCGGAGGGCCGGGATGTTATCGCCGTGGGCAGCGACAGCCACGGGCGTCCCGGATTCAGTCAATTCGACCGCAGTCTCGGGATTTTTGTCTACGTCCGTCACCATCAAATCGAGGTCGAAGCCTGCCTCGCGCACCACGTCGGCGGCAGTCGAGGCGGCGACGACGGCGTCAGCACCCTCGAGGCGGTCGAGGTCGTCGTCGAGTCTCGGGGCTGCACCGCAGATAGCGACGGTTTGGCCGGTCCAGTCCAGTCGGTCGCGGTCGAACGGGGTCGCGAGCGATGCGAGAACGTCGCGGGCGCGCTCGTCTCCCTCGCGGTCGTATCCGAGGTCGTCCAAAATCGACTGATAGACCGGGTTCCACGTGGTGAATTTCATCGCTGTCGCTCGATTGCGTACATCATAGCTGTGGCTCAGGAGTGTAACTGTATGGGCCGGAATGGCACTCGTGTACCCCTACCCGCGTGCCCTTCCGGCGTCCACAGGACCGTTTTAGAGTCGGATGGTATAAGTTTTCTCTTAGTCGAACGGTCAGCGTCGGACGAGGGTCTGACGATTGGACGATTGCGGCCGCGTGTGACACACTGCGTCGGTATCGTCTCGTCCGGGCCAGCATCGTCTCGGCCGAGTGAGTACCGTCCCGACCGGGTGAGAACCGTCTCGCCAGTGCACATGAGGCCTATTGAGTTCTCATAGCAACCACTTAGTAACTATCTGGTCTGCTTGAAAACAAGTTGGCGTCTGTGGGCTGACGCCACGAACCCTCATGACTGGCGATGAACTCCCAACGGTACTCACCGTCGACGACGAGCCTTCCTTGACAGCACTCTACGAGGCGTGGTTACGAGACGAGTACAGCGTGCACACCGCCGCGGGTGGCGACGACGCGCTTCAGGTCGTCGAAGCACACGATGTCGACGTCGTCATGCTCGACCGAGAGATGCCCGGCCGAAGCGGAGAGGCTGTCCTGGAGGAACTCCGTGCTCGTGGATACGACTGCCCGGTCGTGATGGTCACTGGCGTCGAACCCGACGTTGACATCGTCGAGATGCCGTTCGACGATTATCTCGTGAAACCGGTCGGGCGTGAGGACCTCACCTCGACCGTTCGAGACCTACTCACCCGGCGGTCGTACGACGAGCACGTCCGCGAGTTCTTCGCGTTGGCCCGGAAGAAAGCCGTCCTCGAAGCGGCCTGTGACGGCAGTTCACTCTCGATGTCGGACGAATTCGCCGAACTGAAAGCCGAGTACCGTGCCGCCAGCCGGCGTGCTGACGCCGCCCGCGACGACCTTCTCACCGAGGAACTCGGCGAGGTAGTACTGCGCCACTGATGACGACGCGTGGAACCGTCTAGTGATGAAATCGCGTCTCCTTCCCCGGTTCGTGAGACAGCGGTACGCTGTCAAATTCGTCCTCGTCCTCGGCGTCGTGGCGTTCGCGATTGCGCTCGTCGGCGGGTACTCGTACGTCCACGCGAACGACGTCATCGGCGACGAAACGCGGACAGAGATGGTTGCGGACGCCGAGATTCAAGCGCAGAACCTCGATGAGTGGCTCACTCGAATGGAGGTGCAGATGCGTTCGCTCTCGGAGTCTGCGGCCTTCCAGTCGGGCGACCAGCGCGAGATCAGTCTCTACCTCTGGTCGGTGGTCGAACGCGACAGCGACATCGACGCGGCCTACTACATCGACACGAAAAACGAGACCGTCATCACGGGCACCGGGAGTGCCAGCATCGCCTCGGCACAGTCGGTGACGAAGTACTACGGCCGACAGGAGTTCACCGCGCTGGCGCAACGAACGCAGGGTGACGTGGTTATCTCCGACCCGTTCCGTCCCTCGCCGGACGCCGCGCCGGTCATTCTCTTTGCGACGGCCATCCCCGCCGAACCGAACCGCGCAGTCATCGCCGTTGCGAACCTCGAATCGCTCTCGAGAGCACACCTCCACGACAACGCCGACGGCCGGTTCGTCGTCGTCGACCCCGAGGGAACCGTCGTCCTCGCCGAAGACGAATCACGGATACTGAGTTCCGACAGCCTAGACGGGTCGCAGTACGGTGATTCCTCGGGGTACCTCTCGGGTGTGTCGCTGCAGGAAACCTCGACCGAGGTCGGCTATGCGCACCTCGATGCGCACGCGTGGGTCGTCACGTCTCGCGTCCCGACTGACTCGGCCTACGCGCTTCGGACAGACATCCTCACGCAGATTCTCGCCACGCTGTTGGTCGTCGGCATCGGTGCGGGCGTCATCGCCGCTACCATCGGTCGTGACACCGTCGACGCGGTGCAGACCTTGGCCGCGAAAGCGACTGCGCTCCGCGATGGTAACCTCGACGTCCCCATCGAGCGCGACCGCGAAGACGAGTTTGGGGACCTCTACGAGGCGTTCGACGTGATGCGCACGTCGCTCCGTGACCAGATAGTCGCCGCCGAGCGAGCGCGACGAGAGGCGGAAGACGCCAGAGAAGAGGCGTGGGCCGAAAAGGAGGCCTCCGAGCGTCGCCGCCGACATCTCGAACGAACCGCCGAGACCTACGCCCAGGTGATGCAGGCCTGCGCCGACGGCGACCTCACGGAACGAATCGACCCGGACGACGAAAGCGAGGCGATGGCGGTCGTCGGCCGGTCGTTCAACGAGATGATGGACGAAGTCGAGGCGCGCAACGAGCAACTGAAGACCGTCTCACACGTGCTCTCGCACGACCTTCGAAACCCACTCAACGTCGCGATTGGGCGCGCAGAACTCCTCGAAAAAGACGTCGCGAGCGACCACGTCGCCCCGCTTTTGGAGTCGCTCGACAGAATCGACGCCATCATCGACGACGCGCTGGTTCTCGCGCTCCAGAGTCGGGTCGAGGACACGCTTCCGGTGACGTTACACGACGTTGCCCAGCGGGCGTGGTCGCACGTCGATACCAAGGACGCGACACTCACCGTCGACGACTCGCTTCGATTCGCGGCCGACCCGAACCTCGCCGGCCACGTCTTCGAGAACCTCTTTCGGAACGCGGTCGACCACGGAGGACACGACGTGAGCGTCCGAATCGGCGCGCTCTCTGAGACACACGGCTTCTACGTCGAAGACGACGGTCCCGGAATCGACCCTGCGGACCGAGACGAGGTTCTCGAACCGGGCTACACGACCAACCGTGCCAACGGCGGCACCGGATTCGGCCTCCCAATCGTCGTACAAGTAGCCGACGCCCACGGCTGGACCATCAGCATCGAGACGGCCACCGACGGCGGCGCGCGCTTCGAGTTCACCGACGTGGCCGACGTCGAATCGAACGTCGGGAGCGCAGCCTCCATCGTATGAGCGCATCGCATGCAGCAATCGGACGTGACACCTTCGCCCGCCAAAAATGACTGACTCGACACCCACAGACCCCTCGACACGAAGCACAGCGCACGTCAATCGCCGGACAGCCCTCGGAACGCTTGGCTCTCTCGGACTCACCGCACTCACGGGCTGTCTCGGTGGCGAAGCAAGCACGCCCGCAGACGAGTCCACGGCGACCGCGACCCCAGAAAACCTCTCTGGACGCATCCGAATTGCTGGGAGCAGCACCGTCTACCCGCTGACACTCGCCGTCGGCAACGCGTTCATGAAGGAGCATTCCGAGGTCACGGTCTCGGTCACATCGACCGGGACCGGCGGCGGATTTGCGGACTTCTTCTGTTCGGACCGAACCGCGATCAACGACGCGAGTCGAGCAATCGCCGATGACGAAGTCGCCGCGTGCGAGCGCGCAGGCGTCGAGCCGATTGGCTTCCAAATCGCCATCGACGCCATCACGGTCGTCGTCAACCCCGATGCCGACTGGGTAGACTGCGTCACACTGGACGAACTTGCCGACATTTGGGGCGTCGGCGGTGCAACGACGTGGAGTGACGTTCGACCGGAGTGGCCCGACGGACCGCTCGACCTCTACGGCCCGACGACCGCCTCGGGAACGTTCGATTACTTCGGTGAGACCGTCCTCGGGTCCGACACCGACCAGCGGACCGACCACGAGACGACAGAACAGGACAACGTCATCGCCCGGAACGTCAGCGACGCCACGTACTCGATGGGATACTTCGGCCTCGCGTACTACCTCCAGAACAAGGACGCGGTGCGAGCGGTCTCCATCGACGAAGGGTCGGGATGCGTGTCGCCGTCGCCGGACCACGCCAAGAGCGATACCTACGGGGCGCTCTCTCGACCGTTGTACATCTACGTCGCTGCGGACGAACTGTCGCGCCCCGAGGTCGCCGCGTTCGTTCGCTACTACCTTCAACAGTCCATGTCGACGGTGCCCGCACGAGTTGGGTACGTGCCCGTGACCGAGCGAATGGCCACGGCGAACCTCGACACGCTCGATGGGTATCTCTCGAAGTCGTGACCGGCATCACGCTCTTTTTATCCGTCGCTCGGTAACGCTGGCCTATGGCGAAGGTCAGTGTTGGACTCCGAGGGTGGCGATTCGAGGAGTCCGAAATATTCTCCGAAGAGGGTGAGTTCAAACCGCTCGACGAGATTCCCGAAGACGCCCGCGAGCGCCTCGTTCGACTCGTGAAACTCGTCGAAGAACCGTGTGACGCCTGTTATCTCGTCCACGGTGACGAAGAGATTCAACAGTGTCGGCAGGCAGCCATCGTCTACGGCGAACCCGGCGAAGAAGTGCTCCTGTGTTCCCAACACGAACCGGACTTCCTCTACTGGTTCCGCGAAGCGGGCGGCCGCGAACTTGCGGGCGACGACATCTTCGCAGACGCCTTCCACGAGTGGTTCGTAGACGACGGCCGCGCCCCGGAGGGCTACGCGGGCATGGAACACGTCGAGACCGACCCCGACGACCTGCCGTCGCCGCCGGACGCGTCCGAGATTCAGCGCCGTCTCGAAGAGGGCTTCGAGGGCGAACGAATCAACCTGCGTGAGTACGGCCCGCAGGACGACGATTCGACGCCCCTCGAAGAAGGCGACCTCGACGACATCGACCTCGACACCGACTACCCGACCAAATGAGCGACGACGCAGCCTCGACTCCGACGGCTGGCGACGACTCGGACCACGAGTTCGTCGTCGTCGTGGTCGAACCCGAGACGCCCGGCAACGTCGGCACCATCGCTCGGGCGATGAAGAACTTCGGCATCTACGACCTCCGTCTCGTCAATCCACCGCCGCTCGACCCGGACGGCGAGGCGTACGGATTCGCCGGCCACGCCCGCGAGGACGTGCTCCCGAACGCGACCGAGACGACCTTAGAGGAAGTCGTCGAGGAGTTCCACACCATCGGAACGACTGCCGTCTCCCACGAGGATTCGACCCGGCACGTCCGCTACCCGTTCAAGACGCCCGCCGAAGTCGCCGACTCGCTTGAGTCGGTGAAGACAAAGACCGCGCTCGTCTTCGGCCGCGAGGGAACCGGTCTCGACAACGAGGAACTCGGGATGCTCGACGAGGTGTGCTGTATCCCGGCAGACCACCGCTATCCTGTCCTCAATCTCGGACAGGCGGCGACCATCCTCATGTACGAACTCCGTCGTTTCACCGTCGGCGAGATACAACTTCCCGACGTGGAGCGAGAGCGCGCTTCCGAGGCCGAAATCGACGTCGTCTACCGCTTCTTCGACGACTTGCTCGACGCCATCGACTACCGGGAGCACAAGCGCGCGAAGACGTCGCAGATGATGCGCCGACTCGTCGGCCGCGCCCACCCGACAGAGCGCGAGGCGGCCACGCTCACGGGCGTCCTTCGCCGCGCCGCAGAACAGGTTCGGAATCCCGAGCGCTTTCGCGACGACGACTGACCTCGCTCCGGATTACTCCGATTCTCGCCGGACGAACATCACGAGACCGACGAACGAACAGACCTTCTCCACCTCGCCCGACTCGCGCTCCGCGTAGGTCGTCGTCCGAATTTCGGCGAGTCCGCGGTCGTCCGTCTCGGGCGTCAGCTCCAGCACTTCGTTCTCTATGGTGAGCGTGTCGCCGGGGTAGACCGGTTTCCACCAGCGGAGTTCGTCGACGCCCTTCGCGCCGAGGGCCGCCGAGTCGCTGAGGAAGCCGTCCACGAGGAGGCGCATCGTCATCGCGGTGGTGTGCCACCCGCTGGCGATGACGCCGCCGTACATCGACTCGGCTTCCGCCCGCTCGGGGTCGGTATGGAACCACTGCGGGTCGTACTGTTCGGCGAACTCCAGAATCTCGTCTCTGGAAACGTCGTAGTCGCCGAATTCGTAGACGTCGCCGACCGAGAGGTCTTCGAAGAATCGCATATCACTCGCTTCGGACGGCAGTGTCGAGAAAGTAGCGGTGTACGAACACGGCATCTCACGGGCCGTCTGCGTAGAGGACGAGCAACACCGTGAAGAAAAACAGCGTCGAGAGCACGAGGAGCGCCACGCCGACCCAGCGCCTGTCCGATGGGTTCGAGTAGACGGCGTATCCCGCAATTACGGGAAACGTCAGGTGGACGAGCATGTCGAGGGGGGATGTCGAATTGGGAAGCCCCTCGGGGTGCAGAATCAGAACCGTCAGCACGATTGAGGCGACCGTCAAGCCACCGCTGAGGGCCGTCAGCCGGGAACGAAGCCCGACTGCTGCCGCGGTCAGCCACGTGGACGCCGCGTACGTGAGAAAACGGAGTCCCAACACCAACGCCACCGCACTCGGGTCCGTGAATCGATTCGAGAACCACTCAAACATGTTGCTTTATTCACATCACTATCGTGTAGCTCTTGTGTCGTCGGCCCGAGACTGCTGCCGATGTCGACGGTTTTCGAATCTCCCCATTCGCGGGTCCACGCTGCCGACAAGCGTTTGCAAGTCGGCACCGTATCTCCACAGGAGATGGCCTCGCCCGCAGGTCGCTCGCGCTTCCAGATGGTTCTGGTGGGAGTGACCGTCCTCGTGTTCTACCTGACGCTCAGCGCCCTCAGCGCCTTTGCAGTGGTGACGCTGTGGCGACTCCGCCCCGACCCCGTGACGGGTGCGCTGGTCGGTGTCGGCATCGCGGTCGTACTCGGCTACCTGAGTTTCCGCTTCGGGACGGTGCAACTCCTCAGTCAACTCGACGCCCGTGACCTCTCACCGATGGAGGCACCCAGTGTCCATCGCCTCCGCGACCGCTTGTCTGACCAGATGGGAATCACACCGCCGTCACTGAAACTGGCGCACTTTGCGGCCCCGAACGCGATGGCGCTCGACCCGGTCGGACGCGACGTAGTCGTCCTCGACGCGGCGCTGTTTCGATTGCTCGACGGCGACGAGTTCGAGGCGCTGTTGGCGCACGAACTCGCCCACCTCGAACGAAAAGACAGCCTCGTCCAGTCGCTCGTCGCAAGCATCATCCAGACCGCCGTCGGCGTCGGGTTCTTCGTCGTCTCGCCGGTGACATTCCTGACGACCGGTATTGCACTGGGGACCGCGTGGATTCGCGGGACGCCACGCGAGTGGGACAAGACGATTCCGGGACGGTTCCGGCGACTCCTCGATACGTTCGTCGGCGCGTTCGGCTTCGGACTGACGGTTCTCGTTCGCTCGCAGTCACGCAAGCGCGAATTCGCCGCCGACGCCAGAGCCGCGGCGGTGACGGGAAAGCCGCTCGCCCTCGCGTCAGCACTGCGCAAACTGGAGCGTGCGTCCCGCCCGAAATGGGGGATGTCGCCGCTGTGGGTCTACGGCGAAGTCGAGGTGGACGACCCCGTCTCGGACCTGCTTTCGACCCATCCCGCGACCGACGAGCGCGTAGAGCGCCTGCAAACGATGGCCGACGAGTCGATGACGCACATCGAGGTGAAGTAAGATGCCCGGAACACCCGACCCCGTACTCGGCAGTCAAGTGTTGACGCACATCGTCGCATCAGTTACCGGTCTCGTGGTCGTCGCCGTGGTGTACGCAACCCGGAGACGACTCGCCCACGACTGGAGACCGCTGGCACTGCTTGGCTTCGGGTATGCCACCGTAACGCTCTCGGTCTGGACAGTTGCTCGGCTTGCGACCGACGCGCTTCCCTCGGGAATCGTCGACGACCCAGTCGCGGCCACTGGATTCCTCGCGTTCTCGTTCACCGTACTCGCGGGGTTCGTCGTCGCTGCGGCCCGGTTGTACGCCAGTCGTGGTCTCCTCGTCCCGCTCGTCGGTCTGTTCGGCGTCACCGAACTCGTCTGGTGGTCGTTTCTGCACGTCCGCGGCGAGACTGACGCACTCGGGATGTTCGCCCTGTTCGGACCGGTGCTCGTCATCGTCCTCTTCCTCGCGGCCGGTACCGAGTACGCCGTCCGGACGCTCTGGAACCGGGCGGCTCGCGGTGGCGACCGCTCGATGACGTGAGGACGGAAAAAAGACGACTGCGCGGCCCCAGCGTTAGGCCCGCTTTTGAATCTCTTCGCGGAGCACGTCGCTCACGACGCCGCCGTCGGCCTTGCCGCGGAGCGCGCCCATCGCTTCGCCCATGAGGGCGGAGAACGCGCCCATCCCCTGTTCTTCGACCTGTCCGGCGTTACGCTCGACGACTTCCGCGATTGCCTCGCGGACTTCGTCTTCGGAGACGCCCGAGAGGCCTGCTTCTTCGACCGCTTCCTCAGCAGAGAGGTCCGGGTTCTCCGCGATGGTCGAGAGTACGTCGTTGACACCCTCTTTCGCGAGGTCACCGTCTTCGACGAGGTGCATGACGGCGAGCAGGTGGTCGTCGGTGATGTTCTCGACCGCGACGTCGTCGCGGCGGAGTTCGGTGAGCGTCGATTCGAGGAGTCCCGCTGCGAACGTCGCGTCGATGCCCTCATCGACCGCTTGCTCGAACAGCGGCATCTTGCGACCGTAGGCGACTTGGTCGGCGAGTCCGGCGTCGAGACCGAACTCGACCTGATACCGGTCGACCTTCTCGGTGAGGAGTTCGGGCGTCTCCACGTCGCTGGGGTCGAGGTCGACGGGGATGACGTCCGTCTCGGGGTACATTCGGGCCGCACCGGGAAGCGGGCGAAGGTAGCGCGTCGTGCCGTCGTCGTTGGCACCGCGGGTCTCTTCGGGGACTTCCTCGATAGCGACTTCGGCGCGGTCGGCGACCGCTTCGATGGCGAGGTCCGCGGTTTCGGGGTCGTCGGCGACGATTGCGACCGCGTCCTCCGGACCGGCATCGACCGCATCGCGGAGTGCCTCGACTTCGTCTTCGGTGACGCCGTAGGCGGGGAGTTCGTCGGTGTGGAAGATGCCGCCCGCGCCGTGGCGCTTGGCGTGGTCGGAGAACTCGGTGCCGAGGCGGCGGTCAGGCTGGAGTTCGCGGCCGACGAGGCCGTCGAAGCCAGCGAGGCGGACGCCCATGACCTTCCCGCCGGAGTCGAGTGCGCCGCGGATGACGCCGGAGTCAGAGTCTTCGAACACGTCGGTCACGTCGGTCACGTCGCCGACGGACGCCCCGCGGGACTGCAGTTCGTCGCGAATCTCGATGAGTTCGGCCTGTCGGCCGACTTCGGAGCGGACGATTTCGTCGATTTGGTCGAGGGCCTGTACGCCCTTGATTTCGACGCGCGCACCCTCTTCGATGGAGACGTTGACGTCTTGGCGGATGGTGCCGAGACCGCGCTTTACTTTGCCGGTAGAGCGCAGGAGCATCCCGATGGTCTCGGCCGCCTCGCGCGCCTGCTCGGGCGAGGTGATGTCCGGGCCGGTTCCGATTTCGACGAGCGGGATGCCGAGGCGGTCGAGGCTGAAGAGGACGCCGTCGTCGCGCTCTTCGATGCGCTGGGCGGACTCCTCTTCGAGCATGATGTCGACGATGGAGACGGGACCCTCGCTCGTCTCGATTTCTCCGTCCTGCGCGACGAGCGTGGTGCGCTGGAAGCCGGAGGTGTTCGAGCCGTCGATGACGAGTTTGCGCATCACGTGCGCCTGGTCGACCACCTGCATGTCGAGCAGTTCGGCGATTTGCATCGCCACGGTTCGCGCCTCGACGTCGAGTTCGTGCGGCGGTTCGTCGTCCTCTTCGACCAGACAGGTCGTGTCGTAGGCGAGGTACTCGAACTCGCGGTCGACACGGCTCTCTTCGAGGGCGGCTTCGTCGAGTTCGCCGAGCTCACTCTTCGTCGGGTGGAGGAAGCGCGTGAACGTCCGTTCCGCTTCGTCGGGCTCGCGAAGTGCCGTCGGACAGCTACAGAACAGCTTCGTCGCAGTGTCGAGTTGCTGGTGAATCTCCAGCCCCGCGACGAGTCCGAGGTCCTCGTAGTCGTACTCGCTCATTGGTACTCCCTGTGACCGCGGGACTAAAAAAGGAATCAGTCTGCCGTCAGAGACGGCGAAGTCCCTGACCTATGCCCTCGACCTGCTCACACTCTGGGCAAATATATGTCCAACCATCGTTTGTCGCTCTCCCCTCCGCGAAGACGGCCCCACAACCTCGACATTCCAACATGTCTCGCCCATGGGCCCGCTGCTGTTGCAGTCCGGGCATATCTCTATAGACGTAGAATTGAGGCTTGAAAATACCGATTTTCGCGATTTCCTGTGAAAATCTTGTTCGATGACGATTGTCACGGCGGCGCTGTGTAGTGATTGTTGACCAAATACAGAGTAAATCTAACGCCGTTTAGATTCGTATTTGTCCTCCACGAAGGGTATGCTAACCACTCACATAGTGATTTATGCTGTTCCTAAAACATCAAAAAACTAGAATCTAATCTATTGAGTTCTCAGTCGTCGCCGAGGATACCCGGGTGGGTCATCTTCTCGGGGTCGAGAACCTCGTCGGCTTCCGCTTCCGTGAGGTAGCCTTCGTCGACGGCGACCTGTCGGACCGTCTTATCTTCGGCGAGTGCCTTCTTTGCGACCTTGGAGGCTTTGTCGTAGCCGATAGCCGGGTTGAGTGCCGTCGCGAGCGCCATGGACTGTTCGACCTGCTCTGCGCAGTGTTCCTCGTTGGCTTCGAGTTTGGCGACGAAGCGCTCGGCGAACACTTCCGAGGAGTTCGCGAGGAGTTTCGCCGATTCGAGGAAGTTGTGCGCGAGCACGGGCTTGTAGAGGTTGAGGTCGATTTGCCCCTCGGCGGCACCGGCGGCGACGGCGGCGTCGTTGCCGACGACCTGCTTGTGGACCTGATTGACCGCCTCAGCGACGACGGGGTTGATTTTGCCGGGCATGATAGACGAGCCAGGCTGGTTCTCCGGCTGTTCGAGTTCACCGAGTCCGTTGCGGGGACCGGAGGCGAGCAGGCGGAGGTCGTTGGCAATCTTGTTGAGTGAGCCAGCGACCGTGCGGAGTGCGCCGTGTGCCTCGGACATCGCGTCGTGGGCGGCCTGCGCCTCGAAGTGGTTGTCGGCCTCGCGGAACTCGACACCGGTCTCTTCGGACATGTACTCGGCCGCCTTCGCGGGGAACTCGGGGTGGGTGTTCAGTCCCGTGCCGACGGCGGTGCCGCCGAGTGCGAGTTCGCCGAGGTGGTCGCGGACGTTCTGCACGCGCTGGATGCCCTTTTCGACCTGCGTGCGGTAGCCGCCGAACTCCTGACCGAGACGGACGGGCGTCGCGTCCTGCAGGTGCGTGCGGCCGGTCTTGACGACGCCGTCGAACTCGTCTTCCTTGTCGGCGAGCGCGTCGGCGAGTGTCTCCAGTGCGGGGATGAGGTCCTTCTCGACCGCTTCGAGCGCCGAGACGTGCATCGCGGTCGGGATGACGTCGTTCGAAGACTGGCCGAAGTTGACGTGGTCGTTCGGGTGGACGGCGCGGTCGCCGATTTCCTTGCCCATGATTTCGGCGGCGCGGTTGGCGATGACCTCGTTCACGTTCATGTTCGACGACGTGCCCGAACCGGTCTGGAAGACGTCGACCGGGAACTGGTCGTCGAGTTCGCCCGCGATGACTTCGTCGGCCGCGGCGACGACTGCCTCGGCGACGTCCTCGTCGATCATGCCGAGGTCACGGTTCGCCTGCGCGGCGGCCTTCTTGACGACGCCCAGCGCGCGCACGAAGCGTCGCCCGAACGTGATTCCCGAGATGGGGAAGTTCTCGACCGCGCGCTGGGTCTGTGCGCCCCAGTACGCGTCGACCGGTACCTCCATCTCCCCGAGACTGTCCTGCTCGATACGGAACTCGTCGTTACCCATGCGTGGGCGGTCCGCGCGGCGTCAGGTAAAATCCATTGGTCTGTGCCGTCTGTTCACACGAAATTGAAGAATTAACTAATATCTGAATAATTATTTATTCTCAACGTACTGCGACGCTATCTGCTGATTCCACCAACTAATATTAATTACTCATGAAAATTTACTCGGTTACGAATTACAATTTAAAAAGATTTAAGTAGCCGAATCTAAACCGTATGTGTAGAGCTGTCACGGTTCAAAAATCATGACTGATACACCAGACACAGACGGACTCTCTCGACGCACGTATCTGAAAGTAGCAGGAGGAGCGGGCAGTGCGGCGCTTCTGGCCGGGTGTACCGGCGGTGGCAACGGCGATTCGGACGCCGAGGCAACCGAGTCGGACGGCGGAAGTTCCGGCGACTCGGAGACGACAGAAAGCGGTGGCGAGGGGAGTTCCGGTGGCAACGCACTCGAAGTGCAGCACTGGTGGACCGGCGGCGACGGTGGTGCCGCCATCCAGGCGCTCTTCGAGGGCTTCAAAGAGAAGTATCCGGACATCGAAGTGACGGAGAACCCGGTGGCTGGTGGTGCCGGACAGAACCTCCACGCAGTCATCAAAAAGCGCATCCTCAACAACGACCCGCCGAGTTCGTGGCAGGCGTGGCCGGGGGCGAACCTGCAGCCGTACACGGACGCCGACAAGCTGGCCGACATCGAGGAGTCGGTGTGGGGTCACAACGACATGAAGAACGCCTACCTTGACGGGCCGAAGAAGGCAGCCAAGCCCGCAGGGGAGTTCGTCACGGTCCCCCTCAACATCCACCGACTGAACAACCTCTTCTACAACGTCGAAGTCGTCGAAGACGCCGGCGTCGACCCAGCGAGCATCGACTCGCCGAGCGCACTCGTCGATGCCATGGCGAAGGTCGAGGAGGCGGGCTACGTCGGCATGGCCCAGCAGACGAAGTCTGCATGGTCCACCGGCCAGCTCTGGGCGCAGGTGCTCCTCGGCGAGTTCGGTGCAGACGTGTACGCCGACGTCACGGCGGGTAACGTCGAAGCGAACGCCGAGGCGGTCAAAGAGTCGCTCAAAATCGTGAAGCAGTACTCCGAGTACTACCCGAACGACGCCGGGTCCATCTCGTGGCAGGACGCCAACTCGAAGGTCATCGAGGGCGACGCGGCGTTCTTCCACCAAGGCGACTGGGCTGCGGGGATGTACCGCGGACAGGACGGCTTCGAGTACGAGACTCACTGGAACCAGGTTCCCTTCCCGGGGACGAAGGGCGTCTACGCGCTCAACATGGACTCGTTCCCCTTCCCGGCGAACAACCCGTCGCCCGAGGCGACGAAGAAGTTCCTCCGCTACGTCGGCTCCGTCGACGCGCAAAAGCGGTTCAACCCCAAGAAGGGTTCCATCCCGCCACGCACCGACGTTCCGAAGGACGCCTTCGGTCCGTTCCTGCAGAGCCAGATGGACGACTTCGCGAACTCCGACGCCCAGCCGCTGTCGATTCAGCACGGGCTCGCAGTCAGTCCCGACGCCCTCACCGGCTTCGGTGACGCCATGTCGTCGTTCATCTCCGGCTACGACGTCGAGTCGGCCTACGCCGACCTGAAGGCCGCGTTCGAATAGGCGACTTCCTCCCTTCCAACTTTCATCATGTTACTCAACACCCTCAAGCGACTCCTAGGCCGCGACGGCAGCGGAGACTGCGGGACGGAGGCCCGTGCTGACGGTGCCGCGTCGCTCCGGGCCGACGGTGGCACGCCCACCTCCGACGGGTTCGACATCGAGTCGGTGGTGTCGTCGCTCCGCGAGAGCGAGGCGGTTCGCTCTGCGCCGTTTTGGCTCCCGCCGTTCCTGCTGATGGGCTTTTTCGTCTACGGCGCTATCGGCTGGAACGTCATCATCTCCTTTACCGACTTCGCGGGGCTGCAACTGCCGACGTACGACCCCACGGCGTTCGACTTGGAGATGTACCGCCGCGCCCTCTCTGACGGCCAGTTCTGGCTCGCCACGCGGAACACGTTCGTACTCCTCGTCTCGTTTACGGGACTCTCGCTGGCCGGTGGCCTCGGACTCGCCATCCTCGTCGACCGCGGCATTCGCTTCGAGAACTGGTTCCGAACCATCTACCTCCTGCCGTTCAGCCTGTCGTTCGTCGTGACGGCGGTGTTCTGGCGGTGGATGTACAACTTCGATTCGGGCGTTATCAACGTCTTCCTGCGGGGAATCGGCCTCGACTTCCTCGCGTCGAAGTGGCTCGCTGGCGGCGTCGAACTGGGCGCACTCAGTGCGATTCCGCTCGTTCCCGAGACGCTGCAGTTCAAACTCTTCGCCGTCATCTTCGCGCTGCTCTGGCAGTTCAGCGGCTACGCGATGGTCGTGTATCTCGCCGGGTTGCGGGCGATTCCCGACGACCAGTACGAGGCCGCGCGGGTCGACGGCGCGTCCACGGTGCGGATGTACCGCCGGGTCATTCTCCCGCAACTCCGCGCCTCCACGGTGAGCGCCGCCGTCGTCCTGATGGTGTTCGCGCTCAAGGCGTTCGACTTCCTGTACGTGATGTTCGGGAACAACCCCGGACCGACCGCGGACATCCTCTCGACGATGATGTACCGACAGGCGTTCGCCGCGAACGAGTGGGCCTACGGCTCTGCTATCGCCGTGGTTCTGTTCCTCGTGGCGCTGGCGGTGGTCGCACCATATCTCTACGGCGAGTACCGACGGGGTGAACTATGAGCGTCCGCGACGACATCGCCGACCAACTCGGCGTCGACTTCGACGCGGTCGACCCGATTCGCGTCGTCCTCTACGGGACGCTCGTCGGCCTCGTGGCGTTCTACCTCTCGCCCCTCGAATCGGGGCTGATGACCGCGCTGAAGACCGAAGCCGAGTTCGCCACGTCGCCGCCGTTCGTGCCGCCGACGGCCGACGGCTTCACGCTCGAACCCTTCAGCGTCGCCATCGACACGCTCGCGTCGGCCATCCTGAACAGTATCATGCTCGCGGTTCCGGCGACGATTCTGTCGGCCCTGCTCGGGAGCTTCGCGGCCTACGGCCTCACGAACTTCGAGTGGCGCGGCCAACTCGGCGTCGTCACGCTGTTCATCGCGGGTATCTTCATCCCGTACCAGGCCGTGTTGATTCCGCTGTCGCGGCTCTGGGCCATCGTCGACACACAAGAGTTGCTCGCGCCCGTCCTCGACATCACGCTGTTTTCGGTGCAGGTGCCCGTCCTCGGGACGGTGGAACTCGCGACGCACCCGCACTACGCGAGTATCATCAATCTCATCATCACCCACGCGGCGTACGGGATTCCCATCACGACGCTTCTGTTCCGGAGCTACTACAAGAAGCTCTCGACGGAGATGCTGGAGGCCGCACGCCTCGACGGCGCGAGCGCCTTTACCGTCTACCGACGTATCGTGCTCCCGCTCTCGACGCCGATGTTCGCGGTGACGCTCATCTACCAGTTCACGCAGATTTGGAACGACCTGCTGTTCGCGCTGGTCATCATCCCCTCGGGGTCCGGCCCCGCGGCGGTGGCGACCATCGCGCTCAACGAACTGACGGGTGGCATCATCCAGACGTTCAACACGCAGATGGCTGGTGCCTTCGTCGCCGCCCTGCCGACCTTGCTCGTCTACATCCTGTTCGGCGACAAGTTCGCCAAGGGGGTCGCGGGCGAAGCATGAACGCCGCGTCCACCCATTTCAGCGTCGCATCGCGGACCTCCCACTCCAGCGTAGCACCGCAGACGACCACCACGACACCAACACAGACCCATGGCTGACCTCACGCTCGACCACGTATCGAAGTTCTTCGACGACGACGGCTCGAAGGTCGTCGCCGTCGACGACGCCTCGGTGACCATCGAAGACGGGGAGTTCCTCGTCCTCGTCGGTCCATCGGGGTGTGGCAAGTCCACGACCCTCCGAATGATTGCCGGCTTAGAAACCGTCTCCGAGGGGCAGATTCGCCTCGGCGACGACCGCATGGACAACAAACCGCCCCGCGACCGGGACATTGCGATGGTGTTCCAGTCGTACGCGCTCTACCCGCACATGTCGGTTCGGGGGAACATGCGATTCGGCCTCGAAGAATCGACCGACATGGCCGACGCCGAAATCGACTCGCTCGTCGAAGAGACCGCCGAGATGCTCGGCATCGACGACCTGCTCGGTCGAAAGCCCGGCGAACTCTCCGGCGGACAGCAACAGCGCGTCGCGCTCGGTCGCGCTATCGTCCGCGACCCCGAAGTGTTCCTGATGGACGAGCCGCTTTCGAACCTCGACGCGAAGCTCCGTTCGCAGATGCGGACGGAACTCCAGCGCCTCCAAGAGGACCTCGGCGTCACCACCGTCTACGTCACCCACGACCAGACGGAGGCGATGACGATGGGCGACCGAATCGCCATCCTCAACGACGGCGAACTCCAGCAGGTCGCCACGCCGCTGGAAGCGTACCACCGTCCGGCGAACCGCTTCGTCGCGGGCTTTATCGGCGAACCGTCGATGAACTTCTTCCAGATGGAAGTCCACGGCGACACCCTCGCCGACGACTCGTTCACCTACTCGCTTTCGCCCGAGTCGGAGGACGCCGTCTCGGGAAGCGACCACGTGACGCTCGGTATTCGCCCGGAAGACGTCGAACTCGTCGCCGACGGCAGCGCCGACCACACCTACGAGACGACCGTCGACGTGGTCGAACCGATGGGTAACGAAAACGCCGTCTATCTCGACTTCGGCGACGAATCTCGCTTCGTCGCGACTGTCGGCGGGATGCGCCGCGTGGAGGCGGGCGAGACCGTCTACGCCCACATTCCCGAAGACGCCGTTCACCTGTTCGACGCGTCCAGCGGTGACGCACTCAAAAACCGGTCGCTGGAGTCTGTCGAGTTAGCGGAACCTGAACCGCAGGCGTAGCTCGGGCCGAACGCTTCTTTTCGCACCGGGTGGCGGGCTCACGGCAAGAAGACGAGGACCATGCCAGCCATACTCAACGCTGCTGCGAGGACCATGCCCCACACTGTCCACGTGGGGAGGGGATCTGGTCTGCTTCCGGTCGCAAGCTGATACCCGGTCGAAACGACGAGTCCGGCCCCACCGACAACGAGCAGCCCGGCACTGATGCTCACCGACCCACCACGGAGCGTTTGAAGGCCGTTAAGCGCGAGGCTCGCCCCGACGATACTCATCGACACCAGATACAGCACAGCCCTGTCCACGAGTATTACCTGACACTCTAGTGTCAATACTTTTGCGTTCGCCTCTCTAGCCTCACTCTTCCAGCGCTTCGTACTCCTCGGGCGTGTAGGTCTTCAGTTCCATCGCGTGGATGTCCGTCGTCATGTGGTCGCCGAGGGCGTCGTAGACGAGTTGGTGCTGCTGGACCAGTGGCTTCCCCTCGAACGCGGGCGAGATGACGACGGCGGCGTAGTGGTCGTCTTCGTGATTCTCGTCGTAACTCCGCGGACGGGAGACGGTCGCGTCGGCGTCTTCGATGTTCGACTCGATGAGTTCCTCGATGTCTGCAAGATCCATACGCGTATTCGGGGCGGGCGGCGGCAAAAAGCGTCCGGGAACGTCGGTCGCGCCGCCGACCCATCGCGGCACCGAAAACGTACTCCGCTCCGTTTGTTTAATGATACTATATATGAGAAAATAGCGTACGTGTCTCGATACAGTCTCTCGACCGATATGTTCCTCTATTTTCGGTTTTAATAATCACAGCAGGACACTTATCGCGCCGACGCCGGTGCATCCTCTCATGCAACGCTCACGTCAACTGGACCGACTGTTGCCGTCGACAGTTCGGGACAGTTTTCTGCGGAAACTCGCTCTCGGCTTTGCGGTGACGGTCCTCGTCGTGGCCGTCGCAGGTGGGGTGACATATCTCACTGTCTCGGACGAATTAACAGAAAACAGACAGGCAGAACTGAAGGCCACGGCCGGGCAGCAGGCCGAGCAGACTCAGAGTTGGTTCCGCGAGCGCGCCCAGTCGGCGCGGATGCTCTCGCAGTACGAAATTCTCTGGACCGGCGACCACGACGAGATATCGCAGTTCTTCACCAAAGAGCGCTCGAAGCTCCCCGACGACGTCCACGCGATTCACTTCGTCAACACCGAGACGAACACGGTCGTCGCGAGTTCGTCGAAGGTCCGCCGCGGCGGCAGCGCCATCCCGAACGACGTCGATTTCGTCACCGGGTCGCTGACCGTCGCTGACCACGAGCAAACCGCGACGACCGAGGTGTACGAACGCCCCGGAACCAAACTCGTCTCGTTCGTGAGCGCCGTGCCGGGTCTCGCAGACCGCGCAATCGTCGTCGAAGCCGACATCACGGGCCTCACGCAGTCGTTCGAGACGCCCGCCGAAGGGAGTTTCACGTCACTCGTCTCGACGAACGGCGCGGTCGAAGCAGGAACTGGCTCGCTGGCCGGCGACGACTACCCGTCCTCGGAATTCGAAATTCTCGCCGCCGCCTTCGAAGGCAACCGCGGCGTGAAGACTGTCGCGGCGAACAGCGTCGTCGACGAGCGCCACCTCGTCGCCTACGCCCCCGCTGGCGAACAGATAGCCGTCCTCGTCCACGTCCCCACCGCGAGCGCGTACTCGCTCGGCCGAACTGTCGGGTTCCTCGTCGCGGCACTCGTCTTCGTCTCGGTCGTCACGCTCGCCGGGTTGGGTGCGGTCGTCAACGCGAACACCGCAAAACCGCTCGAACAACTCTCCGGTCGCGTCGACCGGCTCCGCGATGGCGACCTCGACGTCGACCTCCCGACGTGGCGAACCGACGAACTCGGAGACGTCGTCGCCGGCATCGACCAACTTCGGACTGACCTCGCCGAACAACGCGCTGACGCCGAGGATTACGGCGAGCGAATCGGTCGCGCCGCGGACGGCGACCTCTCGGTTCGTCTCCCGACCGACTCGACCAGCCAGGATATGCGCGTCGTCGCCGAATCGTACAACGAGATGATGGACGCGGTCGAATCGACCGTCGACTCGGTCGCCGAGTTCGGTACCGAAGTCACGGCCCGCAGCAACGACGTGGCGCAGGCGACCGCCGAAGTCAGAGACGCCGCCGACCAGGTCGCGCGCTCGGTCGAACAAATCTCCAGCGGGGCCGAAGAGCAGACCGACAACCTCGTCGCGCTCTCCGGCGAGATGGACGAACTCTCGGCGTCGGTCGAGCAGGTCGCGGCCTCGGCGGGCGACCTCGCGGCGCTTTCGGCCGAGACCGCAGACCGAACCGAGACTGGTATCGACGCTGCCTCCGCCGCGCTCGACGGAATGGACGACATCCGCGACGAGACGGCCAAGACGGTCGAAGAGGTCGAAGCCCTCGACGAGCGACTGGCCGAAATCGAATCTATCTCCGATGTTATCTCCGGTCTCGCCGAGCAGACGAACATCCTCGCTCTCAACGCCTCCATCGAGGCGGCACGGGCGGGCGAAGCGGGCGAAGGCTTCGCCGTCGTCTCCGAGGAGGTCAAGCAACTCGCCGAGGAGAGCCAAGAGTACGCCGCGACGATTGCGGAACTCGTCTCTGACCTCCAAGACCAGCGGGCCGTCGTCGTCGACCGTATCGACCAGATGCGAGAGCGCGTGACCGACGAGTCCGAGGCGGTCGAAGAGGCGATCTCGTCGCTCGACGGCGTCGTCGACCGCGTCGAAGAGACACACCACAGTGTCGCCGAAATCGACAACGCGACCGACCAGCAGGCCGAAACCACACAGGAAGTACTTGGGATGGCAGACGAAGTCGCCAGCATCGGCGAGGAGACGACGAGCGAGGCCGAAAGCGTCTCCGCGGCCGTCGAAGAGCAGGCCGCCAGATTGCAGGAAGTCGCCGGGGTCGCAACCGACCTCGTCGAGAGTGCGGCCGACCTCGACGACGCGCTCGCACAGTTCGACGTGGACACGTCGGTTGGTGACGCTGAACTAGATGCGTCGGTCGTTGACCCCGAACTGGATGCGTCCGTCGGTGAGACAGAACACTCGATACCTGACGAGACCGAGGAACCTATCGACGCGCCGCCAGCCGCAGACGACTAACTCATTCCCACCACTCTCGTTTCTTGCTTCTCGCTTCTCGATTCGTCTCGCGGACCTCGGCTTCGCTCCTCGGTACGGAGGTTTTTATTGGATGCCGCCTCAGCACGACCTGTGACAGACGGGACGACTCCGCTCTCGGCCGCACTCCACGACGCCGAGCGCGTGCTGGAGGACGAACACGACCGACTCATCACCGTCGTCGGGCAGTGCGCAGACGCCGTCGCCGCCGAGTGGGACGGCGACTCGGTGACCGACCGTGACAGCGTCGTGCCGCCGTTCGCCCGGGCACTCGATGGGTCGGGTGCGCTGTCGAGACTCCCTCGTGCGCTCGCTGACGCGGTGACTGCGACGGGGCGACCGATGCCAGCGCCGCCAGTCGCGGCCCCGCCGTACGTGGCCGTGACTGGTGAGGGCGTCGTGTTGCGGGCGACGGTCGGCGACGAACGACTAGTGATTCGTCTCCGAACCTTCGATGTCGTTCCGGGCGACCCGACACGCTACGTCAGACGGGATGGTGTATCGGTCGAACTCGAAGCACACTGACGGTCACCGTCAAACGAGTGCGTGGGAGACGCTGCTCGTCAGCCGGTCGCGTCGTCTCCTCGCAGTTACATCTGGTAGCGACGGACGTCGTCTCGTGGCGGGGCCTGCGACTGGCCGGTCATCTCCTCGTAGGTCATCCCCGAGAGGTACTCGTCGTAGGTGACGTCGTAGCCCTGCCGGAGGTGGAAGTCCAGTTGGCCGCGGTCGAGCGACGACTGAAAGAGGACGTGAATCGCTCGCCGAACGAGTTCGTCGGTGTCCTCGGGGTCGAAAAGCGCGACGAGCATCGCGAGTTCGTGGCGCGTCTCACGGTCCAGCGACACGTCGAGGTCGCTGCCGAGGTCGCTGTAGGCATCTTGCACGTCGTCGGAGAGTTCGTCGAGCGTCATCGCCCGTGCATCGGGCAGTCACGGGCATACGAGTTTCGACCGAGCAGATGGCAGGCCGACACGCATTCGAGGTCCGAATTTGGTAGAGAGTCGAAAGAGAGTTTGTAGTGACTTAATACAGAGTGTGGTCAGATGTTAAAAAACTAATATCCCCGGACGGCGGCTCCCTTCAATCGACGATGACGACTCACAGCACACGACGGCGGTTCCTCGTCGCGGCAGGCGTCGGCGGAGCCACGCTTCTCGCAGGATGTACCGGAACCACCGGTGGCGACAGTGACGGCGACGGTGACGAGACGATGGCCGACGAAACGATGACGGAACCGACGACCGGGATGGACTCGGGCGACGGGATGGCAACTGACCCGATGTCGGCACCGCGAGCGACGATAGACCGGTTCAGTGAGGCCGCCGGGACGTTGATGGTCCGGACCGACGAGAACGGCCTACCCGGCCCCGACGAGGCAATCGACTTCGACCAGATGCCGTTTATCACGCAGGGACTCGGCCCCGACGGCTCGGTCGTTCGATACTACAACTTCGACGTCCAGACGACTACTCCCGCTCCAATCTACGTCCTCTTCCGTGAGGGCGAGGATACGCCCGTCTCCGGGCAACTCAACGTCATCGACGTGATTCCGGGCGACGAGGGCTACAACGACTTCTGGCAGGTCCACAAAGTGACCGTCCCGGAATCGTACGAGGCTAACACGGTGACTAGTCTGGCGGACATCGGAGACGCCGGATACGAGACGGAAGCGACCGAGACGCTCGTCAATTGCCCGGTCGTCCCCGACGGCTCCACGGCGTCTATGCGCTACGACGACGGCGACGCGGGGCTCGTCGAGGGCTGGTACAAAGGCGAAGTCGTCTCCTACTTCCAGTTCACTGAAGCACCACTCAGTGTGAACGACGGGAGCGTCCCGCTCTCGCCAATCTACGTCGCGTTCAACGTGAACCCCGGCGAGGATGGCGGCGGTCCCGCGTCTGGATTCATGACCGAGGAGGGAAGCGACCAGACCCACAACGTCGTGGCCACGGTTCCGGGCGACCAGACCTACTCTCCGCTGTGGTTTGTGAACATCTACGACAACGCCGAGTTCGGTAGCGTCTCCGACCTCAACTCGGCCACCGACGCGGAACAGCTCGCGTCGGGGGCAGCCACAGTCAACTGTCCAATCGTCTCGGTCGAGTAAGAGACGACGCTGGAGCCCCCCGAGTCAGGCAGCCGTCATCGCCACGGCTAAACGCACCCCGTCCTAAGCCGGGTCGATGAGCGACGAGGAGTCCGCACTCCCATCGGACCTCGACCGAGAGGCGGTCCGCACGGCGCTGGTCGAGTGGTACGAAGACGACCACCGCGACTTCCCGTGGCGGCGGACCGAAGACGCCTACGAGATTCTCGTCTCGGAAGTGATGAGCCAGCAGACGCAACTCGGCCGCGTGGTCGAGGCGTGGGAGGCATTCCTCGACGAGTGGCCGACGGTACAGGACCTCGCAGCGGCCGACCGCGCGGACGTGGTCGCCTTCTGGACGAGTCACAGCCTCGGCTACAACAACCGCGCGAAATACCTCCACGAGGCGGCCCAACAGGTCCGCGACGACTACGACGGCGCGTTCCCGGAATCACCCGACGAACTCTCCGAACTCATGGGTGTCGGCCCGTACACCGCCAACGCAGTGGCTTCGTTCGCGTTCAACAACGGGGATGCAGTCGTCGATACCAACGTCAAACGCGTGCTCCACCGCGCCTTCGCGGTCCCGGACGACGACTCGGTGTTCGAGGTGGCTGCCGCGGAACTCATGCCCGATGGAAAATCGAGAGTCTGGAACAACGCCATCATGGAACTCGGCGGCGTCGCCTGCGGGAAGACGCCGACCTGCGACGAATCGGGTTGTCCGTGGCGACGTTTCTGTCACGCCTACGAGACGGGTGACTTCACCGCGCCCGACGTGCCGACCCAGCCGAGTTTCGAAGGAAGTAGACGCCAGTTCCGCGGGCGAGTCGTCCGCGTTCTCGGCGAGTACGACGAGTTGACGCTTGACGAACTCGGCCCACGAGTCCGAGTCGACTACGGCGGCGACCACGGACGCGACTGGCTACAGGGACTCCTCGAAGACCTCTCCGACGACGGCCTCGTGGACTTCGAAGACGGCGACAGTGGAGCCGTCGCATCGCTCAAGCGATAACTGCCGTCCAGTTTCCTTCTGGTCGGTCACGATTCGAGTTTGATGGAACCTGTCGGGATTCTTACGGGTTCTGAGTAGCGTGGATTACAACCAATTTCTGACAACCAAATTGAATACGTTCACTGATGACGTATCAATATGGACCCATTCGATGACGGGGCGCTCGACAATCAGTGGGAAGACGAACACTCGATTGTCGAATATGCGCTACAGATTACTGACACCGTCATCTGGGTGTGGGACCTCGCATCGGACGCTATCTCCCTGTACCCACCGTCACAGACGACGTTCGGAGATATCGGTGATTTCAGAGAGCTTCTGCGTCATATCCATCCCGCAGACCAATCCGAGGTCATCGACGCGTTAGAGACAGCACTCGGAGAGACGGGAACCTACTTGACCGAATTTCGTCTCGTCAGGGACGAGGTTTGTTGGGTTCGGGCGAAAGGTGTCGTCGAATACGACGATTCAGGAACCCCGACGCGAGTGGTTGGTGTCAGTAAGGACGTGACCGACCGAGTGCAGCGAGAGCAAGCGTTCCCCCGCCTCGGCGAACACGTCGAAGAAGCGGAGACGATTTCCGATATCGGTGGGTGGGAACTGAATCTCGAAACGAACGAACTGCTCTGGACTGACGGCACGAAACGCATACACGACGTGTCTCCCGAATACGAACCGTCACTTGGCGAGGCACTCAGTTTTTACCACCCGAACGACAGACCGATTCTCGAACAGGCAATCGAGGAGTGTCGAGAGTCCGGAGAGCCGTACAACGTCGAAATTCGGTTGATTACTGCCGAGGGGCGCGAGCGGTGGGTCAACTGCCGAGGGGAACGGACCCAACGCGGAGACAGCAAGATTCTCCGAGGTGTGATTCGCGACGTCACCGAGCGGAAGATTCGCGACCAACGCCTCATGGTGTTGAATCGCATCCTCAGACACAATATCCGGAATTCACTCGGTGTCGTGATGGGGAACGCCGATTTACTTCGCGAGGACCTCGACACGCTCGAACAGAACGACGAACTCCCAGTCGAGGAGGTGCCGTTCTCCGTCGCCGAGGCGCAGTCCCGAGCGTCGAAGATTAAACGAAACGCCGAGCAGTTGGCTGAGATTGCGGAGCAAGCACGTCGGTTGAGTCGCATCCTCGAACGCAATCCGCCAATGAACGACGTGCCGGTATTGCCCTTGGTAAAGCGGGTTGCCTCGGCGTTCGAGGCTCAGTACTCTTCGGCGTCAGTGCAGGTCGAAGGAAGCGACGTGAGCGTGCGCGGGGACGCAGAGTCACTCAAACTGGCGCTCAACGAACTCCTCGAAAACGCGATACACCACTCCCAAAACCACGCCCACTCCGTCGAAATCACGGTTTCAAAAGGAACGGGCGACCGCGTCGAAATCACCGTGGCAGACACCGGACCGGGAATTCCCAACGTAGAACAGGAAGTCCTCAAGCGAGGCTTCGAGGAGCCGCTGATGCACGGCCACGGGATGGGCCTCTGGATGGTCAATTGGCTGCTCGTGAGATTGGGTGGGAGCATCTCCATCGAAGCGAACGACCCGACGGGAACCGTCGTGACGCTCAAACTTCCGGCGGCGAGAAACGGCTGAGAAGTCGGATATCGAACGGCCTTCGAAAACGGCACTCGCCCCACGAGTGCTCTCACAGCGGGTGTTGTTGCTACAGTACGGTTAATACGATGTTATTGCTCCAAATCCGGAGTATGAGTGACATAACAATGCGATATTGCACACAATCGTAGCGTGCAATGTCACAGCTAACGAGACGGTCGCTACTCCGAATGCTCGGAGCGAGCGGCGCAGTCGTCGCCGGGTCCGGACTGGCGTCCGCCCACTCCGAACACTCGGAGGCACGGAAACAGTTGGCGGAGGTCAGACGGGCCACGAGGAAGTATCACGATGTCCGGACGGCGATTGCCGACGGGTATATGACCGACAACCACTGTGTGTCGAATCCAAACGGAGACGGCGCGATGGGGTACCACTACGTGAACTTCGGACTCGTCGACGACAACGTCGACCACTTGGAGCCCGAGGTACTGGTGTACGAACAACGGGGTGGCAAACGCCACCTCGTCGCGGTCGAATATCTGTCTACGGAACCGTTCACGCTCTTCGGTCACGAATCACACCCGCCACACGGAGAAGTTCCACACTCGCTTCACGCGTGGGTCTGGAAAGGCAACCCGAACGGCGTGCTTGCCAATTTCAACCCGAACGTTCGCTGTCCATCTGAGTAGTTCTTGCTTCTCTCACGGTACTTTTAGGTACACGTCACCTGCCGCCTGTCGCGTTGCGAGTTCACCGACACCGGACGGTACCGCAACAACCTCGTCGACGAGCGAACTCGGTTCGATATCTCGGTTCTGAAGCGAGTTCCGACACGCACAACAGCGGACACCGTCTTCGAGCAGTGCTTCGACTCTGCCGCGGACGGGCGTCCCCTCGACGAGGAGGTGAACTGCGTCGCCATTCGCGAGAAACGTGACTGCATCTGTCTCGACTGTCTCGTCGGCGAGGAGGTTCCGCGCGTTCGAGAGCGCGTGTTTCCAGTCGTGGACGTCGCCACTCGAGATGTGGAGGATGACGTTCATACGCCACATTCGTCGGCCAGCGGCGTCTCTGTTACGCCTGTGCGGCGCAGCGCCGCATGCCGACGCTGTTTTTATCCCACCACTGTTGACAGATAGTATGACGCAGACACACGTGGTCGCCATCGCTGGCAGCCTCCGAGACCACAGTTACACTCGTTTCGCCCTCCAGTACGCCCTCGACGGTGCCGAATCCGCGGGTGCGACGACCGAACTCGTGGACCTGCGAGAGTTCGACCTGCCGCCGCTGAACGCCGACCTCGACGAGCAGGGCGACTCGGCCGAACTCATTCGCATCGTCGACGAGGCGGACGCCGTCCTCCTCGGCACGCCCGTCTACCACGGGTCGTTCTCCGGCGTCCTCAAGAACGCTCTCGACTACTGCGGATTCGACGAGTTCAGTGAGAAGACCGTCGGCGTCCTCGCCGTCGCCGGTGGGTCGTTCCCGGTTACGGCGCTCGAACATCTGCGCTCTGTCTGTCGCGCGCTGAACGCGTGGGTGCTCCCGCACCAAGCCGCGGTTCCGAGCGTCTCCTCTGCCTTCGATGGCGACGAACTCCTCGACGAGGACCTCGTTGAGCGCGTCGAGCGACTGGGACGTGACGCGGTCAACTACGCGAATATCGAACCCGAACCGGCGACGTTCGAGAGTACAGAAAACGTCGGCGGCGACGACTAACTCTGAGGAGTCGGCGACTACCACTGAGACGCTAGCGGCGACGACGAAAAAGAAGCGACGGGGTGCAGGCGACAACTACCCCTGCACGTCGGTTCCGTCACCGAAGAAGGCGTTGTCGTTGCGGAGCGTCGTGTTGTTGTAGGTCGAATTCCCGTCGCGGATGCCCACGCCGCCCGCGGGAACCTCGAACAGGTTGTCTTCGATTGTCGTGCTCGACCCGAAGAGTTCGAGTTGGGCGTACGGCGCGCCGGAGATATCCGTCAGGAACATGTTTCGAGCGATTTCGCCGCCGTCGGCCTCGAAGCCCATCGTGAGCTTGCTCCCGCTGTCGATTTCGCCGCCGAAGTAGTTGTCGACGACAGTGATGTTCTGGCTCTGTGTCCCGCCGGATGCGGCACCGTTGATGTAGGCCATGAGGCTCGGTGCGCCGTCGAAGACGTTCCTCGCAACCTCGATATCGCTGTAGTCGCCGGGTTGGAGCGTCCCGAGGTTGTTGCCACCGTTTCCGATGAGGCGATTACAGATGACGGAGACGTTGGACAGCGTCGCCGCGATGTCCAGTGCACCTTGCGTCGAGGCCAGTCCGTCGATGGTGAACCCTTCGACCGTCACGTCAGAGCTTGTGACGTTGACGACGACGTTCGGGGCTCCACCCGGTTCGGTGCTTCCGTCGCCGACGATTTTCGTGTACTCAGCGCCGTTCTTCGAGAGGAGCGTGAGCGGCTTGTCGATGACGAGGTCGCCAGTGTACGTCCCGTTCCGAACCTCGATGACGTCCCCAGATGAGGCCGCGTCGATAGCTGCCTGAATCGAATCACCGCTCGTGACTACGGTGTCTGCACTCCAGACTGGCCGTTCTTCGATATCGATGACGACGTCGAACTCGGCTCTGTCGCCTTGGGCGTCGTTGCCGAGGTCGGGCACCATCCAGTCGATGTACATGGTTGCGGTGGAACCGGCACGGAGGATGCTGCCAGTCATCCGCGAGAGGTCGTCGAGTACCGACAGCGGTGCCGGACCGACTCCCGGAACCTTCACGCCGTTTTGTATCACACCGACTTCGACCCAGACGTACTGGTCGAGTTCGCCGGGGTTGCTCGTATCTCCCGACTCCGACTCGGGATTCGCGCCTTCGAAGTTTTCGACGTTCTCGATGCCAAAGCCGAGCTTCCCGTGCGTCGACCCGGTATTGCTCAGCGTGGCCGTTCCGCTTCCGGAGGACCCTGAGCCGGCCGAACTGATGTTGATAGTCTCCGAGACGCTGTTTTGGCCGTCGACCTTCAGGTTCAGCGTTCCGGCCGTAATCGTGTTGTCGGCACTGGATTCTGTGTCACTCAGCAACGCGTACGTTCCTGTCCCGAGCGCACCTGCCGCGAGCCCGATGCCCGCCATCCCACCGAGGAGGGTCCGCCGAGAGAGGGTGATGTTGTCGTCTGTCATTGTTGTGCTCCATCGCGGTGCTCATCTCGGCAACCGCGACCGTGTTTCCAGTGACCGTGTCACCAGATTGTTATGTACTGGAAGAATTTCACAAATCCCCAGGTAACGTTCGAGTAGGTATCTGCAAACTTCAGCGCCGGACGAACGACGCCAGCAAGACATTGTCTGTGATTTAAGCTGTTCGTACCGCGGAGACGGTCGCGGCAGATGAACAATCGTTTTGACCCTCCTCGTCTCCCTGTCGTAGTATGCACGCCATCACGCAAAGCGGGTGGATCGAAGTCATCTCGGGGTCGATGTTTTCGGGGAAGACGGAGGAGTTGCTCCGGCGACTCCGTCGCGCGGAAATCGCCGGACAGGAGGTCGCCGTGTTCAAGCCCGAACTCGACGACCGATACGGGGAGACGACCGTCGGGTCACACGTCGGTCGGTCGTGGGACGCGAGCGTCGTCCCGTCGGAGGGCGACGGTGTCTGGAAGATTCACGAGCAACTGAACGGCGAAGACGTCGTCGCCATCGACGAGGCGAACTTCTTTTCGACCGAGTTGGTGGGTGTCTGCGAGCAGTTGGCCGCGGACGGCAAGCGCGTTCTCGTTTCGGGCACAGACCAGACGTTCCGGGGCGAACCGTTCGAACCGCTGCCGCAACTGATGGCACTCGCGGAGTACGTCGACAAGCTACAGGCAATCTGCACCGTCTGCGGTGAGCCCGCGACGCGCAACCAGCGACTTATCGACGGCGAACCCGCCCACGTAGACGACCCGACTATCCTCGTCGGTGCCGAAGAGTCCTACGAGGCGCGGTGCCGGAACTGTCATACGCTCCGGCGGAACTAGAGGCTAGTGTGACTACTTGGGTCGAAGTCCCCGCAGAGGGACGTGAACGAGGTGTCGTCGGTCTCCTCAACGCGTGGGTCGCCGTGCTCGCCCGTCCCCGGAAGTTCTTCCAAGACGGTGTCGCACCCGGCGACCAAGCCCCGGGACTGGTCTTTGCGATTGCCGTCGCGCTCGTCTATCAGGGACTGCAGTTCGTGCTCACCCCGTCGACGATTCCCGCCATCGAGGGTGGGGCCGCCGTCTCGGCTATCGTCGCACTCCTCGTCGTCGCGCTCTTCGTCGCGCCGCTGCTTCTCCACCTCACCGCGGCGATTCAGACGGCGCTTCTCATCCCGCTTCTCTCTCGCCGCGCAGGTGTGAGCGAGACGGTGCAGGTCATCGCCTACGCCGCCGCACCCTGCGCGCTGGCGGGCATTCCAGTTCCGGCCGTGCAGACGGTGTGCGCACTCTACGGTGCGGGGCTTCTCGCGATTGGTATCAGTGTGGTACACCAAACGTCACTTTCGAAGGCGCTCGTCGCGACTGCCGTCCCGTCCGGCGTAG
Source organism: Haloferax larsenii JCM 13917 (assembly GCF_000336955.1). Lineage (GTDB taxonomy): Archaea > Halobacteriota > Halobacteria > Halobacteriales > Haloferacaceae > Haloferax > Haloferax larsenii. The sequence continues at coordinate 16,926 of NZ_AOLI01000020.1, read as the reverse complement.
TGTTCGGATACGCGTTCGGTGGCTTCCGGGCGCTCTCGGCCCTTCTCAACGGCGTTTTGGTCCTCTGAACGTCTCGGTTCGCTCGTCGAACGACCCGGATACGCGCGTATGTATCTCCCGAGCGTTTTTCGACAATCGTTTTAGTAAGGGGTTGTTTGCTCAACGCAATGGATTGGATTACGCACGAGGAGGACGTCTGGTTCGAGTTCCGGGGCAATAGCCCCCACCAGCTCGTCCCCGGCCGATTTTACAAAGGCACCGTCGACGGCTACGCCGACTTCGGTGTCTTCGTCGACCTCGCAGCCAATGTCACTGGTTTACTGCACCGTAGCGAACTCGACCGCCGCCTCGAAACGCTCGATTGGGAGCCCGGCGACGACGTGTTCGTTCAGGTGAAGAACGTCCGCGACAACGGTAACGTCGACCTCGCGTGGTCGATTCGCGAGACCGAGTCTGAGTTCCGCGGCGCTCGCATCCACGACCCCGACGGCGACGCCGACGGCCAGCCCGTCGAAAGCGAGCGCGACGACAGCGGCCCGAAGCCCATCAAGAAGCGCCCGCAGTCGGGCAACCGGACGCGACCCGCTGGTGCAACCTCCGAAAGCAAGACGGAAGCCGAATCTGAGGCATCCGAAGCCGACGTTTCCGACGCTGCCGAGGCCGAGACCTCCGAAACGACCGAGGTCGAATCGGCCACCGATGAATCGGCCACCGAGCCAGTCGACGAAGACAGTACGCCTACCGCTGCTGACGTGGTCGGCACCGTCGCAGCAACCGAGACGACCGAGCAGGAAGCAGCCACGGAAGTCGCCGAGGCCGAACCCGAAGCAGCCGACGAAGCCGAAGTGGAACGCGAGCGCACTGTCCTCGAAGACATCGACGACCACGTCGGCGAAGACGTCCGCGTCGAAGGCGAAATCGTCAGCGTCCGCCAGACCGGCGGCCCGACCGTCTTCGAACTCCGCGACGAGACGGCTGTCGCCGACTGCGCCGCCTTCGTCGAAGCGGGCGTCCGCGCCTACCCCGAAGTCGACGTGGGCGACTTCGTCCGCATCGACGGCGAGGTCGAACGCCGCCGCGGCGAACTCCAAATCGAGACCGAAGACCTCCACGTCTTCGACGCAAACGAGGCCGAGACGGTACAGCAGCGTCTGGCCGACGCCCTCTCCGACGAGGCGCGCCCGGACGCCGTCGCACCGCTCGCATCCCACGAACCGGTCGCCGCCGTCGGCAAGTCGCTGCTCGACGCCGCCGAAGCGATTCGCCGCGCCGTCCTCGAATCGCGCCCAATCGTCGTTCGTCACACGGCCACCGCAGACGGCTACGTCGCCGGTGCCGCCGTCGAGCGTGCCGTGCTCCCCCTCATTCGCTCGGAGCACCCGCGTGACGACGCCGAGTACCACTACTTCACTCGCCGTCCGCTCGAAGAGGCCGTCTACGGCATGGACGCCGCGACGAACGACGTCTCGCGCATGCTCGAAGACCGCGACCGTCACGACGAGAAGCTCCCGCTCGTGCTCCTTCTCGGCGCGGGTTCGACGAGCGAGTCCCTCGACGGGCTCGGTCTCCTCGGCGTCTACGGTGCCGAGCGCGTCGTCGTCGACGCCGCGCCCGCAGACGAGGAAGTCGCAGGCGAAGTTGACGTGCTCGTCAACCCCGCCCGCGAAGGCTCCGACGCGAACGACCTCTCGGTCGGCGCGCTCGCCTCGACGCTCGCCGTCGCCGTCAACGAAGAGGTCCGCGACGACGTGTCGCACCTCCCCGCGGTGAGCTACTGGGAGCACTGCCCCGAGCAGTATCTCGACCTCGCCGCCGACCACGGCTTCGACGCCGACCGCGTCCGCGAACTCCGCGAAGCAGTCGCCCTCGAAGCGTACTACCAGTCGTACCAGGACAAGCGCGAACTCATCGCCGACCTGCTGTTCGACGCCGACGAGGGTCTCGCCGGCCACGTCTCCGAGCAGTTCCGCATCAAGCTCGAAGACGAAGTCGAGACGGCGCAGGCGAACATCGAATTCCGCGACGTGGAGGACATCTCCGCCGCCGTCCTCGACGCCGACGCCTACAGCCACCGATTCGACTTCCCGCCGACGAGCCTCCTCGCCGACGAACTCCACCGCCGCAACCGCGAGGGTGACAAGTTCGTGACGGTCGTTCTCGGCACCGACGAACTCTACGTTCGCAGCACGGGTCACCTCGACCTCCGCGCCGTCGTCGAGGCGGCCGCCGAGAAGGCTCCCGCCGCGGGTCTCGCCGCTGCGGGCATCCGCGAAGGCCGCATCGAGTTCCTGACCGGCGCGCGCGACGAGGCGCTCGAAGCCGTCCTCGAAGCCGCTGCCGACCAGTTCTAAGCGCCAATCCAGACTCCTCCTCGTTCGTTCTCGACGGAGGACCGCGACTTCGACGCTCCCGAGCGACACGCTTATCCACGAAACGACCCGATTCGCGCCCATGAGCCGTCACCACGTCGCCACCCGGGAGGTGTGTCCGTGAGCGCCGAGACCGAAACCGAGTCCGAGGCGTTCGAGCGGACCTGCGAGGCGCTCGTCGAGCGCATCCTCGCGGGCGAAATCGACCGCGACGACCTCGAATCGGCCAAGCTCGACGCCTGCTCGGAACACTCCTCACCGAAGGTGCCGAAGAACGCCGAGATTCTGCAATACGCCCCCAAGGACCGCCGCGAAGAGGTCAAAGAAGTCGTCCGTCGAAAGCCCGTTCGGACCGCTTCGGGCGTCTCGCCGGTTGCAATCATGACCTCGCCGCACATGTGCCCGCACGGGAAGTGTCTCTACTGTCCCGGCGGCCCGGCCAGCGAGTTCTCGTCGTCGCAGTCGTACACGGGCCACGAGCCCGCGGCCGCCCGCGGCGTCCAGAACGACTACGACCCCTACGGGCAGGTCACGCTCCGTCTCGAACAGCTTCGACACATCGGCCACCCGGTGGACAAGGTCGAACTCATCCTCATGGGTGGGACGATGACCGCCCGGAGCCACGACTATCAGGAGTGGTTCGTCAAGCGCGCGCTCGAAGCGATGAACGACTACGACCTCGACAAAGAGCCGGAACCCGCCGAGGACCAGTCGTTCGCACCCGACCCGGAGGATGTCGAGTTCAAGTACGTCGAGGACGTCATCGCCGAAAACGAGACGGCCGACATTCGCAACATTGGGACGACCTTCGAGACGAAGCCCGACTGGTGTGACCCCGAGCAAATCGACCGGATGCTCGATTTGGGTGCGACGAAGGTCGAAGTCGGCGTCCAGACCACCTACGAGCGCATCAACCGCGAGATGCACCGCGGCCACGGCGTCCAAGCGTCTATCGACGCCAATCGTCGCCTGCGCGATTCGGCGTTCAAGGTCGGCTTCCACATGATGCCCGGCCAGCCGGGGATGACGAAAGAGATGTGTATCGAGGACTTCCGCCAACTGTTCGAGAACTCGGACTGGCGGCCGGACTACCTCAAGATTTACCCGACACTCGTCGTCCGCGACACCATCACCTACGACATGTGGCGGCGCGACGAGTACGAACCGCTGGACAACGAGGAGGCCGCCGAGGTCGTCTCCGAGGTCATGGGCATGATTCCGAAGTACACCCGACTCCAGCGCGTCCAGCGCGACATCCCCGCGGACTTCATCGACGCCGGTGTCTGGAAGTCTAACCTCCGGCAACTCGCCGCCCAGCGCGCCGAAGAGAAAGGCATCGTCACGCGCGATATCCGCGCCCGCGAAGTCGGGATGAACGAGGCCGACCCCGACCCAGAGCGCGTCGAACTCGACGTGATGACTTACGAGGTTGCGGGCGGCACGGAACACTTCATCTCGTTCGAAGACCCCGTCGAGGACCTCCTCATCGGCTTCTGTCGGCTTCGGTTCCCCGGCAACCCGGTACGCCGCGAACTCCAGAACTCGGCGCTCGTCCGCGAACTCCACGTCTACGGCTCTGAGGTGGGCATCGGCGGCGAGGGCGACTGGCAGCACAAAGGCTACGGTCGCAAACTGCTCGCCCACGCCGAGGAACTCGCCCACGACGCTGGCTTCGACAAGATTTCGGTCATCTCCGGTATCGGAGTGCGGCAGTACTACAAGCAGAAGCTTGGGTACTATCAAGACGGACCATACGTGTCGAAGCGGTTGTAGAGTGCCGCAGCGGCTGTAGAGTGTCGAAGCGGTTGTAGGGGCAGGCGGTTTTTTCCAAGTTCAATTTCAGCAGTTGCAACTCACGCCACAACCGCGAGGCGTCAGGGCTTCCCTCGTTCTCACCACTGATTCTCCTCCGCCACGCTTTTCATTTTCTCGCCCAAGTACACGGTAGTATGGCTGAGCCGCTGGGGACGGGCGGGGGAATCGTGTCATGGGTCGAGAACCTTCGGTCCACGCTGGCGCAGTTCGTCTCGACCGAAGAACGAATCGGCATCTCCGCGGCGATAGTGACGCTGGCGCTGGGGCTGGCGCTGTATCTCGCCCCGCGAGTCGTCTCGCGGGCGGCCACGGAGCTCCACAAACGGGTGCTCGAACATCCGAGAGTCCCCGATGCGGTCCACGACGTGGCGTGGATGTTCCCGGCGACGGTACTCGTCAGGACGCTCCAACTCACAATCTTCCTCGGCGTCGGACTCTCGCTGTTGCTGCTTTGGGGTTACGACGCCGCAGCAATCACCGTCGCGGATATCATCGCAGCGGCACTTCCGAACGTCGCCAAACTCGTGACGACAGTCCTCCTCCTCGCCGGTGCGTTCGTCGGCACGAACGTCCTCGAAGACAGACTCGAATCATACGCGAACTCGGTCGACCACATCAACGCCCACCAGCAGGGCATCGTCTTCCGCGTGTTGCAGGTCGTGGTCCTCCTCGCAGTCGGGATGGCGACCCTGACGGTTTGGCAGTTCGAAATCGGCGGCCTCCTCGTCGGTGCCGGGTTCCTCGGCATCGTCGTCGGTATGGCCGCCCGTCAGACGCTCGGCTCGCTCATCGCGGGGTTCGTCCTCATGTTCTCGCGGCCGTTCGAACTCGGCGACTGGGTGGAAATCGACGACGCCGAGGGTATCGTCACCGACATCACCATCATCAACACGCGTCTGAGCAACGCCGACGGCGAGACGGTCGTGTTCCCGAACGACCGCGTGACGAACGCGAAGATTACCAACCGAACGAAGCGAAACCGGCTTCGTCTCAGGCTGAACGTCGGCATCGACTACGAAGCCGACATCAAACACGCCGAGGAAGTCGCGAAAGACGCGCTCACGGACCTCCAGTTCGTCGAATCGGTTCCGGAACCGCAGGTGATGCCGACGACGTTCGGCGACTCGTCTATCGGTCTCCAGGTTCTCTTTTGGATTACGAACCCCTCGGCACCGCGCCGGATGCGCGCCAAGGCCGAGGTGCTCAGAAATATCAAGAGCGCGTTCGACCACGAGGGTATCAAGATTCCGTACCCGCAGCGGGAACTGCTCGCTCGCGAAGAGGCGTCGGGATTCAAAATTCGGGGTGAAGGGCCGAAGACGGAACCGATGGAGTCCCAGTCGGCGTCGTCGCCCTCGAACGACTGACTGGCTCACTCCGCGCCGACACCGAACTTGCCGGCTTACTGGGCGTCGAACTGGTCGAGGTTCTGGGCGAGGGCGTCGGCGGCCGCGCGCTGTTCGTCGGTCACCTCGACGATGTCCTCCGAGATATCCGTTATCTCCTGTGCACCGCTGTTGACGTCTTCGAGAGTCGCCGTGACGGTCTCGACGGCGTCGGCTTGGTCGTCGGCGGCCCGCGAGAGTTCGGTGATTCCGTCGGTCGCCTCCGCAACGTCTTCGGTCGCGTCGCTCAGCGAATCGACCGTCTCAGACATCGCTTCGTCGGCTTCGAGCACGTCTTCGTGGGTCTCTTCGACCAGGTCGACCGTCTTCGTCGCGCGCTCTTGGATGGCGGTGATACGGTCGGCGATGCGCTCGGTGTGCGACTGCGTCTCGTCGGCGAGCGATTTCACCTCGCCAGCGACGACGGCGAAGCCTTCGCCCGCTTCGCCCGCGCGGGCGGCCTCGATGTTGGCGTTGAGCGCGAGGATGTTGGTTCGGTCGGCGATGTCGGAGATGACAGCCGCGACTTCCTCGATTTCGGCCATCTCGTCTTCGAGGTCCGCGACGGTGTCGACGAGGTTGTCGCTCCGACGTTTCACTTCGTCGGTGACCTGCTGGGTCTCCTTGGTCGATTCGAGCGACGATTCGATGTTGTTGCGGGCGCGCGAGGATGCCTGTGCGACCTCGGTCGAACTCGCGGCGACTTCTTCCATCGTCGCGCTGAACGACTCCATCTCGTCGCGCACAGAGGAGACTTCAGTCCGCTGTTCGTCGGCCTGCGATGCAATCTCTCTGGCAGCGGACTCGGCGCTGGAGACGTTCGACGTGAGTTCGGAGGCGTGGACCTCCACGTCGCCGACGAGACCTTCGAACCGGTCTGCCATCTGGTTGACTTCGTCGAGGATACGCAGGAGTTCGTCGTCGACGTGCCGTGCTGCGTCGAGGTCGTAATCGACCCGCGCGCTCAGATTTCCATCACCGAGTGCGACGAGCGTCTCCGTCACTTCTGAAACGAGGTCTTGGAGTGCTTCCCGTCGTCGAACCTGCTCACTCTTGTCTTGGACTATTTCGATGACTGCATCGAGGTCTCCGTCGTCGTCGAAGATTGGAATCGCCTTGAACGAGGTGTGGACGGTCTCTCCGGCCCCGTTTTCCATCGTCCGCTCGTCGATGTAGACGATTCCTGCGGGCGTTTCCTTGCGAACCACGTCGTATTCCTCGTCGACACTCCTCGGAGTCTCAAGTACTTTCCCTGCGAGCGTTTTGGCGGCCCCCTCGTCCTCGTACGAGACGAATTCAGCCGCCTCAGATTCGGAGATTCCGACGACCTCTTCTCTTGGTATCTGGAGTACCGCGGCCGCCGTCTCGTTCCATTCGGTGACGACTCCATCACCATCGAGAACGAATATCGGCATTGGTAATGCGTCTAGAACGGTATTTCTACCGTCTGACGCCGAGCCGTTACCGCGTTCTTGCGGTTCAGAACTCGAAACTGCCCCCACAACGAGTGACGAAAGCGCGCTGAGCATGGTTCAGTCACGTGTGACCGACAGTATATAGGTAGCTGCCCAATTATCAAAACTAATTTTTCACTAATATAGGTTTATTGTCATAAGTCGGAGAGAGAACGTCGCTCAGAGTTCTTTCGCCATCTTCACGTGCGGGATTCCAGCCTCGTCGAACACGTCACTGGTGGTTTCGTAGTCGAGTCCGTGGTAGAACCCTTCCGCGGAAGTCTGGCCGTGGAGGACGAGTTTGTCGAACCCCTGATTTTCGGCTTCGATTTCGAGTGCCTCCATCAACCGGCGTCCCCAGCCTTCGCCACGAGCCGATTCGAGAACGGCGACGCGTTCGACCTTCCCGACACCTGCTTCTGCTTCTCGGAGGCGCGCCGCACCGACTGGCTCGCCGTCTCGGTAGCCGACGAAGTGGACGGCGTCCGAATCTGACTCGTCGTACTCGTCCCACTCCAGTTCCTCGTCTACATCCTGTTCGTCGACGAAGACGGTCTTTCGGACCGAGAACGCGTCTTCGAGTTCGTCGGCGGTGGTCGCGACGCGGACTTCCGTTTCGGTCATACTCGGTGATTCTTCGGGCGACTACCTGACCGTTGCGGAGGGGTCAGACCCTCCACCGCCTCCCAGTGCCCACCCCAAGCGGTAGACGAGCGCCCCCACGGCGAGCGTGAGAAGTGTCCACCCGACGAGAAGCACCATCATGATGACCGGTCCGAACCCACCGATAGGGAGCGCCGGGATAACGAATACGGTCGGTGCGGCGACGATTGCAAGGGTAAAGAGACGCGTCCCCATACCTCGCCGTGCAGCGTACCCAAACGGAAGGAACAGTGCAACCGTCACTCCGAACGAAATACCGCTCGGAACGGACCAAAGTTCGGAGACGGGAGCCGCCATCGAGATGGCCGCCGCAACGACGACTGGCGGGCCGACGGTCGCGGCGACGAGACGCCGGAACGTGAACGCCTCTGGGCGTTGCAGAGCGACGACACCGAACGCGACGAATTGGAGACCGAGGGTCCACGAAACCGCACTAAGTCCTCCACTAAACATCCCGAGGGCGACGAGGCCGGACATCCACGCGACACCGAGTCCGGCGACGATGCTAGCAAGCGTCCGGCAGGAATCGACAGTCGCGTCGTATCGGCGCGTGTATCGTTGGACCGCGAGAACGCCGAACAGCATCAGAAGCGTCGGGACGAAGGCACTGTACAACAAGTCGGAGAGGAGGTACGGAGCCGAATCTGCGGCGATACTGACCTGTGCGGCGGCCAGAGACGAAACTCCCCTGTCGGGGCCGAAGGCGAGATACGTCTCTCGGTCGATAGACTGGTAGTCCCCGTTTTCTGTGCTCCACGTCGCGTTTCCATCCTCTGTACTCGCTTCCGGTGGGTCGTTGACTAAGACGGTTCCCGCTGGCCCACTGACGGTGAGTCGGTCGGTGTCGAGGCTGACCCACCGCGTGTGTCCCTCGGCGTTGAAATAATCGACGAGAAGCGTGTTGCCGACACTGCGGTGTGCCATGTCAGGAACGTCGAAGGTGACGACGGCGGTGTCTCCGTCCATCCGCGCCGTGAGGTCGTGAGGCTCAGCGACGAAATAGCCGTCACCCTCGTACACTTGCCGGACGACGGTATCGAGAAGAACTGGGTCGTCTCGGAATGTCGCTGCGGCGTCGTCGTTTATCCTCATCCGGGCCGTCCAGTGGCCGGTTCCGGATTCGTCGACTCGAATGTGTAGGTCGCTCGATTCGATAGTGAGGTCGACACCGGCATCTGCGGCGACGTTCTCGAATGGACCGCTACAGACACCGCAGACCGGAACAGGCGGTCGACTGGCGGTTGTCGGCCCAACAACCGCCGGAAGGACGGCGCTGACGACGAGGAGGGCGAGAAAGATTCGGCGGAGGGTCATCACCCGAAACGTTTCGGTTGGTCTACAAGTGCTTTCCCCCTTTCGTGCACCTGCCGAAACGACATCCCTTTTCCCTCGCCGCGAAAAGGCGAGTCCATGGACCCGAAGCGGGAACTCACGAGCGTCGACCTCGCGGCCCTCGTCACCGAACTGAACCGGTACGAGGGAGCGAAAGTCGACAAGGCATACCTCTACGGGGACGACCTGCTTCGCCTCAAGATGCGGGATTTCGACCGCGGGCGACTCGAACTCCTCGTCGAAGTGGGCGACATCAAGCGCGCCCACCTCGCCGCACAGGAGCACGTCCCCGACGCGCCCGGTCGACCGCCGAACTTCGCGATGATGCTGCGGAACCGCCTCAGCGGGGCCGACTTCGCGGGCGTCGAGCAGTACGACTTCGACCGCATCCTCACGTTCACGTTCGAACGCGGCGACGAGAACACCAAAATCGTCGTCGAACTGTTCGGGCAGGGGAACATCTCCGTCCTCGACGAGACGGGCGAAGTCGTCCGCAGTCTGGAGACCGTTCGTCTCAAGTCGCGGACGGTCGCCCCCGGTTCGCAGTACGAGTATCCTGCCTCCCGACTGGACCCGCTTTCGGTCAGTCGCGACGCGCTCGGCCGAAACATGGACGAGTCCGACACCGACATCGTTCGGACACTCGCCACACAGCTCAACCTCGGCGGTCTGTACGCCGAAGAGTTGTGTACGCGCGCAGGTGTCGACAAGACGCTCGACATCTCGGACGCGACCGAAGAGGACTACGACGCTGTCTTCGACGCCATCGTAGACCTCCGCGAGCAAGTTCGTGCCGGTGAGTTCGACCCGCGTCTCTACCTCGACGACGACGAAAACGTCGTGGACGTGACGCCCTTCCCGCTTCGCGAACACCAGAACGACGGCCTCGACGAGGAAGCCTACGACTCGTTCAACGAGGCGCTCGACGAGTACTTCTTCCGTCTCGACCTCACCGCCGACGAGCAACAGGACGTCGGGTCGAACCGCCCCGACTTCGAGGCGCAAATCGCCAAACAAGAGCGCATCATCGAGCAGCAGGAAGGTGCTATCGAGGGCTTCGACGAGCGTGCGGCCGCCGAGCGCGAGCGCGCGGAACTGCTCTACGCCAACTACGACCTCGTCGACGACGTCCTCTCGACGGTTCGAGACGCGCGCGAGGAGGGCGTCCCGTGGGACGACATCGCCGAGAAACTCGACGCCGGTGCCGAACAGGGCATCCCGGCCGCCGAGGCGGTGACAAACGTCGACGGCGCGGAGGGAACTGTCACCATCGAACTCGACGACTCCACCATCACCCTCGACGTGTCGATGGGCGTCGAGAAGAACGCCGACCGCCTCTACACCGAGGCCAAGCGCATCCAAGAGAAAAAAGAGGGTGCGCTCGCTGCCATCGAAGACACCCGCGAAGAACTGGAGGAAGTAAAACGACGCCGCGACGAGTGGGAGGCCGACGACGACGAAGACGACGCGGAAGACGAGGAGGAACAAGAAGAGACAGACTGGCTCTCGCTGCAGTCGGTCCCCGTCAAATCGACCGACTACTGGTACGAGCAGTTCCGGTGGTTCCACACTTCGGACGGCTACCTCGTCGTCGGCGGCCGCAACGCCGACCAAAACGAGGCGCTCGTCAAGAAGTACATGGACAAGCACGACCGGTTCTTCCACACGCAGGCGCGTGGGGGGCCAGTCACGCTGTTGAAGGCGACCGGACCCAGTGAACCCGCGAAGGAAGTCGACTTCCCCGAGTCGTCGCTGCACGAGGCCGCGCAGTTCGCCGTCTCGTACTCCTCTATTTGGAAAGACGGTCGCTTCGCCGACGACGCGTACATGGTCGAACCGTCGCAGGTGTCGAAGACACCCGAGTCGGGTGAGTACATCGAAAAAGGGAGCTTCGTCATCCGCGGCGACCGAACCTACTACAACGACGTTGCGGCCGAAGTCGCCGTCGGCATCCAGTGCGAACCGGAGACGCGAGTCGTGGGCGGGCCGCCGTCGGCCATCGAGACGCGCGCCGAGACGATGCTCAGACTCAAACCGGGGCAGTACGCCCAAAACGACGCCGCGAAACTGTGCTACCGGCGACTGCGCGAACGCTTCGCCGACACGTCGTTCGTCCGGAAAGTCGCATCCCCCGACCTCATCCAAGAGTTCCTCCCGCCGGGCGGAAGCGACATCGTCGACGACTGAGACGGCCGCAGACAGCGGAGCGACGCCGTCGTTCAGGCGTAATTGACAATTATCTCTCGGAATCTGGTACAAGATTATATACTTTCTCGTCGTAACGTTCCCCCGAGCGCATGCAATAGCCCAATGCAGAGCAGTCGGTACAGACTGGCAACGCCAGCGCAGTCGCGAGAGACTGGCTCAGACAGTCGATATCAGACTCGTGGGTGGGTGGCGGCGCTTGGTGATTACCGATGTTATCAGAATCCATCAATTATCCGCGTAACGATGACGGCTGGGTCAGAACAGTCCTCATCGGCGGAGTCCTCGGCCTGTTGAGCTTCCTTATCGTCCCGACGTTCGTCGTCATCGGATACCTGCTACGGGTTATTCGTGCGACGATGCACGGCGACGAAGAACCACCCGTATTCGACGAGTGGGGTGACATGACGATAGACGGCCTGAAAGGGTTCGCTATCGCACTCGTCTACGGGCTGATTCCTGCCATCATCGCCGGTGTCTTCGGCTTCGCAGGATTCATGGGCGCAGTCGCCGGTAACGGCTCGCAGACGGCAGGCATCTTCGGGGGCATCGTCGCCCTCGTCGGCCTCCTGATCGCGTTCGTTCTCGGACTCTTCGCCGCATACGTCATCCCGGCGGCGCTGTCGAACTACGCCGAGACCGACCGCATCGGTGCGGCGTTCGACTTCGGGACGCTCCGGCCAATCCTGATGTCAGGAAAGTACGCGACTGCGTGGCTCATGGCCTTCGCCGTCCTGTTCGCGGCGTCCTTGGCCCTCAGCGTGCTGAACGTCATCCCACTCTTGGGACAGTTGGCCAGCTTCCTGCTCGGCCCGTTCGTGACGTTCTACGCCGCAGTGGCCGCCTACTACATCATCGGCACGACGTGGGGCGAACTCCACGACGTCGAGATGATGGACGAAGGCGAGACTCCGGGCGAGCAACCGGCCGTCTGAGCTGCCGACCTGACCTTCTTTTGCGACGGAATATCTAAGCCGGTAGGGACACGACCCCACGACGTCATGCTCTCCGACGCATTGAGGTTTCTCAAGCGAAGTGACGACTGGGTCGCAACGACAATTATCGGCGGTGTCCTCGCTGTTCTCTCGGTTCTCGTTATCCCTCTGTTTATCCTGCAAGGATATTTCGTCCGGGCCATGCAAGCGGCTGCCCGCGGCGACGAGGCTGCCCCCTCGTTCACCGATTGGGGCGGCCTGTTCGTGGATGGGCTGAAACTGTTCGTCGTGACGTTCGTGTGGTCACTCGTTTCGTTTCTCCCTATTGTTGCGTTTTCCGCGGTTCTCGGCGTTGGGTCGGTCTTCGTCACTGAGGCGACATCCGCACCCGGTGCGGCTCCGAGCTCAGCGGGTGGTCTCGGTCTCGGCATCCTCGGTCTCGTCGGTGGGCTACTCGTCTTCGGCATCGTACTTATCGTCGGACTCCTCATCCCGGCCGCGGGTGTGAACTTCGCTATCAACGGCTCTCTCCGTTCCGGGTTCGACGTTCAGACGATTCTCAAAGGCGCGCTCACCAGAGAGTACGCTATCGCGTGGCTGCTCGTAATCGCCGTTTCCGTCGTTCTCGGGACGCTTGGTAGTCTGCTCTCAATTATCCTCGTCGGCTTCCTCGTCCTGTTTTACGTGCAGGTCACGACGTACTACCTCTGGGCACGCGGCTTCGCGGACGGTCTCGGAATGCAGTCTAACTGGTAACCCGCGATAGCAGGACTCTTTTCCGTTCCGCGACGACGCGACGTATATGCGCATTTCGAGCCGCGGTCGGGGCGAAGAGGGGCGCGAGCGAATCACGCTCGTCCCCGAGAACGTCGACGACCTCTGGCACCTCTCGTACGTCCTCGAACCGGGCGATTTGGTCTCCGGCGACACGACCCGCCGCATCCAGCGCGACGACGACCAGATGCGTGACACCGGCGGCGAGCGCGAGCACCTCCACGTCACTATCGAAGTCGAGGACATCGAGTTCGCGCGCTTCGCCAATCGACTTCGCGTCGGCGGCGTCATCACCTCGTGTTCCCGCGAGGACCAACTCGGCCACCACCACACGCTCAACGTCGAAGAACGCGCCGAGATAACCATCGAGAAGCACTTCAAGGCCGACCAGATAGACCGCATCGAGACGGCCGAAGAAGCCGCCGAGAACCCTGACGTGGCCATCGCGACGGTCGAGGAAGGCGCGGCCTACATCCACACCGTCGCCCAGTACGGGACCGAGGAGTACGCGTCGCTCACCAAACCGACCGGCAAGGGCGAATACGCCCGCCCCCGCTCCGAGTTGTTCGACGAACTCGGCTCTGCACTCTCACATCTCGACGTGGACGCCATCATCCTCGCGGGGCCGGGCTTTACGAAGAACGACGCGATGGACTACTTCGAGGACAACCATCCCGAAGTCGCCGAAACCATCGTCACCACTGTCGACACCGCTGGTGTCGGCGACCGCGGCGTCCACGAGGTACTCAAACGCGGCGCGGTCGACGACGTACAAAAGCAGACGCGAATCGCCGAAGAGGCGAACCTCATCGACCAGTTGATGGAGAACATCTCGACGGGCGCGAAAGCCGCCTACGGGGTCGAACAGGTCGCCGAAGCCTCCGACTACGGAGCTATCGAACACCTGTTGCTTCTCGACTCGCGCCTCCGTGCCGAACGACAGGGCGAAGGCGACTGGGACATCGACGTGAACGACATCATCGACTCCGTCGAGCAGAAAGGCGGCGAGGTGACGGTCTTTTCCGCCGAGTTCCAACCCGGCGAGCAACTGAAGAACCTCGGCGGCATCGCCGCGATTCTCCGGTATCGGCTGCAGTAGTCTGCGCTCGCGTTCACCTTCGCTTGAGTAACCGTTTAGCCCTCGAAGCCTAAGTCCTAGCGTGGCTTGGGGTACGATACCGAAGACCATAAAGCGAGTCGATAGGTGGCTCGACCAGGTGTTTTTCGCCGCCTGGGAAGTGTCGGTGCTGGTCATCCCGACACTCTGGATGCTCTTGGCCGCGACGCCGCACGAGGCAGTCTCGCTATCGGGGCTGACGGCCCTCGGAGTGAGTTCGCTGGCGGTCGGTACCTTCAGAGGCGAGTACGTCCCGACTGGGTCGTGGCCGCGGCCCGGGCACCTCTCTACGCTCCCCGTTCGGTCCGCATACTACAGTCTCGTGGTCGGCGGAACCTCCCTCCTCGGTGCGGCCGCACAGGTCCACTTCGAGACGTTTTGGGTGGGCGTTCTCGTCCCCACCGTGGTCGCAACCGGGTCGCTGTCGCTCCTTCCTGCTGTCGTCGCTGCTGTCGAGCGCATCGCGAGAGCATCAGTGTGAGGCAGTTTACTGAGTCCTCGCTGGCGGCCCCAACGAACTACGCGACGACCGGTATAGCATCGGTACCTCGTCAGCAGGTACTATTTTTTGAATCTGTCAAAAAGTCACAAGGATTATTGTCAATCAGTTCAAATCTGGTCCGTATATGACAGCAAAAGTGGTCAAATATACTGAAAAAGCATGCACTGCTGGGAGACGCTGATGAGGCGAAAAGCCATCCTCAGAGACGGGGTTCTCGCTCCATCGTTGCTCGTAGCCGTCGGCTTCGCTCTCAATGGTTTGGGAGTCCTGCCGGTCGAATTGTTTCTGCTTGTCGCACTCGGCGTCGGAGTACTCTGTACTGCCCTCGTGTTCGGTGCGGAGTCGCACGTACAAACTGCGGCGTACAGTGCCGAACTCGGCGGAAACAGCGACCCATCGGTCTACGATGAGGAGCCTGTGAGATGGGTCCGATTCGGTCTGGCCATGGGTGGGCTCTCCTGCTTGAGTATCGTCTTCCTAGCCGTTCTCGCGCAACTGTAGCACCACCCACCTCTTTTGGCTGCGAGACGGCGACGATTCGTCGCACCCAGTGGCGATTCACTCAGTGTCCGGTGAGTTGGCGACTCACTCAGTGTCCGGTGAGCGATTCACTCGCGGGTGAGAACTCGATTGTCGTTCCGAGTCCTTCCTCGGCGGCTTTCTCGTACAACAGGTACGCGGCAGCGACCGTCTCGATTCCCGTGCCGCCGCTGTCGAAGACGGTAATCTCGTCGTCGTCGGTTCGGCCCGTGGCCCGGCCGGCGACGACCTCGCCCAGTTCGGCGTGGATGTGGTCTTCGTCCACGACGCCTGCGTCCAGTGCGGCGAGGAACGACCCGGCGTCCATCGTCGCTCGCTCGCGCAGGTCGGGGACGTAGGTCGCGCGCTCGATGGTCGTCGCGTCGAGTTCGCGCTTGTTCGGGTGGTACTGTCCCATCGCGGTGACGTGCGTCCCGGGTTCGAGCACGTCGCCATCGAAGACCGGGTCGCTCGCGGTGGTCGCGGTGATGACGATATCCGCGCCCTCGACTGCGGCGGCGCTGGAGGCGACGGCGGCGACGCTGGCGTCGAGTCGGCGGTCCAGCTCTCCGGCGAACGACTCACGGCTCTCTTTGGTGGGCGAGTACACCCACACGGAGTCGAGGTCACGAACTGCGGCGACTGCCCGTAACTGGCCGCGGGCCTGCGCGCCGCTTCCGATGAGTGCGACCGAGGTGGCGTCATCGCGGGCGAGCGCATCGACCGCGACTCCGCCCGCTGCGCCGGTCTTGAACGGGTTCATGCTCGCGCCGTCGAGGAGAGCGAGCGGTTCGCCGGAGTCGGCGTCGAAAAGCGGCGTCATGAACCACGCGTCTTCCGCGCCGAATCCGGCGGAGTACATGTAGCCACCCATCGCACCCGTCTCGGGAAGGACCGCTGCGTAGGTGGTGAACATCCCCGGCGGGTCGCGGTTGAGAAGCTTCGTTCGCGGTTCGGCGGGAGCGCCCTCACCGCGTTGTCGATACCCGTCGCGGACGGCGTCGACGTATTCGGCAGGCGTCGCCAGACCGTTCACGTCGTCGCTCGTGAGGAACAACGTCTCTGTCATGTTCGGCGAGACGTGGCCTGCGGCCAAAACCCTGCGGGCCGACCCGGTGGTCGGTCAGCACGGCGTGTGAAATTAGTCTGCGTCGAGAACAGCGGGACCGGATTCTGCGCGACTCGCGCGAGCGGCGTGGCTTGCGTGGTCGGTGTGTCGTCGGACTGGGGTGGGCGCGGACGGACCATTCACGAAGAGGGCGTGGCCAGTCAGCAACGCTGCGACACCAGCGGCCATCGGAACCGCCGCGGTCAGCTGTAAGCCAACCACGACGAGGGAGCCGGTGATTCCAACGAGCGCGAGTGGGATGAGCCCAAGAATGTAGTCGTAATATCCGGTCATAATATACATTAGTATACGGACGTAAGTGGTATAGTTCTTTCCCATAGATGATTGATATTCTCCCCATGACTTCGATATCACATCCTCATAACTTATGAGAAAATAATCGCCAGACAACGTCGAGGTAGATTACTGCTGAGAATATCAGTTTCTGATATAGCCCGGTCGTGAACGCTCCTCGAACACCCAATTGATGGTTCTGTGACGTTCTCACACGCACCCCAAGTCGCAGGTGTCGCGCGAACTGCCGCAACTCCACATGATTATCCGTGTCGGACCCGTGCGAGAGCGTGTGAATCGCAACGACCGCGCAATCGTCGCACTGGTGATGCTCGCTCACGGGATGGTCCACACCTACGAACTGTCGATTCCCATCTTCGTCTCCATCTGGCTCAGCGAGTACACCACCGTCGAACTCGGTCTTGCCGCCGTTCCGGTCCTGTCTCTTATACAC
>NZ_AOLI01000019.1:696869-740399 GCF_000336955.1 Haloferax larsenii JCM 13917 | reverse complement strand
TCAGGGATGTGTATAAGAGACAGCCCCGGCGGCGTCCTCGTCGACCGCGTGGGCTCGAAACGCCTCATCGTCGCGTGCCTCGCCGGCATGTCGGCGTCGTTCGTCCTCCTCGCGGCGGCCCCGAACCTCGTCGTCGTCGCGCTCGCGTTGGTCCTCTGGGGTGCCGCGGCGAGCGTC
The DNA here is from genome assembly GCF_000336955.1 of Haloferax larsenii JCM 13917. Lineage (GTDB taxonomy): Archaea > Halobacteriota > Halobacteria > Halobacteriales > Haloferacaceae > Haloferax > Haloferax larsenii. The sequence goes on along the minus strand of NZ_AOLI01000019.1, from coordinate 740,222 downwards.
TACCACCCCGCTGGTCTCCGACTCATCAGTACCGGCGTCGAAGAGCGCGGCACTGGCTTCGCCTATCACGGTATCGCCGGCAACATCGGAATCGGCTTCGGGCCGTTTCTGACGGCGCTTTTGTTGCTGTTTTTCGACTGGCAACTCGTCGCGGGCGTCCTCGCGATACCGGCGCTCGTCGCGGCCGTGTTCGCGACCCGCGCCGACTTCGAAGAACAGGCGGCTGTCACGGCTGCTGACGGCGGGGGCGGAACCTCGGCCGACAAGTCTTCGACCGGCGTCTCGTCGCTCGGCGAGTTCCTCTCCGAGTCGAAAGCCCTCTTTGCGAGCGGGTTCGCGCTCGTCTTCGCGGTGGTGATGTTCTCCGGACTGTACTACCGCGGCGTGACGACGTTCCTCCCGGACCTCATCGACAGCGTCCTCGGCATCGACCCGGTTCCGCTCTCTGCGCTCCTCCCCGCCGTACTCGTCCCCGGGTCGGCCGCCGGCGCGCCCACACTCGAACTGGAACTGTACGTGTACGCCGGACTTCTCACCATCGGCGTCGTCGGCCAGTACGTCGGCGGTAAGCTCACTGACCGCATCCCCACCGAGCGCGGGTTAGTCGTCGGGTTCGCCGCGCTCGCAGTCGTCGCCGTCGCCTTCCTGCCTGTCGCGAGCCTCGGCGTCGTCCCGCTGCTCGCAATCTGTGCGCTCCTTGGATTCTTCCTGTTCATGGTTCAGCCGTTCTATCAGGCGACAGTCGCCGAGTACACGCCCGCGGGCCTCCGCGGTCTCTCGTACGGCTTTACGTACCTCGGCGTGTTCGGCGTGGGCGCACTCGGTGGTGCAATCGCGGGGTACGTCCTCGACGTTGCGAACTCGACGACGCTCTTTTTCGTCCTCGCCGGGTTCGCGGCGGCCGCGTCGCTGCTCGGTGTGACGTTGTTGCGGAAGCGGGCCACACCCGCGTGAGGCGGGGGGCCGAGAAGGCGAGTGTTCGGACGAGTGTTTTCAGACGATGCGGAAGTAGATGGTGCGCCAGAGACTGATGGCGACCGTCCCGAAGACGAGCATGACACCGATGAAAATCGGGTCCGCGCCGCCTTCGAAGAGGGGCGTCCATCGAATCACCGCACCGAGGACGGCGGCGATAATCCACGACCGAATCGCAAGCGGGACGGCCGACTTCGCCGACTCAGCGGCACCCGGCGAGTACGCACCCAAAATCGGGGCGATGAGTGCCCACGCGATGATGAACGGAACGGCGGTGAGCACCCAGCCGAATGGGTCGGTCGAGAGGTACGACGTACCGTTGTGCTGAACCACGCCGACGGTCACGAGGAGGAAGATGGCGAGGACGTCGCCCACGGCGAGTGGTAACGCCCCGGCATCGAGTCGCTCCTCAAGGAAGGACGTCGAGGTTGCCATACGCGACGATACGTGGCACCCCTAATGGCTCTCCCGCTTTTTCCCGACGACCGTGTACTCGAAACCTGTGTCGAGCACAGTCACTTCGAACCCTGCACCGTCGAGTCGGTCTGCGAGTTCGCGCGGAATGGCAAACGACGACCCGAATCCGAGAGCCCGCTCTGCGAGGACGAGGCCACGACCGCGAATCGTCTCGGGATTGAATTCCCGAACTGCGAACACCCCGCCGGGCGCGAGGACGCGATAGACTTCCTCGACCACCGTCTGCTGGCCCGGCATGTGGTGAAACGCGTCCACGACAGTCACCGCGTCCACTGAGTCGTCGGCGAAGGGAAGCGAACGAGCGTCGCCACGGACGCAGTCGAGACCACGCCCCCGTGCCCGAGCGAGCATCCCTTCGGACAGGTCGAAGACGATTCGCTCCGGTACGTCGAGAGCGAGGGTCGCGCGCCCCGACCCACCGCCGATATCGACGACGCGCTCGACCGGGCGAGACGCGCTATCGAGTGCCACATCGAGGGGTTCCGCGTCGGCGGCCGGCATCACGAGGTCGTACAGCGGGGCGAACCAGTCGAAAAAGCGGGTGTCGCCGGGGCCGTGCATGGTCGTTCGTGGGTCGCCGTCGGCAAGGTTCTTGCGCGTCGCGCCCTCTCGACAGGTATGGACTTCGTCATCCTCGGGTGGCCCGAGGACGGTCCGCGACTCCGCCTCGACTACCGGCGGTTCTCGTATGCGGGTAAGTTCACGCCGCCGAAGACGGGAAAGGCGGTCATCCGCGACCCCGACGGAGAACTACCACCGCTCGACGACGACCGGCCCGCGCCCTCCGGCGGTCCCGACTCGCTCGGCCCGCTCGCCGAGGACGTCGTCGCGGCGGTAGCGTTCAACGAGGACCGAACCGACCCGACGACGCTCTGGTTTCGGTACGTCACCGTCAGACACGACCGACGGGGCGACGGTCTCGGTCCCGAGCTACTCCGAAAGACCGCCGAAGCAGCGGCGGAGCGAGGCTACGAGACGGTTCGCATCGCTACCAACAACCCATTCGCGTACGAGGCGTGTCACAAGGCTGGATTCGCCTTCACCGGCCGCGAGACGGGACTCGCCGAACTCGTGTTGGAGCGTCCCGCCGGAGAACCGGCGTCGGTCTCACGAGACCAGTATCAGTCGGGGCTCGACCGCTACCGCGCCCGCGACCTCGGAGCGGACGAAGAGGCGTTTCTCGCGGTACGTGACGGTGCTGACCCACCAGCTGTGGGGAGTCCGTAAACTCGCACGATTCAAACCCCCGGCTCCCGAAGGCCGAGCAAATGGGAAACGCAGACCTTCGAACGCTCGCCGCCCTCTCTGAGGTGCCGTTCGACGAGGTTGCCGGGAGCGTCGTCGCCGTGGACGCCCACAACTGGCTGTATCGCTACCTCACGACGACGGTCAAGTGGACGAACTCCGAGAAGTACACGACGAGCGAGGGCGAGGAAGTCGCGAACCTCGTCGGCATCGTCCAGGGACTCCCCAAGTTCTTCGAACACGACCTGACGCCCGTGTTCGTCTTCGACGGCGGCGTCACGGAGATGAAAGACGACGAGGTCGCAAAGCGCCGCGAACAGCGCGAGAAGGCCGAAGAACGCCTCGAAGAGGCCCGAGAAGCCGGTGACGCGGTCGAAGCCGCCCGGATGGAAGCCCGCACGCAACGACTCACAGACACGATTCAGGAGACGAGTCGCGAACTCCTCTCGCTCCTCGACGTGCCGGTGGTCGAAGCTCCCGCTGAGGGCGAGGCACAAGCGTCCTACATGGCCCGCAAGGGCGACGCCGACTACGTCGGCAGCGAGGACTACGACACGCTCCTGTTCGGTGCCCCCTACACCCTCCGCCAACTCACGAGCAAGGGCAACCCCGAGTTGATGGACCTCGACGCAACCCTCGACAAACACGACATCACGTGGGAGCAACTGGTCGATATCGCCATGCTCTGCGGCACCGACTTCAACGAGGGAATTTCGGGTGTCGGCCCGAAAACCGCGGTCAAGGAAGTCAAGAAGCACGGCGACCTCTGGGCCGTCCTCGAAGCCCGCGGCGACAGCATCCCGAACGCCGACCGCGTGCGCGAGTTCTTCCTCGACCCGCCGGTCACAGACGAATACGACTACGACACCGACATCGACCCCGACGTGGAGGCGGCCCGCAAGTACGTCACCGAGACGTGGGAGGTCGACCCCGACGAGGTTCGACGGGGATTCGAGCGCATCGAAGACTCGGTCGTCCAGACGGGACTGGACCGCTGGACGTAGGTTTGGAATCGCACCCGACGTGACCACAGGCCAACACGTTTAGGCCGGTCGATTTCGACTGCTGTCGTATGTCCCCGGACGATACTCCATCCCCCTCCACTGGAGATTCCTCCACTGACGACCCCTCCGACGATTCGTCCCCTTCGGGCGATTCGCCACCTAACAACGATTCTTCCTCTCCCGACGACACCCCACTCGTCCATTCACGCCGACAATTCCTCGGCCTCCTCGGCGGCGGGAGCGCAGTGTTCGCTGGTGTGGGCTGGTTCGCCCCGACGTGGCTCCCAGACGTCGTCACCGACCAGTTCGTGATTCACTATCCCGAACCGCCGGCGCACGTCTGGCGACCCGAAGTTTCAGAGACACACGCCGACGAAGCAGTCGCCCGACTCGAACAGACAGTCGAGCGGGCACAAACGCTGAAAGAGCGGGTCGACTCCGATTCAGTTCCGAGACGGCTAGAGTTTCACCTCCGGCAGGGAGACCCCACGGGCGGGTGGTTAGAGTTAGCCAAATCGGCGTCTGACACACACGAACGGCTGTCAAACGCCACCATCGGCATGATGTTTGCGGGCGAAACCGTCGGTGCTGCGAAAGCCGTCCTCGACGAAGTCGACCCCGAGGCACTCGCCGAACGCGGCACGCGTATTCAATCGCGCGCCGAAGACGTGCTCGATTCCTTCAGCGACTACGCTGTCTCGGACCCGACACGAGACCTCGCGTACCTCTATTTCGTCGAGGAGAGCCTCGCGCCCGCTCGGACCCAGTCGCGTCACTGGGAGAGAGTCGTCGGGGAGGGAGAACGTGAGAGCGACTATCCGGACGACGCAGTCGTCGACACGTACGCGTCGTATCTGCAGGCCGAACAGCACCTCGAAGACGCTCGATACTACCGCGACCTGTACCGCGAGAACCTCGGCGAACAGACGGAACCGTACGCCGACGCGCTTGCAACGTCGCTGAAGACACTTACCCAGTCGATAGCGGCGCTTCCGACGCACGTGGAGATGCGCGAACGGGTCGAAGACGAGCGCGACCTCGGCCAGCGGACACCGTACGGTGCGGCGCGCTGGGAACTGCTTTCGATATGTTTCGACGACCAGTATCAGTTCAACTACGGCGCTGACGGGCATCGTCACGGACACACTGTACAGCGCCTCGTCGAGACGGCAAACGCACTTCTCGGCAGACGCGCCCACGAGTTTGCACTCGACGCACTCGACGTAGACCCGGACGACACCGATTACGACTCCGGTCGAACCTTCCGCGCGAAACGACGCGCCGTTCGTCAGTTCAGGTCGGTCAGAAAGACGTATGACTCGCCGTTCGCAGGGATTCTGGCTCAGTATGCCTCAAAGTTGATTCACGCCGGTGAACTCGGAATCGACATGGCCGACGGGATGTTCCCGATGTGGCGGAATCGCGTCGAGGCGACGACCTACTACCTCGCCAGCGAAGGGCAGATGCACGCCTTCGACGAGGTCTTCCAGACGATTTTCGATGGCTCATAGCGACTGGGTCAACTTGCGACAGCGATTGTCTTTTGCGCGGAGTTGACCACGGGCCAACACGTTTAGGCCGGTTCGTTTGGAAATCCGGCGTATGTCCCCCGACGGTTCGCCCTCCACTCCCTCCGACAGTCCTTCCCCTTCCACTCCCTCTGACGACCCTTCTCCTTCCGACGACCCACCATCACTCCTTTCGCGCCGACAACTCCTCGGCCTTCTCGGTGGCGGGAGTGCGGCAGTCGCTGGCGTAAGTTGGTTCGCCCCCTCGTGGCTTCCAGACCCCGTAACGGACACGCTGACCACGCTGTACCCGGACCCATCGAGTAACTACGTCTGGCGGCCGCCCGTCAGTGACGACCACGCCGACGAGGCGGTGGCGACGCTGGAGGAGGCAGTCGAACAGGCGAACGAGTTGCGCTCGCGTATCGACGTCGACTCGGTCCACGAGGACCTCAAATTCTACCTCCGTGCCGACCCCGCAGGTGGGCATCTCGAATCCGCAAAGAGCGACCACAATAACCGAGACAAACTCCACCACGCGACGACAGGCATCCAGTACACGGGCGAGTCAATCGGTGCCGCGAAGGTCGTCCTCGACGAGACTGACTCCCAAGCAGTCGTCCAGCGCGGCCGCGACCTCCGACACGCAACAGACGACGTCGCCGATTCAATCTCCGAGTACCGCGTCTCCGATGCGGGCCGTGACCTCGGATACCTCTACGCAATCGAGCGACGACTCATGTTCGCCCGGTTGAACTCGCATCGGAGCGGCATCTTCGCCGGCGGCGCGGCCGACGCCGACGAATACGACGCCCACGACATCGCAGACACGTGGGGTTCGCACCTCCAAGCGAAGCAGCACATCCGAACTGCCCGGCACTTCCGAGAGCAGTACCAATCGAACCTCGGAAACAACCCCGCGTCGCATCGGAGTCGCATCCAAAGCTCCCTCGACGACTTCCGTGCCGAAATCGAAGAGTACCCGACGCGCGGAGAGATGCGCACGACCGTCGAAGCGGAACTCGATGACGAGGACCGAACCCCCTACGGCGTGGCCAGATGGGAGTTGTTCATGCTCTGTTTCGACAACGACTTCCGCGTGTTCGAGAACAGTCTCGACCGCGACTTGCTCGTGCTTCGAGTCGTCGACACCGGTCGCGCGCTCCTCGAACGACGCGCATACGACTTCGCACTCTCGGAACTCGACGTGGAACCGGGCGACACCGACTACGACTCCAGTCGGTCGTTCCGCGCGAAACGCCGGGCGATGCGTCAGTTCCGAACGACCAAAGACGAGTACGATTCGAACTTCGCGGGCGTCGTGGCGAGCGAGGCGGCGAGCCTCATTCGCGGCGGCGACGTCGGCCTCGAAATGGGTGACGGGCCAATGTGGCGGGAGCGCGTCGATTCGTCTGTGTACTCACTCGTCGCCGAAGGGATGCTCCGCAATCTCGGCGACGTGGTCGAGCCACTCGAACAGGGCTGAAAAAGCGTCGAAAAAACGGGCGTCGGCTTACGACACGTCCTCGATAGCGTCGAGGAGCATGTTCGCACCGATGTCGATTTCGCGCTCGGTCACGTCGAGCGGCGGGAGGATACGGAGGACGTCGTAGCCACAGGCGAGCGTCAGGAGTCCGCGCTTGAGGGCGGCTTCCTGCACGTCGTCGCGGCGCTCTTTGGTGTCGAACTCGACGGCAAGGAGGAGACCCTTGCCGCGCACGTCGGTGACGGTTTCGGGGGCGTCGTCTCGAATCGTCTCTTTGAACTGGCGGCCGCGGACGACGGCGTTGTCCAGCAGGTCGTAGTCCTCGATTGCTTCGAGCGTGAACACGCCCTGCATCGACGAGAGGATGTCACCCGCGCCCCACGTCGAGGAGAGGCGACTCTTTTCGGACGGGAAGACATCCGAGTTCGAGATTGTCGCACCCACGCGGAGACCCTTCGCGCCGGTGATGACGTCGGGTTCCATCGGGTAGTGGTCCGACCCCCACATCTCGCCGGTGCGCCCGACACCGGTCTGAATCTCGTCGGCGATGAGCGTCAGGTCGTAGTCGTCGACGACCGCGGCGAGTTCGTCGGCGAACCTGTCGGAGGGGAAGCGGTAGCCGCCTTCGCCCTGAATCGGTTCGACGATGATGTAGGAGACTTCGTCGGCATCGACGTTGCCTTTCTTGGGGTGGAGTTTCTTTCGAAGGGCCGACATCGTCGATTCGGGGTCGGGGAAGAAGCCACACGTACACGTTCCGTCGCCGCACGACTGGTCGTCACAGAACGGCACGTCGAAGACGCCCGAAATCTCGGGGTAATCGCGGCGGTAGACGGACTTCGAGCGGTTGAGCGAGAGCGCGCCGAGCGTCCGGCCGTGGAAAGCACCATCGAAGGTGATGCCGTACTTCTGGCCGCCGGAGTTGTCGTAGCAAATCTTGATGGCGTTCTCGACGGCCTCCGCGCCGGAGTTCGAGAGGAAGACCGTATCCATCCCGTAGTGGCTCGTGACGTCGGTCAGTTTGTCCATCAGTGCGGCGGGGCCGGGGATGTCTTCCTCGCCGGGGTCGGACCCGTCGCTGACGTAGAAGTCCTGGCCAGCGATTTTGATTGGGTCGACGAGGTCGAACTCCTCCATGCGGTCCATAATCTTCGGGTTGTTGTACCCGAGAGGCGCGGCGGCAACGTGACTAGTGAAATCGAGGAGGACGTTCCCATCGACGTCGGTACAAAACGGCCCTTCGGCCTCGGAAGTGATGTCCCAGACGAAGTCGTAGACGTACGTACTCGGTGCAGCATTCGATTGGTGGTAGTCGGCCCACTCTCGGGCGCGTTTGCCCGGCATCGACTCGACGTGTGGTTCCACCGTCTCTCGATCCATGCGCCTCGGTACGAACACCCATGTGTTAAGATATTCGTTATCAATAGGGCAAAATCAGCGACAGGGCGTCGCCGTCGGTTGGTTTCAAGATGGGGTCTCTCGGCGCATGCGACCGAGAAGACCTAACTACCAAACTACGTGTCGGGCGCACGATAGGCTTTTGGCCGTTCCGTGTTCGTGATTGGGTATGGCTCTCCGTGACATCGAACGTTCCCGCGTGATGTGGTGGGTTCTTGCCCTCCTCCTCGCCGGTGCGCTCACCTACGTCGCCTACTCGTTCGTGGGAACGTTCGTCTTTGGACTCTTCATCTACTACGCGACGCGTCCCATCTATCGCCGGATTCGTCGCCGTGTCGGGCCGCCGAGTCTCGCGGCGGCAGTCGCACTGTTCGCACTCGCGCTCCCTGCGTTGGGGCTCGTCGTCTACGCGGCGACGATTGCGCTTCGCGAGTTCCTGAAGTTCGCCGACCAGGTCGCGGCCGACGACATCGGATTCGACCCCGCGGCGTACGGTATCGACCCGAAACTGCTCGAAAGCATCGCCAGTCCGCAGGCGCTTTTGGAGTACGAATTCGAATCGCTTCTCACGCCCGAGGCGGCCCTCTCGGTCTTTGACTCGCTCAGTGTCGCTGCCAACACGTTCGCGTTCCTCGGCGTCGGCGCGATTCACCTCTTTGTCATGATTGCGCTCGCGTTCTACCTCCTCCGCGACGACCACAAACTCAGTCGCTGGGGACGGTCGATGTTCGGTGACGACAGCGGTATTCTCGAAGCGTACGTGCGTGCGGTCGACCGAGACTTCAACAATATCTTCTTCGGCAACATCCTCAACGCGGTGCTCACCGGAACTATCGGTGTCATCGCCTACTCGTTGCTGAACGTCGCCGCACCGGCGGGCGTCAACATCCCAACGCCAGCACTCGTGGGATTGCTCGCGGGCGTCGCCAGTCTCATTCCCGTCGTCGGGATGAAACTCGTCTACATCCCAGTTGCGGGGTATATGGGACTGCAGTCCGCACTCGTCAACCCGCCAGGACTCTGGTTCGTGGTCCTCTTTGCAGCCGTCTCGTTCGTCATCGTGGATACGATTCCGGACCTCGTTCTCAGGCCGTACGTCTCGGGGCGGAGTCTCCACGTCGGGGCCGTCATGATTGCGTACACGTTCGGCCCACTGCTGTTCGGCTGGTACGGCATCTTCCTCATGCCGATGATACTCGTGTTGCTCGTGAACTTCAGCCGTCTCGTGCTGCCCGAACTGCTCGCCGGCAAGCCGATTCGGCCGTACATGGTCGACCCCGCGTACCTCGTCGAGTCACAGACAGTCGAACCAGTTGCCGGCGACGATGCTGCCGGCGACGACGCTGACGACGTGACAGAGACAGAACGTGAAAACGTCGATGAAACGCCTGTAGACGTCGCAGACTCGCGCCGCGACGACGACGGGCGACCGAGTCGGGACTCTCGGTCCCCGTCAGACACGAGCCTCGACGGCTGACGGCCTCAGGCCTCGAAGTCTTCCGGGATGTAGTCGGCTTCCCACTCGCTGCGGGCCTGTATCTCGCGACGGCCGCGACGGGTGAGTGTGTAGTAGTTCGTTCGGCGGTCGATCTGTCCTTTGTCTACGAGGCCCTTCTCGACGAGCGTGTCGAGGTTGGGGTAGAGACGACCGTGGTGAATCTCTTTCTCGTAGTACGCTTCGAGTTCTTCTTTTATGGCGAGGCCGTGAGGCTCTTCGAGACCCGCGATGACGTATAGCAGGTCGCGCTGGAATCCTGTCAGGTCGTACATCGGTAAATTCGAGATGTATGTTACTGTCTGATTCAAATAAGCATGTCGGCATTNAGACCCGCGATGACGTATAGCAGGTCGCGCTGGAATCCTGTCAGGTCGTACATCGGTAAATTCGAGATGTATGTTACTGTCTGATTCAAATAAGCATGTCGGCATTGACTCGGAATTGGCGGGATATGCGGCCAGATTCACCGGAATCAAACTGATTGACTAGTGTTATTGAATTTACTAGTTTGCAGCTGTCGTCTTCTCGTCAGTCGGATATGTTCACGTTCGGATGACTTTGAGATTCGCAAGCATAGTCCTTCGATTGCTGGCGACCGCGAGCGAGAGGGTGGGGTCGATTTCAGTACTGCCGGGTAGTAGTTCCAGTCACTGTCGGGTCGTAGTCCCAGCCACTGTCGGCACTCACGGAGCCGAGTGCAAGCCACGACTCAGACTGACTCGTGAATACCGACTTCGAGCGACTGCTCTGTCGACCAGTGGGCGCGACGAGCGTCCCCGTGAGTCGTCGTGTCGTGTGTTCGTACTACAATACCAGTAGCTCGAAACAGAATGAGTTCGTCTAGAAGGAAAGCACGCCGTGCCGAAAACCGGCACGGCGCGCCGCCCTGAATTGGTCCCCGCTGACGCTTCGGCCCTCCAAAGCGAAGCGTCACTTTCGGGTACTGTTCCGTTTTACTTAAACATAACGACGCGTGCCAGTCGATGACAACGCGACGAAACATATTCGCTCGTGGTATCTATTCTCCCGAATCACAAACTGTCAGTAATTTACATGTGCTCTTCTTCGAGGACCCATCCGAGGGCCCGTTTGTAGTGAGACATAAGCTTCCGGACTCCCTCGTGTCGCATCTCTTCGGATTCGAGTTCTTCTTTCAGAAACTCGTACTGCTCTCGGACCTCCGATTCACTTCGCATACCTCCCTCCTGGGACGCCACGTGTATGTCAGTTTCCCTCTTTTTTCACACAACTGTCGTTGCCGCTGTCCGCCGGTTTTGCCCGTCTTTTCCCATGATTCAGCCACATTGGTGTAGAGATAGTAATCATTATAGATTGTCAGTTCAATAGTCAGTCGTATGCTCCTCCTCCCCGCTATCCTCCTCGGAAGCCTCCTCGGGACGGGCGGCCTTCTCATCGCGTACGACCCGACACCGCTGTGTGACTTCCGGGACTTCGCACGTGGTCCCGAACCTCTCGACCAGCACGGACTCTTCCTCTGGCGATGTGGCGGCGTCGCGGTTGCCGCCGTCGGTCTCTGTCTTTCGACGCTCGCACTTCTCGCCTGAGTGTCGCCGTGTTTTTGCGGTCCCGGGACGAATCCAGACGCATGGAGATTCGTGGAGAGCGAGAGTGCAAATCCTGCGGCCGGCAGTGGTCGTACTTCGAAACCGGGAGCGTGTCGTGTCCGCACTGCGGGAGCATGAAAAGCGTCGGTGTCGGCGACAGAGAGCGACACACGTCGTCGGCCGCGACACTCGACTTGTCTCCGCACCGAGCCGCGGTCAGCGACACGTCGATTCGCGACGCCGCGCCGGAGTTGAAAGCCGACCTTCGAGACTACATCCGCCAAGTTGGCTTCATTCACGGCGGAGAACTGCGTCCGTTAGACGACGAAACGCTCGTCGCGTACGAACTCCTCCACGCTGTCGACGTGGTCGCCCGGTCGAACCGACCGACCGACGACGAACAGTTGTACGTGCTCGACTTACTCCGCGGAGTCGACACGGGCGACCGCCCGGCTCCCGGTGAGGTTCCCGACTCGCTGGCCGACGCCCGGGGACTCGCGTACGCCGACGCCGTCGACGACTACCGCCGCGACCTCTCGGTGTGGTTAGACGACCACCCGAACCCTGACGTTCGAACGACGCTCGGCACGCTCTCGAACTACGTCAAGCGAGCCGAGGCGCTCGACGGTGCCATGCCACTCGACGAGTCTGAGACGCTGGTTCTCGCGACTCGCGACATCTACACCAGCATCGTTGACGACGACCTCGACGCGCTGGCCTCGGCCCGCGACCGACTCGCGTCGCTTCTCTGACGGCCAGAGTGCACCGCTTTTCACGCGCTTAGGTCACCGAACGTTTTTGCCACCGGCCGACCCTCTCCCGACGATGACTGCCGGATTCGACATCCACGAGGTTCGACACCGCGTGAAGATGCTCCGCGACACCGGAGATACGATGCTCGTCGAGAACCGAGAAGGCGTCGCCTGCCCCGCCTGCGGCGACCCCTTCTCGCGGTTGCTCATCTCCGAACAACCGGCGCACAGCTTCGACCCCGACCCGGGAACGAGGCTCTGTGTCCGGCGCGAGGACGGGCGACTGCTCGTCTCGACACACGAGTGAGAGGCGAAAAGGCAGTCTATACTCAGCCGTCTCGGAGAAACGAAAGCAGCCCGCGGTCGAGCGTGTCCTCGGGGAGTGTCTCGAACCACGACACGTCGGTTATCGACTCGTCTTCGAGCCCCGGATCGTCGGTGAGGGTTCCCGTGACAGTCGCGTCGTAGATTGCGAACTGGAAGCTCACCACGTCGCCGTCGTAGCAAAGTTGCTGTTCTGTCACTACCCGAAGCGACCCCACGTCCGCATCGAGGCCAGTCTCTTCGGCCAGTTCGCGGACGAGCGCCTCCCGTTTGGTCTCGCCGGGTTCGACACCACCGCCGGGGAGTAGCCACTGGTCGTCTTGCCGAACGAGAAGCACCGACCCACGTTGCTCACAGAGCGCGCCGACGCCCCATTCGAGCCCGTCGTCGATTCGTTCGCAGGCGCTCTCGAAGCCCTCGGCGTCGAGGTCGTGGCGATTTTGCCGCCGGATGACGCCGTCTTCGTCTCTCGTCCACTCACCGTCGATTTCGGTGGACACGTCTACGACTCCCGTGCGCGCTCAGGGAAGGTCGACGTCCACGTCGGCCGATTCGGCCGCCGCCTTCACCGTGTTCCACAGGAGCATCGCGCGCGTCATCGGGCCGACGCCGCCGGGAACGGGCGTGATGGCGCTTGCCTTCTCTTTCGCGGAGTCGAAGTCGACGTCGCCGACGAGTTCGTAGCCCTTCTCGTTGTCCGCATCGACGCGGTTGACGCCCACGTCGATGACGACGACGCCTTCCGAGAGCATGTCGCCGGTGACGAGTTCGGGGACGCCCGCGGCGGCGACGACGATGTCGGCCTCGCGGGTTTTCTCGGCGAGGTCATTCGTGCGGGAGTGACAGACCGTGACCGTGGCGTTTCCGCCTTCGGCCTTCTGGATGAGCAGGTTCGCCATGGGCTTGCCGACGATGTCGGAGCGACCGACGACGACCACGTCGGCACCCTCCGTCTCCACGTCCACAGCGTCGAGGAGCTTCTGGACGCCGTGGGGTGTACAGGGCTTGAAGCGAGCGTCGCCCGCGACGAGTCGGCCGACGTTCTCGGGGTGGAACCCGTCGACGTCTTTCGCGGGGTCGATACGGCGGAGGACGGTTCGGTCGTCGACGTGGTCCGGAACGGGCATCTGGACGAGGATGCCGTGAACGTCGTCGTCTGCGTTCAAGTCGTCGACGAGCGAGTAGAGTTCGTCGGCGGGCGTGTCGGGGTCGAGTTCGTAGTCGAACGCCTCGATGCCGACTTCCTCGCAGTCGCGCTGTTTCATCGCAACGTACGTCTCGCTCGCGGGGTCCTCGCTCATCAGCACCGTGGCGAGGCCCGGGGTCACGCCGGCGTCCGCGAGGGTGTCGATGGCGTCGGTCAGGTCGGCCCGAATCTCCTCGGCGACCTCGTTGCCGTCGATGATGGTCGTCATTGATGCAGACACCGTGCCCCGCGCATTTCAAAGATTCGGAATCGTGCGTATTCTGGGTTTCAAAATAGAGTAAATATACATGTTTGTGGATTGATTAGGTGGGAATCACCCGCCGAACAACAGGTTCACGGCAGCCACGGCGACCCCGGCCAACCCCATTCGGAGACCGGCGACGTACCATCGCTGGTCGGAAATCGACCCCATGTACGCCCCGAAGGAGAAGAGAATCGCCGTGCCGAGGGTGACGGACGCGACTGTCGCGGTCAGCATCGTAAACACCGACCCGACGGCGAGAAACGGGAGCAACGGGACGAGAATGCTGATGAGGGGCCCGAGACCGCTTGCGGTAGCGTTGATGGCTCTCGCCGCCGTCTTGTCCGCTTCGACTGCCGTCCCGCTGAGGTCGGTCAGCATCGCGTCTTCGATGCGTCCGAGTTCGGCTAACTTCTCGGCGCGCTCTATCTCCCAGACGCTCCAGACGCCGGATGTCGTAAGACCGACGGCGGCACCGAGGCCGATTTTGACGACGGTCGTCCCGTCCGAGACGCCGGTGAGAAACGCACCGATGACGAGACCGATGCACGTCAAGGCACCGTCGAAGCCGTTCGAGACGAGATACCGTCGAGAGATTGCCTTGACGCGCTCTTGTCGAAGCAAAACGACGAGTCGGCGTGGCGTCACGGCGGCAACCAGTCCTGGGGTTGGTCGCGCGGTTCGACCATCTCCTCGCCGGCGACGACCTCGTCGATAGAGTGGACTGTCCCGCCGAGACTCTCGATTCGGTGTTCGACCTCGTCGGCGTCGATAGCCTCTCCCTCGACGACGAGCCTGATGTTCTGTACCTCACGGTCGGTTTCCAGAAGTGACGCGTTCACACCGACGACGCCCGAGGCGGACGAGACTTGTCGGGCGAACTCGACCGTCGATGGCGAGTGCGGTTTCAACACGTCGAGGACGAGACGGCGAATCGGTGCCATAGCGTGGCGAGAGTACGCTCCGGCGAGTAATAGTGTTATTCAGCGGAGGCTTTCGCCCAGCTCAGCACTCGACCCCCTCGAACGAACTCGGCTCTGAGCCTTGTCGCTCTGCCCGCACTGCGCCCGTTTCGAGGTTCACGAGCATCGCCTGCCCGCCGTAGCCGTGGGTCTGGTCGTGTCCCCGGACGACGACGCACGTCGTTCCCTCGGGAATCGAAATCGTCTCCGAGCGCGTGAACTCGCGCGTACTGTGGGCGTGCAGGAGCGTTCGCCGCCCGAGTTCGGCCCCATCGAGTGTCTCGACAGCCCACCAGTTCGCGTAGCCATCCTCCCCATCATCGTCGTGCAGGAGCGTCACCGAGAAGCGATAGTCGCCGCCCGTCCGCTCGAATTCGACGCCCATCACGTTGGCCTCGCGGAGGTCGAGGTCGTCGGCGTCGGTGTCTGCTTGTCCTCCGCCGGTGTCTGTGCGCCCGCCGTCTGTGACTGCTGTCGTGGTTTCGTCGGTCATGGTCCCGTCCCCGCCCCCACTTGGCGACACACACCCACCCAACGCGGCGAGGGAACCAGCGAGCGCGCTGAGGAGTATGCGTCTGCGCATTGGGTACTGGACGTACGCACCGGCGTGTCAAAAAGACGGGTCGGTGCGTCGGTGCGGACGCACGACTCGTCGGGGTGTGAAAAAGAATCGAGAATGGAGACCGGCGCTTACTCGTACAGCGGGTGGTCGTCGCAGAGTTCCTGCACGCGCTCGGAGACTTCTGCGAGCACGTCCTCGTCGTCGTGGTTGTTGACGACCTTCACGATGAGTTCGCCGACTTCGCGGGTCTCTTCTTCGCCGAAGCCGCGGGTCGTGAGACCGGGCGTACCGGCGCGGATGCCACTCGGGTTGAACGCCGAGCGCGTCTCGCCGGGGACGGTGTTCGCGTTGAGGACGATGCCCGTCGATTCCAGCGCGTCTTCGGCGTCGCCGCCGGTGAGGTCCGGGTGGGAGTCACGCAGGTCGACGAGGACGAGGTGCGTATCGGTGCCGCCGGAGACGACGGTGAGACCGTGGTCCTGGAACGTCTCAGCGAGGACCTTCGCGTTGTCGACGACCTGTTGGGCGTACTCCTCGAACTCGGGCTGGAGTGCCTCTTCGAAGCCGACCGCTTTGCCGGCGATGTTGTGCATGAGGGGGCCGCCCTGACCGCCGGGGAAGACGGCGGAGTCGATGTCGGAGGCGTACTCTTCTTTGCACATGATGATGCCACCGCGACCGGCGCGGATGGTCTTGTGTGTCGAACCGGTGACGAAGTCGGCGATGCCGACCGGCGACGGGTGGACGCCTGCGGCGACGAGACCCGTGATGTGGGCGATATCGGCGAGGTGGAGCGCGTCGACGGAGTCGGCGACGTCCTGAATCGTCTCCCACTCGACGGCGCGCGGGTACGCGGAGTAGCCGGAGACGATGATGTCGGGTTCGAACTCCTCTGCCTTCTCGGCTAGTTGGTCGTAGTCGATGTAGCCCGTCTCGGCGTCGACTTCGTACTGCTCGACGTCGTAGAGCTTCCCGGTGAAGTTCGCGGGGTGGCCGTGGCTCAGGTGGCCGCCGTGGGTCAAGTCGAGCGAGAGAATCTTGTCGCCCGGTTCGAGCATGGCGAGGTAGACGCCCATGTTCGCCTGCGTGCCGGAGTGCGGCTGGACGTTGACGTGTTCTGCGCCCCAAAGCTCTGTGGCGCGCTCGATAGCGAGGTTCTCGACCTCGTCGGCGTACTCACAGCCGGCGTAGTAGCGCTTGCCGGGATAGCCTTCTGCGTACTTGTTCGTCAGGGCACTCCCCTGCGCTTCGAGGACCGCTTTGCTGACGTGGTTCTCGGACGCAATCATCGCGAGCGTGTCGCGTTGGCGTTCGACCTCGCCTTCGAGGGCATCTGCCACTGCGGGGTCGACGTCGCGGACGTGGCTGTAGTCCATGTTGTAGTATCAATCACAATCAGCGCATAAATGTGTCCTCTTTGGCCACGCTTTCCGGTGTTGTATTACATGCATGTGCATAGTTTAGGTGGTAAAACCGTGTCACTCATGCACGAACAAGTCGAAGGCACTCGGTCCACTTTTCGGTCCGAGGGGCCGTTCGAGGGGAGCGCGACGTTCCGCTATTCGGTCTCCTTTTGTGGCCTAATCCGCTGCGTTCACCTTCCCGGACGGTGGTTTTCGCCCTTCTAATCAGACGTAAAATTTCTGAATCGGTTTGCTCAATTCTCCCAAGAGATAGTTGTTACAATGCGATAACTGAGACGTTCCGATAGCACGGTTACGTTAATATTAAATATATTACTCGCGATATTGAGTATATGGCTATTCGTTCTAATCTGCTCGCAGAGGGAGTAGAGGATATCATATCCTCTGTCCTCTCTTCGACGGCAGACGAGGTCCTCGTGGTAAACCCAACCGCCGAGGTTATCGAAGGGCTCGTCACCGTGGCGACGAGTCTCGAAGACGGCGACCACCCGACGATTCGACTCGTCGCAGACGAACCCGTCCTGAAAGACGTCATGGACGACTTCATCGTCGCGTCGAACGCTGCCGACCTCATCGTCGCGGAGACGCTCTCGCTTCGGACCGCACAGGACGACGTCGAAAACACGCTGTTCGTCACGCCGAACTCCGTCGTCGCGCTCGTCGGCGCGGGCGGGAAGGTCGCCGGACTCGTCACCGACGACGAAGCGTTCGTCGAGACGGCGTTCGAGGCGCACCAGGAACGCTGGGAGGACGCCCCGGAATTCAAGCTTCGGACGCCGGCGCTCTCGCGTGTCCGCGAGACTCTCGCCGAAGACATCAACGAAGAGACGCTGACAGACTTCGACGCCGTGCTCGGTTCGCTGTCGTCGGCCCGTGGTGATGGTGACGGCCTCGACGAAGTGACCATCTCGCTTCTCGTCGCCGCCCGCAACAACGTCCTGCTCTACGACATCTCGAAGTGGGGCGAGGATGTCGGAATCGCGAGCAAGGCGACGTTCTCTCGCACGAAGACCAAACTCGAAGACACCGGTCTCATCGACACTGAGAAAGTCCCAATCGACGTGGGCCGTCCGCGCCTGCGCCTGAAACTCGGCGACGACCGACTCGCCGACGCGGAAAACGACGAACTCGCTGGCATCGCACAGGAACTGCTCGAAGCCTAATCGGCTGCCGAGACCCGCCGCTTTTTCTCCTCGCCGTCCCTCGTCGCGGGCATGAACATCGGACTCGTCGGGAGCGGTCCCGCCGCCGAGTCGATTCGCGCCGCGTGTGCCGACATCGATGCGTCGGTCACCGAGACAGACGCAGATGCGCTCGACGATTTCGACCTCGGCTTCGTCGTCGCGCCGACTGGCCACGACGCGTTTGCTGCGGCAGACGCGACCGCAGAGCGATGGTTGGCAGTCGAAGTCGGTGGCGTCGGTGGGCACGCAGTCCCCGAACTCGACGCTGCGGTGTCGGCATTCGACCCCACCAGTGGCGGATTCGACGACCTTCGTGTTCGCGTCGCATCGACCACCGAGTCGAGTGGCCGCCCATCGGGCGATAGAGCGGCGGTTCGCCTCGCCGGTGCTATCGCCGGGCGGCGCGGTGTGTCGCTTCTCTCGGGCGATGACATCGCGGGTACCGTGGTCGAAGTGCCCGGGCGCGAGCGCTCGTTTTTGCCCACTCCGTCTCCGACCGACCGGGACCGGACTCTCAGACGCGACTTCCGGGCGGTCGAGTTGGACGACGCGCTCTCACGGGCGGAGTTGGCCGTCGACGACAGACTCGGCATCGTCACGCAGGTCGGCGAGCGAGAGTCGTTCCCGCTTCCGTACTACGTCGCACAGACCGCCGACACGACGACCTATAGCGACACCCGTGCGGCGGAGTTCGCCGGTGGCGCTGCGGCCGGGTGGGACGAAGCGTACATGAAGGCGCTCGGCGAGGCGCTCGAACGCTACGCTGCGGGCGTCTATCGCGCGAGCGAGTTCACGGTCGCACCCGCTTCGTCACAACCGGGTGCCGTCGCACCGAGTCGCTTCGTTCGCCCCGACTCCTACCGCGACCCCGACCCAGACGAGTCGATTCAGTGGGTTGCGGGCGAGCACCTCGAAACGCGTGACCGCGTCTCGCTTCCCGCGGAGTTCGTCCACTACCCGCCGCCGACCGAACGTCACAAGCCGTCGATTACGACGGGACTCGGACTCGGAAACTCCGGAACAGAGGCACTGCTCTCTGGACTCTACGAGACCGTCGAGCGCGACGCGACGATGCTCGCGTGGTACTCGACGTTCGAGCCACTCGGACTCGACGTCGACGACGAGACGTTCGAGACGCTCGCTGCACGGGCGCGCTCCGAGGACCTAGACGTGACCGCACTACTCGTGACACAGGACATAGACGTGCCTGTCGTCGCTGTTGCGGTCCACCGCGACGACGAGTGGCCGAAGTTCGCCATGGGGTCGGGTGCGAGTCTGGACCCGAACGACGCCGCGCGGTCGGCACTCGCGGAGGCCATTCAGAACTGGACCGAACTCCGTGGGATGGGTCCCGAGCAGGCGGCGAAGCAGGGTGGCGCAATCGGAACCTACGCCGACTTCCCAGAGCCTGCACAGGACTTCGTCTCGCCGGACGCGACGATTCCCGCGTCGTCGGTGGGTCCAGATGCAGTTCCAACAGGAAAAGACGAACTCGACGCCGTCGTCGAATGCGTGACCGACGCCGGTCTCGACGCCTACGCGGCACGCATCACGCCCCGAGACGTGGAGCAGTTAGGGTTCGAAGCCGCGCGGGTGCTGGTGCCGGAGGCGCAACCGCTGTTCATCGGCGAACCTTACTTCGCCGAGCGTGCGGAGTCCGTCCCGCGCGACCTTGGCTTCGAGCCACAGTTGGACCGCGAGTTCCACCCGTTCCCGTAGTCACAGTCGTCGCTGAAAAGAGGCTGACAGCCAGCACACGACTCCTCGCGCGGCGGTGTGCCGGACACCCGCTGGCCGCCGCGCGGTAGTTGTCACATCGTGGGCGGTCTGGCTGCGGATTCGTATATGAACCTCAGGGACGGAAAACGAAACCCGGGGTGGCGCGTGTGGCCGAGAAAACGAGGTCTGCTGCCGCTCAGACGCCGAACGTCGCGCGGAGCATGTCACGCGTTCCGGGACCGAGACCGACCGCGAGGACGGCGATGAGCAGCAAGATTGCGTAGCGCGGACTCTCCTCGAAAATCTGTTCGTCGAACACCCAGATGACCGCCGTGGCGGCGACGAGTTTGACGAGCAGGAACGGCCACGCATCCCCGGTGATGGCGAGAACTGAATCGGGAAGCGTCGAGGCCGTGATATCGACGACCGCTTGGTTGACCGGGTGCTTCGGGATGAGGTTGTTGCCAGCGCCGAGCGCGACCATCCAGTCGAGGCCGATAACGTTGGCGACGCCGTCGACGGCGTGGCCCCAGAGGACCATGAGCCCGATTTTTCCGGTTCCCTTGTTCACGTCGGGTGCGAAGCGCTCGATGAGCCACCACGTCGCGGCGGCGGCGACAGTCGAACCGAGGAGCATGACGACGAGCACCTGCGGGTAGAACGTCGCGCCCTGCGACCCGGTCAGGCCGGCCCACAGGAGGTACGCGAGACTGACCGCGAGCACTGCGACACCTGCACCGAACAGTGGTTTCACGTAGTCGTCGATGAGACCCGAGCGTTCGGCGGTGACGCTGCCGACGACCGCGACGAGCGTGATTGCGAAGACGGTCACGTAGATGACCGGGCTGATGATGAGCGTGTTCACCGGGTAGGTGATGAGCGCGTCGGCTACGCCGGGGGTGTCGTTCGCGTCCTCGATGACGCGGAACGCGCCGCCGAAGAACATGAACGGGACGAGCGAGAAGAAAAATCGCGGGTCGTCGCCGATGTCGAGGCGGCGCAGGAGGAAGACGACACCCGTGAGTGCGATGATGAGCGTCACCATGTAGCCGACTTCCGAGACGAGCGTGTAGCCGGGGTACGCGACGGGTTCGGCGGCGGCCGCGCAGGCCGATGCGCTGTCGAGGTACTGTGTCACACCGCCAGCGCGGGTGGCACACACTGCCGAGTTCGCGTCTGCCTGGACTGGGCCCCAGAAGTAGTGCCAGATGAAGCCGTCGTAGACGACGCGAGGGAACGCGAGCGACCCGCCGACGAGTGCGACGAGGATGGCCACGACACCGACGCCCCAGAGGCGCTCGGGGTCGAGACCGGTTCGCTCTGCTACCGTTGCCATAGCCAAATCCCCGACGCCGGGACTGTTTAGGGTTCCGGTCTTTCGCACGCGCGGCGCACTGGCCACGGCAAACCGCTCGTGGCTTCAGTCTTCGTCGTCGGGGTCCTGAATCGGCAAGACGGGGTCGTCGTACTCGGTTCCGAGGATGACCATCGTCTGCGACCGAGAGAAGCCTTTGAGTTCTGCGACGTGGTCGAACATGAGCTCGCGAAGCGCGTCGGTATCCTCGGCGTAGATTCGGAGAATCACGTCCCACTCACCGGTCGTCAGGTGAATCTCTTGGACGCCTTCGATGTCTCGGAGTTGTTGAAGCGCTTCCTTTTCGTGGCCTTGCTTGACGCGAAAGCCCACGAGCGCCGAGGTACCGAGGCCGACTTCCCGAGCGTCCACACTCGCGTGGTAGCCCTCGATGACGCCGGCGTCTTCCATCCGACCGACTCGGTCGTGGACCGTCGCGCTCGACATGTCGATTTGGCGGGCAATTTCACTGAACGGAGTTCGTGCATCCTCCATCAAGATACGGAGAATTGCCCGGTCCGTATCGTCGAGTTCCATGCCACCCCTTTCACGGGGGGTCAACTTCCCCCTTGCGGATATGATATATTAAGACGTCAACGAAATGACGATGGTCGTTCGCTACGATTCTATCTCACGTGCCGCATCGAGAAGCGTGTCGTGGATGTGGCCGTTCGACGCGACGAGTCCCTGTGAGTCGTGTCGCCACTCGTTGCCGTCGAGGTCGGTGACAGTGCCGCCAGCCATTCGGACGAGATGGACGCCGGCAACAGAGTCCCACGGGTTCGCTTGCTTGTTTGTGACGACGCCGTCGAGTGCACCGTCGGCGAGGAACGAGAGCACGACTTGTATGCTTCCGTAGCGTCGGATGTCACCGAATCGGGTGACGAGCGCCTCTGTCGCCGCCGCGTACTCGTCGCGGGCGTCGAAGTCCCACCAGAAGGTCGGACAGACAGCACACGCCTCGGGGTCGTCGCGTTGGCTCACGGAAATCTGTTGGCCGTTTCTGTAGGCACGCTCACTGTCGGCGGCGTAGAGGTCCTCCATCGCTGGCAAGAAGTTCGCCGCTGCGACCGGTTCGCCGTCCAGCGCTGCCGCGACGGACGTCGCCCAGACCGGCACGTTTCGGACGAAGTTGTTCGTCCCGTCGATGGGGTCGACAATCCACGACGCGCCGCTGTCTGGGACTTCCTTTAGCTCGTCTTCTTCCTCGCCGACGATAGCGTCGTCGGGGAACGCCCCGCGGATGCGTTCGACGACTCGTTTCTGGGCGTCTCGGTCGGCTTGGGTGACGACGTCGGTCTTTCCGTCCTTCGTCTCGACGGTGATTCCCGTACGGAACGCTCGGCGGGCGACTGCACCGCCGTCGCGTGCTGCTCGTTGTGCCCGGTCTGCGCGAGCATCGAAATCGTCCATGGGGGAGACAGTAACGGGGAACTGCCTATATCCACCGACCGACGCCCGACTACGCTCTCCGACCCCGATGCTTGCTACTCCGGTGCCTGCTACTCTGGTGCCTGCGGCCATCGAATCCGACGCAAGTCTCTCATGCTTAACAGGCTCGCCGGTCTATCTTTGCTTCGTGAGCAACACCGCTGACCTCCCAGCGTCCGTCCGAGAGCCCCTCGCGACAGCACTCCACGAGGCGCGGGACGCTGTCAGGAGTGGGGACGTCGAGACTGCGCACAACCGGCTGAATACGGTCTCACGAATCCTCCGAGCTAAGGTACCTCCGGGCTTGACCCACGACCGATTGGTCCACGGGGTTGCGGCGGTCGAACGAACCGCCGCGGAAGAACCGCTCGTGGCGTCGGAGTACCTCCGGGCGATGACGTCGATAGTCGAAACCACAGAGCAATCGTCGTAGCTACAATTCTACCGTCGCAGTCGTCACTCGGGTGCCGAAACGCTGGGTTCGGAAACGCTGGGAGCCGAAACGCTCGTTGTCGTGGCCGAACGTGTCGCTCGCGGTGTAGAAATCAGAGAACGCCAGAAATCGCAATTAGAACCCGGACGGAAGACGTTTTCCACAACCCTCACGGCCGTTTTCGGCTTGCGCCGACTTCCCGAACTCCGATTTCTCGTGGTCCGGTACTTGGCCTTCCTGCCACTCGCTTGCAGAGTGGGTAACGGGGCTGATTCGGTTCTTCTTCGACACTTTGACCTCGTCTTCCTATTACGAAAGACTCGGTGTTCGTGCCGATTCCATTCCTCCCCATCTTGCGATGGGTACCATCGTCGATGCCTTTCACACCGCCCGATAGATTCGGTTTGGTCATCCGGTGCGTCCTTGCGCTTCCGGCAACCCTATAGTAGGCCGAGTAACATAATGAATATTTCTGATAAACTTTGATACGTCGTGTCCGACTGAAAGTCGGTCGTGCGTGGATGTCGCTCGTTGGAGGGTATGTGGGGTGTGTATGCTGGGTCTCCTGAGGGCTCTCACCCTCGTTATGTTGGCTGATTTTCACCAGAAACGTGGTCTGTTCACACGGTGCCTCGAACACGTGGAGGGAGCGTCGCGAACGTCGGTAGAAGAGCGAACGTCGGTAGAAGACCTGGAGAGGGATTTGAACCGCGGTTGCGTACGCTCCCTGATTCAAACCCTCCGGACGCACGTGACACTCGTCACGTTGTTCCTCGGGACAAGTGCGAGGGGAGGGATTTGAACCCACGGACCCCTACGGGAGCGGATCTTGAGTCCGCCGCTTTTTCCTAACTTAGCTACCCTCGCGCGTATGGACGTTGGTCCGGGTGGCCGCTAAAACGTTGCGAATCGTCAGACGACGGTTCCGACCATCTCGACGACGAGCATACCTCCGAATAAAATACCGCCAACGCCCGCGAGACCGCGGAGAACGCGCGTTCCACCGACGTTCAGCGACTGGCCCCAAAGCGCCGAGACGACGGCCATCGTCGTCACCGTCAGGATGCTGAACGCCGCGAGGAACGCGATGGCTTGGTCGATTCCCGGTGCGGTCGAGACCATCGCGATGACGAGCGCCCCGCTCCCGGCGAACCCGTGGAGAACGCCGACTGCGAACGACTCGTCGTGGACGTGTGAGTGTTCGGCACCGAGGGCGAACGACCCGAACGAGAGGTGCTGGTGTGCGTCGCCTCCGTGGTCGTGTTTTCGGAGCGACGGTACGGAGACGCCTGCGGTGCGCAGGAGCATTCGCGCGCCGAGTGCGACGAGAATCACACCGACCACGGCTTCGAAAAAGTGTGTCACCGACTCGGGCAGACGAATGCCGAGTGCGACGAACGAGAGGCCGACGACGACAATCGGAATCGAGTGGCCGACGCCCCACGACGCGCCGACTAGACTCGGTTTGTTATCGCCTTCGACCATCGTCGCGACGGCAGCGAGGTGGTCTGGCTCCAGCGCGTGCCGGACGCCGATGACCCCACCAGCCACGAGTGCGGTTGTAAGTGCCATTGTCGAGTCGAGCGTGTGAGTGAGTAAATAGCCCGTGTTTACCGGCGAGAATCCGTCAGACGGCTGTTTTATCACTTGTCTGTCGAGTGTGCACTCACACAGCGAGAACGAATGCTCCCTCGTACGTGGTCAGGCGGGGTTCCACTCACACGACGCGCCGGTGGTGAGTCCCTCCTCGTCGATATACGCCGACAGACAGGCGTAGTTGCAGAACGCACCGACTTCGGTGCGCTCGTCACCGTCCAGTTCGTCGACGAACACCGGGTCGTGACGCAGTACGTCGCTCCCGCAATACATGCACGCGGCCATACGTCTATGCAGGTGCTCCTCGGCGAAAAGCCCGCCGCGGAGGGAGCCGTCACCGATGGAGTTACCGGACCACACGTCGGTAGTAACGGTATGGACGAACACACCCGCGACCCGAGTGTTGCCCCGCCGCTCGGGAACCCCACGGGGTGGAACGAAGAGATTCGGATGTGGGACCACGCGACCCTCCGAAAAGCCGTCGAACACGGTGTCAGGCTGTTCAACGCCGGCGACTTCCACGAGAGCCACGACTGCTTCGAAATCGAGTGGTACAACTACGGCGCGGGCACCACCGAAAGCGCCTTTCTTCACGGGATGGTGCAGGTCGCTGCGGGCGCGTACAAGCACTTCGACTTCGAGGACGACGCGGGGATGCGGTCGCTCTTCGGGACGTCGCTGGACTACCTTCGAGGGACGCCCAGTGACTTCTACGGCGTGGACGTAGACGACGTTCGAGAGACGCTTCGAACCGCGCTCGACGACCCAACGGTCCTCCACGGATGGCAGATTCGAATCGATGGCCAACTGGCGACTGCGTACCCGGCAGACTACGAATACGTCGAGGAACTCGACCACTGACGTGGCACCGACGTTTTACTCATTCATACTGACACTATTCGAGGAATATCCCCTGTCGCAGAATGTAAAACTCCTTTAGCCTCCGGTTCTTGAACCCAGCAATGCGTATCTACGAACTCGGTGACGGCACCCCGGACGTGTCTGTAATCGGGTCGATTCACGGCGACGAGCCGTGTGGCGCACGAGCAATCGAGCGACTCGTCGCCGAGGACCCCGACGTCGAACGTCCGGTGAAGTTCATCATCGCGAACGAAGAAGCGCTCGACGCTGACGTTCGGTACCTCGACGACGACCTCAATCGGGCGTTCCCGGGCGACCCGAACGCGGACTCCCACGAGCGACGCCTCGCCCACGACCTCGGGCGCGAAGTGCGCGGGACGACTGCCTTCTCTATCCACTCTACGCAGTCGTACGCCGACCCCTTCGCAATCGTCGACACCGTCGACGCCATCTCGCGGTCGATTCTCCCACATCTCCCAGTCGACGTGGTCGTCGAGACGAACAACTTCGCAGAGGGGCGACTCATCGAACACGCCCACACCGTCGAAGTCGAAGCCGGACTGCAGAAGTCGGACGAGGCGGCCAAGAACGCCTACTGGCTCATCCGCGCGTTCCTCACGGCGACGAACGTGCTTCCCGCGCCTGCTGTCGCGAGTGACGGCGGAAACGGTGGGGGCGACGGCGGTGGGGCTGGCGACAGCCCGGTCTCGAAAGACGACCGTCTCCGACTCGCCGCCCCGGAGGAAAACAGCCTCGACGTCTACCGTCTCCTCGAGATGATTCCGAAACCCGCCGCCAAAGAGTACGAAGTGCTCGCGACGAACTTCGAACCCGTCGAAGGCGGCCAGCCGTTCGCCCGCGCCGACGACGAGACGTTCGTCGCCGACCGCGACTTCTATCCGATTTTACTCTCCGCGTACGGGTACGCCGACATCTTCGGGTACGCTGGCGAGAAGGTCGGAACGCTCCCGTAGGCAACGGTTCGCCCTCGTCTCGACCGAGCGTTTCGGGGTCTCTCAGTCGAGAATCTGTTTTGCCGCTTCTTCGACCGACGCGACTCGCTCCGGCGCGTCTTCGGGACCGTCGGTTCCGACGTGGAACGCTTCCCAGCCGGCGTTGCGCGCGCCCACGATGTCTTCGTCGTACGTGTCGCCGACGTAGACGTAGTTGGCTGCCGGAAGCGACTCCTCGGCGGTCCTGAAGATAGCCGGGTCTGGCTTTCGGGCGGCTACGTCGGGGTCGTTCGACACCACGATGGCGTCTGCGACCTCGTCGAGTCCGTGGGCTTCGAGTTTGGCCTGCTGCATCTCCGGCGTTCCGTTCGTGAGAATCCCGGTCGGTCGCTCCGCCGCGACGCGAGTGACTGCGTCGTGGGTGGCGTCTGGAACTGTCGTCGCCGCGAGCTCCGTCTCGTGGTATCGAGAGACCAGTTCTGCTGGCTCGGCGTCCACGTCGAACTCCTCGACGACGGCCTCGAACCCCGCGTGGTAGGGTGTCGTCGAAAGCTGGTCGAACGCGTGGAGGAGTTCCTCGACGTACTGTTCGTACGCGCCGTCTGGAGCGTTCGGAAGCGCCCGCTCGAAGATGGTATCGAAGTC
Organism: Haloferax larsenii JCM 13917; assembly: GCF_000336955.1. Taxonomy (GTDB): domain Archaea; phylum Halobacteriota; class Halobacteria; order Halobacteriales; family Haloferacaceae; genus Haloferax; species Haloferax larsenii. The sequence continues at coordinate 713,418 of NZ_AOLI01000019.1, read as the reverse complement.
GTCGGTGTACTGCAAGAGGGTCAAATCGAGGTCGAAGAAGACGGCGGTCGTCATACACGATGTGTCTGCACCGTGGCGTGTGAACGCTCTGTTGTTCCCACCGGTTGGCCTGGGCTGCTTACTCGTCGGCCTGTTTTCTCAGTCTGTCCCCCTTACTCGTCGGCCGCCTCGAACTCGACGAGCGTCAGGTTCCGGTCGAGGTAGCAGTTGTCGTGTGGTGGGTCGCCGACGACTTCGGCGATGCGGTACTCCTGGTCGAAGTCCGCCCCGTCGGGGACGCAGTACTGGTGGCTGGGGCACTCGGTGTGAGGACACGGCCCCTGTAGACTGGCTTTGCTTCCGGCGTAGGCCCCCTTCGACGGGACGTTTGCCCGGACGGGTGCGGGTTCGACTTCGACGGCGCGAACGCCGATATCGTGGGCGGCGCAGTCGAGTACCTGCGTGTTCTCTCGCACGTCGACGACGCGGTAGCGAACCCCTTCGGTGAGGTTGAGACACTGCCGTCGGTACGGACACCCTTCGCAGGCGCTCGATTCCCCTTGATAGACGAACTCGGTCCCCGTGTCCGCGAGGCGAGTCCCGATGAGTGTGACAGCGGTCATAGTGTGTGATTCATTCGCGAGGTGATTAAGACTCTCGTCCAGTCAGTTCGTCGAGTTTTTCGAAGTACTCCTCGCGCGGAAGTTGGTAGGCGTCCCGGTAATCGACCTCCCCGTCGGCGAATCGCCGTGCGATGTCTTCCGCGCCGTCGAGCGCCGCCTCGCGAGAGTCGAACTCCTCGGCGACGGCCTCGATTTGCGGCTCTAAGAACAGGACGGCGTGCCACGTCTCGGTGGAAATCTGTGACGCACCGGGGCGATTCGCCCGCGACCCGTTCGACACGAAGATAGTCGGGAGACACTCCGAAGGGAACTCCTCGCCGTCGAACACGTCGGGACGATACGCGAGAATCCGCCGTCCCTCGTGTTCGTCGTTCCAGAGCGTCCACCCGTCGGGCAGGTCGGTCATACAGGCGCTATTCGCTCAGTATCCTAAGCCTTCTCGCTCTGTCGAAGCGCGCCAGCGAAGCGCAGACCCCCGAAGCGTCGAATGCGAACCTCTGTCGAGATGCGCTGGTAGAAGCATCCACCAGAGGGCGAGAACACCGATGGCATTCTCAATTTGGTGCTCCTCAGACAACAAAGTAGCAACAATAACGACCAGAAAACCACGACATGAATGTTCTCTGATTCGATTAATGGGTCTGCCAGCGAACTGAATCGCCGATTAAACCGACATACATCGCACGAATGAAGGGTCACCGTTTGTGGTATGAATCTGGAACTACCCACATTCGAGACACTTCGGTTACTCATTCCAGAGAAAGCGTTATATGCTAACGTCTCTCAGTATTAATCAGTCTCGGTCACTGGACCGAGCGAATCGCACCGCGCATCCTCACCCGTAGATTCTGTCGCCCGTCGTCGCCCCGTCGTGAGCGCGGAGCGGTGGCGGTGCCCCAGCAACCCCGTCCCCGTAGTCCACGGCTACGTCGTCGAAGGCGTTGGGGTGTCGTCTGCGACCCGTACTCCGGGCGCGTCGCCATTGGGCCGTCTCCGGACGGTTGGTCCGTCGAGGCTCCACGAACAATGACCGGCGAAATAGAAACACTCGCAGACCTGAGCAAACACTACAAAGACTCCGTCCCCTCGGACCTCCGCGAGGCGAAGAGTTTCGAGTGGTACCTCGAAGAGGTCTACGACGATCCAAAGATCGCTCGCAACGCCCACCAACGCGTGGCGGACATGTTCGACTTCTACGGCACCCGTTACGACGAAGACGCGGGCGTCGTGGAGTACCTCATGGCCTCCGAAGACCCGCTCCACGATGGAGAGAACGTCTTCTACGGCCGCGAAGTGCACGAGTCGATACACGAGTTCGTCAACAAGGTGAAATCCGGGGCCCGCGGCCTCGGCCCCGAAAAACGCATCAAACTCCTCCTCGGCCCCGTCGGCTCCGGGAAGTCACACTTCGACTGGCTCTCGCGACGCTACTTCGAGGACTACACGATGCGCGACGAGGGACGGATGTACACCTTCAGGTGGACGAACCTCGGCGACGTCATCCGTGACCAGGACCCCGCCGACGACGTGGTCCAGTCGCCGATGAACCAAGACCCGCTCGTGTTGCTCCCCCAAGAGCAGCGCGATATGGTCATCGAACAACTCAACGAGAACCTCGACGCACCGTACACCATTCGGAACGACCAGGCGCTCGACCCCGCCTCGGAGTTCTACATGGACCGTCTCTTGGGACACTACGACGACGACCTCGAAGAAGTCGTCGAGAACCATATCGAAATCATCCGTCTCGTCGCCTCCGAGAACAAACGGCAGTGCGTCGAGACGTTCGAGCCCAAAGACAAGAAGAACCAAGACGAGACCGAACTGACCGGCGACGTCAACTACTCGAAACTCGCGGTGTACGGCGAATCCGACCCGCGGGCGTTCGACTACTCCGGGGCGTTCTGTAACGCCAACCGGGGTATCTTCTCCGGCGAGGAACTGCTGAAACTCCAGCGGGAGTTCCTCTACGACTTCCTGCACGCCTCGCAGGAACAGACGATTAAGCCGAAGAACAACCCGCGAATCGACATCGACCAGGTCATCGTCGGCCGGACGAACATGCCGGAGTACAGAGAGAAGAAGGGCGACGAGAAGATGGAGGCGTTCAACGACCGGACGAAACGCATCGACTTCCCGTACGTCCTCGAATACGAGCAAGAAGCCGAAATTTACCGGAAGATGCTCCGCAACGCGGACGTGCCCGACATCCACGTCGAGCCGCACACCCTGGAGATGTCCGGTCTCTTCGGCGTCCTCACGCGCATCGTCGAACCCGACTCCGACGGTATCACGCTCGTCCAGAAGGCGAAGGCCTACAACGGCGAATTGGACGACGGCGACGACATCGACGTGCGGAAACTCCGCGAGGAAGGCGAGTCGAAAGCCGACATCGGCGAGGGCATGGACGGCGTCTCCGCCCGGTTCATCGGCGACGAAATCGCCGAGGCAATCATGGATTCGACCCACCGCGGTCGCTCCTACCTCTCGGCGCTCTCGTCGTTCACCCACCTCGGTGAGAACCTCGAAGGCCACGGGTCGATTCCCGAAGAGAACCTCGAACGCTACCACCGCTACCTCGAAATGGTCCGCGAGGAGTACAAAGAGCGCGCCATCGAAGACGTTCGGCACGCACTCGCGTACGACCTCGACGAGATTCGCCGCCAGGGCGAGAAGTACATGGACCACGTCATGGCCTACATCGACGACGCGACGGTCGAAGACGAACTGACTGGCCGCGACCAGGACCCAGACGAGAAGTTCCTCCGGGCGGTCGAAGAGAAACTCAACATCCCCGAGGACCGCAAGGACGACTTCCGTCAGGAGGTCTCCAACTGGGTCTCTCGCCGTGCCCGCGAAGGGACGTCGTTCGACCCACAACAGAACGACCGACTCCGCCGCGCGCTCGAACGCAAACTCTGGGAAGACAAGAAACACAACATCAACTTCTCGGCACTGGTGAGCGCGAACGAACTGGACGACGACGAACGCAACGCGTGGATAGACGCCTTGGTCGACCAGGGCTACTCGCGCGAGGGTGCACGTGAAGTACTCGAGTTCGCTGGTGCGGAGGTGGCCAAGAGCGAACTGGAAGGCTAGACCAATGCGAGATTACATCCGCACCGCGGACGAGGCGCTCAAAGGCACCTACGAGGAGCCGATGAGCCTCGCCGCGTACGTCGAGGCCGCCTTCGAGTCACCGTCGATTGCCTCGCACGCATCGAAGTACCTGCTGGAAGCCATCGAGTCGATGGGGACCCGAACCGTCATCGAAGAGGGCGAAGAAAAAGAGCGCTACAACTTCTTCGACGACCCCGCCAACGACGGCGAACACGCGGTCTTCGGCAACACGGACGTGTTGAACGCGTTCGTCGACGACCTGCGAACCATCGCCGCCGACCGCGGCAAAGCCGAGAAAATCGTCTGGTTCGACGGGCCGACCGCGACGGGCAAATCCGAGTTGAAACGCTGTCTCATCAACGGACTCCGCGAGTACTCGAAGACGGACGAGGGACGGCGCTACACCGTCGAGTGGAACGTCGCCAACGCCACCGATACCCGTGGCCTGTCCTACGGCGGCGAGTTCGAGTCCGACGACGAAGACTGGTACGAGAGCCCGGTGCAAGCGCACCCGCTTTCTGTCTTCCCGTGGGACGTTCGAAAGAGTCTGCTCAGAGACCTCAACCGAGCCAACTCGGACCACATCCCAATCAGCGTGGACGAGGAACTCGACCCGTTCTGCCGCGAGGCGTACTTCTACCTCGAAGAGCAGTACCGCCGAGCCGGGAAGATGAACCTGTTTTCGGCCATCTCCGACCCGAAACACCTCCGGGTGAAAAACTACGTCGTGGACGTGGGACGCGGTATCGGCGTCCTCCACTCCGAAGACGACGGGTCGCCGAAAGAGCGACTCGTCGGGTCGTGGATGCCGGGGATGCTCCGCGAACTGAACTCTCGCGGTCGGAAGAATCCACAGGCGTTCAGCTTCGATGGCGTCCTCTCGCAGGGCAACGGGCTCTTGACTATCGTCGAGGACGCGACGCAGCACGCCGACTTGCTCCAGAAACTGCTGAACGTCCCCGACGAGGGACGCGTCAAACTGGACAAGGGAATCGGGATGGACATCGACACCCAACTCGTCATCATCTCGAATCCGGACCTCGACGCCGAACTCGACAAGTTCGCAGACAGGAACGGCCGCGACCCGCTGAAGGCGCTCAAGCGACGGCTGAACAAACACGAGTTCCGCTACCTGACGAACCTCTCGTTGGAGGCCGAACTCATCCGCCGCGAACTGACCAACGAGACGAGCGTCTGGACCGAAGAACCGGAAGTGCTGGCCGAAATCGTCGCCGAGGCGGTCACGCTGGACGTTCGGAAAGGTCCGGGCGAGGTCCACCACCGGGAACTCGCACCGCACGCAATCGAGGCGGCGGCGCTCTACAGCGTCGTCACGCGCCTCGACCCGGAAGACGTGCCGCACGACCCGGACCTCGAATTGAACCTCGTGGACAAGGCGCTGTTGCTCGACCGCGGCTACTTACAGGTCGGCGACCAGCGCCGCGAGGTCTCCGGATTCGAGTTCGTCGGCGACTCCGAGGGGACCCACGGGATTCCCGTGACGTTCACTCGGGACGTCATCGCCGACTTGCTGCACGACCGAGTAGAGCGCCATCACCCTGACCTCGACGTCGCGTCGGTCGTGATGCCGACCGACGTGCTCGATGCGATGCTCGACGAGTTACCCGACGCACCGGTGTTCTCGCGCGCCGAGGCCGCCGAGTACGAGGGCCGCATCGAGATGGTCGAAGCGTACATCTTCGAACAGCAGGAAAGCGACGTGCTCGACGCGCTCCTCGCGGAGAAGGGCGTCGAGCGCGAGACGGTCGAAGAGTACGTCGAACACGTCTACGCGTGGGCCTCCGAGGGCCAAATCGAGACCGAACACGGTCTCGTCGACCCGGACCCGCTCCTCATGAAACTGTTCGAGACGGAGCATCTCGGTCGGTTCTCCGAGGACAACTACGACGGGAACGACCCCGACGACGACGTCGAAGAGTTCCGTCACGAGAAGGTCATCACCGCGCTCAATCGCTACGCGTGGGAGAACCGCGACGAAGGCTTCGAAGTCAGCGACGTCGACCTGACCGAGATTCCCGTCATCCGAACCGTCTTGGAGACGCACGACTGGGACGACGTCCGCCGCCTCTTCGAGGACCTCGACCCGCGCCAGTGGGACGACCCACCGGCGAACACCGAGACGGAGGCCGTGAAGAAACGGACCATCGAAGAGATGAAGAAACGCGGCTACTCCGCCGCATCGGCCGAACTCACGAGTCGCGCCGTCATGGAGCAGGTGAGCACCCAATGGGACTGAGAGACGACCTCGAACGATTCCGTGAAGTGGGCGAAGAGCGGCGCGAGGACCTCAAGGAGTTCATCTCCTACGGCGACCTCGGCGCATCAGGGTCGAAAGACATCAAGATTCCAATCAAGGTCGTCGACCTCCCCGAGTTCAAATACGACCGCCTCGACATGGGCGGCGTCGGACAGGGGAAAGGCGGGACGCCCGACGTGGGCCAGCCACTCGGCCAGCCCCAACCCGCCCCCGGTGAGGGCGACGAAGGCGAACCCGGCGAAGAGGGGGCCGAACACGAGTACTACGAGATGGACCCCGAGCAGTTCGCCGAGGCGCTCGACGAGGAACTCGGACTCGAACTCGAACCGAAGGGGAAGGAAGTCATCGACGAAATCGAGGGCGACTTCACCGACGTGACCCGCACCGGTCCCCACAGCACACTCGACTTCGAGCGGCTGTTCAAAGAGGGGCTGAAGCGAAAACTGGCGACCGACTTCGACGACGACTACGTCCGCGAGGCGATGAAAGTCGAAGACACCTCGCCGGACGACGTCTACCGCTGGTCTCGCGAGAACAACATCCTCGTTTCGCTGGCGTGGATCGAAGACGAGTGGACGCGGATTCCCGACGACGAGCGCGGGACGTGGGACTCCTTCGAGGAGATGGAAGAAAACGTCGAGCGCACGACGACCGTCCAGCGAATCCGCCGCGACGGACTCAGAGAGATTCCGTTCCGGCGTGAGGACGAACGCTACCGCCACCCCGAAATCATCGAGAAGAAGCGCTCGAACGTCGTCGTCGTCAACATCCGCGACGTGTCGGGGTCGATGCGAGAGACGAAGCGCGAACTGGTCGAGCGCACCTTCACGCCGCTGGACTGGTATCTCACTGGCAAGTACGACCACGCGGAGTTCGTCTACATCGCCCACGACGCTGAGGCGTGGGAGGTCGAACGCGACGAGTTCTTCGGCATTCGCTCGGGCGGCGGGACGCGAATCTCGTCGGCCTACGAACTGGCGAAGGAAGTGCTCGACGAGCGCTACCCGTGGCACGAGTGGAACCGCTACGTCTTCGCCGCCGGTGACTCCGAAAACTCGTCGAACGACACCAAAGAGCGGGTCGTCCCGCTCATGGAAGAGATTCCGGCGAACCTCCACGCCTACGTGGAGACCCAGCCCGGTGGCACCGCCATCAACGCAACGCACGCCGAAGAGGTCGAACGACTTCTCGGTGACGAGGGCAACGTCGTCGTGGCATACGTCTCCGAACCAGACGACGTGATAGACGCAATCTACCGCATACTCAGCACGGAGGCGACAGTAGAATGACTTCGAGACGACACCGCAGAGACGCACAGCGAGAGGCCGCCCGCCTCGACGAACCCGTTCGTGAAGCGGGCGCACTCGCGAAGAAACTCGGATTGGACCCCTACCCGGTGAACTACTGGGTCGTCAACTACGACGAGATGAACCAGCTCATCGCCTACGGTGGCTTCCAGAACCGCTATCCGCACTGGCGATGGGGGATGACCTACGACCGACAGCGCAAGACAGACCAGTTCGGCATGGGCAAGGCGTTCGAAATCGTCAACAACGACGACCCCTCGAACGCGTTCCTCCAGGAGTCGAACTCGCTGGCCGACCAGAAGGCGGTCATCACGCACGTCGAGGCGCACTCGGACTTCTTCAAGAACAATCAGTGGTTCGGGCTGTTCTCCGACGAGGGCGACCTGAACGCCGCAGCGATGCTCGAACGCCACGGCGAGACTATCGAGCGGTACATCGAGTTTCCCGACGTGAGCCGCGACGAGGTCGAGAAGTTCATCGACGCCATCCTCTGTCTCGAAGACACCATCGACCAACACCGGTCGATTCGCGAAGCGGCCGAAGACAGAGACGAGCGCATCCCCGACGACATCCGCGACCAACTCAAGAACCTCAACATCTCCGAAGACGTCCGGCGCGAGGTGTTCGACGATGAGTGGGTCGACCGCGTCGAAGAAGCAGAGCGCGAGGCCGCGAAGATAACGGCCCCACGGAAAGACGTGCTCGCGTACATCCGCGAACACGGGATGCGCTACGACGAAGAGACCGGCAAGGCCGAGGAGATGGAGCCGTGGCAGAAGGACGTCCTCGACATGCTTCGCGAGGAGGCGTACTACTTCGCCGCCCAGAAGATGACGAAGGTGATGAACGAAGGCTGGGCCGCCTACTGGGAGTCGCTCATGATGGGCGACGAACGGTTCGCCGGCACGGACGAGTTCATCACGTACGCCGACCACCAAGCGCGCGTTCTCGGGTCGCCCGGTCTCAACCCCTACAAACTCGGCAAGGAACTCTGGGAGTACATCGAGAACACGACGAACCGCGCCGAAGTCGCCGACAAACTCCTTCGCGTGAAAGGTATCACGTGGCGTAACTTCACCGAGGAAATCGACTTCGACGAGGTGCAAAGACTCCTCGAAACCGACCCGGTCATCGATAGCGTGTCGAGCGAGACGCTGGACGACCTCGTCGAGTTGGGTCCAGACGACCCACGGGTCGACCACAAGATGCTCGACCGCGCGCTGTCGGGCGACGAGTCGGTCGACGTCGACACCTACCCGTGGAAGGTGCTCTCGTACGAAGGGCTGGCAGAGCGTCACTACTCGCTGGTCAAACCGCAGAACCGCGGCTTCATCAGTCGCATCCGACGGTCCGAACTCGAACAGCTGACGCGGTACATGTTCGACGACACCCGCTACGACACCGTCGAAGAGGCGATTGCGGATGTCGACAAGACGGTCGGGTGGGACCGCATGCGCGAGATTCGCGAGAGTCACAACGACGTGACGTTCCTCGACGCGTTCCTCACCGAGGAGTTCGTCCGGTCGAACCACTACTTCGCCTACGAGTACTCACAGTCGTCGCGGCAGTTCCGCGTCTCGTCGACCCAGTACGAAGACGTCAAGAAGAAACTCCTCTTCCAGTTCACGAACTTCGGCAAGCCGACGATTGCCGTCTACGACGGCAACTTCGACAACCGCGGCGAACTGCTCTTGGGCCACCAGTACAACGGTGTCGTGCTCGATATGGAGCAAGCGAAGGGCGTGCTCGAACGCGTCCACCACCTCTGGGGCCGCCCGGTCAATCTGATGACCATCACCAAGGAGTTCGACGACCACGAGGTCGAAGTCGCCCGGCGACGCGGGCGTGAGCCGACGCCGACCGAGCGCGCGATTCGGGTTCGGTACGACGGCGAGGAGTTCGAGACGCACGACCTCGACTCGGAACTCGAAGAACGAATCGCTGCGGGAGAGATTGACTACGACACGAAGCCCGATGACTGGCTCTAACCGGGGCGATGACGACCGCTGACCAGTCTGTCCGCGACAGGTTGGACGCGGGCGAGATTCACGACGTCCTTCGAAACAATCGCCGACGACTCGTGCTCGAACAACTCCGAGAACGAGAGGGGTCGAAGGCCGTCGGCGACCTCGCCGAGCACATCGCCGAGGTGGAGTCCGGCGAGTCGCCGCCGCCGAAGAACGTCCGCCAGAGCGTCTACATCTCGTTGCACCAGACGCATCTCCCGAAGCTCGATGCACTCGAAATCGTCGACTACGACTCGGTGGGAAAGGAGGTCTCGCTCGCGGAACACGCCGCCGAACTCGCGCCCTACTATATCGACGGCGAGGATTCGAGACCGGCGGCCGCGCTGACGTTCGCGTCGTGTCTCGCCGGCCTCGCGCTCGTCGTCGGCGAATGGATGGGCGTCCCACTCATCTCGTGGGTCGACCCTCGACTCGTCGCACTCGTTTCACTCGCGTTCGTCGCGGTCGTCACGGGCGTCGAACTCCGCGAGTGGACGCAAAACAAGGCCTAAATCCGGCGACCGAACCTGCCCACTCGAACGGCCACTCGACTCAAGTACACCCCATCCTAAGCGCCGCCGTCGATGTCTTCACACACCGCGCTCGTCTGGTTCCGCCGCGACCTTCGGCTCCACGACAACGAGGCACTCGTCGACGCCTGCGGTGCCGACCGGGTCGTCCCAGTGTACTGTTTTGACCCTCGTGACTACTGCCAGCAGTCCTACGGCGGCCCCGACTCGTTCGACGTTCGAAAGACCGGACTCCACCGACTTCGATTCCGCCTCGAATCGGTCGCCGACCTTCGGTCGTCACTCCGTGACCGCGGCAGCGACCTCGTGGTTCGAATCGGCCGTCCAGAGGCGGTCCTTCCAGACGTTGCCACCGCGGTCGGTGCTGACAGCGTGTCAATGCACACGTGGCCGACGCCGGAGGAGCGCCAGGTCGAATCGGCGGTCCAGCAGGCACTCGACGACGTGGGAGTCGAACCGCGGCGGTTCTGGGGGCACACGCTGACGCATCCAGATGACCTCCCGATGGACCTCGGCGCCCTCCCGGACACGTACACGACGTTTCGGAAGGCAGTCGAGAACGACGCCAGCATCCGCGAGCCGTTGCACACCCCAGAACTTCCAGCACTCCCCGATTCAGTGCCCGAACCGGGAGAGATACCTGCGCTCTCGGACCTCGACGAGGACGTGTCGAATGCGGTGCAGGCGGAAGACGAACCCCTGGCGTCCCCCAACAACGAACAGGCAACCCCCTCCGAACAGGCAACCCCCTCCGAACAGGCAATCCCCTTGTTCGAAGGCGGCGAGACGGCTGGCCGCGAGCGCGTCGAGTCGTACATCTGGGAGGGAGACCACCTTCGGGAGTACAAAGAGACGCGAAACGGGTTGGTCGGCCGCGACTACTCCTCGAAGTTTTCTCCGTGGTTGAACGAAGGATGTCTCTCTCCGCGGTACGTCCAATCAGAAGTCGAACGCTACGAAGACGTGCGCGTGTCGAACGACTCGACCTACTGGCTGACGTTCGAACTGCGCTGGCGCGATTTCTTCCAGTTCCAGACCGCCAAACACGGAGGCGAGTTCTTCCAGCGAAGTGGCATCCGCAACCGGACCGATATCGACTGGCGAGACGACGACGCGCAGTTCGACCGCTGGGCCGCGGGCGAAACCGGGATTCCCTTCGTCGATGCGGCCATGCGCGAGTTGAACGCGACCGGCTACGTGTCGAATCGAGCGCGCCAGAACGCCGCGTCGTTTCTCGCGAACAACCTCCGACTCGATTGGCGGCGCGGTGCGGCCTACTTCGAGACGCAACTGGTCGATTACGACCCCGCCTCGAACTACGGCAACTGGGCGTACATCGCGGGTGTCGGCAACGACTCGCGCGACCGGTATTTCGACATCGTCGCGCAAGCCCGCCGGTACGACGCAGACGCCGAGTTCGTGACACACTGGCTTCCCGAACTCGCTGACCTGCCACCCGAGTACGCCCACGAACCGTGGACACTGACCGACGCCGAACAAGCCGACTACGGCGTCCAGTTGGGCATCGACTACCCCGAACCGATGGTCGACCTCGACGCGTCCTACGAAAAACTGGACTGAGGGGGACGAGAGAGTTCAGCGACGCCGATGAAGCCCGCTACTGCCTACACCCGCCACGGGTCGTTTCGGCTCCCACTCGTCAGGGCCATCCCGCCGACGAGGAGCGTCACGAGGAGGAACGCGACAAGTGCGAGTCGCGGGATAGTCAGTAGCCCGCCGAGCATCGGATACTGGATGGACGCACACGGGCCGCCGATTGTGCAGGTCGCACCGGGCGCGACTTGCAGATACGTATGATAGCCGGAAACCGCCACACCACCGAGCGAGAGCGGCAAGACGGACTTCCACACACCCTCTCGTTTTTCGACTGCGGCGACGCCGAGGACCACCACCAGCGGATACATCAGAATACGCTGGTACCAACAGAGGTCACACGGCGTCAACCCGAGGCCGAGACTGAAGTAGAGGCTACCTGCAGTCGCGGCGAGTGCCACGAGCGTCCCTGCGGTGAGAATCGCCCGCGTCGAGTCGCTCATCAGGCTTGCCCCTCGCTCGATGCGGTCGCGGTGGTCGTCCTCGGTCCCCGGTTCGACTCCGATAGGCGGTGGTCACGGCTCGGTCTCGGGATTCGATTCATGCGTGTGGTCGACTCTGCCACAGGATAGGCCGGGGGGAACCTCAAGCCATCGGCTCTTCCTGTTAGGTAGGTTGTACGAGCGGCCGTCGCCACACCGGGGGACGACCGGTGGGCGACTCTTCTGTGGCCTGCTCGGGTACAGAACATGCACCGAACCAGTGCGCTTGGATTGCTGTCTCAGGGGGCCATGAATGTTGTGACAGCAGGGCGTCACATGAGGACGACGAGCCAGCCGCCGATTGCGCCGGAGGTGACGAGGAGTGCGCTCTTCCGTGCGACCGGAGCGAGGAGGGTGCGGTCGACACTCGCGGCGAGGAGTATCTTGACGAAGATGCTCGCCGCCGTCCCTGCCAGTACCCCGACGACGGCGGTCGTACTCCCGATTTGGCCACCGCCGTACAGTGTGACGACCGTCGTGACGACCGACCCACTGGAGACGAAGCCGCCGAGGAAACTCGTCACCACGAACCCGGTCGTCCCGAACGTCTCTTGTGCGGCCGCCGAGGCGAGAAGCACCACGAGGAAGAACAGGCCGAATCGGAGTGCACTCTTGAGGCTAAACGGCGATTCGAACGCCACGTCGAGGTCGACGCCCCACTCTCTGGAGTGCAACGCGTAGCTCACCCCGACGAGGCCGATGAGTCCGAGCAGTAGTCCGACCTCCAGTGCGATTTCGGGGACGAACACGACGATGAGCGACAAGTTTCGAATCGCCATCGCCGCATCGGCCATCAGAATCGCACCGACGGCGAGAGGCCGAATCGACGGGTTGCGCTGTGTTCGACCCGCAATCTCCCCGATGACGGCCGTAGAGTTGACCAACCCCCCGAAGAAGCCCGTGATGGCGATACCGCGTTCGCCGTAGCGTTTGATGATGACGTAGTTGACGAAGCCGATGGCGCTCACGGCGACGACGAGCAGCCAGACTGTCTGCGGTCTGACGGCGTCCCACGGCCCCAGCGGACGGTTCGGAAGTAGGGGGTAGACGACGAACGCGATAATGGCTAACTCGATGGCGCTTCGAACCTCGTCGGTCGTCAGGCGATGGGCGAATCCGTGGAGTTCCCGCCGGAGGACCAACAACAGCGACGACGTGAGCGCGACGACGACCCCCTCGATGACGTAGCCGGCCACCACCGCGGCACCGACTCCGTAGGCCACGAGCAGGGAGGTAGACGTGGTCAACGACAGGCTCACGCCGTCGTCGTCATCGTCGTCTTCGGTGGCTGCGACCGGGCCGACCTCCTCGGTGGCAACAGCCTCCTCCGCGGCGGGCCTCCCGTTCCATTCGACGAGACCGCGCCCGCCGAGCAACGCCGCTTGTACGACGACTAGCAGTCCGCCAATCGCCAGGACGATACCGCTGTCGAGGACGACTGCGAGACCGCCGATGAGACTCGTCAGTGTGAACGTCCGCATTCCTGCGGTCTTCTTCGACCGCTCGCGTTCCAAACCGAGGAACATCCCCAACGCCGCCGCGATGAACAACCGCGAGACGGTGGGGTCGATAGAGAGCGCTTCCTGTTCGAGCATCATGTCTCACCGCCCGAGGGGGTCGGCAGTAACCGACAGAGGGCCATACTATATAATCTATTTATTCTATAGGCCTAAAAGTGTGCCACATGGTATCGAAGTGGTCGGTTGGGTGGGAGGGGGGGTCGCTTGTCGAAGCGGGGCGCAGAGGTCTCTCGGAGGTTAGTGTTCGTGAGAAGTGCTCGGTAGGGGATTTGAACTTCACTCGCAGCACGCTGCTCGCTAGTTCAAATCCCTACGCTCCGCTTTCTCTTCGTCACGTTGTTCCTCAGAGAAATGCTCGGTAGGGGATTTGAACCCCTGTCCTCGGTTCGAAAGGCCAAGATGATTGGCCGGACCACATCACGCCTTCGGCGTAGTCATTTGCCTCATACGGTAGATCTCAAACATCCACCAATTGTGATAAATTAGTATAATAGTTAGGTGTGTTTAAAACCCAGTTTGTTCGCTCTGAGCCATACTCATAATATTGGTTACAAAATGTGATATTGACCAACAAGTCAAGTATCCGCATTTTATAGAGTTATTGGATAGATGGACTGGAGTATACTCCGAGAAGCTGGTGTGGGAGGTCTAGTATTTACTCTATACCTCTTTTTCGGCATAGAAACTCTTCCTGTCGAGCTTGAATACAAGTTTCAAATTCTTTTAGCGGCCACTCCCACGATATTGATCATATTTCTAATTGACTCTCTCAACGACCCGATTATGGAATGGATTGCGGGTCAAGAATTAGTTGAGGAGGCAAACGAGGACGTTCGAAATANGAAATAAAGTTGGGAATGACCAGTTCTATTACGATTATGACGATGTCCAAGAAAATATTGACAAGCTCGACCGCCGATCCGTTCAAAAAGTAGTCACCATTGTTTGTGGGTTCCTCACACTATTTACCCTGCCCTTCTTCTCATATTTCTATCAAGGACTAATGGGATTACTCTATACGGTTCCTGCTTCAGTAATCATTTTCTATCTATTCATTTACCGACAATACCTTAGCTTCCGTACTATTATAAGGTCATATGCCAAACAATACAATTGATAATGAAAATCAGTGATTTTGACATTGGTCATTTCGCAAAAGACGAATACGGTGGCATTGCCGAGTCAGGGATTGATGGCGAAAATTTTCTAATTAGCGGCCAGAACAGAACTGGAAAGACCCTGTCTCTAAATGCGATTCTCTATAATCTACTCGGCTCCAGCTACACAATTGACTTAGCCACAGGCAGAGGGAATAAGGTTGAATTGGGATTTACAGATGGTTCTAAATTCTACCGAGGGGTTCCAGAGGCTGTCTTTGACACTGGGTCAGATGAACTCACGGCGAGCAACGCGAAAAGTCGATTCAAAGAACATCTGTGCAGCGAAGTTAGCTCAGATATCTCGGTGGAAGATCTAATCAAATGCCACTTCCTTCACACTCACACAAACCAACTTCCATTATCAACACTTTCGAAGGAGGACCGACTCGCGCTAATTCGAGCTGTAACTGACCTAGATTCCCAACAAGATCTGGAGTTTCACCAACGAGCCAAAGAGCAACTGTCCGAGGAGATTGGACAGCTGACCTCGGAAGCGTCTGCATTAGAAACAGATCTCAAAGATGTTCGAAACGAGAGAAGCAGCGCAAGGAACCAACTTAAAAAATACGAGAAGTTGGGAGATCTCATTGAGGAAGGGAAACTGAAAGAGATTAATTCAAAACTGGCTGAGGAAGTTTCTATTAGGGAAGACCTCTCAGAAGTATTTCGAGAACAAGAGGGCCTCCGTCAGGAACAGAGGACTCTCAAAAAAGAAAAATCGCGCTGGCAACGATACCATTCAGCTGAGATTGTTGAGGTCATTGCTGACGCTGTCTTTGATTTCGTTTGTCCTGTCTGTGAGGAACGTATTGACCCAGAAAAAGCCGAAAACCGTGTGAGGCAAGGATATTGCCCTTTCTGTGGAGAAAAACACTCGCTCACTGAGCTAAAAGAGAATATAGGAAAACGAATTGATGTATCCAACGACCGTGTTGATGAGATCCTGAATAGGCTGGATGAAATTCAGGAACGCCTAGAAGGGCTAGGCGAAAAAGAGGCGGAATTGAAAAGCGGGATTCCTGAAATTGAGCAAGTTGACCGATTTGTAGAACGAAAACTTCGGCAAAACGGTTACCAAATTGATGGCATAGAGTCAAAGACTGAAGAAGAGATCAAGAAACATAGAGTGGCTGTCGAACAGGCAGAACAGCAAGTCGAACAGTTAGAAAATAGAATTGAGGTAATCGATAATCGGAAGCGGAAATTAACACAGTATCGGCAACAAGCCAGTGAAGAGATAGTCAAGCTCTCTGAAACCAGTAGAGAGGACATCAGCTCTTTCGAAAGCCGATGGGAAGACCACTATGAGGAAGTCGCCGACGAACTTAGTCTGAATATCCGTGTCTCCGAAGACGGTGATATAGTTCTCCCAGGAAATACTGGAGACCGCTACTACGGGGAGGAAGGTGACCTCAGCGATGCTGAAACTCAACTTTTGAATGTGAGTTTCGCGGTTACACTGAACGAATTTGCTCGAGAAGCAAACCTCACCGATTGGAACGTGATTGTTCTTGACGAACCATTTACCAGCTTGGACGAAGACGGTCAAGATAGCCTTCTAGAATTCCTGAACAAACAAGAGAAGCAATTCATCGTGACTTCATCCGACGAATCATACCAGTCAGAATTTGAAAAACAGGTCCGCCTTCGACGTGAAACAATTCAGGCGACATTTGTTAGGTTCAACTAATGAGTGAAAAAGAGGAAGCAAAACATCAGCGACTCCTACTCTTAGACGAGTTTGGAGGAAAGATAGAGGGCGAACTGAAATACCACAAAAGTCTCTACCAGTACCGGTACAATACCGAAGAAGTCAACGAAGAAGAATGGGGCTTTGTGCGCGAAGAACGAGGGCCTACAGATCGCGGATTTTCGAGCGTTCTCCAGAGTTATGAGGATTTAGAACTAGTCGAAGAGACTGAGCAGGGGA